>NZ_JBQCUS010000004.1:0-195919 GCF_051963015.1 Neisseria sp. P0006.S004 | reverse complement strand
TAACTAACTGTGTTATACTGTCTGCTTCGTTTTCTTCACCGCGTCAGCAGCGAAGAACCGAACTATACGCCCCCAAACAAAACCAGTCAACACCCAACTTCAAAAAAATTAAAATTTTTTCACAACTACCTGTATTTAAATAATTTAAAATTTATTGAATTTTATCGTTCGATAGATAAAACAGATATCCGAAGATAAATAGTCCTTCGGCTTCACTCTTAATTGCCACATTCAAACACTCTATATCTCTATACTACTGGCGCTTTAGTCCCATCTACTCTTACAATCTCTACTTTCTCCAATAAAACAATCATAAATTTAGAATAGTCCCTATTATGAGTAACGAAAAGATTCAACAAAAATTTGAACAAGCATATCACTCTTTTATTGAAGAGGAAAATTACGAGGAAGCGCTAAAACGTGCCGAGATTCTTTGCCTTCTCAATCCCCAATCTGTCGAATATCATCATAAAGTTGCTTATGCCTATCTGAAGCAATTGAAATGGGAAAAAGCCATTGAGGCTGAAATGAAAACGTTAGAGCTGGATAGCACCTATATTCCTGCTTTGGATTTACTTGCACATGCTTACGGCGCTCTAGATAACTGGGAAAAAACCGGGTTTTACGGTCATCAGGCTTTGGTTCTAAAAGATAAAGCCATCCCAGACCTAGAACATGAAATCATTCCAACACCAGCTCCAAAAAACGGCAAACGGATTATCTCCTTTTCTTTATTTGGCAATAATTCCAAATATATTGAGCCTGCCGTATTAAATACCCAGCTTGCGCCTGTGCTTTTCCCCGGTTGGACATGTCGTTTTTATGTCGACGATTCTGTATCAGCTGAAGCTATTCAACGATTTAGAAATAACGGTGCAGAAGTGATTAAGGTTGGCGCTCCATTGGACAACTGGCCGGGTACGATGTGGCGCTTTCTTGCCATCAATGATCCCGAGGTTGAATACGTTATTTTCCGTGATGCAGATTCTATTATTTGTTATCGTGATGCAGCGGCCGTATCCGAATGGATAAAAAGTGGCACCCTATTCCACACTATTCGCGACTCAGGCTCGCATACTGCCTTGATTCTTGCAGGTATGTGGGGCGCTAAAGGAGGTGCAGTCCCAGATATGCAGGAAAGAATTCAGAACTTTGTCGATGAGGGCTACCCTTCCAGACATTTTGCCGACCAAGATTTTCTAGAAAAAGAATTGTGGGCCTATATCCGTCAGAATCTGTTTGCACATGACAGATTATTTGATTTCTGTAATGCACACGAAATTCCCGGCGAGTTCTACCCTAATTATCAAATCGCTTTCAGCGAAGGAGTCACCAGCTTTAACGCAACGACTGATTATGCAGACGGCAGTCTGGCAAGATGGACGCTGTACTCCAGTGCTTCGCCTTTGGTCAATCCAGACTACTCGCTCAATGTTGTTCCTGAATTTAAGGTCTGCAGTTATGTGACTGAAGTGAAAAACGGAGCGGTTTCAGCGTTCTTGCCGAAGAGATATGGCAATGCGATTAAAGCAAAACTAGCCAGAATCAACATCGAACAAATCTAATTTGATTTGATTCCTATATCTCTCATTTAATGAACCCATTATTTATGAGCAAACACATTCTCCTCGGCATTACCGGCGGTATTGCGGCGTATAAATCTTGCGAACTGGTCAGACTGCTGAAAAAGCAAAGACATTCTGTATCAGTGGTAATGACAGATTCTGCGACAGAATTTATCTCCCCGCTGACTTTCCAAGCTTTAACCGGCAATCCTGTTTTATCGGATACCTATTCAGGTGCTTCTAATAATGGCATGGCGCACATCAATCTGACGCGTGAAGCTGACGCATTTCTTATTGCACCAGCCACTGCCAATACGATCGCCAAAATTGCCAACGGATTGGCTGATAATCTACTGACCAACTTGGTAGCAGCCAGGAAATGTCCTTTGGCCGTTGCCCCTTCAATGAATGTCGAAATGTGGAACAACCCTGCCAACCTGCGCAATATTGAACAGCTGGTTTCAGACGGCATTACCGTGTTTTACCCAAACAGTGGCGAACAGGCTTGTGGCGAAACAGGTACAGGTAGAATGGTCGAAGCGGTCGATCTGGCAGATTTGCTAGAGGATTTATGGACACCCAAGCTACTGAGCGGCAAAAAAGTTCTGATTACAGCCGGCGCAACGTTTGAAGCCATCGATCCTGTCCGCGGCATTACCAATATTTCCAGCGGACAAATGGGTATGGCTTTAGCGCGTGCGTGCCGTGCTGCCGGAGCGAAAGTCACGCTGATTTACGGTCAAATTCAGACGGCCCTGCCAGCAGGCTTGGCTCATTCCGAACAGACTGTCAGCGCAGAAGCCATGTATCAGGCAGTTCACCGCCATATCCATGAGCAAGATGTCTTTATTTCCGTTGCAGCCGTTGCAGACTATAAAGTCAAAAACAGCAGCAACGAGAAACTGAAGAAAAACGGCAATCAGCCCCCGGTTATCGAACTGACGGAAAATCCGGATATTCTCGCATCCGTTGCCGCCCTGCCTTCTCCACCATTCTGCGTCGGCTTTGCTGCGGAAAGCCATCAGGTCTTGGAATTTGCTCGGGCAAAACGTTTGCGCAAAAACGTACCGATGCTGGTGGCCAACCAAGTTTCCGTTTCCATGGGTAAGCCAACCAATCAAATCACCATTATTGATGACCTTGCCGAAACCTCATTTCCAGAAACATCCAAACGCCAAGCAGCAGATGAAATCGTCAAACGCCTGGCTGAATTATTGGCTTAATCAAACAAAACAAAAGGCCGTCTGAAAATGTTTCAGACGGCCTTTGTTCAAACACATTAAATCACAATCCCAATTCACGCAGAAAACGAATATCGTCTGCCCAACCGGATTTTACTTTCACCCAAATCTTCAAAAAGACTTTGGTATCAAACAATTTTTCCATATCAAGGCGTGCTTCAGTAGAAATTTTCTTCAATTTCTCCCCACCCTTGCCAATCAAAATCGCCTTTTGGCTGTCTTTATCGACCAACACCGCGATATAAATGCGGAACAGTCCGCTTTCCTCTTCCTCAAACTGCTCCACTTCAACATTCATCGCATAGGGCAACTCTTCACCCAAATAGCGGAACAATTTTTCGCGCACAATTTCCATCGCCAGGAATCGGCTGGATTTATCCGTCACCATATCTTCCGGATACATCGGGATACTTTCCGGCAGATACGGCTTGAGCAGTTCCAGCAGATTGGCAATACGCAGGCCATGTTTCGCGCTGACTGCCTCGCTGGCAGTAAATTCAAACTCTTGGCGCACTTCATTGATAAACGCCTCAAGCGCAAATTTGTCTTTGGCTTTGTCTTTATCGATTTTATTGACCACCAATACCACAGGCGTATGCTTAGGCAACTGCTTCAACACCACGCGGTCGGCATCGGTAAAGCGCATGGCTTCCACCACAAAAACCACCACATCCACACCGCTCAACGCTTCGGTTACGTTTTGATTAAGACGGTCATTCAAGGCATTGCGGTGATTGGTTTGAAAACCCGGTGTATCGACAAACACAAATTGCGCCGTGTCGTCGGTGTAAATACCGGTTACACGATTACGCGTAGTTTGTGCTTTTTTACTGGTAATACTGATTTTCTGACCAATTAAATGGTTCATCAACGTGGATTTACCGACATTCGGACGACCCACGATGGCCACAAAGCCGCAACGATAATCCGTCGGGTGTTGCGACTCGTTTTGTAAAAAGGTTTCGATATCCATTTATATATGACTTTCTTGATTGTTTCAGACGGCCTTTGCATTTTCTCAAAGGCCGTCTGAAACATTATTTTTTAGATTTTTTCAAAGGAAACTTCTGTTCCAACCACTCTAAGGCTTCACATGCCGCTTTTTGCTCGGCCACTTTCCGACTGCTGCCGCGTGCATTGCAGATAAAGCCGAGTTCGCCCAAATCGCAGGAAATCACAAACATCGCATCAGCCGTCTGCTCCGCCTGCTCTTCGATTCGGTATTTCGGCAAGGCAAAGCGGCGTGCCTGCAAGGCTTCCTGCAAAGCGGTTTTACTGTCTTTTTTGCCGATATTCAAATCCGCACGTTTCACGCGTTCCGCAAACAAATGGCGAACCACTTTTTCCGCCGCAGAAAAATCAGCGTCAAAGCTGACCGCTGCAAACATCGCCTCCATCGCGTCGGCCAAAATCGAAGGCCGTCTGAAACCGCCGCTCTTCAACTCGCCGGCACCCAAATACAAACCGTCGCCGACATTCATTTCCAACGCGATTTCAGCCAACACGCCTTCATTTACCAAAGCCGCGCGCATCCGCGACAACTCGCCTTCCGACAATTTCGGAAACGCGTCAAACAACATCCGCGCCACGGAATAGTTCAAAATCGAATCGCCGACAAATTCAAAACGCTCATTGTGTTTGGCATTGTAGCTGCGGTGGGTCAAAGCCTGCTGAAGCAGCTCCATATTGCGGAACTCATAGCCCAGACGCTTTTGAATCGCTCGATGCGCCTGCTGTTTGAGCAAATCAGGTTTCATTCCATACTTTCAAAAAACAGCCCGAAAATACGCCTCATCCGCAGTGAAACAAAATAAAAAGGCTACACCGGCAACTTTTTTATTTTGGCTCATTGTTTCTCGCGTCCCTCAAGCCGATAAACAATCAAAAGCCGTCATGTTCAAACCTGACGGCACTCGACCGACATTGTACCATCAAACCGCCCCTGCACACATCCGTGCGGAAAAGCGACGAATCGTGTAAAATCATGCCAAATCATCTCTTTGCCAACTCCATGAACAAATTTGCCCAAGCATTGGCCGCAGCGCTCGACCGCTGCATTGTTACCAACACCGTCGCCGAACAAGGCGAACCCGTCGGCTTCCTCTACCGCGAAGCCCCCGTATTTGAAAACGACAGCGGCTGGCGTATTTTCAGCGGCGACGAAACCGACGAATACACCGACAATCCCGACAATTTCAGCATTGTCAGCCTCTCCGCCATTACCGCAGACAATCCCGACATCGCGCCCCTGCTGACTCAGGCAGAAGGCAGCGCGTGGGAATTAAACGAAGACGGCGAGTTCCAAGCCGTTGCCGATTGGCAGCCGCAAGAATAATCCATCCCCATTTCGTTTCAGACGGCCTTCCCTATAACCAGGCCGTCTGAAACCGAGCCGAATCCCTATTTCACCAATATTGAAGGAATCATCATGAACATTATCGAACCCCGCCTCGACGGTACCAACTTGCGCATCGGCATCGTTCAGGCCCGCTTCACCAACGAAATCGGCAGCGAAATGGTCAAAGTTTGTTGCCGCACCTTAAAAGAATTGGGCGTAGCCGAAGACAACATCACGCTTGCCACTGTTCCCGGCGCGCTTGAAGTGCCTATCGCGCTGATGAACCTCGCTTCATCCGAACAATTCGATGCCCTGATTGCCATCGGTGTTGTCATTCGCGGCGAAACCTACCACTTTGAATTGGTATCTAATGAGTCCGGCGCAGGCGTCAGCCGCGTTGCCCTTGACTACAACATCCCGATCGCCAACGCCATCCTGACAACCGAAAACGACGAACAGGCTGTCGCACGCATCGAAGAAAAAGCCTCCGATGCCGCCAAAGTTGCCATAGAATGTGCCAACTTGGTCAACCATCTTTTGTCAGAACAATACGAAGACGACGAAGAATAAGCTTCTCCCCGTATTGAATACCGCATATTTTCAGACGGCCTCCCAATCATGACATTGAGGCCGTCTGAATCATTCAATATTCAGCCGACAACCATCGGCACTCTCTTCACAAGGAATACCCATGAAAAGCCCACGCCGCCGCGCACGCGAGCTTGCCGTACAAGCCATTTATCAAGCAGGCATCAACAAAACCGCCGCTCCTGAAATCGCTAAAAATATCCACGAACTGTCCCAAACATCCAATATGGATGAAGAGCTGTTCAACAAACTGTTTTTCGGCGCACAAACCCATGCCGAAGAATACATGGAAAAAATCAGCCCCCTGCTCGACCGCGACGAAAAAGACCTCAGCCCTATCGAACGCGCCGTTTTGCTGGTTGCCTGCCATGAGCTGAGCACTATTCCTGAAACCCCATACCCTGTTATCATCAATGAAGCCATCGAAGTTACCAAAACTTTCGGCGGCACCGACGGCCATAAATTCGTCAACGGCATCCTCGACCAACTGGCTTCCCGTATCCGCCCTGACGAACCGCGCCGCAAAGGCTAAGATTAGCTTCATATCGGGTTGGGATTACCGATCTTTGCCCCTGTTTAAGCCAATGTGCTTATACAGCCAAACCATCAAAAAGGCCGTCTGAATTTCAGACGGCCTTTTATACTTCGATTTATTCTGATTTTGGCATTTCATAACCGGGACAGTTTTGCTTGTCGCTGCTTGCCCAGATGATACCGCTGTCGTTGTAAAAAACGGTACAAGTTTCATCGGCATTGGTTTCTTTATTGGGGACAGCCTTCAAAATATAACCTGAATCGGAAGGATCCGCACCCTCGGAAAAACTAATATCGAAATATTGATTTTGCTGCAAATTTTTGGCAGGAAAATCCTTAAAAGTACTTTTTTGAGTATAGTAGCGTTCAAGTTGTTGGGCATTATGCAGCATCTGTGTGCGGACGGATGCGAGACGCGTTTGGCGGATGTAGTTTTGATAAGACGGATATGCAATGGTAGCAAGAATGGCTGCAATCAAAACAACTATCAGCAGCTCGATAAGCGTGAAGCCTTGTTGATGTTTCATTGTATTTATGTCGTAAATAATTAGAATAAGACATGAATATTATAGTCGTTTTCTTGCGGCTTAAATGTTCAGATTCGGAGGGAGTTTGGGAATTTATGTAAATGAGGTGCAAGTTCTGAAAAATGTTTACTGCCCTTTATTTTTTATTTCAACAAGTTAAACTTCAATTTGAGCCGTCCCTCTCTTGGTTGACCTTGGTCTTTACAGTAAAATCCAGTTGTTTTTTGTCTCCAACATACATTTATTGCTTGTCTGCAACGTTATTTTATTGAATTGGTTCCTTTTATATGTCTAAAGTTTTCAAGTGGGCGGCCGGTACGGCTGTTGTAGTAGCAGCGGCTTTCGGCGGCTGGTCTTTGATGAAGCCTGAGCCTCAGTCTTCTTTTATTACTGAAGTAGTCAAACGCGGCGATATCCGTCAAACCGTATCGGCAACCGGCGAAATCTCACCTTCCAATTTGGTATCCGTAGGCGCGGAAGCTTCAGGTCAGATTAAAAAACTGTATGTGAAACTGGGCCAACAAGTGAAAAAAGGCGATCTGATTGCGGAAATCGACTCAACCAATCAGATCAATACCTTAAATACCGAAAAATCCAAACTGGAAACCTATCAGGCAAAATTGGTTTCTGCTGAAATCACGCTTTCCAGTGCGGAGAAAAAATATAAACGCGAACTTGCCTTATGGAAAGAACAGGCAACTTCCAAGGAAAACTTGGAATCTGCACAAGACTCTTTAGCCGCAGCCAAAGCGAATGTCGCCGAACTGAAGGCCTCCATCAAACAATCAAAAATCTCAATTAATACAGCCGAATCCGAACTGGGCCACACGCGGATTACCGCCACCATGGACGGCACCGTGGTCGCCATTCCTGTTGAAGAAGGCCAATCCGTCAATGCAGCGCAATCTACGCCGACCATTATCCAGCTGGCCAATCTGGAAACCATGTTAAACAAAATGCAGATTGCAGAGGGCGACATCACGAAAGTCAAAGCCGGTCAGGATATTTCGTTCACCATTTTGTCCGAGCCGGACACCCCGATTAAAGCGAAATTAGACAGTGTCGACCCCGGCCTGACCACCATGTCTTTGGGCAACTACACCAGCAGCACGGACACGACTTCCAATGCGATTTACTACTATGCTCGCGCACTTGTACCGAATCCCGAAGGCAAACTTTCTATCGGTATGACCACTCAAAACACGATCGAAATCAACGGCGTGAAGAATGTTTTACTGGTACCGACGCTGACCGTGAAAAAACATAACGGCAAATCCTATGTTAGCATTTTGGGCGCAGACAATAAAACGGTAGAACGCGAAGTGACCGTCGGTTTGAAAGACAGCATGAATACCGAAATCAAAAGCGGCTTGAAAGAAGGCGAAAAAGTGATCGTTTCTGAAATGAGCGCAGATGAAAAGAATAAGAGCAGTGAACGCGCGATGATGGGTGGTGGCCCTCCTCGCTGATTGATTAAGGCCGTCTGAAAGATTTGGCTGTGTTTCAGACGGCCTTAGTTCCTGTATTTCTATTTTTCGCCCGGAAAGATTATGAGTTTAATCGAATGTAAGAATATCAACCGTTTTTTCGGTAGCGGTGAAAACCGTGTGCATGTATTGAAAGATGTCAGCCTTTCTATTGAGAAAGGCGACTTTGTGGCGATTATCGGCCAGTCCGGCTCAGGCAAATCGACGCTGATGAATATCTTGGGCTGTCTGGATACCGCCACCTCCGGCTCTTATCAAATCGACGGCATCGAAACATCGCAAATGCAGCCGGATGAGCTGGCGGCTTTGCGCCGTGAGCGTTTCGGCTTTATTTTCCAGCGTTACAACCTGTTAAGCTCGCTGACCGCCCGGGACAACGTCGCCCTGCCTGCCGTGTATATGGGCATGGACAGCAAAGAGCGCGCGGAACGTGCGGAAAAACTGTTGGGCGATTTAGGTTTGCAAAATAAAGAAGGCAACAAACCCAGCGAACTTTCCGGCGGTCAGCAACAGCGCGTTTCGATTGCCCGCGCGTTGATGAACGGCGGCGAAATCATCTTTGCCGACGAACCGACCGGCGCATTAGATACCGCCAGCGGTAAAAACGTGATGGAAATCATCCATAAGCTGCACGAAGACGGGCATACCGTGATTATGGTTACCCACGATCCGGGCATTGCGGCAAACGCAAACCGCGTCATCGAAATCCGCGACGGTCAGATTATTTCCGACACGTCTAAAAATCCGGATATTCCGCCAAGCAAAGTGGAGAGGATTAAAGAAAAAGCTTCCTGGTCGTTTTATTACGATCAATTTATGGAAGCATTCAAAATGTCTGTGCAGGCGATTATGGCGCATAAAATGCGTTCGCTGCTGACCATGCTGGGGATTATCATCGGTATCGCTTCGGTGGTATCGGTAGTAGCCTTAGGTAATGGCTCGCAACAAAAAATCTTGGAAGACATCAACTCGATGGGCACAAACACCATCAGTATCTTCCCCGGCCGTGGTTTTGGCGACCGTAGAAGCGGACGGATCAAGACACTGACGATTAATGACGCAAAAGCCATCAGCCAACAAAGCTACGTCGCCTCTGCCACCCCTCAAACCAACTCCAGCGGCACCTTGACCTACCGCAACACCGACCTGACTGCCTCGCTTTACGGCGTAGGCGAACAATATTTCGACGTGCGCGGTTTAAAATTGGAAGAAGGCCGTCTGTTTGATGATGACGATGTAAAAACCGATGCACAAGTCGTCATCATCGACCAAAACACCAAAACCAAACTCTTCGGCGAAGGCGTCAATCCTTTAGGCAAAACCATCCTTTTCAAAAAACGTCCGCTAACCGTCATCGGCATTATGAAAAAGGATGACAACTCATTCGGCAATTCCGACTCGCTGATGCTTTGGTCGCCTTATACAACGGTCATGCACCAAATTACCGGTGAGAGCCATACCAACTCCATCGTTGTCAAAATCAAAGACGATGCCAACACGCAAGTTGCCGAGAAAAGCCTGACCGAGCTGCTGAAAGCACGCCACGGTACAGAAGACTTCTTTATGAACAACAGCGACAGCATCAAAGAAATGGTTGAAAGCACGACCGGTACCATGACGCTGCTGATTTCTTCCATCGCGGTCATCTCTTTGGTGGTCGGCGGCATCGGCGTAATGAACATCATGCTGGTTTCCGTTACCGAGCGCACCAAAGAAATTGGCGTCCGCATGGCAATCGGCGCACGTCGCAACAATATTTTGCAACAGTTCCTGATTGAGGCCGTCTTAATCTGTATCATCGGCGGTCTGTCAGGCGTATTGTTGTCCGCAAGCATCAGCCTGGTGTTCAACTACTTTGTCACCAACTTCCCGATGAGCATTTCCATGACTTCCGTCATCGGCGCAGTTGTCTGCTCCACCGCCATCGGTGTCGCGTTCGGCTTTATGCCTGCCAACAAGGCTTCCAAGCTCAACCCGATTGATGCGCTGGCTCAGGATTGATTATGTTTCAGACGGCCTATTATTTTAGGGCCGTCTGAAATGCTGTTACCCGAAAGTTTTTTTATGAAGACGAAACCTTTTTCCCAAGCTGCCTTATCATTGGCTGTTGCCCTTGCCCTAAGTGCGTGCGCCGCACCTAAAGCCAATCCGAATCTGACGCTGGAAGCGACCGGCCAAGTCATGAGCGCGGCGGAAACTGCCGAACGCTACGATGTAAACGGCAACTGGTGGGAAATCTACCAAAGCCAGCAGCTTAATGCGCTGATGGAGCAGGCGTTGGCGAACAACGTCGATTTGAAACAGGCGGCCATCAGCGTCAACAAAGCTTTGTATCAAGCCAATATTTTGGGTGCGGATTTGGTACCTTTGTTCAGCGGCTCGTTGGGCGCGAATGCTTCTAAAAACCTGAAAACCGGCAGCCACGGCAATACCTTCAGCAGCCAGCTTGGCTTGAGCTACGAATTGGATTTGTGGCGCAAACTCAGTGCCACTGCCGATGCGCAGGTATGGGAATACCAAGCCACGCATGAAGACATGGCCAACACGCGCCTGACTTTGATTAATAATGTTGCCGATGCGTATTTCAATATCGCCTACCTGAACGAAGCCATCGAGTTGGCGCAAAAATCGCTGAAGCAATATCAGGAAATCAACCGCATTGCGAATGCCAAGTTCCGCTACGGCCGGGCCGACTCCAGCCAACCGACGCAAGCCAAACAGTCATTGTTGAACGCAGAAAACAGCCTGTTGTCTTTGCAAAACAATTTGGATACGCAAAAACAGGTTTTGCGTAATTTATTGAATTTAAGGCCGTCTGAAAACATGGCCGCCGATCCGGCACAATTCCGTCTGTTGCCGGTCAAAGGCGTGAACTTGGACGTACCGATTACCGTTTTAGCCAACCGCCCTGACCTGCGCGCCGCCGAATACCGCCTGCAAGCGTCGCAACAATCGGTCAACGCGCAAAAACGCAGTTGGTATCCGTCGATTACTTTGGGCGCAAGTTTGAGTACGTCGTCCGACAAAGCAAAAAGCACGTTCAATATCCCTATGTTGGGCGGCTCGGCCACCATCAATCTGCCTTTCCTTAATTGGCAGACCATGAAATGGAAAGACAAAACCGTACAAGCGGAGATGGACAGTGCCAAGCTGAATTTTGAAAAAGCCCTGACTACCGCGCTCAACGAGGTCAACACCAACTACCTTGCCTACAAAAACGCGCAGGCCGGCCTTGCCAATCAGGAACAGCGTTATCAGTTGGACAAGAAAAACAGCCATTACTATCAAGTGCGCTACCAACACGGTAAAAACGAACTGAAAGACTGGCTGGAGGCTTTGAATTCGGAATACAGCTCGGCTCAAAACCTGCTGAACCAACGCTATGAGGCCTTAAAATACGAAAATATGGTGTATAAAGCTATGGCGGGACGTTATACGCCGAAATAGCATTTTCAGACGGCCTTTGGTTAATTTCCGTCAACGGCCGTCTGAAAAACATTCAAGCAACTGAATTTTCATATATAATCGCGCGTTTATTTGATTTTATCCGGACAACATTATGGCCTTCGCCTCTCTCTTTACGCTTTTGGACGACATTACCGCCGTTTTGGACGACGTAGCAATGATGACCAAAGTCGCCGCCAAAAAAACCGCCGGCGTGGTTGGTGACGATTTAGCGCTCAACGCCAATCAGGTAACCGGCGTATCCGCCGAGCGCGAATTGCCGATCATTTGGGCGGTGGCAAAAGGCTCTCTGGTCAACAAGCTGATTCTGGTGCCGCTTGCACTGTTGCTTTCCGCTTTCCTGCCTACGCTGATTACGCCCTTGCTGATGATAGGCGGTGTGTATTTGTGTTTTGAAGGCGTGGAAAAACTGTTGCACAAATTTCTACACCGTAATGAACACGAAGACGGACACGATACCGAGCCTGAAGTCACAGACGAAAAAACAAAAGTTAAAGGCGCGGTCCGTACAGATTTCATCCTCTCAGCCGAAATCATCATTATCGCGCTGGGCGTTGTTGAAAAATATGACCTGATGACGCGTTCTTTGGTTATGGCCGCCATCGGTGTCGGCATGACGGCATTGGTCTATGGTTTGGTCGGCATCATCGTCAAACTTGACGACCTCGGTATGATGTTGATGCGCCAAAAAAGCGCCGCCGTACAAGGCATCGGACGCGGTTTGATTTCATTTATGCCTTGGTTTATGCGCGGCTTGAGCATTGTCGGCACGCTGGCGATGTTCTTGGTCGGCGGCGGACTGATCGCCCACAACCTTGGCTTTTTGCACGATTTCCTCCACGCGCAACATTGGGGCAGCGGCATGATGGAACATATCGCCAACTTGGTGGTCGGAGTAGCCGCCGGTGCCTTAGCTTGCGCAATCGTCCTGCCTGCAATGAAATTGTTTCAAAAAGACTGATTTTGTTTCCCTGCCGTCTGAAAACTTTTCAGACGGCCTCAATACCATTTAAAGCATGAATATTTTCCGTAAACTCGAACAATATTGGCAACATCCGCTGCTTTACTGGCCGCTGGTCATCTTGATTGCTGCCGCGACGCCGTTCACTTTCGCCCCCTATTATCATTTCTGGCTGATGCCGCTATTGTTTGGCGCGCTGATACGCCTGATTGAATTGCGTCCGCGCTTTGCCGTCATGACTGCCTATTTGTTCGGATTAATCGGTTATACGGCGCAGTTTTATTGGATACACACTGCCTTGCATGATGTTTCAGGTTTGCCGGATTCATACGCCATCCCCCTCACCTTCCTGCTGCCGGCGTTTCTTGCGCTTTATCCGGCCATCTGTTTTTGGGTGTGGAGAAAATGCAACCTGTCGCGCTGGGCCAAAACCGGCCTCCTGCTGCCGATTTTATGGACGCTGGCAGAATTTGCCCGCGAACGTTTCCTGACCGGATTCGGCTGGGGCGCAATCGGCTATTCCCAAATCATTAAAGACAGCCCGTTGGCAGGTTTCGCGCCTTTGGGCGGCATTCACATGGTCACGCTGGCAACCGCTTTCCTCAGCGCATGGCTGGTGTTGCTGATTGACAACCACGGCCGTTTGAAACACCGCCTGCTGCCCTTATTCCTTATCGTTGCGCTCTGCTCCGTCGGCTACATTTCCCAACAAACCGAATACACCCGCCCGGACGGCAGCACCAGCACGGTTGCCCTGATTCAAGGCAACATCGAGCAAAATCTGAAATGGAAGGAAGAACAAATCATTCCAACCATTCAGAAATACTACGAACAAATCAGCAAAACCAGTGCCGACATCGTCATCCTGCCTGAAACCGCCCTGCCGCTGATGCGCCAAGACCTGCCCGAAGGCATCTTGGAACAATTCGCCGAACAGGCGCAAAGCAACGGCAGCGCGTTGGCCATCGGCATCAGCCAATATACGTCCGACGGCAACGGCTACGAAAATGCAGTCATCAATTTGAGCGACTATCACAACAGCACTTCCGATGTCATCCCCTACTACGCCAAGAACCACCTCGTTCCATTTGGCGAATACAAGCCCTTGCCCGCCATTACCGAGCGCCTCTATAAAATGATGGATATGCCTTTGGCCGACTTTCAAAAAGGTGGCGACAACCAAGCGCCTTTGGTGATGAAAGATCAAAAAGTCGCCTTCAATATCTGCTATGAAGACGGTTTCGGCGATGAACTCATTGCAACGGCGAAACGCTCCACCCTGCTCGCCAACATCAGCAATATGGCGTGGTACGGCAAATCCAATGCCATGTATCAGCAGCTTCAACAGTCCCAAGCGCGTGCAATGGAACTGGGTCGCTACATGGTTCGCGCCACCAATACCGGCGCGACCGCCATTATTTCCCCTAAAGGTACGATTGTTGCCGAAGCCCAACCGGATACAGAAACCGTCCTCGAAGGCCACGTCAAAGGCTATATCGGTGAAACTCCTTATATGAAGGCAGGCGGCTCAACATGGCTCATCAGCATTTTGGCCGTTATCGGCGTATTCCTTATCCTGATTGGCCGGAAGAAACTAGAATAAAAAATTTTAAGACCTTGTTTAACAAGGTCTTTTTTATTGATATAACTATTTACATACAGAAATGTTTGTAATATACTTACCCAAAACCTAGCAAATCACTCAAATTTTCAAAGACAATCAACCCCTGCAATTTAAGCAGCAAAAACTATTGAATCCATCGTTTAATTTACAGAAAAAATCCAACCCATAACAAAACAAACCACAGGCAGTGTTATACTGCTTGTCACACAATAAACAAAAAGCCGTTTTCAGACGGCCTAATCAAGGAGAGCATCCTTTTATGAATAAAGCTTTTGCATTACCCGTTATCCACAGCGGCAACGGTAGCCTCGAGCAATACATTCATACAGTCAACAGCATTCCCATGCTGACTGCCGAAGAAGAAACGCAACTGGCCGAACGTCAACAAAAAGGCGACCTCAATGCCGCCAAACAACTTATTCTGTCTCATCTTCGCGTCGTCGTATCCATTGCACGCGGCTACGACGGCTACGGCCTCAACCAAGCCGACCTGATTCAAGAAGGCAATATCGGCCTGATGAAAGCCGTCAAACGCTACGAACCAAGCCGCGGCGCACGCCTGTTTTCGTTTGCCGTGCATTGGATTAAAGCCGAAATTCACGAATTCATTTTGCGCAACTGGCGTTTGGTCCGCGTTGCCACAACCAAACCGCAACGCAAACTGTTCTTCAATCTGCGCAGCATGCGTAAAAACCTGAATGCCTTGTCTCCAAAAGAAGCGCAAGAAATCGCCGACGATTTGGGCGTCAAATTGTCCGAAGTCTTGGAAATGGAGCAACGCATGACCGGTCACGACATCGGCATCATGGCAGAAAACAACGATGACGAGGACAACTTCGCCCCTATCGACTGGTTGGCCGATCACGATGCAGAGCCTAGCCGTCAGTTGTCCAAACAAGCCCACTACGCCCTGCAAACCGATGGTCTGCAAAACGCCTTGGCGCAACTGGACGACCGCAGCCGCCGTATCGTTGAAAGCCGCTGGTTGCAAGACGATGGCGGTTTGACCCTTCACGAATTGGCTGCCGAATACGGCGTATCTGCCGAACGCATCCGCCAAATCGAAGCCAAAGCCATGCAAAAATTGCGCGGTTTCTTGGCAGAAGAAGCTGAAGCCGTTTAAGCCTTTCTTGATAAAAAGGCCGTCTGAATCTTTTCAGACGGCCTTTTCGATGGCAAACCTCATTGTATCTTCTCCCCCAACACATTCATTTTAAAGCCCACTTAAGCTATAATACCCACCACACACACTACCCAGTCATACCATAACCATGCAACTTACCGTCGTCGGACTCAATCACCAAACTGCGCCCTTGAGCATACGCGAAAAACTGGCATTTGCAGCTGCAAATCTGCCGGATGCCGTGTCCAACCTCGCGCGCAGTGAGGCGGCGGAAGAAGCAGTTATTCTTTCTACCTGCAACCGCACCGAGCTTTACTGCGTCGGCGAAACCGAAAAAATCATCGACTGGTTGGCGCAATATCACAACCTGCCTGCCGAAGAAATCCGCCCTTACCTCTATACCTTAGATAATAATGAAACCGTCCGCCACGCCTTCCGCGTCGCCTGCGGTTTGGACTCCATGGTCTTGGGCGAACCGCAAATTCTCGGTCAAATCAAAGATGCCGTACGCGTTGCGCAAGAACAGGAAAGCATCAACACCCACTTAAACGCCCTGTTTCAAAAAACCTTTGCCGTTGCCAAAGAAGTGCGTACCGACACTGCCGTCGGCGAAAACTCCGTATCCATGGCTTCTGCATCGGTCAAAATGGCAGAGCAAATCTTCCCTTCCATTTCCGATCTGAACGTGCTCTTTATCGGCGCAGGCGAAATGATTGAGCTGGTGGCCACTTATTTTGCCGCCAAAAATCCCAAGCTCATTACCGTTGCCAACCGCACACACCAGCGTGCGCAGGAATTGTGCGACAAACTCGGTGTCAACGCCGAAGCCTGCCTGCTGAACGAATTACCCGATATTCTTCACGATTACGACGTAGTTGTTTCTTCCACTGCCAGCCAACTCCCCCTCGTCGGCAAAGGCATGGTCGAGCGCGCATTGAAAAAACGCCACAACATGCCCGTTTTCCTGCTGGATTTGGCCGTTCCGCGCGACATTGAAGCCGAAGTCGGCGAATTGGAAGATGCATATCTCTATACCGTGGACGACATGATGGATATTGTCCAAAGTGGTAAAGACGCACGCAAAAAGGCAGCGGAGGCGGCTGAAAGCATGGTGGAAGAAAAGGTTAGCGAATTTATCCGCCAACAGAAAAACCGCCAAAGCGTTCCGCTTATCCGCGCCTTGCGCGACGAAGGCGAACGTGCGCGCCGCCAAGTATTGGAAAATGCCATGAAGCAACTGGCAAAAGGCGTATCCGCCGAGGATGTCCTCGAACGCCTCTCCATCCAGTTGACCAACAAACTGCTCCACTCTCCGACACGCACGCTCAATAAAGCGGGCTCGGACAACAGCGAATTAATCGATGCCGTGGCGCAGATCTACCATTTGGACCAACACGACTGACCACAATTTAAAGGCCGTCTGAAAAAGCGAACCGACCGACAGGTCATATTCCAAAGTTTTCAGACGGCCTTAAAACAATAAAATCCCAATTATCATTTTTTCATTTAAAATGAAATGCTTGAAAAAAAACCGTTAAAGTGTAAAAATCCTACCTTATACATTTAAACAGCATTCAAACAATAAAACTGCCTGCCGATTCAAACGTATGCCGACAATACGATAGGCACCGGCAAAAGGAACTTTCGTGCATATTAAAACAAACACATATCTGGCCCTCGCTGTCCTCTCAGCTTCCCTTCTTTCAGGTTGCGACAAAGTCAGCACCTTTTTCGGCAAAGACGAAAACAAAGAACTCGTTCAACGCATAGAAACCAATACCGATGACGGAAAAGTCGGCATGTTGTTGCCCGACTTCGCCCAACTGGTGCAAAACGAAGGACAGGCCGTCGTCAATATTCAAGCGACACCGGCAAAACGCTCTGCGACACCGGATGACGACCACAGCATGGATCTGAGCCAATTCCCCGACAACGATCCGTTTTACGAGTTCTTCAAACGCCTCGTTCCCAATATGCCCGACATGCCGCAAGAAGATACCGAAAGCGACGATTTGAATTTCGGCTCCGGCTTCATCATCAGCAAAGACGGCTATATCCTGACCAATACCCACGTGGTTGCCGGCATGGGCAACATCAAAGTCCTACTCAACGACAAACGCGAATACACGGCCAAACTGGTCGGCTCAGACGCCCAATCCGACGTTGCCCTCTTAAAAATTGAGCCGCAAGAAGACTTGCCGGTTGTCAAAATCGGCAATCCGAAAGATTTGAAACCGGGCGAATGGGTAGCCGCCATTGGTGCGCCTTTCGGCTTTGACAACAGTGTAACCTCCGGCATCGTCTCCGCCAAAGGCCGCAGCCTGCCGAATGAAAACTACACGCCGTTCATCCAAACCGATGTTGCCATCAATCCCGGCAACTCAGGCGGCCCGCTATTCAACCTCCGCGGCCAAGTAGTCGGCATCAACTCGCAAATTTACAGCCGCAGCGGCGGTTTCATGGGCATTTCGTTTGCTATTCCGATTGATGTTGCCATGAATGTGGCTGATCAATTAAAAGCCAACGGCAAAGTCCAACGCGGTCAATTAGGCGTGGTTATTCAAGAAGTTTCTTATGATTTGGCCAAATCTTTCGGTTTGGACAAAGCAAGTGGTGCACTGATTGCCAAAATCATGCCGAACAGCGCAGCACAACAAGCCGGTTTGCAGGTTGGCGACATCGTACGCAAAGTTAACGGCGAAGAAGTCCGCGCCTCCAGCGATTTGCCGGTCATGGTCGGCTCGATGATGCCGGGTAAAGAAGTGACTTTGAGCATTTGGCGCGGCGGCAAACAAACCGATGTCAAAGTCAAACTTGGCAGCGCAGCCGAACAAACGGAAACTTCTGCAAAAGAAGCCGAACACCCGCAACACGAAAGCGGCCATGACGGATTTACCGTTGAAAACGCAGGCGTTACCCTGCAGGTTGAAAACGCAGACGGTAAACAACGCTTAATCGTTCTGCGCGTTAGCGGTGCGGCCGAACGTGCCGGCCTAAAACGCGGCGACGAAATCATTGCCGTCAGCCAAATCAGCGTCAATGACGAATCCACTTTCCGTAGCGCATTGGAAAGCTCAGGCAAAAACGTACCGCTTTTGGTACAACGCGAAGGCAATACTTTGTTCCTCGCGCTAAATCTGCAGTAGTCCGATTTTTCAGACGGCATGATGATGTGTTAGATGATAAAATACCCACCTGTCAGAGGCGGTGGGTATTTTGTTATCCGTCTTCCAGTTTAGGCCGTCTGAAAATATTTCACCGCTTATATACAATATAATTATGCAACTTATTAATTATTCAAATTCTATTTTATCCATCGTCCCAGCAGCCATTGCGCTCGCCCTGGCCATTGCCACGCGCCGTGTATTGCTGTCCCTGGGTGTCGGCATTATCGTCGGCTCATTCCTGCTGGTAGGCGGTAATCCACTTGATGCTTTGGTTCACTTAAAAGACATGGCGGTCAGCCTGACTTGGGCGGATGGCGATTGGTCTTTGGGCAAACCCAAAATCCTGCTCTTTTTAGTGCTTTTAGGGATTTTCACTTCCCTGCTGACGCATTCCGGCAGCAACCAAGCATTTGCCGATTGGGCAAAACAGCACATCAAAGGCCGTCGCGGTGCGAAGCTGCTGACTGCCTGTTTGGTATTCGTTACCTTTATTGACGACTATTTCCACAGCCTTGCCGTCGGTGCGATTGCCCGCCCTGTAACCGACAAATTCAAAGTTTCCCGCGCCAAACTGGCTTATATCCTTGACTCCACTGCTGCACCGATGTGCGTTTTGATGCCGGTATCCAGCTGGGGCGCATCAATTATCGCTACTTTGGCAGGCCTTTTGGTGACTTACAACATCACAGACTACACACCGATGGGCGCATTCGTGGCCATGAGCCTGATGAATTACTACGCCGTCTTCGCATTGATTATGGTGTTTGTCGTGGCTTGGTTCTCCTTCGACATCGGCTCTATGGCTCGTTTGGAACGCGCCGCTTTGAATGAAATTCATGATGAAACCGTTGAAACAGGCCATCCCAACGGCCGCGTATTCGCTCTGATTGTGCCGGTTTTGGTACTGATCGCCGCAACGGTTTCCGCCATGATCTACACTGGCGCGCAAGCTTCTGAAACCTTCTCTTTGCTCAGCGCGTTTGAAAATACCGATGTAAACACTTCCCTCGTGTTCGGCGGTACTTGCGGCGTATTGGCCGTCATCCTCTGCACCATCGGCACCATCAAAACCAGTGATTATCCTAAAGCCATTTGGCAAGGCATCATCTCTATGCGCGGCGCCATTATCATCTTGATTTTGGCATGGATCATCAGCACCGTTGTCAGTGAGATGCACACCGGCGAATACCTCTCCACTTTAGTGGCAGGCAATATCCACGCAGGCTTCCTGCCCGTGATTTTGTTTATGCTCGCAGGCGTGATGGCCTTCGCTACCGGCACAAGCTGGGGTACATTCGGCATCATGTTGCCGATTGCCGCCGCCATGGCCGTCAAAGTAGAACCTTCGCTGATTATCCCTTGCATGTCTGCCGTAATGGCCGGAGCCGTATTTGGCGACCACTGCTCACCGATTTCCGACACCACCATCCTCTCTTCTACCGGCGCACACTGTAACCACATCGACCACGTTACCTCGCAATTCCCTTACGCGCTGACCGTAGCCGCGTCTGCCGCCTCAGGCTACCTCGTACTGGGCATGACCGGCTCTGCGCCTTTAGGTTTTGTGGTAACCGGCATCGTGATGGTTGTGTTGATTCTGATCTTAAAAGACAAGAAAAAAGCAACTGCCTAATTCAAAACCAATATTCAGACGGCCTGAGATATTCCTACACTCTCAGGCCGTCTGAACATAACGATTATCCAATATATACATTATTCAGGACAAAACAATGAATACGCCTCATCTTCCACGCGGCCCAGTCATGGCCGACGTCGCTGCCTATCATCTGACCGAAGAAGAAAAACAACGCCTGCTCGACCCTGCCGTCGGTGGCGTTATTTTGTTCCGCCGCAACTTTGAAAACGTTTCCCAGCTCAAAGCTTTGGTTCAAGAAATCAAAGCCGTCCGTACACCTGAACTTATCATCGCCGTCGACCACGAAGGCGGACGGGTTCAACGTTTTATTGACGGCTTCACCCGCCTGCCGGCCATGAACGTATTGGGCGAAATTTGGGATAACGAAGGCCAAGAAGCCGCCTGCGCCCAAGCAGAACAAGTCGGCTGGGTTTTAGCAACCGAACTCTCCGCCTGCGGTATCGACCTATCCTTTACGCCTGTTTTGGATTTGGACTGGGGTCAATGCGCCGTCATCGGTAACCGCAGTTTCCACCGCGACGCCAACATCGTGACCCAGCTTGCCCTTGCCCTGCAAAAAGGCCTGAACAAAGGCGGCATGAAATCTTGCGGCAAACACTTCCCCGGCCACGGCTTTGTCGAAGGCGACAGCCATCACGTCCTGCCTTGCGACGAACGCAGCCGCGAAGCGCTAGAAGCCGCAGACCTTATCCCCTTCCGAGCATTGAGCCAGGCAGGCATGGCCGCAGTCATGCCTGCCCACGTCGTGTACCCGCAAACCGACAGCCAACCTGCCGGTTTCTCCGAAAAATGGCTGAAACAAATCCTGCGCCAAGAAATCGGATTTAACGGCGTTATCTTTTCAGACGACCTGACCATGGAAGGCGCATGCGGTGTCGGCGGTATTAAAGAACGCGCCCGCCTTTCTTTTGAAGCAGGCTGCGATATTGTACTGGTGTGCAACCGTCCCGATTTGGTAGATGAATTGCGAGACGGTTTCCACGCACCGGCAAACGCCGATTTGGCAGCACGTTGGCAATACATGGCCAACACGTTAACCGTACAAGAAGCTGCCGACATCATGGCAACCGAAGAATTTCAAGCCGCCCAACAGGCAACCGTCAAACTGGCAACGCCTAAAGACATCGCAGGCGGTGTCAAAGTCGGCGAAGCATTCTGATTCAAGGCCGTCTGAAACATTGACGGCAAATAAAAAAAGGAAGACTTGAAAAGTCTTCCTTTTTTTATTCAAACCGATTAGCGGTGTTGCGGATTGTAACGGCTTTCCAATCGCAGGAATACCCAGCCCAAAAAGCTTGTCAGCACCAAATAAATCAGCGCGATTGTATAAAGCGGTTCTTCATAGACAGAATAGCGGCCGGTAATCGTGCTTTGTACATAAGCCAACTCAGCCACGCCGATGACGGACAATAATGAGCTGTCTTTCAACAAAGTAATAAATTCACTGGCCAATGGCGGCAACATACGGCGCAAAGCTTGCGGCAAAATCACATAACGCATCGCCTGAGTATAGGTCAGACCCAAAGAACGCGCAGCTTCCATTTGGCCCTTATCAATCGACTGGATACCGGCACGGAAAATCTCACAAATATACGCACCCGAGTTCGCAATCAACGCCAAAGAACCGGCAATCAACGCACCATAAGAACGGCGCAAATCAATGGCTGCTTCGCCGCTAATCAATACACCGTCGGCAGGATGAACAAAAAATGGGAACCAAACATAAGCCCAAATCACAATTTGTACAAACAATGGCGTACCGCGAAACAGCGTAACATACCAAAAAGAAATCTTACGCAACACCCAAGCCAAGGCTCGCATCGGTGCACCAGCTTTTTCCGGATTGATCAAACGCGCCAATGCCAGCAGCAAACCCAAAACCGAGCCACCTGCCGTTGCAACCACCGTCAGTCCCAGCGTTGTCAACACGCCGTATAAAAACATCCAGCGGTATTCATAAATAATGTCAAAACGAAAATCCATAAACCTTCCGTCGGTCAAAATCGGTAACTAATCCGAATATTTTTTAAAATGAAGCTTAATATTTTACAAGAAAATACATTGCTTGAACGGTTTTTTGTTAAATTATTCCGCCCAACCCTGCTTTTTTTACATTTCCAATGAATTGCAGCCCCTTTTCACCTTTCATCATATTAGACATTTTCCGTATAAAAAACAAAGCGCAAACCCGACACAAAATTGACCGAAACACAAAAACAGCGGATAATCCGCCCATTCTTCAAACATCTTTCAGACGGCCTTCCCTCTTCCCTTAAAGGCCGTCTGAAAACATTTTAAAAAGCATAAAACATGAAAGCACCCGAACTCTTATTGCCTGCAGGCGGCCTCGAACGTATGCGCGCCGCCTACGACTACGGCGCAGACGCCGTTTACGCCGGCAGCCCGCGTTACTCCCTGCGCGCCCGCAACAACGAATTTGCCAAACTCGACGTCCTCGAGCAAGGCATTAAAGAAGCGCACGAGCGCAACAAAAAATTCTTCCTGACCGTCAATACGCTGCCGCACAACTCCAAACTCAAAACCTTTGTTTCCGATATGGAGCCCTTGATTGCCATGAAACCCGACGCGCTGATTATGGCGGATCCAGGTTTGATCATGACCGTGCGCGAAAAATGGCCAGAGATGCCGATTCACCTATCCGTTCAGGCAAACACCACCAACTACTGGGGCGTAAAATTCTGGCAAAACATTGGTGTCGAACGCATTATTCTGTCGCGCGAATTGAGCATGGAAGAAATCGCCGAAATCCGCCAAGAATGTCCGGATATCGAACTCGAAGTCTTTATTCACGGCGCATTGTGCATCGCCTACTCAGGCCGTTGCCTGCTCTCCGGCTATTTCAACCACCGCGACCCCAATCAAGGCACCTGCACCAACTCCTGCCGTTGGGACTACAAAGTTCACAACGCCACTGAAAGCGATGCGGGCGACGCCCAACTTCTGCAAGGTTTCAATTTTGAAAAAGCCCAAGAAGAAGCCAACCAAAACTTTGAAGGCATCAATGGTCAAAAACGCCACCCCTACGCCGACAAAGTTTTCCTGATTGAAGAGTCCAACCGCCCGGGCGAAATGATGCCGATTATGGAAGACGAACACGGCACCTACATCATGAACTCCAAAGACCTTCGCGGCATCGAAGTGGTTGAAAAACTGGCCAAAATCGGCGTGGACAGCCTCAAAGTCGAAGGCCGCACCAAGTCGCTTTATTATGTTGCACGCGTGGCCCAGTCCTACCGCAAAGCGATTGACGATGCCGTTGCAGGCCGTCCGTTTGATTACAGCCTGTTGAGCGAACTCGAAGGCCTTGCCAACCGTGGCTACACCAGCGGCTTCCTCGAGCGCCACCAAACTCAGGATTACCAAAACTACCTGACCGGCCACTCCATCGCCAAACAAAGCCAATATGTCGGCCACGTTACCGAAATCGATGGAAACGGCTGGGCAACCATCGAAGTCAAAAACCGCTTTGCCATCGGCGATTCACTCGAAATCATCCACCCGAGCGGCAACCAAACCATCAAATTGGAACAAATGACCCGCAAAGGCCAGCCTGTCGATGTTGCCCCAGGCAACGGCATTCAGGTCAAAATCCCTAACATGCAGGGCAAAGAAAAAGCTTTGGTTGCGCGGATTATGAATCCTTAAGCATCAACAAAATAAAGGCCGTCTGAAAGTTTCAGACGGCCTTTTAAATGATCTATGTTGTTTTAAGCCTGTTCTTGCAATACGGCGGCAATCAATTCTTTCGCACCATCATCCGCCAGTTTTTTGGCGACTGCACGACCCAAGGCATCGGCGTATTCGGCTGGGGCTTGCGCGTCCGCCTGCAAAATAACCGAACCGTCAGGATGGCCGACCAAGCCGCGCAAGGTCAGCAAGCCGTTTTCTTCAGTACAATATGCGGCCAGCGGCACTTGGCAGCTTCCGCCCAAAGCGCGCGCCAAAGCGCGTTCGGCCGTAACGCAGGCGTGTGTGGTATCGTGGTTCAAAGGCTTTAAGATTTCGTACAAATCTTCGCGATGCGCTGCAATTTCGATACCCAATGCGCCTTGTCCGGCGGCAGGCAGGCTGTCGGATTCCGACAAAATCATGCGGATGCGTTCGTCCAATTCCAGACGCTGCAAACCGGCGGCAGCCAAAATAATCGCGTCATATTCACCGTTATCGAGTTTGGACAAACGGGTTTGCACATTGCCGCGCAAAGGTTTGATGACCAAATGCGGATAGCGCGCGCGCAACTGGGCTTCGCGGCGCAGGCTGGATGTGCCGACGATGGCACCTTTGGGCATTTCTTCCAAACGCGCGTATTGGTTGGACACAAACGCGTCAAACGGATTGGCGCGTTCGCCGATGGCCGCAAGCGCGAAACCTTCAGGCAAATCCATCGGTACGTCTTTAATCGAATGCACGGCCAAGTCGGCTCGACCGTCATACAAAGCCTGTTCCAACTCTTTGACAAACAAGCCTTTACCGCCGACTTTTGACAAAGTTCTGTCCAAAATCTGGTCGCCGCGCGTGGTCATGCCCAAAATCTCGACTTCGCAATCGGGATACAGGGCTTTCAGACGGCCTTGGATGTGTTTTGCCTGCCACATGGCAAGCAGGCTTTCGCGACTGGCGATAACGAGTTTTTTCGGGTTCATAATGGTTGCCTGAAAGATGGAAAACGGCATGAAGTCTATCATATTTTGGGCGGTTTTTCAGACGGCATGGGGGTGAATATGTTATATTTACGCCTAAAAACCAAATTTTCTGGACAACATGAAACGCGCCAAACAATATCCTTTTTTATCCTTACAGCGGCAACGTTTTCATCTGAACTTTGAAAACGCTTCTTCCGCCGCCGACCTTCCGAGCGAACGCGACTTCTACCGCTGGGCGTGGTCTGCTTTGAAAAACGAATACCGCCACGCTGACATCAGCCTGATTCTTCTGGACGAAGAAGAAGCCCGCGCCTACAACCGCGACTACCGCGGCAAAGATTACGCCACCAATGTATTGAGTTTTGCGCTCAACGAAGGTGAAATCCTGCCCGACCAGTTTTCAGACGGCCTGTATGGCGATTTAGTAATTTGCCCGCAAGTGGTTTTAAAAGAAGCCGCCGAACAAGGCAAAACACCCGAGCAGCATTTTGCCCACCTGACCATACACGGTACTTTACACCTGATGGGCTACGACCACATCGAAGACGATGAAGCCGAAATAATGGAAGCCGAAGAAATCCGCCTGATGCTGGCGGCAGGCTTCCCCAACCCCTACCAAGAGGACGAATATTAAAATGGACGGTACGCAGTCGAAACCCAAGTTTTTCGAACGCCTAATCTCCCGACTTGCCGGCGAGCCCGATTCCGCCGAAGACGTATTGACCCTGCTGCGCCAAGCGCACGAGCAGGAAGTTTTTGATGCCGACACACTGACCCGGCTGGAAAAAGTATTGGACTTTGCCGAGCTGGAAGTGCGCGATGCCATGATTACGCGCAGCCGCATGAACGTATTGAAAGAAAACGACAGCATCGAGCGCATCACGGCCTACGTCATCGAAACCGCCCATTCGCGTTTCCCCGTCATCGGCGAAGACAAAGACGAAGTTTTGGGCATTTTGCACGCCAAAGACCTGCTCAAATATATGTTTAACCCCGAGCAGTTCCACCTGAAATCCGTCTTGCGCTCTGCCGTTTTCGTCCCCGAAGGCAAATCACTGGCCTCCCTTTTAAAAGAGTTCCGAGAACAGCGCAACCACATGGCGATTGTTATCGACGAATACGGCGGTACATCCGGCCTGGTCACCTTTGAAGACATCATCGAGCAAATCGTCGGTGAAATCGAAGACGAATTTGACGAAGACGACAGCGCCGACAATATCCACGCCGTTTCTTCCGAACGCTGGCGCATTCACGCCGCTACCGAAATCGAAGACATCAACACCTTCTTCGGTACAGAATACAGCAGCGAAGAAGCCGATACCATCGGCGGCCTGGTCATTCAAGAGTTGGGACACCTGCCCGTACGCGGCGAAAAAGTCATCATCGGCAGCCTGCAATTTACCGTCGCACGCGCCGACAACCGCCGTCTGCACACCCTGATGGCCACACGAATTAAAGAAAACACGGATAAACCATGATTATTCTGGATCACGTCTCCAAACACTATCAAACACGCGACAACAAAAACTTTGTCGCCGTCGAGCCGACCAGCCTCGAAATCAAACAGGGAGAAATCTTCGGCCTGATGGGCTATTCCGGCGCAGGCAAATCTACCCTGCTGCGCCTGATTAATTTATTGGAACGTCCGGATACAGGTACCGTCAGCGTATGCGGCCAAGAGCTGACCGCGCTCAACGCCACGCAACTGCGCCACACCAGACAAAACATCGGCATGGTGTTCCAACAGTTCAACCTATTGAGCAACCGTACCGTTGCCGAAAACGTCGCCTTTCCTTTAGAAATTGCCAAATGGCCGTCTAAAAAAATCCAAGCGCGTGTTGAAGAATGTTTGGAAATTGTTGACTTGCAAGACCGTGCCAACCATTACCCGTCCCAACTTTCCGGTGGTCAAAAACAACGTGTCGGCATTGCCCGCGCACTGGCGCCGCAACCTCAAGTCATCCTCGCCGACGAGCCCACTTCCGCCCTCGATCCCGCCACTACGCGCAGCGTTTTGAAGTGTTTGGAAGACATCAACCGACGTTTCAACGTAACCATCGTCATCGTTACCCACGAAATGAGCGTTATCCGCCGCCTGTGCGACCGTGCCGCCCTCTTGGACAAAGGCCGTCTGCTGGAAATCGTTGAAGTACACGGCAACCAAATCCATGCCCAATCCGAAATCGGGCAAGAGCTGATTCGAGAGGACTAATATGACAGATTTAACATTTGAAAGTGCTGTTGAGACCATTGTCAGCATGAAGGGCGAAATTATCTAAGCCTTGGGCGAAACCTTTATTATGGTCGGCCTATCGACTACTTTTGCCGTTATCTTCGGTACGATTTTAGGCGTATTGCTATTTGTGACATCAAGTCATCAGTTGCACTACAACAAACAGCTGAATTTGTTTTTAGACAACCTGGTCAACCTGATGCGTGCATTCCCTTTCGTCATCCTGATGATTGCCATGATTCCTGTTACACGCGCCATCATCGGCACGACCATCGGCCCGGTTGCCGCCTCATTGGTATTGAGCGTATCCGGCCTGTTCTACTTCGCCCGCCTGGTCGAGCAAAACCTGCGCGAAGTACCCAGAGGCGTGATTGAAGCGGCCTCCGCAATGGGTGCCTCACCCATGAGCATCATCTGCAAAGTGCTTTTGAATGAAGCGCGCGCAGGTATGGTTTCCAGCATTACCGTACTGGCTATAGGCCTTTTGTCGTACAGCGCGGCGGCAGGTATGATTGGCGGCGGCGGCTTGGGCGACCTTGCCATCCGTTACGGCTACTACCGCTATCAAATGGAAGTCATCATTTTCATCGTCGCCATCCTGGTTTTACTCGTTATCCTGATTCAAGGTATCGGCAACAGATTGGCGCGCAAACTGGACAAACGTTAAGCAAACAGGCCGTCTGAAATGGACTTACTATTTTTCAGACGGCCTGTTATCTGTTTAGAACATATTAGGATATATATTCCAAATAAATTTACAAAAAACATCCTCATATTTCCAAAATAGATTTACAATCCCTCTTTTTTTGACGGCGGCAGCTTGAGGCCGTCTTAAACCGTTTTATCATCCATCAGGAGCAAAATATGCAAACCAACACATTCTTCAAAACCCTTTCAGCCGCTGCGCTGGCCATCGTACTGGCTGCCTGCGGCGGTCAAAAAGACAGCGCGCCTGCTGCTGCTTCTGCTGCTTCTTCTGCCGACAACGGCGCAGAGAAAAAAGAAATCGTCTTCGGTACAACCGTCGGCGACTTCGGCGATATGGTTAAAGACCAAATCCAACCGGCTTTGGAGAAAAAAGGCTATAAAGTCAAACTGATCGAGTTCACCGACTATGTGCGCCCCAACCTTGCTTTGGCTGAAGGCGAATTGGACATCAACATCTTCCAACACAAACCTTATCTGGACAACTTCAAAAAAGAACACAAACTCGACATCACTGAGGCCTTCCAAGTACCGACTGCACCTTTGGGCCTGTACCCTGGCAAACTAAAATCTTTGGACGAAGTGAAAGACGGCGTCAGCGTTTCTGCACCTAATGACCCATCTAACTTTGCCCGTGCATTGGTTATGTTGAACGAATTGGGCTGGATTAAACTGAAAGCCGACGTTGATCCACTGACTGCTTCTAAAAACGATATTGCCGAAAATCCAAAAAACATCCAAATCGTAGAACTTGAAGCCGCCCAACTGCCACGCAGCCGTGCCGACGTTGACTTTGCCATCGTTAACGGCAACTACGCCATGAGCAGCGGCATGAAACTGACCGAAGCCCTGTTCCAAGAGCCAAGCTTCGCCTACGTTAACTGGTCTGCCGTCCGTACTGCCGACAAAGACAGCCAATGGCTGAAAGATGTAACTGAAGCCTACAACTCTGACGAGTTCAAGGCCTACTCACAAAAACGCTTTGCCGGTTACAAATATCCTGCTGCATGGGGTGAAAACGCAGCTACAGGTGCTCAAGCTGAAGCTGCTTCTACTGCTTCTGCAACCAAATAAGTAACTTTTTGAAAAAAGGCCGTCTGAACATTCAGACGGCCTTTTTCTATTGATTATCTCTTCTCAAAGCTCAAAACAAGTTTTTTGATTAACGCCAAATACTTACGTAATTCCCTTTTTAAAACCAAATCAATATGTTGTAAAAAAGTTCAATAAGAAATCATGTTTTTATTCAATATAATCAATACCTAAATGAATTATTCTACTTTTTTATAATATTCACTAGTAATGTTCCGCTTATCCTGATATTATACCGCTCATCTAAAGACATCCGGTTATCTGCATTACAGACCGTTCATCTGAATTGCTTCAAACCACTTTGTCGGATTTTCCCATATATGTTGTGTTTCTCCGTATCGAAGGGGTTTGAGCGGTCGAAATACCGTTTTGCTTAGATATTAAAGCTTCGTGCTTTGAAATGAGTGAATTTTTGTTTTAAGTGTCGTAATCTCTTGCTAATTACTCCCAGCTGCAAGAGTTTCAGGGTTGCCCCCTTGGGCAGCCCTTCTTTTTTATCTTCCATTTTTTTAGCAATCAAGCCTTCCCTGCCCTATACACATAGGCAAAATCGCAGGCAAGGCCGCCCTTCCCTCAATCTCAAATCTTCTTCAATTCATTATTCGGCATCACCAGCCAAACCTGTGCCTTTTTAACTTGGGCCGCTGCTCGGATGGCCGCTTCATCCATAATAGAAAATGCGGTAGAAAAAGCATCGGCAACTGCCGCACTTTCCGCCATAACGCTCATGCTTTTATAGCGCGGCTGGCTTCCGCCTGTGCGCGGGTCAAACAGATGGGTAAATTTGCCTGCCTCGTCCATTACCGTGCCATAGCCGCCCGATGTGGCAAACGCTTGATTTTTCATGGCAATGGTGGTCAGGATTTGGTCTTCTTGGTCAGGATTGCGGATGCTGACATTCCACTCGCGCTGGTTGGCATTATCAAAGCCGTAAATCTCCCCCATATCAATCAATGCCTGAGAAACGCCTTGCTGCTTCAACAATTCAGCTACTTTGTCGGTGATATAGCCTTGGGCAATGCCGTTAAGCGACAAGCCCATGCCTTTTTGGGCAAAACGGATTTCTTTAGTATCAAAGTCGACTTTATTGAAGTCCACCAATTTAAGCGTATCTTTGATGCTGCGTTCGGACGGCGGCGTTTCGGTTTTCGGATTTCGTCTGAAATGGTCGGCATACAGATTCCACAAAGGCTGAATGCTGGGATCAAATGCACCTTGCGTCAGCTGATGAATATCCCGGCTGATACTGAGCAGCTGCAAAAAATCGGATGGCGGATTTTTCAGACGGCCTTCTCGGTTTAAACGACTAATCAGGCTGTCGTCCCGATACAGGCTGAAGATTTTTTCCAACCGTAAAACTTCCGCCAATACTTTGTTGACCAATATTTCCGCCTGCTTGCGCCCAACGCCGAACAAACGCAACTCCGCGCCCGAACCCAATGCAATGCCTCTCCAGATAACTAGCGGCTCTTCTTGATTCGGACTAGCCGGATGAGTCGGCTGATTGATTTTACGGCTGATGGCAAAAGGAATGCCGACACCAGCGGCTAGTGTGGCGGCTATGGCAAGGAAACGGCGGCGCGTTAAAGGGGGGGACATAAAGTATTCCTTGGATTTTTTATCTTTACATTGAAAGCCGCATTCATTAAATCATCAATCGGCAGCTTCCAACACAAAGGCCGTCTGAAACAGTTTCAGACGGCCTTTATTGGTTGTTTTATTTGAAAATGTATTCGTCGGGCATCTCTGCAAAACCGACTACTCTGCCGCCTTTTTCTTTGGCGAATTTTTCAGCCTGAGCCTTGTCGGCAAACGGAAGCGCATCTTCCGCTCCCATGCCGCCGATAAAGCTGCTTTCAATAACGTAATAGGCCTTTTTCGCATCTATCCATTCAGTGTCGGCATTGGGTTTTTCCCAATCTTTGACTTTACCCATATCGGTAACATAGATGACATGAATGCCTTTAGGCTCTTCGGGCAATTTGGTGTAGCCGAACATCTGCTTGATAGTGGAAAACCAAACCGGTTTGTCAGGTTTGCCGTTCAAGAAGATTTGCGCTTTAGGGCCGTTGTGTTCAGTCAAATTCATGCTGCAGTAATGACCGACCGCGCTGTCGCTGATTTGTTGGGGCGCAGGCGGAGGACTGTTGTCCTGCTTGCTGCAGGCTGCCAATGCGATGAGTGTGAAGGTTGTCAATAATATTTTTCTCATATTTGTCGCTTTCCGAAAATCCAGGCGGCTAAAATCAAAGGAATGATAACCCATAATACCTGAGCCGTCAGCAAAATAGGCATACTCAGGCTGATTTGTTCGCTCAAACCTGCCATGCCGGCATACATGGCTGTATTTTCGTAACCCGTCAGGTTCAGCAGGCGATAAATGTCTGCGGGGTTGAACAAAAGAACGGTTTCCACTACAGGCGCGGTAATGACTTGTTCGGTATCAGCAACCAAAACACCCAAAAGCGCCATATCGAAAATCACCACAAAAAACAGCCATACGCCGATGGCGATACCGGCGGCGGTACCGCGTTCTTTGACTTTCGCACTAATCAAATAACCCATAGACAAAAATGCTGCACCAAGAATCACGCTGGCAACAATCAGGAGGGCAAAAGGTTTCCATGCGGCAAGATCAAAGCCGCCGTTGGCAAGCTGGAGGGTAATGCCCGCCAATCCGTAGCCTGCCGTGGTGGCAAGGGCAAGGATGATGAGATGGCCGATAAATTTGCCGGCAAGGATTTGGTTACGCGAAATCGGATAGCTCAACAACAGTGCCATCGTGCCGCGTTCGATTTCGCCAATCAGCGTGTCATAAGAGAGCAACATCGCAATCAGCGGAATCAGGAAAATCGACAGACTGGAGAGGCTGACAACGGTAACGGTCAACGGATCGACTTTGACTGTGCCGGTGGGCGAGCTGCCCAGGAAACCCAATGACAGGGCAAGCGCAGCAAGCAAAAGTGCGGCGGCGAGTACCCAACGGTTGCGCAGGCTGTCGCGGACTTCTTTGCCGGTAATAATCCAAACGGGGTTCATACGTCTTCCCTTTTTAAGAATTGTGCGTACATATCGTCAAGTGTCGGGGTATGGATATCGATGTAGGCAAGACTGCCCAAATCACCCAATTCGCTCAAAAGAGCCATGCGCTCTTCTGCTTTACATTGCGCTTGGTATGACAGGCCGTCTGAAAGCGGATGCCAACGCTCGCTCAACGGGCGCGCTTCTTTCAAGCGGACGTTGACGGTCAACGGCAGACCGCTTTGAACATGCAACTCATCCATGCTGCCGTCGGCAACTTTCACACCGTTTTTCATGACGATGATGCGGTCGGCGTGTCCGTCCAGCTCGGCCAGTGCGTGGGTGCTGAGCAATACGGTTGCGCCGCGCCCATTGAGTTCGCGCACAACTTCATAAAACATTTGACGCGAAGCCGGATCAAGGCCGGTAGTCGGCTCGTCAAACAGTAAGACTTTAGGTTCGCCCAACAAGGCTTGTGCCAAAGCGAGGCGTTGGCGCATCCCTTTAGAGTAAGTACCGACACGGCGGCGTGCGGCCTGGGAAATGCCGACACGCTCGAGCAATTCGCGGTTTTTACTCAGGGGCTGTTTTTTAAGTTTGGCATAGAAATCCATGGTTTCGATACCGGTCAATGAAGGGTGCAATGCAACAGTTTCAGGCAGGTAACCGATTTGGCTGCGACGCTGCGCGCCTGCTTTACTGCCGGTCGGCTCTCCCAAAAGCATCACTTCGCCCTCGGTCGGCGTAATCAGGCCGAGTATCAGCTTCATAATGGTAGATTTGCCTGCACCGTTGTGTCCTGCCATGCCGACGCTCTCGCCAGCCTTGAGAACCAGATCGACTTGGTTGACGGCCTTTTGGCTGCCAAACTGCTTGGTCACGTTTCTTAATTCAACGTGGTTGGTACTGCTCATGGATATTCCTCTAGTGAATGTTTCAGACGGCCTTTGATATTGGGCCGTCTGAAAGGTTACATATTGGCATTTCCGCCTGTCAGCGCACCGTTTTCGGCATTACCCCATTCGGATTGGTGCGTTTTTGCTTCATGCAGCAATTCGTCCTTCATAGCTTCGTATTTGGTTGTCGTTTTATTGCGGACAGGGTTCATCAAAGGCTTGCTGTCAATTACGCCGCCAGGCAGGATGGCGGGAAATTGCGATTGCGCCCATTTGACAATGCTGATGGCAGGGCTGTTCATCAATAACCGGGCGACGGGTGCGCGCCAGATGATTTGGTCGATAATCCCGTTGGGACGGTAGGCACTGTCGCCGAAGCCGTCGCCGTCAAGGTCAAAGGCGCTGTTATCGCTCCAATAGTTGCCGCGACCACCCTCGCCCCAATCAAGGAAACGGGTGCTGACGTATTTGACTTGGCTTTCGTTGTTGATAAACGAATTATTAAACAGGCTTGTGCCTTCAATGGCCGCGGTAAAGTGAATACCGATTTGACAGTTTTCAAAATGGTTGTCGAAAATTTTATTGTAGTTGGCATTGTAGGCAAACACGCATTTGCCTGCCTTGTTGATCACATTATCGTGAATTTCGGAATAATTGACGTAGTTGAGCATAATGCCTTGGTCGCGGCTGCTAACGGCAATGTTGCCATACACTTTCAGGCGTTCGGAAAACATCAGCACATAACCCATGTTGTTGCCGACGGAGATATTGTTGCTGACTTCGCTATCATTGGTGTACATATAATGGACGGCAAAGCGTAAGTCGCTAAAACGGTTGCCCTTGTAGGTATTATGGGTACTGGTATTTGAAAAAATACCGTCACGGCCTTTGGAAATATCGTTATCGACCACTTGCGCACCGGGCGCATTCCAGACGGTTACGCCGTTGCCGCGTTCGTTGACGCGCAGGGTTGCATCGCCGATGATTTTATTTTCCCGCACCATGGATTCTGCCGCACCGTGAATATACACGCCGACGGAATTGTCGATGATGTTGTTATGCTCCACCAGCGCGCGCGTTGCCGTCTCTTCTAAATAGATACCGGCATCCATTGCCGGCAAACTCATGCCGGAATGGGAAACAGTCAGATTGCGCAAAGTTACATCAGGCGCATGAACGGCAACCGTCCTCCCGCTCCGGTCGCCGACAATCTTGGCGGAACGGTCGGCAGGGCCTTCGATGGTAATGGGTTTATCGATATAGAGTTTGGTTTTGTATGTACCGGAGGCAAGCTTGAGCGTATCGCCGGCTTGGGCGCGCGCCAAAGCATCATTGAGATTGTCTTGTGCGGATACGTTGATGACTGAGGCAAAGGCCGTCTGAACCATGCTGCCAAGCAGCAATACGAGTGCGGCACGTTGCCATTTGGAACGATGGATTTGTGTGTGCGTCATAATCATATCTCTGTTTCAGACGGCCTGCTTGCCGCATGATAAACCGATGCGGAAACAGGTATTTTGGTGTTATAGCAAAGCTGTCTGATGATGGCTTTCATTTTGTGGCCATATCGGCCGACAAACAACTTTGCTATAAAGGCCGTCTGAAAGAATGTTTTTTCAGACGGCCTGAAGAATTAAATCATCAAACCGAAATTATTTTGGTTTAACAATCATTTGGCCAGACATTTCCATGTGCAATGCGTGGCAGAACCATTGGCAGTAGTACCAGTGTACACCTGGACGGACAGCCTTGAAGGTTACAGAAGATGTAGCTTGCGGGCCAATCTCCATAGCAATGCCATAACCTTCCAAAGTAAAGCCGTGAGTCAAGTCTTCAATGGTCTCAACGTTGGTTACATATACGGTAACTTCGTCGCCTTGGTTCACTTCAAATTGAGGAACGCTGTAAGCAGGCGCAACGGCAGTCATGTACACGCGTACTTTGTTGCCTTCACGTACGACTTTGGCAGCTTTTTCCAGCTCAACACCGTCTTTTTGAGCTTGTTCCAAAGCTTCTTGCCAGAACCATGGGTCTTTGCGGTCCCAAGTTTTGCTTGGGTTCACTTTAGACGCAGCAACCAAGCACAAGTCGTGTGGTTCGGCAAAAGTCGGATTGTCATGCACCAGACGCATTTCGTCGCCGGAGATGTCGATCAATTGGTCACACTCAGGTTTCAAAGGACCGGCATTCAAGAAGCGGTCTTTAGAGAACTTGTTCAAAGATACCAACCATTTACCGTCGGCTTCTTTGGTTTCGCCCATGGTAGTGTGGTTGTGGCCAGGTTGATAGTGAACGTCGAGTTTTTGTTTGATCGGATCGATTTTCTCGCCTTTATAGGCTTTAATCGCATCGTCGATGTTCCATTTCACCATTTGGCTGTCGATAAACAATGTAGTATAGGCATTGCCGCGACCGTCAAATGCAGTGTGTAATGGGCCAAGACCCAGTTGAGGCTCGGCTACGACAACATCGCGCTCTTTGATTTTACCTGCAAACAAGTCATCCAGTTTGCTGACATCCAATACGGTAACGGTTGGAGACAGTTTACCGTTAAGCATGATGTATTTGCCGTCAGGGCTTGCATTACAGCCGTGAGGAGAGTTAGGAACCGGGATGTAACGAGTGTATGGAGAGTTGGCTTCCGCACGACCGTCCAACATTTTCACACCGTTAACTTCTTTGAAGTCGCCTTTTTTGATGCCTTCTTCGATAGCGGCCAGGTTAAATACTACACACCAGTCTTGCTCGTTAGAAGAAGCACCTTGTACAGTCAGAGCGCGTTCAGAGTTATAGCAGGTAGAGAAAGAGTATTTACCTTGGTAGTCGGCATCGCCGTTGTCCAAGTTACCGTCTACCAAAACTTGCCATGCGATTTCCATGGTTTCGCCGTCAATTGCGGTATACACGGCATTCCAAGTTTTCGCATCATCCCATTTGCCTACGCCGTCAACTGGAACAATGTGTTCGCCGTTGGCAAAAACGTAACCGGTTTTCGGATAACGTTGCGGACGCAGACCGTGGATACCTGAAGCATTAGGAATATCGATGATTTTATCGGTTTTCATTACATCCAAGCGGACGCGGCAAACACGGGTGTTTGCTTTATCGTTGGCGTAAGCATAACGGCCATCGTAAGTTTGGTCGGTGAAAGACAAGTGCGGGTGGTGCAAGTCGCCGTTAGGGTAGCAACGCAGACCGCTGTCTTGCAGGAATTTACGGGTTTCCGGCGTAATTTTTTCATTCAAAATACGCAGGCTCTCGTTGGTACGACCCCAACCGGTAGCGCTGTCCATATTGAATACAGGGATACGCATCAACTCACGCATAGAAGGTACGCCGATCAAGCGCATTTCGCCTGATTGACCGCCTGACAAGAAACCGTAGTATTGGTCAAGTTCGCCTGGACCGACTTCGGAAGTTTGTTTGCCCGGCTCGGCAGAATGAGCAGCGGCTTTTTCGGCAGGTGCAGCACCGGAAGCAGCAGCTTTATCACCCTCGCCGTTAGAGCAACCGGCCAAGCCCAACAAACCGGCACCGGCAATACCTGCACCGGAAGCAGCGGCAGTACCTAAGAATGAACGACGGCTTAAGCCGTTTTGTTCTAATTTTTCGTCTGACATACGACACTCCTTGGATAAAATCCGGCGGCCGATTTTTCAGACGGCCTGCCGATGAAAAATTTTCTAAGTCGGGCTGCCGATACAGCCTTCTTTTTTTATTGATAAATTACTACTTGTCGACACTGATTGCCGATTCTTTTTTAACAAACTGGACGACTTGTTCTTGGGCATTTTGCGTCGCTGCCGCATCATGCTGTTCAGCTTTTGCCGCCGCTTGTTTTTGTTTTTTCTTATTCGTTGCCACTACTTGAGGACAACGCGTATCGTGATGATACATTACCTGACAATGCAGACATTGGATACATTCGTTCGGATGAATGTCGCCTTCAGGTGCGATTGCCTGTACGGGACATTCGTGTGTACAAATCTGGCATGGGTTACCGCACATTTTATAACGGCGCAGCCAATCAAACACACGGAAGCGACCCGGCAATGCAATACCTGCACCCAAAGGACACAGATAACGGCAGAAGAAACGTTCGATAAACAAGCCTGCAATCAGCAAAGCGGCGGCGAACAGAACAAACCACCATTCACGCATGAATTTCAAAATAATTGCAGTTTTGAAAGGCTCAATTTCAGCAAATTTTTCAGCCGTACCCAAATCGTACAGGGAAATTGCCAACAAAGCGAAGAAAATTACATATTTAATCGCACTCAGACGGGTATGCAACAAGTGTGGCACTGTAATTTGTTTCAGACCCAATTTTTTAGCGATACGGTTGGTTAACTCTTGCAATGCACCGAAAGGGCACAGCCATCCACAGAATGTACCGCGGTTCCACAACAGCATGGTCGCCGCTGTAAAGAGCCACAGAATGAATACCAGCGGATCCATCAGGAAAAATTCCCAGTGGAACTCAGTCAAAACAGCTGAGAACAACGTCAAAGTATTCACTACCGATAATTGTGCCTGAGCATACCAGCCGATATAAAACAGCGTAAAGGTCAGGAAACAAAGACGGAATCGGTCATACCATTTTTCGTAACGGACAATCCAATCTTGGAACAGGAATACCAACAGAAGAATTGTCAAAGCAATACCGACAACCACAATTTGACCTTGTTTGGCTTTCCAAACCTGTTTCCAAAGTTGGTTGGATACGCCTTCCTCAGCCGTTGCATCTTCTGCAATACCTGTACTTTCTTCCGGAGCAGAGGCTGCCACAGCCACCGGCTCAACCGGTGCGCTGATTTCAACCGGCGGTGCTTTAGGATCGTCAACGTAGTAGCCTTTTGGCAATTCATAATCCAAATCGGCAGTTACAAATGCCTTATCATTTACGCTCAATACGCGTTGAATCATCAATTGCAAACGCCATGGTTCGGCACCATCAAATTCCACACCTTCGGGGATGGTGAACCAAGAAACCTCTTTAAATGCGGGCGCACCTTCAGCGGATAAAGCAACTACACGTTCATGTTGCGCATCGGTAAAGCGGAAGCTGGTATCGCCTTGAATCATTTCAATACGGTCAAAGATACCGCCGCGGACATAACCCGAACCTTTCCAAGAATAGCGACCCTCGCCGGCCACCATCACGGCTTCTTGGCCAGGTTTCAAACGTTTTTGCAGGTTGTTCCAACCGGCTTCACCTAAAAGGCTTTTACCGATGGAAGGCTGGCTGACCAAAGCAACATACAGATCAATAAATGTATCGTTACCATCACCCTGCTCCGCATGATCTGCCACACCTGCTTTACCGCTTTTCTCAAACAGTTTATTGATTTCGTCGATAGAAATATGCAGATGACCGACGGCTTTTTGTTCCAAAAGCGCATTCCATGACAGAATATCTTGTTTGTCTTGATTGGCAACACGACGTGGACGGGTTTGAACAGCAGGTTCGGCAGACTGTTCGCCGGAAGCAGCTGCTGTACCGGCTTGAACTGCTTTATCTGTACCCAAATGATATTGATGGATTACTGCTTTAACAGAGCGCTGAATACTGTCATTGATGACCATCAGGGTTACAGTCGCACCACTAATAATATCCCCCGGTGCAACACCTGGCTGAGGCGGGTTTTTAATAAAATTTAAGCCGATATATTTGTCAATGAATTTATCGACACGGGATTGCGGGATACCGATCAGCATAATCGGCTCATGGTGTTCAACCAATTTTGCGCCGGCAATAGTGCCATCATTGGCTAAAGCAACCATCGTATCGATCGGTTTACTCGAATAACCGCGAGTATTAACCACGTCAGTCGTGATATAAACCAAGCCAAGCTGCTCTTCGCCCTTGTATACGCGAGCAACCAAAGGTTTACCTTCAGGCTTACCGTAGCGGTCAGCACCTGGGAAAATTTCAGACGGCTGAACTTTTGCCAAGAAATCAGGCAAGCGTTCCGCGTAAGCAGGCAGGCTTACCATCATCACGAAAAATACAGCAAACAGCATAAGGATTCGTTTCCAAATGCCACTTAAACACTTTACTTCAAGGCAGGACATGGCTATTCCCGATATATCGATACTCTAAACACTGATATTATATGAATCATCCATCGGCAATAATTTGATTAAAATCAAGTTTACAAATCTTAAAACCAAATTCCATATGCTAATAATACTTTAGAACTATATTGAACAATCACATCTTTCGCAGACATGAAACATAGGAAAATCAACCCGATTCAACAAATCTTCTTATATTATTAATTTATTTATAATAATACTCAAAACAATTCCCAAAATTCTATTTGGCATATATTAAAGCAGAATACAAAGATTCGATTTTAATTTCAATAGGCCGTCTGAAAATAATCTCAAAAACTTTAGTCCCCCATTCTTTCAACACAAAATATACTTTCCGTACAAACAAAAAGAGCCTGTATAACACAGGCTCTTTTTCAGACTAATCTTAAGTCAGATTAGAATTTGTGACGCAGGCCAACAGTACCAGCAGTTTTCTCGTATTTATCACTACCTACTTTTTCTTTCAACCAACCGGCTGACAACAAGGCAGAGGTGCGTTTAGAGAAGTCGTAATCAGCACCAACGATAACTTGATCGTAAGTATGGTCAGTTTTGTTGCCATTCACAGTAGGTTTGAAACCGTGAGCGTAAGAAACACGAGGAGTTACATTACCGAAGCGGTAAGCGGCAGTGGCAGCAACTTCAGTATGTTTGTTTTTCTTACCATAGGCAGTATTGCTAGCATTGGCATAACCATTTTTAGATGCATCATGTTGAGCAGCAACAGCAACCAACAGATTGTTTGCATCATAGCCGGCAACTACGCGATGAGTTTGATGATCTTTCAAATCACCAGCAGCAGTGCCATTAGTCAAAGGAGTATTTACAACCTTACCATCAGCATCGGTTGCCAAATCATGTTTAGCAAAACCACCTGCATAGCGAGCAAAGAAACCAGAATTTTCATAATTCAAACCAGCATAGTATGCATCACCATGCACACGCTCATGCTTATATCTATCATCATGATTTGCATTGTCACGAGGTTGGTATTGTACGCTTGCACTAAAACCAGCGAATACAGGAGAGTCATAGCGTACAGATACTTTACGAGAATCTACACGTTTTAATTTACCTAATTGCAAAACATCAGAGTTAGCATCACCAGATTCCCATGGATCGATGCTATCGCTGCTGTCTTTCAGGGTAGTATTCAGGTTACCGGCACGAACTTTACCGAAGCCACCTTCCAAGCCAATGAAAGATTCACGGTTAGCAAAACCAGAGTTACCACCGGCGATAGAAGTATTTTGCTCAACTTGCCAGATAGCATTCAGGTTGTTACCCAAGTGCTCGTGGCCTTTGAAGCCGATACGAGAGCCGTAGTCAGCAATCTCAGTAGCAGTTTTAGATTTAGTAGTTTGACCTGAAACTTTCGTTTTGGTTTGAGAAACTTCTACACCAGCTTTGATTTGACCGTACAGAGTCACATCAGCCATAGCTGCAACAGGCAGAGCTGCCAAAGTCAGAGCAATCAGAGATTTTTTCATTGCTGTATTCCTTTTCTATTGTGAAGAAATAACTTAAGCAGACCGGACAATCCGCTTAGGCTTACATTATCGCTGGAATCAGCGATTCCATGACTGTTACTATAATTGCTCCTCTCTAAAAAAACAAACTTTATTCAAGCCACCCCCACCACCATTGCAACCCAGTAAAGGCAAACACAGCCTAAAAAAAGGAAATTTATTATTTAAAATCAATGATAAATTTCTTATAAAACCAATTGTGCATTTTTACAACACTTTATTAATTTACACATCAATCACGCTATTTTGTTGCTTTTATACCAACAATCCGTCAATTAGGCCGTCTGAAAAACATTACCCGAAACATCCATCCACTCAGGCAGAGGCAGTTTTACCACCCCAAACTCATCAGGATAATCAACGCCTGTCAAATACAGGCCGTCAGACATAAAGGTCGGAGGCGCTTTCAATCTGCTTCTTGCATGAAAGATTGACTGAAATTCATCCACACTGATCCTGCCACTTCCCACATATACCAATGCGCCCATGATATTACGCACCATATGATGCAAGAATGCATTTCCATGCAAATCAAGGCACAAATAATGAGGAGTCCCACTAATACTTACACTATACAGCGTTTTTATAGGCGATTTTGCCTGGCACTCAGCCGCACGAAAACTGGAGAAGTCATGTTCACCCTCCAATAAAGCAGCAGCCTGCCTCATTAGATTTAAATCTAATTTCAAATGCGTCCACCCCACCCTGCCGACCAACAACGGAGAGCGAACCGGAGATGACTCCAGTAAATAACGGTAATGCCGGCCATAAGCATCAAATCGGGCATTGAAATGCGGTGCAACTTTTTGTGCAAGCAATACAGCCACACCGTCAGGCAAATGCGCATTGACTCCACGCACCCACGCCTGCTCCGGACGGCTTACAGATGTATCAAAGTGTACAACCTGAGCTGTCGCATGCACACCCGTATCCGTCCTTCCTGCAACAATCGTATTAATCCGCTCTCCTGCTATTGAAGTTAATGCCTGCTCTAAGGCCGTCTGAACAGTCGGCAGGTCTCCGACCTGTTTTTGCCAACCATAAAAACGGCTTCCGTCATAAGAGAGGGTTAAAGCCCAACGCTGAACGGAACGTCCTGTTGTATTCGTTTGTTCGGTCATTTTTGATACTTCTTATAAATTGATATTGTTATCCACGCTCAAATAACAAATATTAAAAGGCGTGATCATCACACGCCTCTCATCATATATTTCAGACGGCCTTTATCTTCGCCCACCATATAGAACTGCCATGCAATACTGTCATATCTAAAAATGGATTCGGCCCAAATCTCATCTTTTAATTTACCATAAAAAAGATGCCGTCTGAAACGGCATCTTCATTTGATTGACACTTATGCACCAAGTTCTTTCATCAGTTTTTGGGCTTTATATAGAATATCGCCTTCAGCTTCTTCAATCAGTCCTTGCAATGTTTCGCGAGCTGCCTCAGGATCACCGATCTCGATGTACATCTTGGCCAAATCATATTTAGCCTCGAGCGGAGCAGTCATACCGACTGATTCTGAAACAAAGCCTCTTTCGCTATTGCTTTTATCGGCAGCCACTGAAACATCTTCAGCCTCCCATTCCAATGCACCTTCTTCAATCACAAACTCGGAAGCAGCTTCTTCTTTCTCTGCTTCTTCTTTGGTTTCTTGAATTTGCACGTCCTGATCTTGCTTGACATCAAATGGCAGCACATGGTCGTCTGAATTTTCAGGCGTTTCTACTGTAAACTCTAGCGGCTCTTCATTTCGCTCAGGCATAACAACAGATACCGGCTGATACGGATTTTCCGGCTCAGGTTCGTACACGCTTTCTGTCGACTCGATATTGTCCCAATCCGCATGACGACGTTGCTCTGTTTCTGCATCATGCGTTACCGCACTGGAAAGAATACCTGCCTGACTATGGTCAATCTTGCCCAAGTCGAGTTTGACATCGTCAACATTGGAAGATTCTTCTACTTCATTGATAACGACATCATCTTCAAAATCATCTTCGACAAGCAAACCTTCTTGAGTTTTTTCAGACGGCATTACTTTGCTTGCGGCAACCGCAGCAGCGGCTGAAGCAGCAGCACTTTTCTGTACAGGCTTTTCTTCATCCTTACGGCTTGCAGACGCGGCTTTCGGCTCGTCTTTACGTTTACCGGCAGCTCTCAACAACAACCAAGCAGCAATAAGGGCTGCGCCGCCTGCCAACAACCATTTCCACAAATTGCCGTCTGATTCACTCTCTGCCGGCTCTGCAGCAGAATCAGTCGTAGCAACAGGTTCTGAAGCCAATACATTCTCTTGATTATCGGAAGCCATAACATCTTGAACATCGGAAGCAGGAGCTGCTGATGCCGCATTTTCATTGACAGCCGCAGATGCTGCTTGCTCTGTTTGCGCAGCTGAAGCTTGTTTCACTTCTTCCTGTTGCGGAGGGTTTGCGCCGGCATCTTTAACCTGAGTTTCAGGCTGAGTAACAGGTTTTTCTGTTTTAGCTTCTGTTGTATTGGTGGCTTCATTGCCTTTTTCCGGCGCCGTATCGGCTTTAACAGGCGAAGAAGCGGCCAAGCGTTGCAATTCGCTACGGCTCGGGATATTCAGCACTTTACCTGCCAACATACGGTTGGCATTGTTATCAATAAACACATCCGGATTGGCATTAACCAACGCTTGAATGGTTTGATCCAAGGTCATACCTTGCGGACGGATGCTGGACGCAATGGCAATCAGGGTTTCACCCGTACGCACCAAATGCTGTCTGCCTGAACGTACGGCCATATCGTTTTTAGCAGAGGCCGTCTGAACTTGTTTTTTCTCAGCCTTACGTTGCACATCTTTACGCACTTGAGCTACCTGATTGCCTGCTGCTTTATTATTTTTTGTTGCAGGCTGTTGGGCATTGCGTGTCGGCTCGAAGGATTGGGATTCGGCAGCCTGACGGGTGCGGACGGGTGCCGCATCTTTAGCGTCGTATCCGGCCGGATCAATGATGGCAGTGTATTCACGCGATTGCGCGCCGACACCTACTTGGAAAACCAAAACAGGATCTTTAATGGCTTTGGAAGAACGAATCGTAACGACTGCCTTATCGCCTGATTTGCGTACTGCCGCGCGTAAATTGCCATTTGAAATAGTGGCCTTGCCGCCGTTAAGCAGAGCCTGGGCTTCCTCGCCTGTTACGGTAATACTGCCTGTAAAAGGTTCGCCCAGATGAGATTGGACATTCAAGCCGCCCAAACCTGCTGAAGCACCGAGCGATGTCATTAAAGCGATAGAAGCTGTAATTAATTTAATATTGTGATGTTTTTTCAAAACTGATCCCCTGTTCGGAAATTATGGTACTGACCAATGTGCGCGCATTTAACCATATATTTACTAGATATTACGTCATGATATATTTTTAACCCATTTCTGCCAAGCAATACAGGCCATTCAGCCTGAAATTCCTTAGTAAATCTATTACTTTTGCATGCTTGTGTTTCTTTTTTACAAATTTCTCCGACCCAAAACAAATATTTTATATAAATATATGCGGCATTAAAGTCATGAGGGAAGGTGCAAAAAAACACATCTGCCTGTATGATTAGCATTTACTCAATTAGTTTCATCATTAACATATGAAAGTTTTGAGCGACTTATTCGCCGTATTCTTATTTTTTATCACATACATCATCACCAAAGACATGATTGCCGCAACAACTGTTGCGGTTATCGTCGGCATTGCCCAAGCTGCGCTGACCTTTTGGAAGCACCGCAAACTGGACACCATGCAATGGGTCAGCCTGATTTTGATTGTCTTTTTTGGCGGCGCAACAATTCTGCTGAAAGACAACCGCTTTATCATGTGGAAACCGACCGTTCTGTTTTGGATCGGCGCAATCGTCATGCTGTTCAGCCATCTTGCCGGTAAAAACGGGCTTAAAGCCGTCATGGGCAAAGAAATGCAGCTCCCTGATTTTGTATGGACACGCCTGACTTATGCATGGATTGGCTTCCTGATTTTTATGGGTGCGGCCAACCTCTTTGTCTTTACGTATTTTCCAGACCAATGGGTCAATTACAAACTGTTCGGCACATTGGGTTTCACAATCATTTTTTCCATCGCACAGGGTATGTATCTGATGCGTTTCCAGCCTAAGGAGGATCAATAATGGAATATTTCATGCTTTTGGCCACTGATGCCGAAGATGTCCACGAAGCACGCATGGCGGCCCGCCCTGCTCATTTGGCACGCTTGGAAGAATTGAAAGCGCAAGGCCGTCTGCTGACTGCAGGCCCCAATCCTTTACCAGATAATCCGGAACGCGTTTCCGGCAGCCTGATTGTGGCTCAATTTGAGTCTTTAGACGCCGCACAAGAATGGGCCGAACAAGACCCTTACGTCGATGCCGGCGTATACGCCGAAGTCTTGATCAAACCCTTTAAAGCCGTGTTCAAATGAGCAATATGAGTCAAATGATTGAAGAACGCCTGCAAGCACTTGAACCTGAGTTCTTCGATTTTGAAGATGAGAGCCATCTGCACGCCGGCCATGCCGGCAATAAAGGCGGCGGGCATTATGCGATATTGGTGGTCAGCAACGCATTTGAAAATATCGGCCGCCTCCAACGGCAACGTATGATTAAGCAGCTTTTACAAGACTTGTTTTCAGACGGCCTGATTCATGCACTCAGCATCAGAGCAACCACGCCGGATGAATACTTCCATTAAGATTACCGCCCAAACTTTGATTTCCAATCATTAATTTAGAAGAGAAATACGATGAAAAAAACCTACTTTGCTTCAGCCTTGATGCTCGCCCTGACTTCCGGCACTCTGTTTGCCCAAACTTTGGTTACCGTCAACGGCCAAGCCATCGACAGCAGCGTTATCGATGACCAAGTTGCTTCCGTACGCGCCAGCAACCCGAACGTTCAAGACACTCCCGAATTGCGTCAAATGCTGACTGAACGCCAAGTTATCAGCACTGTTGTGACCCAAGAAACCAAAAAATTAAAACTGGATCAAAGCGCTGAATTCAAAGCTGCATTGGAGCAAGCGCGTGCCGATGCCGCCAAGCAAGGTGCAGATAAAAAAGCCACATTCAAAACCGAATGGGCAGTTTTTGAAAATGATTTGTTAGGCCAAGCTTTCGCGGCGCATATCGTCCGTCAATATCCTGTTCAAGAAAAAGATGTCAAAGCCGCTTACAACGACTTTAGCAACTTCTATAAAGGTACTCAGGAAGTCCAACTGGGCGAAATCGTAACCGACAGCAGCAGCAATGCCCAAAAAGCCATTGCCGATTTGGACGCGAAAAAAAGCTTTGTTTCGGTATTGAACCAATACTCAATTGACGAAGCAGCCAAAAAAGCCGGCGGCATCCCTAAAGCTTATGTTCCGCTCAAAGATTTGCAAGAATCAGCGCCTCCACTTTACGCTGCTGTCAAAGACCTGAAAAAAGGTGCACACACTACAACGCCACTGCAAAACGGTAATCTGTACGCCGTTTTCTACGTCAATGACCGTCGTAACGTTACCGTACCTTCTTACGAAGCCGCTAAAAACGAGATTGGCAGCGACTTACAGGCAGCCCGTGTTGATGCGTCCATTCAATCATTACTGAAAAAAGCCAGCATCAAAGTCAACAAATAATATAACGTGCCCGCTGTGATAGCGGCGGGCAATAAGGAACTCACATGAACATCAAGCCCAAAACTGCCGTTTTGGCTATCCTCGCCTTGTCAACCGTGAGCTTGGCAACCGCCAAAGCACCTGAAATCGATCCTGCCCGTATCGACAGCATGGTCGCCGAAGTATTGAGACAAGCCGATCAGCATCCCAACCAGACTGCCAAACCCGATGGTCAGGCAATCCGCAAAGATGTGGTTACACGTTTGCAGACTTTGGAAATTTTGAAAAATGAAGCCATTAAAGCTGGTTTGGACAAAGATGCAGAAGTACAGAATCAATTCAAAAACGTTGAAGCTGAGTTCTATGCTAACCAATACGCTGCTTATCTAGAACGCCAAACCGCGGTTGACGATGCCGAGTTACGCCGTTTCTACGACCATCAAACACGCATTATCAAGCTGCAACAAGTCAGCTTTGCTTCAGCCGACGAAGTACGCGCAGCGCAAGAACTGCTGCTCAAAGGCTTGTCATTTGAAGAACTGATGAAACGTTATCCCAACCCCGAACAAGAGTTCGATGGCTTCATCTCTCCACAGCAGCTTCCTCCTCAACTGGCTACCGCTTTTGCCGACATGAATCGAGGCGATGTAACACATGAGCCGATTCAGATGGAAAACCGTTTTTATCTGTTTAAACTCAGCGCCGTAGAGCGTAATCCTAATGCCGAACCTTTTGAACTGGTGCGCAATCAGATTGCACAAGCTGTCAAACGAGAAAAAGTCGAGAATCAGATCGAACGCATCTTAAAAGAAAACGGCATTAATCCGTAAATTAATTCAATGGTTTCAGGCCGTCTGAAACCATACTCCAACCCAAAGGGCGTGTCTTTTACGCCCTTTTTTACAAACTTCTTTTATTCAAAAACATCATGCGCGCTGTTATCCAAAAAGTTACCCAAGCTAAAGTTGACGTTTTTTCCGAAAACTCCTGCGAAACCTGCGGCGAAATCAACAACGGATTTGTGATATTGCTCGGCGTTACCCACACCGATACAGAAGCGGACGCCAAATACATTGCGGATAAAACCGCCAACCTGCGTATCTTTGAAGACGAAAACGGCAAATTAAATTTATCGCTCAAAGATGTCGGCGGCTCGATATTACTGGTTTCTCAGTTTACCCTTTACGCCGATGCGCGCAGCGGCCGCCGTCCGTCCTTCTCCAATGCTGCCCCTGCCGAACAAGCGGATAAGCTTTATCAATATACCGCGCAACTTTTGCGCGAACATGGATTGATTGTCGAAACCGGCAGATTCCAAACCCATATGCAGGTTTCCCTTTGCAATGACGGGCCGGTTACCTTATTGCTTGACTCGCAAAAAACATTCTAAATCCCATCAAAAAAGGCCGTCTGAAATATTTCAGACGGCCTTTCCATTTCTGATCATTACTAAATCAAGCCTTGTGCGCTTTCACCCAGTTCACAATATCTGCCTCAACGGCTTCAGGCGAACCCGGATTGTCAATTTTAACGCCGTACTCATCCGCACCCAGCTCTTCCAAAATCTCCAGCTGCGAATCCAGCATTCCGGCTTTCATATAATGCCCCTGACGCGACAACATACGCTCGAGATTAATTGCTTGAGGCGGAGTCAAATGGATAAAAGCCACCTTCCCTTCTGCACCACGCAGAATATCGCGATAGTGATGCTTGAGTGCGGAACAAGTAACAATGGAATATTTTTCCCCATTTTTTGCCTGCTCTGTCATCCAGTCACGCAAATTGCCCAGCCAAGGATAGCGGTCTTCGTCCGTCAACGGAATACCGGCACCCATTTTGTCGCGGTTGGCTTGAGTATGGAAATCATCGCCTTCGGCATATGGGCATTGGTTGAGATGTTTTTGCAAAGACAATGCGGCAGTGGTTTTACCGCAACCGCACACGCCCATCATGACAAAATGTGTCGTCATTTTTCTACTCCTTGTTTATCTAGATTTTAACGGTATTTGAAAACAGGCGGATTGTGTTATCTCAAAAACACTATCCGCCGGCCATTTTCGATTAAACCAAGATAAACAACACTGACGATAAAGCAAAACCGATGAGTGCGATAAGTGTTTGGTTGACCGTCCATGTCTTCAAGGTCGTCGGCACATCCATATCCAACAGACGGCCGACAAGCCAGAAACCTGAGTCGTTAAAGTGGCTGCAACCGACGGAACCTGCCGCCGTCGCCAATACCACGCAAGTAATCTGCCAATCGCTGAAACCTGCCGCCGCAACGGCCGGTGCCATCAATGCGGCAGCGGTAGTCAGGGCAACAGTCGCAGAACCTTGCGCAATACGCAAAGCCAAAGCTACCAAGAAACAGCCCAGTAAAACAGGAATACCCAAGTCAGCCATGCTGTCAGCCAAAGCCTTACCAATACCGGAAGCACGCAACACGCCGCCGAACATACCGCCTGCACCGGTAATCAAAATGACCGAGCAAACCGGGCCCAATGCGCCATCAATGGTTTTCTCCAAAGCGCTAGCTTTTTCGCCACGTTTGCTGCCCAATACATACAGGGCTACCAAAACAGAAATCAGCAAAGCAATCGGTGTCGAACCGAGCATTCGTGCAAACTGCACCCAGCCTTCATCCGCACTGACCATTTTCTCGCTGATCAGGGTAGACAAACCAGTATTCAAAAAAATCAACAACATAGGAATCAGCATAATGCCGATGACCGTAGATGCCTTTGCAGGCGCTTTTGGTTGGTCGTTATCTTGCGTACCGCCGCTGAGCAGATCAGGAACAGGTACATGAATGCTGCGACCCAAAACTTTACCCAATAAATAGCCGCTGAAATACCAAGTAATCAAGGTAACAGGCAAACCTAAAATCAGCAGTTGACCAATATTTGCACCATAAAATTCAGAAGCAGCAATCGGGCCCGGATGAGGCGGCAGGAAGACGTGCATGACCGAAAATGCGCCAATAGACGACAGCGCGTATGGCAGAACGGTCTGCTTCATACGGCGTGCCGTTGCAAACACAATCGGCAACATCACCACCAAGCCGGCATCAAAGAAAATCGGGAAACCAAAAATCAAAGAAGCCACGCCTAAAGCAAATGGTGCACGATTCTCACCAAAAATCCGAATCAGCGCATCTGCCAAAGACTGAGCGCCACCGGAAGTTTCCACCAAACGGCCGAGCATTGCGCCCAAACCGACCAGCAACGCCACGCTGCCGAGCGTGCCGCCAAAGTTTTTGACCAACACATCATTGACGATACTGCCCATAGGCAGGCCTGTTACGATAGCAGTCAGTAGGCTGACCAATACCAACGTCAGCAAGGCATGAACGCGCAGTTTTACAATCAAAATCAAGATCAGCAAAATCGCTGCCGCGGCGATACCGAGCAAAGTACCGGCACTCAGCGTTTGAGTCCATCCATCCATTTTGAAGCCTTTCTCTGTAAGAAAAATACAAATTTATTAATGTTTCTTAACATACGTAGATAAGATAACACATTTCACTATGGATTCATACGGCTGGATTTAGTCAAAATATAAACTTCTCTTTTTCAAAATCCTTTTTGCAAGATGCTTGATAACTAAGGATTACAAAGAAAAACAAGGGTAACAAAAAGGCCGTCTGAAACGTAGTTAATTTTCAGACAGCCTGACATCATACTTTTTAATAAAATAGAAACGAATATTTTTTCAATTGCCTAAAATCAAGTATTTTCAGCTTATGTATTGGTAAAAATCACCCCATTCCCAAACTTAATTCCGGAAGTTTGGTATTAAAATCCAGCCCATTGAGGCATGAGGGACTGTTACGCATTACTGCTTCGATTTCGGCAAATCCTCGGTCAAAAATTTTAGCCGAATCAAAAGAATCTGGGCAGTAATGTTTTACGACTCCCCAAACATCCATCATGCTTTTTCTTAAAAACTGAAAGTGCCATGATACAAAGGCCGTCTGAAAAATTCTTCAGACGGCCTTGATTCTTAAACTTCTGCCGGTGGTTGCGGTGTATCCTCATCTTCCTGCTGCGTTTTCGCTTTGGCAAAACGGCTGAACCAAATGCCTGCCTCGTAGAGCAAAATCAGCGGAACAGCAAGCAGGGTTTGAGAAATTACGTCCGGCGGCGTGATGATTGCAGCCACGACAAACGCACCGACAATCACATACGGACGCGCATTCTTAAGCTGTGCAGTCGAAACAATACCCATTTTGGCAAGCAACACCACAACGACGGGAACTTCAAACGTCGTACCGAATGCCACAAACATGCCCAAAATAAAGGACAGGTATTTGTCGATATCGGTTGCCATATTGACACCGACAGGGGTTACCCCGGCCAAAAATTTGAAAATAACGGGAAACACCAAAAAATAGGCAAACGCCATACCGACGAAGAAAAGCGTCACGCTGGACAACACCAGCGGCGTAATCAAGCGTTTTTCGTTTTGGTATAAAGCCGGGGCGACAAACGCCCAGACTTGATACAGCGTGTGCGGCAACGACAGCAGAAACGCCGCCATCAGAGTAACCTTGACCGGCACAAAAAACGGCGCAATCACATCGGTCGCAATCATGCTGGTATCTTTAGGCAGATTGGCCATCAATGGTTCGGCAACAAAGGTATAGAGCTGCTGGGCAAACGGCATCATACCCAAAAAGCAGACAACAATACCGATGACGATCCACATCATACGGCGGCGCAGCTCGAGAAGATGCTCGATAAGCGGTTGGATGGGTTGTTCGTGTTGAGGTTCGGACACCGGTTGACTCACTTTTTACTTACGGACGCGCAGTTTGGGCTTGGCGTGGAATTTCGGGCGCATATCGCGTTTGCGGCTCATCGCCTGCTTACGCAAAGAAGTCGTATGCAGCGGAGGAACATCGGCAACAGGAGATTCGATATAGCTGACTTCTACCGCAGGGGCAGGCGAAACCGATGCGGTCAAATACTCACGCCAAGCGCGGTCTTGCTCGGATTCGGCATTTTCAGCTTCGACAAGCTCTTGGGTTTGCACTGCCCCACCCTGCTCAGAAGCTTGGATTGCGCTTTCATTCTCAGTGCTGTTTGAAGCCAGATCAGGCAAAGGATTGCCCAACTCATCTACACCAAAATCGGCAGGCGTTTTCTGCTCAGGCAGGCGTTCCCACGGCTTGAGGCCGTCTGAAATATCATTCAGATTTTTTTGTGCATCGTTGCCCAAGTCTTTGATACCGTCGCGAAACTCAGATGCGGCGGTTTCAAATTCCTGCTTCACCTTGCGCAATTCGTCCAATTCAGCCTGAGTGTTGAGCTCCTGCTTGACGTTGTTGACGAAGCCTTGCAATTTACCGACCAAACGCCCGGCCGTGCGCGCGGCTTGCGGCAAACGTTCGGGGCCAAGCACTATCAGGGCGACAACGCCGACCAGCAGCAATTCGCCCAAACCGAAATCAAACATGGATTATGCTTTGTCTTCGTCTTTTTTGTGTTCGATGACTTCGTCTTTTTTGGCATCTTTGCCGTCTGTACCTTCATTCAGGCCTTGTTTGAAGTCATGCACTGCGCCGCCGAGGTCTTTGCCGACGTTGCGCAATTTTTTGGTACCGAATACCAAAACGACGATAATCAGTACGATAATCCAGTGCCAAAGAGAGAAGCTACCCATGATAAATCCTTGAATTTGTTTAATTTAAAAAGAGATAATAATTATGCGGGCGTACCCATGATATGGATATGCAGGTGGAAGACTTCCTGTCCACCGCCTTTACCTGTGTTGATCAGGGTTTTAAAACCGTCGGTCAAACCTGCCTCATGGGCAATTTGAGGAACTTTCAACATCATTTTACCCAACAGGGTTTGATGTTCGGCAGTGGCGTGTGCCAGTGAATCGAAGTGTACTTTCGGAATCAGCAGCAGATGCACCGGCGCGGCAGGACGGATGTCTTTGAAACAAAGCATCTCATCGTCTTCGTAAACAGTTTGTGCCGGAATATCTTTGGTTGCGATTTTGCAGAAAATACAATTATCCATAATGGCTCCAATGGCCGTCTGAAAACGGGCGTAACGGGTTTCGACCAAAAAAGGGAAATCGTTTTACCCCAAGAGACGGATTCTGAAACAGGTCAAATACGGGATTGTAATATAAATTCAAGATTCTTTGCGAGAAGCTTTTTCCACTAATCCCGACAAACCTTGACGGCGCGCAAGCTCGTTTACTACATCTTCGGCGCGCAATCCATGATGCGCCAATAAAACCATGGTGTGAAACCACAAATCCGCCACTTCGTAAACCAAATGTTCGCCACCGCCATCTTTAGAGGCCATCAAGGTTTCACCCGCTTCCTCAATGACTTTTTTCAAAATCTTGTCTTCGCCTTTGTGTAGCAGTTGGGCGACATAAGAAGCATCGGGATCGCCGCCTTTACGCGAATCGATGACGTTTTGAATTTGGGTAAGAATAGTATCGGTCATGGTCGGTTTCTCTTATTTTCTTTCAGACGGCCTTAAGGATGTTTATGTCCGTAAATCGCCTCTTCGTCTTTCAACACGGCATCAACTGCCTGCCATGCGCCCTCTTGCCAAACTTTGTAAAAACAGCTTTCGCGCCCTGTATGACAGGCAATGCCGCCGTTTTGTTCAATCAGCATGACCACAGCGTCGCCATCGCAATCCAGGCGTAATTCGTGTACTTTTTGCGTATGTCCGGACTCTTCGCCCTTCATCCATTGTTTTTGGCGGGAACGGCTGTAATAGTGGGCAAAACCGGTTTCTACAGTTTTTTGCAGGGCCTCGGCGTTCATCCAGGCAACCATCAGCACACGGCGTGTCTGCCAATCTTGGGCAATCGCGCAAACCAAACCTTTTTCATCAAATTTTACGGCATTCAGCAGCGTTTCGTTTATGTTCGACATTCGCGTCTTTCTCCCATATTTTCAGACAGCCTTTGGATAGCAATCATAAACGCACTTCGATTCCTTCTTCGCGCATGGCCAGTTTCGCTTCACGGATACTCGCTTCGCCAAAGTGGAAAATACTGGCGGCCAATACCGCATCTGCCTTCCCGTCCTTAATGCCGTCCACCAAGTGTTGAACAGAACCGACGCCGCCGGAAGCAATGACCGGAATATCGACCGCTTCGCTGACTGCGCGTGTCAAAGGCAGGTTGAAACCTTGCTTGGTACCGTCCCGGTCCATACTGGTTAGCAAAATTTCGCCAGCACCGCGTCGCTGCATTTCGACAGCCCATTCTACCGCATCCAAACCGGTCGGATTACGTCCGCCGTGGGTAAAGATTTCCCAACGGGTGTTTTCAGGGTTGACCGCTTTGGCATCGACGGCAACAACAATCGCTTGCGAACCAAAAAAACCGGCCGCTTCGTTTACCAAATCAGGATTGGTTACAGCGGCCGTATTGATGCTGGCCTTATCGGCACCGGCATTAAGCAGACGACGGATATCGGCAACTGTGCGCACGCCGCCGCCGACTGTCAATGGAATAAAAACTTGCGAAGCGACCGCCTCGATAACGTGCAAAATAGTATCGCGATTGTCGCTGGAGGCAGTGATGTCCAAAAAGGTCAACTCATCTGCGCCTTCATCGTTGTAGCGTTTAGCAACGTCAACCGGATTGCCTGCATCGCGCAAACCCAAAAAGTTGACGCCTTTTACTACGCGACCGTCTTTTACATCCAGACAAGGAATAATTCGTTTTGCCAATGCCATACTCAATACCTCTTATCCGTTATCAGGCCGTCTGAAACTGTCAGGCCAAAAATTTGCCCAACCAATCCGGCAAATGTTGCAACAGCTGAAAATAACCAATGCCGGCCATCATAGCCAAGACGCAGGAAATAATGAAATTGCTGTCAATGCGGCCGACAATGGAAAAAATCAAACCGGCAAATGCCCATATTATCCCGTTGAAAATCATCCAATAGGTATCGATAATCGGCAAATCAAACGCCGTCAGCTGCCGCAGTATCACTGCAATCAGTGTAAACCACAAACTTTCGCTTAGCGGATACACTTCACGATCGGATGACCAGATAATCCAAAAACCCAAAACAAACGCTTCAAGCATACCAATCCCTTAATAAAATAAGATATTGAGTGAGTTGTTTTTTATAATTATTTCAGACAGATTTTAAGTCTAAGGACTTTGCAAAATGCCGCTTTTGAAATACGCCAACTCCTGCGCTGTTACACCTTGCAAAGCCCTAATCTGCATAATTAAACGCACTTAAGGTCAGGCCAAAGAATCGGCCAGTTTTTGTGCCTGTGCAAAATCAATACTTCCCTCATAAATTGCGCGGCCGGTAATCGCACCGCTCACACCCTCTTTTTCAACGGCACACAATGCGCGGATATCGTCCAAATTCGTCAAGCCGCCGGAAGCGATAATCGGGATATTCACTGATTGAGCCAATTTGACGGTAGCCTCGATATTCACGCCGCTCATCATGCCGTCGCGGCCGATATCGGTATAAATAATGCTGTTGACGCCATCGTCTTCAAAACGCTTGGCCAAATCGACGACATGATGCTCCGTTACCGTTGCCCAACCGTCTATCGCCACCATACCGTCTTTGGCATCCAAGCCGACGATAATCTGACCCGGAAAGGCCTTACATGCTTCGCGCACAAATTCAGGATTTTTTACCGCGGCCGTACCGATAATCACATCGGTCAGACCCAAATCCAAATACTTTTCGATGGTGCCCAAATCACGGATACCGCCGCCAAGCTGTACCGGAATATCTTTGGCTACGGCGGCCAAAATTTCTTTAATCGCCGGAAAATTTTGAGGAACGCCTGCGAATGCGCCGTTCAAATCAACCAAATGCAAACGGCGTGCGCCTTGATTGCGCCAATGCAAAGCCATCTCTGCCGGTGAATCGGAAAACACCGTCGCCTGCTCCATCAAGCCTTGTTTTAAGCGAACACAGCGTCCTTCTTTCAAATCAATGGCAGGTATCAACAGCATTTTCTTCTCCTCTATTCAATTTCAGTATATTTTACACAAATTAGCGATTTTTAGCAGATTTATGTTAAAAACCTCAAATCTGCCAATTTAAAAAATTACGTAGCAGCAGCAATCCTGCCTGATGGCTTTTCTCCGTGTGGAACTGTGTGGCAAACACATTGTCCTTACCGACAATGCAGGCAAATTCATTCGGATATTCGCTGACGCCTAAAACAATCTCTTCATTTTTCGGTGCAAAATAATAGCTGTGAACAAAATAAAAATACTCGTTCTGCCCAATGTCTTGAAATAAAGGATGAGGACGGGTTTGGCGCACTGTATTCCACCCCATATGCGGCACTTTCAGACGGCCTCCTTGCTCATCGGTTTGATTGGGCAAAAACCGTTTTACTTGACCTTCAAACCAACCCAAACCATCTGTATCGCCTTCTTCGCTGTGTTCAAACAATAATTGCGCACCTACGCAAATTCCAAAAAACGGCTTGTTTTTCAGGCCGTCTGAAACAGCCTCGCCCAAACCGCTTGCCTTCAGCGCCGACATGCAATCCGGCATGGCACCCTGCCCCGGAAAGATAACCTTATCCGCCGCCATCACCTCTTCAGGCCGCGAAGTCAGATAAACCTCGGCATTTTGATTGGACAAAACCTGCGCCGCCTGAACAGATTTCAATACTGAGTGCAGGTTTCCCATTCCATAATCAACAATCGCTACTTTCATTGCTTCTCCTCAGGCCGTCTGAAAACATTTAATGATTAATATAATAATAAGAATGATTGTAGCAAAAGATGGTTTAAAACAAAATATTGTCGATATACAAGACAAATAATAAAAGGCCGTCTGAAATCCCAATTGGTTTCAGACGGCCTTTATTCACTCAAACGATTCCTTATTCTTCAGATGCGGCTTCTGCTTCTTCCTGAACAGACTCTTCGCTCAGCGTGCCTTTGGTAGAAGGCGTTTGACCCATCATGCGCGGATCGTATTCGACCGCCATGCGCAATGCGCGGCCGAAGGCTTTGAAAACAGTCTCGGCTTGATGATGTGCATTACGGCCGCTCAAGTTATCGATGTGCAAGGTCATCATGCTGTGGTTCACAAGGCCGTGGAAAAACTCTTCAAACAAATCAACATCAAAGCGGCCGATCAGGGCGCGGGTAAAGTCGATGTTGTACACCAAACCAGGGCGGCCGGAAAGGTCGATGACTACACGGCTCAACGCTTCATCCAGTGGAACATAGGCATGGCCATAACGGGTAATGCCGGCTTTATTGCCAAGCGCTTGTTTCAGGGCCTGACCCACCACGATACCGATGTCTTCAACCGTGTGATGGTCGTCAATGTGCAAATCGCCTTTGCAGGTAATATCCAAGTCAATCAAACCATGACGCGCCACTTGGGCAAGCATGTGTTCAAGGAAAGGAACGCCGGTATCCAGACGATATTTGCCGGTACCGTCAAGATTGAGGCTGACGGTGATTTGGGTTTCGCAGGTATTGCGGGTAACGGTAACAAAACGGCCTTCGGTTGAAACACCAGCTTCAACTGCTTCGACAGTTTGTTTTTCCAAACGCGCGGCTTCAACCGCTGCTGCTTTTTCTTGGTCTTTGCTGTGGTCACGGTTCAGCCAGCCTTTGCGTTTGTGCATGCCGGATTCCAACTTAGCAGCCAAGCTCGGACGAATGCCGCGTGCAGACTCATCGCCTGCTTGTTGTTCCAAACGGCGTTTGAGCTGAGACAAAGAGGCGGAATTTTCATAACCGCAAGCACGTGCAAGCTTGGTTAATGAGCCGGCTTCTTCAACCAGTAACAGAAAATTGGTCAAATGCAGTTGAGCTTTGTTCATAATGGTAGTTTCCTTGGAATCAAAGATTGGGGTAAAGGTTTCTAATAACCGCCAAGACAGCATCATTTTGCGCTGCCGAGCCTATGGTTATGCGGACACACTGATCCAAAAGCGGATGGCTGCCATGCAGTTTTTTAATCAGTATGCGGTTTTGCTTCAATGTTTCAAACAGCTCGTTCGCATCAGGAACGCGAACGGTAATAAAGTTGGCTTCGCTCGGAAAAACTTCCAAACGGTTTAATTTCAACAATTCATTCATCACGCGCGAGCGCTCATTTTTTAATGTATCAATGTTTTGCTGAATGATTTGATGATGTTTCAATGAGAATTTTGCCGCCGCCAAGCTTAATTGATTCATATTGTAAGGCGGAAGGATTTTGGCCAGTTCACCCATAATGCTTGGGCTTGCCGCTGCATATCCCATCCGTAAGCCGGCAAAGCCGATTTTACTGATGGTGCGCATTACGACCAGGTTTTCGACTTCGCCCGCCCACGGAAGGAAGCTGTCATGATGAAACGCGCCATATGCCTCATCGACAACCACAATGCCGGTAGCGGCATGAATAACTGCCTCCACTTCTTCTCGCTTAAAGCACACGCCGGTAGGATTATTGGGATAAGCAATAAAAATTAATGACGGCTGATGTTGCTCAATCGCGGACAAAACGGCAGGGAGATTTAAAGAGAAATCCGGATTTAAGGGAACACCGACATATTCCATGCCATAAAGCGCGGCATTATGACGATACATAACGAAACTTGGCTCAATACCCAATACACGCGCATTTGGTTTGGCAACCAACATGGTCAAAAATTGGATAAGCTCATCGGAGCCGTTACCCAACGCGATTTCCGCTTTATTGGGAATACCGAAAACTTCCCTCAATTCTTCATAAATACCGCTCTTGGCAGTATGGGGATACAAATGAATCGGTGCCTGCTTTGCCAAGTCCGCCCATTCTGACAATAAAGATTCATACCCGGCGAAAGGATGATGCGGACACTCCATAGCGTCCAACTTAATAAAACCTTCCGGCAAATCAGCAACCTGATAGGCTGTCATTACTTTAATATCATCACGGATAACTTCAGCAACGCGATTCATGGTTTTCTATCCTCCTGAGATAAAGTATTTATAATAGTAGCACAATCTTTATTAGATATATATATTAATAAGACTATAAAACGAGATAAATTTTCATTTATTTGAAGAAAAAACAATAAATCCTTTCTTCAGTACCTTTAAGCAATATTCTTGGCTTATCCCGCCTTTTTAGCGGTATAATTTCAAGTTTTCCAGTACGGCTTTACACTCTCAATATTGTGAACAATACACGCTCCCCATTACCTTATCTTGCAACTTCCATAAGCCTTATCCTGCTGATCCTGCTTTCCTTATCATGGGAATTATGGATCGCGCCATTGCGCGAAGGCGGCTCATGGTTGGCACTGAAAGCCCTGCCTTTGTGCTTGCCGTTGACCGGCATTTTGAAAAAACGCATCTACACTTACCAATACAGCTCCATGCTGATTCTGATTTACTTTGCCGAAGCCTGTATGCGCCTGGCAGACACGGCTCTCGCCAGCCGTATTTGCGCCGCCGTTTCCGTATTATTGTGCATTGCCTTTTTCCTCGGCTGCCTTGCATTTATCAAACAACAAAAACACACATCAAAATGACCTACCACACACTTTCAGACGGCCTGACTGAATCTTCAGTAAAAACCTTTTGGCCTTTATGGCTCAGTTTTCTTTGGATTTGCGCCGTCCCTTTTCTCTCGCTCTACCGAGTCGGTCCACTGCCCAGCTTTTATTTGGAAGCCATCTCACTGAGCGGCTCGTTGGTACTAACATTGATTAGCGCACACAAAGGTCTGCTGAATATCCGCCTTCCTGCACTCAGTATCGGCTTGTTTGCCATGGCCGCATTTTGGTCGCTCCAAGCGCGCCTCATGTATTCCACCTACCCCGGCATGAGCGATATTACCGCCTGGACCTTTGTTATTTTGGCACTGGGCGCATGGTCGGTGCGGGGTTGGGTAGCAGCTTACGGACAGGAACGCGTCGTCAGCATCTTTGCTTGGTCTTTATTGATAGGTGCAACCATACAGGCCGTCATCGTCTGGCTGCAATTTAAAGGCTGGTCTAACGTAGAGTGGTTGAACGGCATCATTGCCCGAAGCAGCGGTACCGTAAACGGCCAACTCGGCCAGCGCAATCATTTGGGACATTATTTAATGTGGGGCATTTTGGCGGCATCCTATTTATGGACGGCGCGCAAAATGTCCAATACAGCAGGTTTTCTGTTTGTATTGGCATTGACTGCGGCCCTCGGCCTTGTCAACTCGCGCACCATCTTAGGCTACATTGCCGCCCTATTCCTGATTACGCCATTATGGTTTTGGCGTACCCATTTCCAATACAAACGCGCACTGTGCATTTTCCTTCTGACCGCAATCCTGGCCGCCGCTTTCCAATTCGGCATGGGCAGCCTGTTGGATTTGTTTGGCAACATCAAATACGAAACCGCTGTCGAACGCGCAGGCACCAGCGGTTTTGAAGGTTCCATGCGCCAAATCGAATGGAGCAAGGCATGGATTGCCTTTCAATCCGCACCTTGGTTCGGCCATGGCTGGAACAGCTTTGCCCAGCAAACCTTCCTGATCAATGCCCAACAACAATACTTCCCTAACAATATCCTCGGCGTACTGTTTACCCATTCGCACAATATCGTCATGCAGTTATTGTCCGAAATGGGCATTGCCGGCACCTTGCTCGCAACCTTAACCCTGCTTGCAGCCGTATGGCGACTATCGGGCCGCAACCAAACGCCGGCATCCCTGTTTTTACTGACTGCCGCCGCCGTCAGCCTCTGCCACAGCATGCTCGAATATCCGCTTTGGTATATCTACTTCCTCACCGTATTTAGCCTGATTCTGTCGTTGACACCCTCTTATCCGAAAGATGTTTCAGACGGCCCTTTATCTACCCTAATCAGACAATGGGCAGGCGGTATAGCTGCTTTATCGATTTTAATCGGCATAGCAAACCTCAGCTGGGAATATCAAAATCTGACCCAATATAGCCGTGTAGGGAAAACCGATGATCAGCAAACGGTTCAAAACAAAATCGACGGCTTGCAACGACTTTCCAAAGAAAGCCCCATGCTTGCCTATTACGCCGATTTGAGCTTGAGCAAACGTGCAGACCCGACCGATGCCTACATCCGCCCGTGGGCGGAAGAAGCCGCACTCAAAGCCCTGACCTACCGGCCCTACTCCAGCGCCTATCAAGTCGGCCTCTACCTCTACCGACAAGGCAAAAAAGAAGAAGGTGCGCAATGGATGCAGGCAGTGCAATATTATTACCCCTATATGATGTATTTCTACGCCGACAAAATACGCAGCCACCCGGCATTCGCCCCCTTGCTGCCCAAACTTTTATCCGATTGCAAAGATTTCATCAACGCACCGAAACACCAAACCGCCCAATCATGCGACAAACCCTAAACAAAACACGCCCAATTGTCAGTTTGTCCTTACAGGCCGTCTGAAAATGTAAAGAGCGACAAGTTTCTATGCAAAAAAGCGCAAAAGCACAGAAAATTACGCTATCAACAAAAGCAGATTGCATGTTAAGATTGAACACAACTCTATTTTAAGCGCCGTACTGCCATTTAGTACCGCAGCGCATACAATCACGAAAAGGAAATTCCATGAGTCGCGTATTACTCGTAGATGACGATGCTCTCTTGACCGAATTGCTGACCGAATACCTGACTGCCGAAGGCCTCAACGTTCATAGCGTTCCCGACGGCGAAGCCGGCGTTCAAGAAATTCTGACCGGACAATACGATGTCGTCGTATTAGACTCCATGATGCCTAAAATGAACGGTTTGGACGTACTGAAAAACGTACGCACCCAAAGCACAGTACCCATCATCATGCTGACTGCAAAAGGTGATGACATCGACCGCATCATCGGTTTGGAAATGGGTGCGGACGATTACGTACCGAAACCATGCACACCGCGCGAACTCTTGGCGCGTATCAACGCCATCCTGCGCCGCGCGCAACACAGCAACGAACAAAACAACGCGCCTAACAGCATTTCTGTCAGCGACGTTGTCCTCTACCCTGCCAAACGCCAAGCCAGCATCAAAGATACTCCGCTTGAATTGACCAGCACCGAGTTCAATCTGCTCGAAGTTTTGATGCGCCACGCCGGACAAGTTGTCAGCAAAGAGACCTTGTCTATCGAAGCACTCGACCGCAAACTGGCTAAATTTGACCGCAGCATCGACGTACACATCTCCAGCATCCGACACAAATTGGGCGATGCTTCCCTGATTCAAACTGTACGCGGCTTAGGCTACCTGTTTGTTAAAAACTAAAGATTAAACAGATCAATGAAACTGTTTCAACGCATTTTCGCCACATTTTGCGCAGTCATCGTCTGCGCAATCTTTGTGGCGAGTTTTTCATTTTGGCTGGTACAAAACACCCTCGCCGAAAACCAATTCAACCAACGCCGCACCATCGAAACCACATTGATGAGCAGCATCATCTCCGCATTTAACTCGCGCGGAGACAGCGGTGCGCGTGAAATTCTTTCGGAATGGAAAAACAATCCTGTTTCCAATGCCGTTTATGTGATTACCGGCGACGATAAAAAAGATATTTTAGGCCGCAATATCGACAGCCTGTCCATCGAACGCGCCCGCATCTTTGCCATCAACAATCCCGAATCTGATTTGGCACACATCGAATACGACCGTTTTGGCGAAGAATACCTCTTCTTCATTAAAGGCTGGGACAACCATCAAGCCCAGCGCCTGCCCAGCCCGCTTTTCATTCCCGGCCTGCCGCTCTCGCCGATTTGGCACGAATTTATCATTCTGTCTTTCATCATCATCGTCGGCCTCTTGATGGCATATATCCTTGCCAACAACATCACCAAGCCCATTAAAATTCTTGGCGGCGGCATGGACAGAGTAGCCAATGGCGAACTCGAAACCCGCATTTCCCAACAAGTTGACGATCGTGACGACGAATTGTCCCACCTTGCCGTGCAGTTCGACAAAATGGCCGAGAAACTTGAAAAACTTGTTGCCAAAGAGCGCCACCTACTGCACCACGTTTCTCATGAAATGCGTTCGCCGCTGGCACGCATGCAGGCAATTGTCGGCCTGATTCAATCTCAGCCGCAAAAACAAGAGCAATACCTCAAGCGGCTTGAAGGCGAATTGGTGCGCATGGATACTTTGGTAGGTGAATTATTGACCCTCTCACGCCTGGAAACTTCCAATATTCCTTTGGAAAAAGAAAACCTCAAACTCGTTCCGTTCTTAACCAACTTGATTGAGGACAACCAAAGCATTGCCCACCAAAACAACCAAAGCGTTACCCTGCGCATTGATCCCAAAATCCCTGAAAATGCCGTGGTCAGTGCCAACGAGGGCTATCTATACCGCGCCTTCGACAACGTTATCCGTAATGCCATCAATTACAGTCCGGAAGGCAGCACCATTCAAGCCCATATCGGACAAGACGGCAAAAACTGGATTATCGATGTGACCGACAACGGGCCTGGCGTAGACGAAATGCAGCTTCCGCATATTTTCACTGCCTTTTATCGCGCCGACTCCAGCGCGCACAAGCCCGGTACAGGTTTAGGGCTTGCCTTGACGCAGCACATTATGGAACAGCACTGCGGTAAAATCATTGCTGAAAATGTCAAACCCAACGGCCTGAGGATGCGCTTCATCCTTCCCAAAAAGAAAGCCGGAGACAAAAAAGAAGTCTAAAAATAAGGCCGTCTGAAACTTTTCAGACGGCCAAAAACACAAATAAGGAACCATCATGAGCGCAACTGCCCAAACCGGCTACTTCTTCATGCCTGAACACATCATCCTAGTCGGCGCCAGCGAACGTCCGCACAGCCTTGGCGAGCGCATTTTCAGCCACCTGCTCGGTTCCTCATATCAAGGCAAAATTACCCCCGTCAATCTTCGACACAGCAGTGTCGCAGGCATTCCCTCCTACTCCAGCCTCAGCAAAATCCCGGGCCAAGCCGATTTGGTTGTTGCCGTTATCCCGCCCGATCATTACGACTCGCTGTTCAAAGCCTGCCGTAAAAAAAACCTACGCCACATTATCCTGATTCAAAATTGGGAAAACCTGCCGCCCGAATCCTGCAAAAACGCCCGTTCCATCATTCAAAAACATCACGGCGACGAATTGAACATCACCGTGTGCAACAGCGCAGGCATCCAACTCCCCTCGCTCAACCTCAATATCGGCACCCAAGCCGACTATCCGGCCGGCCATATCGCGTTACTGACCGGCCACAGCACTGTCAGCCGCAACATCAACCACCTGCTGAACACACTGCACCAAGGCGTATCGCGCCACATCAGCCTCAACTATGATCTAAGCCCTACCACATCGGCCGACTGGCTCAACCGCTTCGGCCACAACCGCCATACCAAAGTTGCCGTCATCCACTGCAATCCGGCCGAAAACCAACGCGAACTGTTCAGCGCCATCCGACACTTTGCACGCCACACCCCGCTTATCCTGTTGTCCACACACTACACCGACGACACAGACAAAGCCATCCTACGCAGCCTCAGCCGCCATTGCAATTTCCAACCGGTATTCAATAACGCCGAACTGGAAGCAGCCCTAAAAGCCCACCTTTCTGGCATTCCCGTCATTACCAACCCCACCATTCTGTCCGATACGCCGATAGAATGGCTGCGCACTACCGCCGATGCCTGCGAATTGACCCTCGACCTCCCAACCGAAGTACCATCCATCCGACAAGGCTGCATCGGCAGCAACCCCACGCCTGCACGCATCCACCGTCTGGTGCTCGAACAATTACAAAATCCACATACTCAAGCCCTGCTCGGCATTATTTCGCCAGATACGCCGGATGCGTACAGCATTCATCAAACTCTAGATAATTTGGCACAAAAAACCAGCAAGCCCATTCTCGTCAGCTATCGTTTTTCAGACGGCCTGACTCGGTTTAACACGCCGGAAGAAGCCTTGCTGACACTTTATTTCCGCAATCAAACCGCCTATTTGCAACAGGTGCAAAATACCCCTGCGCCAGCCAAAACAGGCCGTCTGAAAACACCAAAAAGCAAAAGCATCGATAAAGCCATTGCATCCGGTCAAACCGACCTGATGGCAGAGGCCCTATACCTGCCTCCGTGCCAAACCCAAAAGCATGATGCCGTTCAATTCCGATTCAGCCGACATGCCATTTACGGCAACATCCTTACCGCCCATTACAACGGCCAAACCGAAGCCGCATTACCTCCTTTTACCACACTTGATATCCAGCATTTAAGCCAATTTGCAGAACTTGACAACACGTCCGTTCTCAATCAATTCCTACATTCCCTAAACACGCTTATCCACAACAACCAGCATATCGGCGACATTGTCCTCAACTATAACGGCAGCCAATACAGCAGCGCCATCATTCCAGAAATCGTGGAAAAACCTGTTGCACCAACAACCAAAATTCCTAAAAAAGCCGTCCAAACCTTAGAACAGGCCGCTGCTAAAATGCAAAGTGCCGCCGCCTACCTCCAACAAAAAAATCCGGCCGCAGCCGAATTCCTACGCAACACCGGCGAAGCCGCGTCCGAACTGCTGCACCCTAAAACCGAAACGCCCGAGATACAAAACGTACTCGCACCCTATCCGAGCCAAACAGATACCTTTACCCTGCCCGACGGCAACACACTGCACATCCGCGCACTAGAACCTGAAGATGCCGAAGCCAAACAAAAATTTGTCCGCCAATTACCCGCGGCCGACCGCTATACGCGCTTTATGACCCATACCAACGAGTTACCGCTGCCCACACTCGCACGGCTGACCCGTCCCGATTTTCATACCGAATGCGCGTGGGCAGCCTTCGCTTCAGACGGCCGTATCGTCGCAGTCAGCCGTTACAGCCGCATCAATCGTAATGAGTGCGAGTTCGGCATTACTTTGGCACCTGAAGCACGCAAAACCGGCTTGGCAGGCAAAATGATGAGCCTCATTATCCAAACTGCCACACAGCAAGGTTACCAAACCATGAATGCGGAAATCCTCAAAGAAAACACACCAATGCTCAAACTCGCTGAAAAATCAGGATTTACCGTTACCCCGTCGGAAACCGACCGCGGCCTGTATCAAGCCAGCCTCGATTTGAACGAATGGCAAAACAGCAACAAAAACAAATAAAAACTTGCATAACCCGTGTGAAATATCCTAAAATTAGCGGTTTCTATATATCCGCATTTTTCAAAAGGACTCAAAATGGTAGTTATCCGTTTGGCTCGCGGCGGCTCAAAACACCGCCCTTTCTTCAACGTAGTCGTAACTGACTCTCGCAACCGTCGTGACGGCCGCTTCATTGAGCGCGTAGGTTTCTACAACCCCGTTGCCAACGAAAAACAAGAACGCGTACGTTTTGACGCAGACCGCATCAACCACTGGGTTGCTCAAGGCGCGAAAGTTAGCGACGCAGTTGCCAAACTGATTAAAGAGCAAAAAATCGCTGCTTAATCAGCCGAAACGACCATGACAGACACTCAAAAACGGGTAGCCATGGGCTACATCAAAGGCGTATTCGGCATTAAAGGCTGGCTTAAAATTGCTGCCAATACCGAATATACCGACAGCCTGCTGGACTACCCCGAGTGGCAGTTGTGCAAGGATGGCAAAACCCTGAATGTTGTGCTTGAGGCAGGTAAAATTGTCAATGGCGAACTTCAGGTCAAATTTGAAGGTATAGACGATCGCGATCAAGCATTTGCCTTGCGCGGCTATACCATCGAAATTCCCAGAGAGTCATTCGCCCCTACTGAAGAAGACGAATACTACTGGGCAGATTTAGTCGGCATGACCGTCATCAACAAAGAAAACATCATCCTCGGCAAAGTCAGCAACCTGATGGAAACCGGTGCAAACGATGTTTTGATGATTAAAGGCGAACACGGACAAATCCTGATTCCCTTCGTCTCCAACTATATCGAATCTGTCGATACCGACAGCAAAACCATTATTGCCGACTGGGGTTTGGACTACTGATGCTGATTCAAGCCATCACCATTTTCCCAGAGATGTTCGACAGTATTGTCGAATACGGCGTTACAGGCAGAGCAAGAAAACAAAATCTTTGGCAGTTTCAAGCCATCAATCCCCGAAAATTTGCCGACAACAAACTTGGCTATATCGATGATCGCCCCTTCGGAGGTGGTCCGGGAATGATTATGATGGCGCCGCCGCTTCAAGCGGCAATTGAAGAAGCCAAAGCAAACTCGCAAAAACCTGCCAAAGTAATTTATCTCAGTCCGCAAGGTCAGCCGCTGACACATAAAAAAGCTGCAGAACTTGCCGAACTGCCCCATCTTATTCTTCTATGCGGACGCTATGAAGGCATAGATGAAAGACTACTGCAAAGCAGTGTGGACGAAGAAATCAGCATTGGCGACTTTGTCGTCTCAGGTGGCGAATTACCCGCCATGATGTTGATGGATGCTGTCTTAAGATTGGTTCCGGGCGTATTGGGCGATATACAGTCAGCCGAACAAGACTCGTTTTCAGACGGCCTTTTAGACTGTCCTCATTACACCAAACCCGTAGAATTCCAAGGCATGATGGTTCCTGATGTCTTACGCTCAGGAAATCATGGCTTGATTGCCGAGTGGCGATTGAAACAATCACTGCGACGCACTTTAGAGCGCCGACCTGATTTATTGGAAAAGCGCAGTTTAATCCCAAAGGAATCCCGCCTCTTAAAAGAAATCTTGCAAGAGCAACAGGAAATCCAATCATAACTTAGGAAAAACAAATGAACTTGATTCAACAATTAGAGCAAGAAGAAATCGCTCGCTTGAACAAAGAAATCCCTGAATTCGCTCCAGGCGACACCGTTGTCGTATCTGTACGCGTAGTTGAGGGTTCTCGCAGCCGTCTGCAAGCATACGAAGGTGTTGTTATCGCTCGCCGCAACCGTGGCCTGAACAGCAACTTCATCGTTCGCAAAATCTCTAGCGGCGAAGGTGTAGAACGTACTTTCCAACTGTACTCTCCTACCGTAGAAAAAATCGAAGTTAAACGCCGTGGTGACGTACGTCGCGCCAAACTGTACTACTTGCGCGGCCTGACCGGTAAAGCAGCTCGCATTAAAGAAAAATTGCCTGCTCGCAAAGGTTAATAGCTTTCATCAAAAACCCACTTCAATGAAGTGGGTTTTTTGTTTTTATACAAGATCTCCTCGTCTTTCTTACACCAATCCTGCAAGCCAACCACAATCTCCATTTTACATATAAACTTAAACAGAATCGTAACTTACCTACCTCTTTTAACCTTTATAAAAAAGGCCGTCTGAAACAAAAGATTCAGACGGCCTTTAATAACATCGGACGGTTATTTAAACCATCTTGCCAATGCTGGGATACGTGATAACAACAATGTATCCAAAATCCAAATAACAGCGATTGCGGCAATGGCTGTTGGGAAAATCACGGCCAAAATCAGAAGTGGCGCAGCCATTGCCCACCATACCGGCAATTTGATTTTCTGTGCAGGAGGAACCAAACCACGTGCTTCCGAAGGACGGCGTTTCCACCACATTACACAGCCGCTGACACAGATAAAGATAATCGCCAGACAGAACAAGACATTTGCCAATACGCTCCACCAGCCCAGTGTACCCATATGCAAAGCAATGCTTGCCGCCATGAATTTACCAAACCAGTTGTAATCATCGAAATGAATATCAGCCAGGATTTTGCCACTGTATTGATCAATGTGTACCGTACGATCCGCAGTCGGACTAATCATATCGTAGCTCATTGAGTCTTGCGACAGCGTCCATACGCCGGTTTCACCTTTAGGCAGGTTCAACTGATAGCGGCCTTTAAAGCCAATTTCGCGCGCAAAGCGGTCAACCGTCTCCAACGTCATCGGCTCACTCGGATTAATGCCATTTTCGCCCATTGTCGTACCGGAAACCGGCATAGGCGTCAGCTCCAAAATCCACGGAACTTCTTTAGATTTACCGTCATTCAGCACATCACCATGGGTTGGTACGGAAGATACCGGATTAGGCTCCACGCCCCATTTACCCGCAGGAAATTGGCTCCACGCCTGAACCACTTTACCGCCCCAAATACCTGCCCAAGCAATACCTGACAGACAGAACAGCAATAAAATCAAAGAAATCCAAGAGCCAAATGCACCGTGCAGGTTGCGCCACCAAGAACGACCTTTGCCTGCTTTAGGTAAAAAAACAGCCTTCAGACTACGCTGTTTTACCCACCACAAATAAATACCGGTCACAATCATGATGATGGTTAGCGACGCAGCGGTTTCCAACAGGTAGTCCCCTGTCGCCCCAATCATAATATCGCCGTGGATTTCATCCATCGTGTGATACCAGCCTTGACCGCGCGGCATCGTGTTCACGACTTTTGCCGTATAGGGATCAACGGCAACCATAGTGGCTTTATCGTCATTGTTCACGCGGAATACGGCAACCATATCATCTGTGCGCGGCGCAATATACTGCACCACAGAGGAAGTTTCCGGATTCACAAACTGTCTGGCAGCTTCAGCCTGAGCCGACAAAGGCTGAACCACTGCCTGAGGCGTAACATGTATGCGCTCGCCTTCTTTACCGGTAATATTGGCAAATAGCAGCATTCCCAACCCTGTAACAGCCAGCAGGGTTAAAAACGGCGCAACCAAAAGTCCGGCATAAAAATGCCATCGCCAAACAGTCAAATAACGGCGGTTAGCCTGTTGTTCATTTTGGGAAGTTGGTTTTGTTTCCATATATTCTCTTTATATAGTCAAAGCAGACTAATTATTACGAATTAGTATCAGGCATTTTAATCAAAAACATTCATTTAAGAAACCGTTTTTCCGATGCAGCTTTGAAATACTTCAATATTTAGTTTTCAGGCCGTCTGAAAAACAAAATAGACAGAAAACAACACTTTACTGAAAATCCGTTTTAATTATTGCGGTTTCGGCAGAATTTGGTAGAATACAGGCATTACTTATTTATTCATCAAGCCGCCAAGCTTTGGCGGCTTGTATTTTTATTTCCAATCCGGCTACCGCGCGTGGCCGGATAAAATTTTAAAAGCATCATCATGCTTTCATGGAGAACTCAATGCAAAAAATCCCTTTGACCGTCCGTGGTGCAGAATTGTTGAAACAAGAACTTCAACACCTCAAAAGCGTAGCACGCCCAGAAGTCATTGAAGCCATCGCCGAAGCACGTTCACACGGCGACTTGTCTGAAAACGCAGAATACGAAGCCGCCAAAGAGCGTCAAGGCTTTATCGAAGGCCGCATTGCCGAGTTGGAACACAAACTCTCTATGGCGCACATCATCAACCCTGCCGAAATCCATGCAGAAGGCAAAATTGTGTTCGGCACAACTGTGACACTGGAAGATTTGGAAACCGAAGAACAAGTTACCTACCAAATCGTCGGTGAAGATGAAGCAGACATCAAAGAACACAAAATCTACGTTGGCTCCCCCATTGCCCGAGCCCTGATCGGCAAAGAAGAAGGCGACGTTGCAGAAGTTCAAGCACCCGGCGGCGTGCGTGAATATGACATCATTGCCGTGCAATATATTTAAATAAACAAAAGGCCGTCTGAAAACATTTTCAGACGGCCTTTTGCTGTACCTAAAAACACCATAATCAAAGAAAATAAAATCTTCACAGGAGAAGCATAATGAATCTACTATACAAAATTATCCAAACCGCTGCCGCCATGTGGCTTGGTATGCAGCTGACAGCAGGCTATGTTACTGCCCCTATCCTATTCCGCATCCTGCCCAAAATGCTGGCAGGAGAAATTGCCGGCATTTTATTTGCTATTACAGCACTTTGTGGCTTAGTTATTTTTGGCGCAGCCTATGCCTTTTTCAGACGGCAGCTGGCCTTACTTTCTTGGTGGATATTGGTACTTTGGCTACTCTTAGCCTGTAATCATCTTTTGGTTACGCCGGTTATCGAGGCACACAAGTACGGACTAGATAACTGGTTACTGTCCCTAGTAGGTGGAACATTCGGCGTTTGGCACGGCTTATCCAGTATCATCTTTTTGATTTGTACAATACTCGCCGCTGTTTGCGTATGGAAATGGCCCAAGTCAAACTAATCTGTCTTAATAAAAGGCCGTCTGAAAATAAGTCTTTCAGACGGCCTTTTATTTTGAATCATGAATTCCCCGACTCTTCAAATATAAACCATAAAAAAATGCCCTGCAATATGCAGGGCATTTTTCAAAAACCGATTAAGGTTTAGCGTAACCGTGAACGCCATTGTAAGGAGCTGGGATCCAACCTTCATCAGTAGCAGGCAATTCGCCTTGACCTTCGATAGTTTGACCTGGAGCAACTTGACGAGTAACAACGCTGCGGATTTTAACATCAACGCGACGGTCAGGTTCGATACAAGCGATAAGAGCAGCACGTTTCTTAGCTTTAGAAACTTTTTTGCCCAGTTTAGCAACTTCAGCTTCACAAGTAGCAGTCATGCGAGCTTGAGATTCGCCCAGACCTACTGCAGAGATTTTGCTAGAAGCAACGCCATGGCCTACCAAGTAGTTAGCAACTACGTTAGCACGACGCTCAGACAGAGCTTGGTTGTATTCTTCAGAACCCATGAAGTCAGTGTGACCTTCAACACGTACAGTTTGTACGTCTTTGTTGCTCAGGCGTTGAGCCAAAGAGTCCAGGTTTTCTTGAGCTTCAGGACGCAGGTTGTCTTTGTCGAAGCCGAACAGAGTTTTAGTAGACAGAGAAACAGTTTCATCAACATACTCAGGAGCTTGTTGTACAGGAGCAACTGCTTCGCGGTCACCACATTCAACACGGCCTTGGGTAGCTTTGTCGAAGTAGCTGTTTTTCCAGCATTCGCCGTAGTTATTACGAACGATTTCTTGAGATTGGCTGCTTACGGTGTAACCGTGTTTGGTATGCGCTTCGCTGGCCATTGCGGTGCCAGAGGCAACCAAGGCAACGAACAATGCGCTTAATTTCAGCTGTTTGGTCATTTTATTCCCTCATCAAATTGTTATGCGGCGGACTAGGAAAGCAACCGCTGCAAAGTACCAATATACAGGCCGCAGTATCAAAACAGCGGCAAATCGGATATATCAGGTTGCACTATAAAGAAGCGCAAGGCAAACTGTCAATACTCGATGCCTTCAAACAATTATGAAGTGCCTGCTTCCTAGTAGTTAATCATGCCGAAAAATCAATCTTGTGTCATTAATTTAGGGCAAAATCAGACAATTCACCTACCTAAAGTTGTACAAAAACAACAAAACCCCTTTCCCTCTTCTTTCCTGAATTTCCTGTTTTCATATCATTAAAAGATATTTTCATTAAAAACAACCATTTTCAAAACTCGGGGCAAAACTGGGCAAAATATGTTAAATTACATGCCGTTTGTCGCACAAAATCCACAATAACAACGTATCCGATACTGCCACCATGAAACTGCAACAATTACGTTACGCCCTTGAAGTTTACCGGCACAATCTGAATGTCTCCGAGGCTGCCGATGCGCTTTTTACATCCCAGCCCGGCATTTCCAAACAAATCCGCCTGCTTGAAGAAGAATTGGGTATCCAAATTTTTATCCGCAGCGGCAAACGTGTGGTTTCCGTTTCGCAACCGGGCAAAGCCGTATTAGAGATTTCGGAACGGATTTTGCGTGATGTACAAAACATTAAAAATATCGGCAGCGAGTTTACCGATCACGACAGCGGCTCGCTAACCATCGCGACAACGCATACCCAGGCGCGCTATGCTTTGCCCAAAATCGTTGCGGAATTTGTCAAAAACTACCCTAAAGTCAATTTGACCATCAAACAAGGCAGCCCTTCTGCCATTGCCCAAATGGTCAGCAGCGGAGAAGCAGATTTGGCAATTATTACCGAACGCATTGACGATCACCCCGAGTTGGGCAAACTACCCTGCTACGAATGGAACCATGCCGTGATTGTTCCGCACGATCACCCTCTTTTGGACTGCCGCAATCCTTTAAGCCTTGAAGATTTAGCTTCTTTTCCGCTGGTTACTTACGAATTTGCTTTTAATTCCGGCAGCAGCATTGCGCGTACATTTAATAAAGCGCATATTGAGCAACCTGATGTTGCCTTATCGGCTGCCGATACGGATGTATTGAAGACGTATGTACGCTTAGGCTTAGGCGTAGGTTTGATGGCCAAAATGGCGTACGATCCCGCGGTCGATCAAGATTTACAGCTTATTGATGCGGCACACTTATTTGAACCGTCGCCCACTTGGATAGCCTTACGCTCGGATACCTACCTGCGCGGTTACGCGTATGACTTTATCCAGATGTTTGCACCGAAACTGACCAGAGAAGTAGTCGACCGCATTCTGTACACGCCGGTTGTTGAAGATTTTTCAATTTAATATCTGACTATCACTTGCGTAACTTAACAATTATTCTTTAATTCTTGTTAAAAAGGCCGTCTGAAATATTTCAGACGGCCTAAGATTCAGATAGCGTGCGAACAACCGGAAACCATTTTCTTCAAGGTTGTCGCATCTAAGATTTTGATGTGCTTATGTTCAACCGAAATCAAGCCTTCATGATGAAATTTAGACAAGGTGCGGCTGACTGTTTCCAGCTTCAGCCCCAAATAGCTGCCGATTTCCTCACGCGACATCCGCAAGATAAAATCATTGGCGGCGAATCCTCGTGAATAGAGACGCTGAGACAGGTTGAGCAAGAATGCCGCCAATCGCTCTTCAGCGCGCATATTGCCCAAAAGCAGCATAACGCCCTGATCTCGGACAATTTCACGGCTCATCAAGCGGAAAAAGTGAGAACGGAGGCTGGGAATATCCTGACCAAGTTCTTCAATATGTGTAAACGGAAGCTCGCATACCTCGCTGTCTTCCAAAGCCACAGCATCACAGCTGTGAATATGGGAACAAATCCCATCCATACCGATCAGCTCGCCCGACATAAAAAAGCCGGTTACCTGATCTCGTCCATCTTGGCTGGCGACTGTTGTCTTAAAGAAGCCCGCACGAATGGCAAACAAAGAGGTAAACGGCTCGCCGGCACGGAACAGGTATTCACCTTTTTTCAGACGGCGGCTTTGACGAATAACCGCGTCTAATTGTGAAAATTCGTTAGGCATCAGTCCGACAGGCAAACACAGCTCGCGTAAAGAACATGTGGAACACAAGGTTTTCATTTGATGTGTTGCATTGTGTGTGGCCATAACGCACCTTTAATTTGCTTAGTTCTCTCAATCCCTGATTAAGCCGAATAACTATTGACCCATGTCAAAGTCGGCATATCATTATGAGGCATTCTACCAAACTATCGAAATTTTGACTAAAATTTTCCCTAATTTCCTTACTTCATACTACAAGCCCCGACCATGAAAATCATCCCCATCTCAAATAACACCAACATAAACAATGAATTACCGGAATTCGACCGTGAGTTAATTGCCAATTTGCCATCAAGCGGTCCACGTTATACATCCTATCCGACCGCCGACCGCTTCCATGAAGGCTTTAAAGAAGCCGAATATATCCAAGCTTTAAACCTGCGCAATATGGGCGCGCTCAACAAACCCCTTTCACTCTACATCCACATTCCCTTCTGCAATACCATCTGCTACTACTGCGGCTGCAACAAAATTATTACCAAAGACAAAAGCCGTGCCGATGCCTATATCCAGTATCTGGAAAAAGAAATGGAATTGCTGGCACCGCATTTGGGCGGAAGACACCAGCTTGCGCAACTCCACTTCGGCGGCGGCACGCCGACATTCCTAAGCGACGACCAACTCGAACGCGTCTTCGAAATGATCCGCAAATACTTCCAGCTTATCCCCAACGGCGAATACTCCATCGAAATCGACCCGCGCAAAGTCAGCCGCGAAACCGTCCTCAAACTGGGCAAACTCGGTTTCAACCGCATGAGTGTCGGCATTCAAGACTTCGATCCTAAAGTGCAGGCAGCCGTCAACCGTATCCAAAGTTACGAAGAAACCAAAGAAGTCATCGATGCCGCCCGCGAAGCCGGGTTCAAATCCGTCAGCGTCGATTTGATTTACGGCCTGCCGCACCAAAACACCGAAAGCATCAAAACCACCATTGACACGGTCTTGTCCCTCGACCCCGACCGCCTCGCCCTCTACCACTACGCCCACCTGCCGCATATCTTCAAACCGCAACGCCGTATCGACACCAATGTCGTTCCCGGCAGCGAAGAAAAACTCGATATGCTGCAATATTGCGTCCAAACCCTGACTGAGCGCGGCTACGTTTTCATCGGCATGGACCACTTTGCCAAACCTGACGACGAGCTCTCCATCGCCCTCAAAGAAGGCTTCCTGCAACGAAACTTCCAAGGCTACTCGACCTATGCCGACTGCGACTTGGTGGCAATCGGCGTATCCTCTATCGGCAAAATCGGTAGCACCTACTCCCAAAACGAGCGCGACATCGATGCCTATTACGCCGCACTCGATGCCGGACATCTGCCGATTATGCGCGGCTACCAGCTCAATCAAGACGATATTTTGCGCCGCAACATCATTCAGGATTTAATGTGCCGCTTCTCACTTGATTATCAAATTTACGAAAGCGTGTTCGGCATTCCGTTTAGCCGCTATTTTGTAGCGGAACTGGAAGATATGAAGCAACTGGAAACCCTCGGTCTGGTTCGTCTCAAACCGTACGGCCTGACCGTTACGCCGAAGGGCCGTTTCTTGATCCGCAACATCGCCATGGTGTTCGACTACCATTTGCGCCATAAAGAAACCAAAGCCAAATACTCGCAAACCGTATAAACAGCAATGGTAAAGGTCGTCTGAAAATTTTCAGACGACCTTTGTTTTTATTTTCAATACTTTCGGGTAACATAAAACCATATTTTCCGCTTTATCAGAATTCAAAGTTAATTTGTATAGGCGCGTATCCTATGGTTACCGAACAGCAAAACGATATCCTCAGCATCAATCAAGTGCAGCTTCTCCTTGCTGAAAAACGCACGGCACTTGCTATCATGCGTACGGGCATTGCCGTTTTCGCACTCCCTTTGTCTATTTTCAGTGCGCTGATTGCGACATCGAAATGGTACGAGGCCGTTGATGTTTGGCCTTTGCTCGTACTGGTCAGTCTGATGAACATCAGCTTGATTATTTTCTCGGTCTATCTGATTACCCGCTCGCTCCGTAGAATGCACCAATATGACCAGCTGATTGCCGATATCAAATACAACAATCAGTCTTTGCGCAAACTGATTAAGTCATAAAATGCAGATAGTTGAGGCTACACATAGGTCGTCTGAAAATCAAAATATAGCGGAACTCCAAATATGTATTAAAACATGATTCTGCCAAACATACCGTAATTATTCTTGGTGACGTTACTGTATACTTTGCTCCCCCATTTGAATGGATACGATACCATTGCAGTAATTGAGATTAAAATGAACAACAAATATAAAGAATGGATAAAAATCATACTGCTCCCTCATTTAATAACGGCTATTTTTTTAGGGCCGGCAATAATTGTTTTTTGGTCAGGTGGATTTATCGGTCTCTATTCTGTTATAAACGTGTTCAGTGAATTAGGTTCGCTTAAATATTATATTTATATTGGAATTCCTTTAATTTTTATAATGTTCTTACTTAGGTTTTATTGGGAAAATCTGACGATAGGGAAGATACTGACTTCTTCTGTGATATATTTATGGTTTCTCTTAGGTTTTTTATGCCTAGGGTGGCAGATATAAACTTATTGAAACGATCAACTCAATTGGATATTAGGAACCCTGCTGGATACACCGATCGTGTTTAGACAAATACGAATGTAGTCTACAATTTTGGTTTGTCCGGTCTCTTGTCTCAAACGCTTTTAAAATATGGAACAACCCGATTTTTTCCCCATCCCCAGTCCCTGTATAGGTGTCTGCGAAGCCAATGCCAAAGGTTATTGCAAAGGCTGCCTGCGCAGCCGGGAAGAGCGCTTGTACTGGCTCCAGATGACTGACAGCCAAAAGCATCAAGTCATGCACCTTCTGTCCCTCAGGAAAGCCAAAATCCGCAATCGCAAAATGGAAAAACCCGAAACGGGCGAACATCCAGTTCAAAACCTACTCGATTTCTAACTTGCCCTTGCCTACCGCACACCACAATAAGGAAAAACATGAAAAAACTGCTTGCCTGCCTGCTGATACCATTTACCGCCCTTGCCTTGGGCGCCTGCAAACCCGCTGCAACTTTACCCGAAAGCAAACCTGCCGAACTTAACTTGCATCAGCCTAAACTGACCAGCAATGTTTGGAAAATCAGCAAAGAAGGCCAACCAGACTCCTATCTGCTCGGCACCATCCACATGGGGCAAACCAATCAAACCTTGTCTTCCGATGCTGTCAAACTATTGCAATCCACCGACCAACTGACCACAGAAGTCGATCCACTGCCGGACAGCAGCCCGGAAACGGCAAAAATGTATCAAAAATACTTCAAAGAAGTCATGAGTACCGAACCACTCAGCCGCAAGCTTGGCAAAGCAGATTTCCGTCTTTTACAAGAAATCTATTCACAAAATGAAGAAAGCCGACCCATCGCCCAAATTGCCGACAAGCTCCATCCGTGGGCAGCATTGGTTTTTGCCGGCAGCGCATTTCCCCAAGGATATAGCGCAGAAACCGGTGCAGATATGTTGCTGACCAACGCAGCAGTCAATATCAACAAACCGCGTGGTTCATTAGAAAGCTTGGACGAAGTTTCCGCAATCTTCAAAGCACAGCCTGAAGAAACCATGCTCAACTTTCTGAAAGCCAGCATTAAAACCAATAAAGAAGAAACCGAAGATGTCAAAAAACTCCATCAAGCCTATTCAAACGGCCGCTTTGAAGAACTCATCCCACTTTTGGAAGAAACCGAACAACGCACCCTCAAACTTGTTGATACCAAATACGCCAAAGCCATGTCCGATTGGCTGAAAAACGATCTCCTGATTCGGCGCAACTTGGCATGGCTGCCTGAAATCCGCAAGCAATCCGCCAAACAAAGCACCCTCTTTGCTGTCGGCATTGCCCATTTACCCAGCGAAAAAGGCCTAATCGAACTATTGCGTCAAGAAGGCTATCAAGTAACGCCCGAACCCAAAGTCCTGATTTGGCAATAAACCCAATCAAACAACAAGGCCGTCTGAAAGTCTTTCTTTCAGACGGCCTTTATTTAATCTCTATTAAATGAAGCGGTAAGCAGCGTTGAGCGCAAAACTCAATCGCCCAATGCCGCTACCATCACCGCTTTAATCGTGTGCATCCGGTTTTCTGCCTGATCAAACACAATACTGGCTTCGCTTTCAAAGACTTCTTCCGTTACTTCCACACCATTCAGACCGAATGTCTCATAAATCCATTCACCGACTTTGGTTTCACGATTATGGAAAGCAGGCAGGCAATGCATAAACTTGACTTGCGGATTTTCCGCCGCCGCCATCAATTCGGGGGTAACGCGGTAACCTTTCAGCAAATCAATACGTTCCTGCCAAGCCTCTTTAGGCTCACCCATGCTGACCCACACATCGGTATGGATAAAATCTACGCCTTTCACGGCTTCTTTCACATTCTCCATCAACAGAATCCGTCCGCCGGTCTCTTTGGCAACAGCCTGCACCGTCTCGATAATGTTTTCAGACGGCCACAAACTTTTCGGCGCACCGATACGCACATCCATGCCCAGTTTCGCAGCCAACACCAGCAACGAATTGGCCATGTTGTAACGCGCATCGCCGACGTAGGCAAACGCAATTTGGTTCAAAGGCTTGTCGCTATGCTCGCGCATCGTCAGCGCATCAGCAAGCATTTGAGTCGGGTGGAACTCGTTGGTCAAACCATTGAACACAGGCACGCCTGCATACTTGGCCAGCTCTTCCACCACATCCTGTCCAAAACCGCGATATTCGATACCGTCAAACATCCGCCCCAAAACACGCGCCGTATCCTTAATGCTTTCCTTATGCCCGATTTGGCTGGCAGAAGGCTCCAGATAAGTTACCCCTGCCCCTTGGTCGCGTGCGGCCACTTCAAACGCGCAACGGGTGCGAGTCGATGTTTTCTCAAAAATCAAGGCGATGTTTTTTCCCCTCATCCGCTGCACCTCGCGCCCTGCTTTTTTAGCGGCCTTCAATTCGGCGGCAAGGTCGAGATAGGTGGTAATTTCTTCCGGCGTAAAATCCAAAAGTTTTAAAAAATGGCGGTTTTTCAGGCTCATGTCTTATTTCTCTTTTTCTAGCGTGGGCATTGCCCAACATTTTTCTCCATGCAGATTTTTCCGGGCTTCCCCGACCTTCTGCTACTCAATTTTTCAGCGTGCGAAGCCTGCCCCTAATGCAGATCCTCTCAAAACAAGGCCGTCTGAACCTCGCCTCGCTCCAAGGCAAGCAACGATTGTTTGCGGTTCAAACCGCCTGCGTAGCCGGTCAGTTTGCCGTCACTACCGATAACACGGTGGCAGGGAATCAGGATAGACACCTTGTTCTGCCCGTTTGCAGCGGCAACGGCGCGAATGGCTTTAGGATTACCCAACTGTTGCGCCTGCTCCTTGTAGCTGCGCGTTTCACCGTAAGGAATAGTCAGCAGCGCATTCCACACCTGCTGCTGAAAGACCGTGCCTATCGTTTCCAAAGGCGTCGCAAAAACTTTCAGACGACCTTGAAAGTATAAATCCAATTCTTGGCGCAAAAGTTGCGTTTGCTCATTTTCTTGGAAAATAAACTGCCCGCGCAAAGCTTTTTGGACAGCCATGATTTCCTGTTCCATATGTTTCTGCCCGACAAATTCCAGCAGACACAAACCCTTACTGCCGAACACCGCCAATATCTCGCCCAACGGCGTGGCAACCGCGGCCGCAGTCAGTTCGTTCGGACTATCAGGATAACGCGTTTCCAACAGTCGGATAGCTCGGCGGATACGGACATATTCTTCAGGTGTACAACCAATACAGTCAATAAAATCCTGCTCAAACTGCTTGGCTTCATGTTCGGTAAGACGCTCGTGCAGCAAGGCTTCGAGCGTAGCGGGAAAGTCAGTTTCCAACTGCTCTCGGATTTCATTCCACTTTGATGGAAGCGCATTTAAAGAAGGCAGAGTAATCATATTTTGCCTTGTCCAATTATCGATAACTTAAGAGAAAACAAAAAGAACAAAAGAATCGTATCGCCCTATCGTTTTTTAAAGCCTATACAGCCTTTTCACTTCAACAAACGTTTCAACATACCTTCATACACTGCCGACAGCTTCGGAATATCTTCCAAACATACGTTTTCGTTGATTTGGTGGATGGTCGCATTGGACGGGCCTAATTCGATGAGTTCTTTAGCAATGGCTTTAATAAAGCGTCCGTCCGAAGTGCCGCCGGTGGTGGACAATTCAGCCTCAACGCCACAAATCTCGGCAATGGCTTCGCGTGCCACGTCAGTCAGTTTTCCTGCCTGAGTCAGGAAAGGTTGGCCTGAGCAAGACCACTGCAAATCGTATTGCACGCCGTGTTTGTCTAAAATGGCGTGGACACGTTGTTTCAGACCTTCTTCGGGGGACTCGGTAGAGAAACGGAAATTGAATTTGACATTCAGCTCGCCCGGAATGACGTTGGTCGCGCCTGTGCCGCCGTTGATATTGGAAATTTGGAAACTGGTCGGCGGAAAGTATTCGTTGCCTTCGTCCCAGACTTCTTGTGTCAGCTCCAGCAAGGCCGGGGCAAAAGTATGCACAGGATTGATGGCCAAATGCGGATAGGCAATATGGCCTTGCTTGCCTTTGATGGTCAGATTGCCCGACAGCGAGCCACGGCGGCCGTTTTTCAACATATCGCCTAATTTATCCACGGCAGTCGGTTCACCGACGATACAGTAATCAATCAACTCGCCGCGCGCTTTCAACACATCGACGACTTTGGTCGTACCGTCCAGCGCATCACCCTCTTCGTCCGAAGTAATCAGGAGCGCGATGCTGCCTTGATGATTGGGATTTTCGGCAACGAATCGCTCGCAGGCGGTAACGAAACAGGCAATGCTGGTTTTCATATCCGCCGCGCCGCGGCCATACAGACGGCCTTCACGCTCGGTCGGTTCAAACGGTGGCGAATCCCATTTTTCAACAGGGCCTGTCGGCACGACGTCGGTATGTCCGGCAAAGCAGAACACCGGAGCCTGCGTACCGCGTCGTAACCAAATGTTTTTGGTGTCGCCAAAATGAAGCTCCTCTACGGCAAAACCGATTTTTTGCAGGCGTTCGGCCAGCAGTTGTTGGCAGTTTTGGTCATCCGGCGTAACGGACGGGCGGGAAATCAGCTCTTTGGCAAGCTCTAGGGATTGGATTTCGGTCATTGTGTTCACTTTGAGAAACAGGCCGTCTGAAACGTTCTGAATATAATTTTCAGACGGCCTTGAGTTTATTTGAAGATACTGAATAGGCAGTCTGCCTTTCAGTATTCTGAGTTATTTTCCATGACAAGCTTCATACAGCGGCAGTAAGTCTTCCACTGTTTCCACTATCCATTTCACGACATCCTGCTTGCCTAAATCATCGCGTTCGATGTGTTTCCCGATACAGAAGAAATCTTTGTCGTCTCGAAGCTTTCTATCGCCGTCGCTTTGTTGGGCGACGGTACGATAATCGTCATATTCGCTTTCCGCACCGTGCCACATATCGAAGGAAGCGTATTTTTCAGTGTCAAAATTATCCAGCCAGCGGTTGTAATCAGGCAACGCAATGGGGGAAACATCAGCTTTATAGCAATGCCAGTCCAAGCTGACGCTCAAACGGCGGCGGTTGAGCAAAATCGATAAAATCGCTGCGGAATTTTTATATTGTTCGTATTTGAAATACGCAAAGAAATGAGCGCGAACCTGCCAGCCGTTACACCAGCGTTCGATATGCGGCGGCGCGAACGGTGCACCCAATTCGGCGGCAACCTGCTGGATTAGCTGCTGCCATACCTGCCAGTTTTCTTTATAGTCTGCCTTGATTTGCGGAATGCTTTCAGGCTGGTATTTTTTAAGCTGGGAAAACTGGAAAAAAGGGATATTGAACAAATCGCAACTTTTTGGGGTCAGCATAGTGTATTCCTTGAGACGATTGTTTCAGACGACCTTATTTGCGGCGGCGTGCGGCCATAATTTCGCCGATTTCGGTCAGTTTTTCTTTGGGAATAAAGGTTTTGCCCATATCAAACAGCGGCTCTTCAATCGCCAGATGAACATCATATCCTGCGACAAAGCGTTTGAACGTTTCCGCATCGGGGACATAGGCGTTGTCCGCTTCAAGCTTGGCAAATTCAGCCGCTACGCCGTCCCAGTTGTTGTGCAGGCTGATATGTTGGCGCAAAAGCTCGTCAACGCTTTCTTGAGCTTGCGGCGCATATTGCAATAGAAGCGGGAAGAAATTTTCCTCTTCGTCTTCATGGTGCAACGGCGCGGCAACATTAAAATATTGGGCAATCTGGCAGATGGTTTGCAAAACGATTTGATTGCAGCCGTTTTCGGCAATATAGTCCGACAACATGGCAACCTGGCTGCAGAAACGGCGCACTTTGCCATGACAGGCGTACAGCATTTCAATGGGTTCGGCAAAAGTAACGCTTTTGGTTTCAAACGGATTCATGGTTTTGAGGTTTTATTCTTAAATTAATGTTTCCAGATTATAACAAAACAGCCTGCGCAAGGCAGGCTGTCTGTTTTCGAGCTTTAGACGGATTAGTCAACCAAAGTAACTTTACCGTTCATCAAAGCGCCGTGACCTGGGAAGGTACAAGCGAATTTGTATTCGCCGCCAGCCAATTTAGCAGGATCCAGAGTCAGGGAAGCTTCTTCGCCGCCGCCAACCAGTTTGGTGTGAGCAACAACGCGTGCGTCGTCAGGTTTAACGTAGTCAGTTGCAGCAGCACCGGCACCGTCTTTGAAAATACCGTCCATGTCTTCGGCTTTACCGATGACGATGTTGTGACCCATGCTTTCTTTAGGTTGGGTACCGGTGTGTTTCAAAGTGATGGTGAATTCTTTACAAGCTTTGCTTACTTGGATTTCTTTAGTGTTGAACTGCATAGCGTCGTTGGCTTCAACAGTAGCTGCGCAGTTGCCGGCAGCAGGAGCGGCGGCAGCATCGGCTGGAGCAGCTTCAGAGGCAGGAGCGGCATCGGCAGGTGCAGTAGTTTCTGCAGGAGCAGCTTCAGAAGCAGCGGAAGCAGCAGGTGCTTCAGCAGGTTTTGCAGCTTCTTGAGAGCATGCAGCCAAGCCGATAACGGCAGCGGAAATCAGAGCCAGATAAGCTTTCATTGATGTATCTCCTAATGATGAGAGTCTTGTTAAGTTCCATTAATAGAACCCGCGCGAATATATTAACAAAGGCAAATGTCAAACTTAAACTTATTCACGCAGAGTGATAAGAAATTCAGGCGTTATTTTGCTACAAACTTCACACGAAATCAAAATTTCAGGCCAAGTTTACATCAGTTTACCTAAAAGAAAACAGTTACTGTTTAGGTCGTATTTCTTTAGTATTAGATGCTATCAGTCAAATGAAATAAATTTTAACATTTATTAACCATAACCTCATTCAGCATGATTTTAGCGGCTGTGTTTGCGTACCAATTCTGCCAATGCCGCTGCCAATTCGGGATGCCTGCCTTCCAATTTGGCCGCAGCTGCATCGAAGCTGTCCAAAGCAGCCTCGCTCAATCGCAAGCTGTTGGTTTTCGGCTGAGGAGGCGGTTTGGGGACCACCCTGACCGCCACTTCGCGTATTCCGTCATGCAATGCTTGCAACTTAGGCAACATGGCAGGCAGGATCATTTTTAAACGCGAAGCAGCCATATTGTTGGCAGCAAGCAAAACCAATCTTTCGTCTTCTACGCAGGCCGTCTGAAAATGCGGATGCAGGTTGGCCGGCAAAACCGTTTTGACTTTTGCATCCAATTTCCGCCATTGTTGCGATTGTTGCAACAAACCCGCCAGTAAATGATCGCGCTTGCCCAATTGTGCTAAATCCATATATTTCAGACGGCCTTTCAGTAAATTAACCAAACAATTACAATTGAAATACAGCAAAACCGCCTTTATTTCAAACAGCATTACCGCGTTATACAAGCGCTTGTGTTAAAATCCCAATTTCGCCCACTATTATATCAAGGCGCAGGAATTATTCATGCTGACAAACATTGCTAAGAAAATCTTCGGCAGCCGCAACGACCGCCTGCTGAAACAATATCGTAAATCCGTTGCTAAAATCAATGCACTCGAAGAACAGATGAAAGCGTTGAGCGACGCAGATTTACAGGCCAAAACCGCCGAATTCAAACAACGCCTCGCTGACGGACAAACGCTAGATGATATTTTGGTTGAAGCCTTTGCCGTCTGCCGCGAGGCATCCCGCCGCGTATTGGGCATGCGCCACTTCGATGTACAGCTGATCGGCGGTATGGTCCTGCACAACGGCAAAATCGCCGAAATGCGTACCGGTGAAGGTAAAACATTGGTGGCCACCCTTGCCGTTTACCTGAATGCATTGTCAGGAAAAGGTGTACACGTCGTTACCGTCAACGACTACCTCGCCTCCCGTGACGCAGGCATTATGGAGCCGTTGTATAATTTCTTAGGCTTGAGCGTCGGCGTGATCGTAGCCGATTTGCAACCTTTCGAACGCCAAACCGCTTATGGTGCCGACATTACTTACGGCACCAACAACGAATTCGGCTTCGACTACCTGCGCGACAATATGGTTACCGACCAATACGACAAAGTTCAGCGCGAATTGAACTTTGCCGTTGTCGACGAAGTGGACTCCATTCTGATCGACGAAGCGCGTACGCCGCTGATTATTTCCGGCCAGGCAGATGACAACATCCAGCTCTACCGCGTAATGGATGCCGTTCCTGCCCACCTTATCCGCCAAGAAACCGAAGAAGGCGAAGGCGATTACTGGGTAGATGAAAAAGCACACCAAGTTATCCTGAGCGAAGCCGGTCACGAACACGCCGAGCAAATCCTGACCCAAATGGGCTTATTGCAGGAAAACGATTCGCTCTACTCTGCAGCCAATATTTCCCTGATGCACCACCTCATGGCTGCATTGCGCGCGCACACCCTGTTCCACAAAGACCAACATTACGTCATTCAAGACGGTGAAATCGTGATTGTGGACGAATTCACAGGCCGTCTGATGGCCGGCCGCCGTTGGTCCGAAGGCTTGCACCAAGCCGTTGAAGCCAAAGAAGGCGTAGAAATCAAACGCGAAAACCAAACGCTTGCCTCTATTACCTTCCAAAACTACTTCCGCCTGTACAGCAAACTGTCCGGTATGACCGGTACGGCCGACACTGAAGCCTTCGAGTTCCAAAGCATTTACAACCTCGAAACCGTCATCATCCCGACCAACCGTCCTGTACAACGCAAAGACTTCAACGACCAAATCTTCCGCTCAGCCGAAGAAAAATTTGAAGCTGTTGTCAAAGATATCGCCGAATGCCATAAAAACGGCCAACCGGTTTTGGTCGGTACAACCAGCATCGAAAACTCCGAACTGGTTTCTGACTTGTTACGCAAAGCAGGTCTGCCGCATAACGTTCTGAACGCAAAAGAACACGAGCGCGAGGCATTGATTGTGGCCCAAGCCGGTAAAGTCGGCGCAATTACCGTTGCCACCAACATGGCCGGCCGCGGTACCGATATTGTCTTGGGCGGCAACCTCAAACATCAAATCGAAGCCATCCATGCCGATGAAACCCTGAGCGAACAGCAAAAACAAGCGCAAATTTCTGCCCTTGAAAGCGGTTGGCAAGCCGAACACGACCAAGTTGTGGCCGCAGGCGGTTTGCACATTATCGGTACAGAACGCCATGAAAGCCGCCGTATCGACAACCAGTTGCGTGGTCGTGCCGGCCGTCAGGGCGACCCCGGCTCCAGCCGTTTCTATCTGTCGTTTGAAGACCCATTGCTACGCCTGTTTGCACTCGACCGTGCCGCAGCCATCCTCAACCGCCTGGCACCCGAGCGCGGAGTTGCCATCGAACACGGCCTGCTGACCCGTCAAATCGAAGGCGCACAACGTAAAGTCGAAGGCCGCAACTTCGATATGCGTAAACAAGTTTTGGAATACGATGACGTTGCCAATGACCAACGTAAAGTGATTTACCATCAACGCAACGAAATCCTGACCAGCAAAGACGTCAGCGATTTGACCCGCGAAATCCGCGCCGACGTTATCAGCGACTTGGTTGATTACCACATCCCGCCTGACAGCATGGAAGAGCAATGGGACATTCCGGCATTGGAGCACCAACTTGCCGCCGATTTCCGCCTGCATGTCGATATTAAAGGTTGGCTGAAAGAAGACAGCACTTTGGACAACCAAGACATTAAAGAACGCCTCATCAAGCGCATCGAAGACGAGTATGCCGAAAAAGTCGAATTGGTCGGCAAACAGGCTATGTCAGACTTCGAACGCAATGTTATGCTGCAAGTTATCGACAACCAATGGCGCGAACACCTCGCCGCTATGGACTACTTGCGCCAAGGTATCCATCTGCGCAGCTATGCTCAGAAAAATCCGAAACAGGAATACAAACGCGAAGCTTTCGCCATGTTTGAAAATCTGTGGCGCGGTATCAAACAAAACATTGCCGCTTTGCTGACTGCCGTTCAAATCGAGCGCAACAGCGAATACGACCACACCGCCGCACAAAGCGTCAGCGATGTTCAAACCGTCCACTCCGATGCGCCTGATATGGAAGAATTGCTCGGCCAATCGCAAACCGATTTGGTTACCGAAGCGTTCGACCCTGACGGCACAGACTTCAGCCCTGAAGCGCTTGCACAAAACGGCCTGATTGTTCACCGCAACGATCCCTGCCCTTGCGGCAGCGGCCTGAAATACAAACAGTGCCACGGTAAATTGAACTAAGCAGTCATCTCAAAAGGCCGTCTGAACGGTGAAACGAGAATCTTTGATTTCGTTCTCACATCTGTTCAGACGGCCTGAGAATTATCCAAATCAGCAAAAAATTTCCAAACCCAATTTCAAAAGAGTATCCCTATGGCAGGCAATACCTTCGGACAAATCTTTACCGTTACCACTTTCGGCGAAAGCCACGGCGCAGGCTTGGGCTGCATCATTGACGGCTGCCCACCCGGATTAGAATTGAGCGAAGCGGATATCCAATTTGACCTTGACCGCCGCAAACCCGGCACCAGCCGCCACGTTACCCAGCGCCGCGAAGCCGACCAAGTTGAAATCCTCTCCGGCGTATTCGAAGGCAAAACCACCGGCACACCCATCGCCTTCCTGATCCGCAATACCGACCAACGTAGCAAAGACTATGGCAATATCGCCACCAGCTTCCGTCCCGGACACGCCGATTACACCTACTGGCACAAATACGGTACACGCGACTATCGCGGCGGCGGTAGAAGTTCCGCCCGTGAAACCGCTGCCCGCGTTGCAGCCGGAGCAGTTGCAAAAAAATGGCTGAAAGAAAAATTCGGTACGGAAATCACCGCCTACGTTACCCAAGTCGGCGAAAAAGAAATCCAGTTTGAAGGCTACGAATATATTTCCCAAAATCCTTTTTTTGCAGCCAACCAAAGCCAAATTGAGGACTTGGAAAACTATATGGACAGCGTGCGCAAATCATTGGATTCTGTCGGCGCAAAACTTCATATCGAAGCAGCCAACGTCCCTGTCGGCTTGGGCGAACCGGTTTTTGACCGCCTCGATGCAGAAATTGCCTACGCCATGATGGGCATTAATGCCGTCAAAGGCGTTGAAATCGGTGCAGGTTTTGATAGTGTAACGCAACGCGGCAGCGAACATGGAGACGAGCTCACGCCTCAAGGCTTCCTGTCCAACCACTCAGGCGGCATCTTGGGCGGCATCAGCACCGGACAAAACATTCATGTGAATATTGCCATCAAACCGACCAGTTCCATCGCCACACCGCGCCACAGCATTGATATAGAGGGCAACCCTGTCGAACTTGCTACACATGGCCGCCACGACCCCTGCGTCGGATTACGCGCTGCTCCGATTGCAGAAGCCATGCTGGCATTGGTATTGATTGACCATGCCTTACGCCATCGTGCGCAAAATGCCGATGTTCAGGTTAATACACCAGACATTGCCAAATTGGAAAAATAACCGTTTATTTCTGAATATTCTCAGAAAAATTTAGCCAAATCACAGTCTTTATACTACAATAGCACCTTATTGCCGTATGACGAAAATACGGATTTATATTAGAGGAATACAACCGCAATGGCACAAGAAACCGCTTTGGGCGCTGCGCTGAAATCTGCCGTCCAAACTATGAGCAAGAAAAAACAGACAGACATGATTGCCGACCACATTTACGGCAAATATGATGTATTCAAACGATTCAAACCGTTGGCCGTCGGTATCGACCAAGACTTGGTTGCCGCCCTGCCCCAATACGACCCAGCACTGATTGCACGCGTACTGGCCAACCACTGCCGCCGTCCGCGCTATCTGAAAGCCCTGGCTCGCGGCGGCAAACGTTTTGACTTGAACAACCGCTTCAAAGGCGAAGTCAGTACAGAAGAACAAACCATTGCCCAACAGCACCCAGCCGTTCAACAGGCATTGGCTGCACAAGCCGAACGTCAAGCCGCTAAGGCTACTACAGAAGCAGAAGTAGCTCCTACTCAAGCTGAGACCAACGAAGCTGCTGAATAATGTTCAGACGGCCTGATAAGGCTTGCACTAAATAAATAGAGACCCCAATTCAATACGACATCTTTAACGTCGATGAATTGGGGCTTTTTTATTGCCTTAACCTGATAGTAGGCTGATTAAAAATAGCTTTATTTGCCCTCACTACGCCAAGTTTTGAAACCAAAATCTTTTCTAAAATATTCCCAATAAGGTATTTCTCTATTACCTTGATTATTCTTGTATCAGTTCAAACATTGAACAGCATGATTTATGCATCGTGAAAACAAATTAAAATTTATCCCTTACAAAATTAAGCAAAGGCCGTCTGAAATATCTTTCAGACGGCCTTTTTAAATCAAATAGTCAGTTAAAATACGGCTTGCAAAACCAAATAGCTGACAACAGACAAAACGGCAGCGGCAGGCAAGGTAATTACCCAAGCAAGGCCGATCGGTTTCATCAATTTCCAGTTGGCATTGCGGTTAACCAAGCCGATACCCAAAACTGCACCTACCAAGATATGGGTACTGGAAACAGGCAAGCCCATAAATGATGCGGCCATCACGACGGCGGCAGCAGAAAGCTCGGCTGAGAAGCCTGACGCTGGGTGCATTTCTGCCAAACTGGTGCCTACGGTTTTAATCACTTCTTTGCCGACAAACCACAAGCCGACGATCAAAGCGATACCGAAAGTCAACATGGCAATCGGCGGCACGGCGTTTTGAGCGGTAATGCTGTTGGTACGCAACACATCCATAATCGCGGCAAATGGACCAATCGCATTAGCAATATCGTTCGCACCATGGCTGAATGCGAAACCGCAAGCGGTAAATACCTGCATCCATGAGAACATTTGGAAAGTCGATTTATCCAAATCTTTGCGTTTCAAACTTTTGGCAAATACAAACGTACCCATCCAAATAGCCGCGCCGATCATGAAAATGGTCAGAAAGCTGTTAACATTGCTCATGCCCAAATGCAGATTTTTCAGACCTTTGAAAATCAACATGGCTGCAATCATCATACCGCCGACAGAAGCAATAAACGGTACCCAGGAATGCAGGGCTTTGTAAGAATCCACTTCACCCTTACGGCTATCAAAGCGGTACAGGCCGCGATAATACTCAGACTGCAACTCTTCGGGATCAAAGTCCGGCTCATCATAAATTTGGGCATCGTGCGCCATTTTGGTGGCGTATTCGACTTTTTCAGATTCACTCAAGGCTTCAAAAAACAGGCGGTGTTCTTCTTTATAGGCCTTCTTCTCCAGCTTGATGCCTTTCAGTGTATTATCGGCCCAAGAGTTGTAGTCCAAAACGTTTTTCTTAATTCGTGAAAACAATAGATAGGAAACGATGCCGCCCAATACCGGAGACAAAATCCAAGACAAGGCAATTTCGCCCAACTTGTCCCATTGAATCAGCGCAACGGAATCCACACCGTTCAATGCCGCCATACACAGGGCGCTACCGACGATACCGCCGATAATGGCGTGTGTCGTAGAAACCGGCAGGCCTTTGCGTGATGCGAAAAGCAGCCACAATGCCGCAGCCAAAAGCGCAGACATCATAATAAAGACAAATTGCATCGGATCCAGATGCATGCCGTTCAAATCAACAATACCCTTACGGATGGTATCTGTTACCTCACCGCCGGCAATCACTGCGCCGCTGACTTCAAATACTGCCGCAATCAGCAAGGCTTGCGGAATGGTCAATGTGCCGGAGCCGACACTTGTACCGAAAGAGTTGGCAATATCGTTACCACCCACATTAAACGCCATGAAGACGCCGAAAAAGGTAGCAAGGATAAACAGGCCAGAGTGGTTGTAGTGGGTATAACCCAGGCCCCAATAAATAAAATAGCCGACCATGCTCACAAGCATAGCGGCAAAAACCGTATTAATCAGCTTCAAGTTCGCACTCGACTGAGTTTGAGCCATGGAAAGTTTCCTTTTGGAAAACATGTTGAGTCGCGTTATTTTAACCTTTTTGTAATCTTTCTTGCACCAACTATTTACATTAAATGCCGAAATTCCCGTAAAAACGTCAAAAGGCGTTAAAATGTCGTTTTACCTTCTCTTTCTGTAACCGAAATGCAACCCCAATACTATATCGGCATCATGTCAGGAACCAGCATGGACGGTGCCGATGCCGTACTGATTCAAATGCAGGGCAAGCAATGGCAACGAGCCGTTGCCCACAGCTTTCTACCCTATTCAGACGGCCTGCGCCAAGAATTGTTGGCACTGCAAGACATAGGCGAAAATGAATTGCACAGAAGCAATATCCTGGCGCAAACACTCAGCCGCCTATACGCCCAAACCGTCCAACAACTATTAGCAGAACAAAACCTGTCGGCCAAAGACATTGCCGCGATCGGCTGCCACGGACAAACCATCCGCCATGCGCCTGAACACGGTTACAGCATTCAACTGGTCAACCTCTCCCTGTTAGCCGAACTGACCGGCATTTTCACTGTCGGCGACTTTCGCAGCCGCGACCTTGCCTGCAACGGCCAAGGCGCACCCCTCGTTCCAGCCTTTCACGAAGCGCTGTTTCAAGATGCGAATGAAACCCGCGCCGTACTCAACATTGGCGGCATTTCCAATATCAGCATCCTTCCACCCGACAGCCCTTCTTTCGGCTTCGATACCGGCCCCGGCAATATGCTGATGGATGCATGGATGCAACATATCTGGCAGCAGCCTTACGACAAAAACGGGGAAAAAGCCGCACAAGGCAAAATCCTCCCCGACCTGCTCGCTAACCTACTCGACCATCCTTACTTCAGCCGCCCTTATCCCAAAAGTACAGGCCGAGAGTTGTTTTCCCTAAGCTGGCTTCAAGGCCGTCTGAAAGGTAATGAAAAGCCGGAAGATGTGATACGCACATTGGTCTTTTATACCGCACAAACCATTTTTGATGCGACCAAACAAGCTGCTCCGGAGATTCATCATCTTTATATCTGCGGCGGTGGCATTCGCAATCCGGTTTTGATGCAAGACTTGGAAACCCTGTTTTCTCCCAACACCAAATTGCACAGCACAGCCAAGCTCCATCTTGACCCGCAATGGGTAGAAGCCGCCGCTTTTGCCTGGCTTGCAGCCTGTTGGTGCAATCAAGTCCCGAGCAATCCCCACCATGCAACCGGCGCACATTCACACCGAATCTTAGGCTCAGGACATTACGGCAACTAAAATTGAATCAATAAAAAGGCCGTCTGAACATTTTCAGACGGCCTTTACTATATTAGTCTTTACTTATTCTTCTTCCGGTAAACGATTGATTTTTACACGGGCAATCCGTTGTCCGTCCTTCTCAACCACTTCAAAACGCCAGCCATGATAATCGATGAAATCACCCACATCAGGAATACTTTGCAATTCTTCCATAATCAAACCGGCAACGGTATGAAAGTCCGCGTCTTCCTCTTGAGCAGGTAGATTTAACTGGGAAGCCAATTCCACATACTCCAATGCACCATCCACAGACAGCGTTTCATCCTGGCTGGCTGGAGCAGCTTCCTCTTCCTCACGCTCGAATTCCTCTGGGAACTCACCGGCAATGGTTTCCAACAAATCTTTCATGGTCACCATGCCCAACACCGCACCAAACTCATCCACCACCAAGGCATAATCCGCGCTGCTTTGACGGAACAATTCAATCGCATTCAATGCCGTCGTACTGTCCGGCAAAATCAACGGCTGGCGCAAGGCCGTCTGAATATTGATTTCTCCTGATTCAAGCAGCTGGTTCAGCAAATCTTTTTTACTGATATAGCCCAAAGGCTCATCTACACCTGCCTTACCGACAACCAACAAACGGCTATACGGCGTATTTTTCAGCTGCGCATTTTGCTCTTCCCGACTTTGGGAAATATCCAATTTTTCGATTTCCCGACGCGGAATCATCACACCCATAATCGGACGCTCCGCCAAAGTCAGCACGCTGCGAATCATGGATTTTTCGTTTTCTTCAAAATGCTCGTCATCGCCGCCATTATCGCCTGCTTTTGCCAAAATGCTTTCGCGGATACCCATCATGCCCAACACATTTTCAGCGGTACGCTTACGCCAAGAAGTGCTGATGTAGTCATTTTTGCGGGCATTCTTTTGCGAAACCTGATTAAACAGTTCGATCAAAATCGAGAAACCGATCGCCGCATACAAATAACCTTTCGGAATATGGAAATGGAAGGCTTCCGCAATCAGGCTGAAACCAATCATCAACAAGAAACCCAAACACAACATCACAACAGTCGGATGCTTGTCCACAAAGGCGGTCAACAGTTTGCTGGCGGAAATCATCACCGTCATCGCCACAACCACTGCACCCATTGCCACCACAATATGATCCACCATCGCCACTGCCGTAATAACAGAATCGATAGAGAAAACCGCATCCAAAATCAAGATTTGCGCCACAACACCCCAAAAAGAAGAATGCTTCTTCTGCCCTTCAGCAACCGCAAATTGATTGTGGCCTTCAAGGCGTTCGTGCAGCTCGGTAGTCGCTTTATAAAGCAGGAAAATACCTCCGGCAAACATAATCATGTCTTTACCGGAAATCTCCAAGCCGCCCAGCTCAAACAAAGGACGCGTCAGCGTCATGATGTGCGCCATAAAGCCCAACATGAAAATCCGAATAACGACAGCCAACCCCAAGCCCGTTATCCGCGCCTTATCCCGTTGCGACGGTTTGACCTTGTTTGCCAAAATTGCTACGAAAACAAGGTTATCAATACCTAAAACAACTTCCAAAACCAGAAGCGTGGCAAAGCCTATCCAAGTATGCGGCTCGGCCAACCAACTGAAATCCATAATGATTGCGTTCCTTTAAAATACAAAAAGGCAGCCGTTCCGCTTAAAACGGACAGACTGCCAAATTTCGGGCATAAATAAAGGGAAAGAAGCGGTATAACAACTACTCTGCTCTGCGTCTTTCATGAAAAATTTATGCCCCAGTCAAAAATAATGGCAAACAGTTTATCAGTTTGACGCAAGAAAGGCAAAGTCCGACAGCATATTTTCTTTTAAAAACAGCCTACAGCTGCCAACAAATCACTTTCTCCAGCGTTAACAAAAGGAATCGGTCGATATATTTGGTGATCATGGTTTGTTCGGTTTGCCGAAAGAAGATTCTTATAAGAAACCCCCTAAATGCCTGGGTAAAAACTTAGGTTTTTTTACTAAGGTCTCAAGCCGTCTGAAAAATTGGGATTTTTTCAGACGGCACGGTTTATATAGACAATAATTTTCTTAGAAAATATAACGATTATATTCTTTCAGAAATTACGGATATACTTAATCTCCATACAGTTAAAGTAATTAATCTGCCATCTAAATAAGAATATTCTAATTGAAGAGCATCATCTTCAAAGCAAATATTTCCAGCTGTAAATGTATTGCCATCTAACCTACCTGTTATCTTATATTGTGCACTATCACCTATTCTTTCAAAAGGAATAATAACAGATTCATCTGTATTAACCTCTTCCAATATAAACTCATCAATAATGAAATAGTCAAGTTCCACATTGTAAACTTTATTCACTTCAATAGCCATTGGACAACAATTAAGGAAACAATATAGATTGTTATTTTCTATAGAAAAATATGCAAATTCCTCAATTATTTCATCCATTTTTTTTAGCTTTGCTGAGTAAATCATTTTTAACCTTTCATAAATTATTTTACTTCATAAATTGTTTTATCTTTTGGATTGCTACGATTTATAGATCTTCAAAAGTCTTTTCCACTTTTCACATGGATGGTTGTGATGTAACCTCGATGATTTGTTCCTATAAAGGCTGATGAATTAAGTGTAATCATTTAATCAATTATCATCAAAATATCTTAAAATATTAACCAATAGATAAAATAAAAACCACCATACAAGATGGTGGTTTTCAAATCTGGCTCCCCGACCTGGGCTCGAACCAGGGACCTGCGGATTAACAGTCCGTCGCTCTACCGACTGAGCTATCGGGGAATTAAAGATGGAATTATATAGAAAATATCAGAAACCTGTCAAGCAACAATCTATATAAAAACAAAAATATTTTTATATCTTTTTAATTTATAAAACTTTTATAAGATTTCAGCAATTTGTTTGGCCGCACGTTTCGCATCCAACAAAATCAAGCCCAATTTACCGCTTTCTTTTGCCATCAATGCCAACACTGCATTTTCACCTGCTTGACTCAACAGAATATAGCCATTTTTACCTTTAACCATTACCTGATCCAACTCACCGCAAGCCAACTCATGTACGGAACGATTGCCCAATGCCAGAAGCGTTGCCGACATCGCACCTACACGATCTGCATTCAAGTGGGAAGGCAGCATGGTTGCGATCGGCAGGCCGTCCGTAGAAATAACTGCAGAAGCAGTGATATCAGCAGAGGTATTGTTCAAATCGCTTAATACAGAGATTAATAGTTGTTGCATAGTCGCTCCATTCTAAAATAAATATCGGTCAGGCAAAAATCAACGGCTGCCGTATCGGTGGTACAGCACTTTAACCAAAGTAACAAAAGCCTCTTTATTTAAGTCAGGCATTCCGCCAATTACCAAAATCAGCTTGGTCATGCCAATATACAGCGGGAAAAAGGTCAATTCACTTTGGCCTGAAGGATCACAAATACCCCATGCGCTATTATTGATATGCAGGTTATTGCGAATCAAAAGACGGTGATTGTCTTCCATTTTGGCCACTTCGCTCGCCAAAAGACCCAACTCTTCCGCAGCCTCGTGATGGAAATTGGCATTGGCAAAATACAAACCGTTTTCATCAGCCAATAAAGCTTTGCCAGAATTGGACAACTGTTCCAATAATGTAGGCAATTGCTCGTCAGTCAAATGGATATCGTCTGTGCTGATTTCTTCATCACCATACAAAAATTCCAAGCGTTGGAGGCGGTATAGCAGGTTCAAAGCGGTATTGATGTCGCTGGTATCCGCCCACGCCAAGATTTTTTCGCTGCTGATGGTTTCAGACGGCTCTGCACGCAACAGACCATACAATAAAGTTCTGCTGGCACTGGGCGTATCACTTGAAACAGCATAATACGCACCCGCCGGTGTAATCTTAGGATATAAATTTGCTTGTAAAGAGAGTGTCGCTTCCATCTTATACCTCTAATCCGGGGTCAATTGAGAACAACATGGCAGTAACCAATTGTTTTACATCGTCTTCTCGACGCGCATCAATCTCAAAAACCGGTACATTAAAATTATTCTGTGCTAAATATTTTTGATAAACATCCACGCTTGGTAAAGATCGGATATCCATCTTCGTTACCCCTACAACCAGAGGTGCTTTTTTCAGCAACTCCCGGAATGCATCCAAGAAGAATTGCAAGTCTTTCAATGGATTGCTTCTTGTATTATCCAAAAGAAGCACTAAGCCCATACTGCCTTGGCTCAGAATTTCCCACATGAAATTAAAACGCTCCTGACCAGGCGTACCATAAAGGTGAACCTTAGTTTCCTCATCCAAATGAATGACACCGTAGTCCATTGCTACAGTTGTGTACCCCTTGCGGACAAGTGTCATATCAGATGCAGATGCATCGGTTTGAACCGGTGGTTCATCAGATAAAGCTGAAATTGCAGTGGTTTTACCTACGCCAACAGGACCGGTAAAGATAATTTTATTTTCTTTCATGACGTGTCCTTTACGATTTACCCAGCAACTTACGCATCAGGCGTTGCAACAGACCGCGAGGTTGTTCTTTCGACGGACCGGCAATTTTTTGAGCCTCTTTGCTCATTGCTGTTTCAGGTACGTCTTTGCTATTCACATCAATCTGTTCGTTCAACAAAGGCGTATTGTTCGCATCAGTTGCAAACTCTGTATCTGTCGCCAAAAAGCCTGTCATATATGTTGCCGATAAATAGTTCAAAATATCAGGCATTTCCAAAGGCATGACTTTATAGAGGATGTTCAGATTAACAGATGTTTTCGTCAAAAATGCCGACAAACGCATAGATTCCGGAACATGTGCCAAACGTGTTAAGTTTGGCCAACGCTTGAGTGTAAAGACAGTTTGCGGCGTCATCGGATAAATCAGACGGCCTGATGCAGTCCAAATAGCCATTTGCCACAAGCATGACATAATGGTGACTTTGGCTTTTTCTTTCCATTGAGGATTATCAGGAACAGCCTTACACACAACAGCCAAGTTATCGTTCTTACACAATTTCTCCAACTCATTGGCACTGACTGTCAACAGTACTCGCTGGATACTAGGAAACACGATTAATATCGGCTTACCTTCATGCAAGACGGCAATATCTTGGTGTCCTTGACTGGCAAATTTCAGCGCGCCCAACAAGCCTTTATTTGGATTAAATCGGCGAATGGTTGCTTTTCTTGTGCCATCGGAATTAGATTGTCTTTTATTCTCTTCAGCCGCTTGTTGCTCAGACGGCTCAAAAACATTGCTGCCTTGAGCCAGGCTGCGCAAAACAGGAAACAAGGTATCGAATTTGACCGGCTTAGCCAAATAAGGGGTCGTTACTGTCGGCAACTCGGAAGAAAACATAGCCACAGGTACTTCCGGATAAGTTTTCTTCGACTCTTTCCAAGCTTCTACACCTGCCGGAGTATCGGTATCAACCAATACCAAATCCGGTTTTTCATCAGAATCAGGGGAAACGATGACGTAATTCGTCGTATTGTGCATTTTAAATGCCATACGGAATACCGCCTGCTGTTGCTCACCCATCTCCTGTAACATAACCCGTATGGTTTTAATTTTTGGTAAATGATTATTCATCACTCGTACTTTCTACGATTATCTTATTTTTTTGAATATTGGTTCATTCGTTGCAAGAGACGGCTCATTGCCAAAACAACCTCTTCAGGCAGGCTGACAACACGTTCACGCAACAAGCGCAGAAATTGTTCCAAACGTCCCCAATCTTCAACGCGTTCGTACAAATCAAACAAGATAATGTACAACTGCGATTCTTGAGGATACTGCAAAACAGCCTGTTCCAAAGTACCGATGGCCAAATCCAACTGACCGTAGGCCAACAAAGATTCCACTTCTTTCAGAGCTTCATCAGCTGGTGAAGAGCTGGCGCTGATAATCGAAGAGTCTTTTTGAACCAACTCCCGATATTTGGCTTTCATCTGTAAAGAACTTGGCTGAATATAACCGCGTTTTAAGCCAATCTCTTTAATTTGCTGTTCAGACGGCCCTTTTTCCAAATCATCAAAAATTTCGTGATAACCAAGGCTATAACCCCAACCAAGCATACGTTCTTTTACTTGACGGCCATATTGACCCAAGGAGTGGTAAAGCTTCCACAGATGCTTGGCAAACTGCCCTACTTCTTCATTCTGATAATCCAGACGCAAGGCATCGATAATGAGACCAGCAGGCTTCGCAGAAGTTTGGATTGCTTTGTTGTATTGATGCAAAGCAGTCTCGTAGCTAATCTTGTCTTTCAGGATTTTTGCACTGCGCTCCGGTTTGGCAAAACCAATAACCGCACCCATCTCTTCAGGACTGATTTCGCCAAAATCTTTCTTGCCTAATACGATAGGCGCACGTTTGCCCATACCTGGAACGACAATGCGTTCAACCGAATCGTTCTCAAAGGCAATATGCTCGTCGGAAGCAACTTCCAAACCGCTTTGTTCGCCAATTTGACGGTCCACTTCCTGCATATTCCAACCGAGATAATGCTCAGCGAAAACACGCAGGCGTAGGTTGGTAGAATCCAAAGCCAGACCGGCTTTCAGGTATTCGGCTACGCTGTCTTCAGAAAGGGAAGCACTATGGCGCTCAAGCGTATCCGCCAGCATATCGATGTTGCCAACTCGCAGATTCAAACCAATTAATTCATGAACCAGCTTTTCCGGAGCGCCGTCTTCCAAAGTATTGAGATAACCGGCCAAAGACTCTGCAGCCTTACTCTCATAGCCGAACTGTTTATAAACCTGATATTCGGTCAACGGATCGACTTCTTGTGCGGAAACAGAAGCTGTTGCATCGTTTGAGCCGCTTCCGCCCCATTCCCAGTCTTGATTATCCGCATTGGAAACTGTCTGGTTGACTTTCTCAATCCAGTCGCTTCCATCCTCAGAGGAGGCTGTATAAGCGGCAGATTTATGGCCGCCTTTTGATGCATGCGCGCTTTGTTTGTCTGAATTGTTACTTTGTTTATGACGAACAAAAAACAACACCAGCAAAAAAAGCACCAGCAAAAAAATAGTTAAAAGTTGATAGTTCAAGAACACCTCCCGGTCTTGTGCTGCAAACTGCATTTATTAACATCTGTTGCTTTACACGCAACTTCAACGTTATTCATTCCCCAAACGAATGATGATAACATGAATGCACTCATTTTTACATTAAAAACCCTACTCACATAAAGGACTTGATACCAATTTACAACTCAAACACACCGATGGATTCAACATGCGAGGTTTGTGCAAACATATTCATGATTCCTGCTGCCTTAAACTTATAGCCCTTATCAACCAAGACACCGGCATCTCGTGCAAATGTTGATGGATTACACGAAACATACACTATCTTCTGAGGCAAAAACGGTTTGTGTAGCGATTTGACAACAGCATAAGCCCCGTTTCTCGGCGGATCCAGTAGCATCTTGTCAAATTTTCCCCATGACTCAACAGTTTTTTCATCGGTATCGAACAAGTCGGCAACAGAAAACGTCATATTCTCAGCACAACGATTCAGGCGGGCATTTTCCCTTGCCCTATCTACCAAATAATCAGCGCCTTCAATACCGACAACCGATGCGCCACTTTTTGCCAACGGCAAACTGAAATTGCCCAAACCGCAAAACAGATCGGCAATCCGCTCCCTTTTTTGAGGGTTTAAAAGCCTGACAGCCCTTGCCACCATCACTTCGTTCAGCTGCGCATTAATCTGCGTAAAATCACCGGGTTTGTAAGGCATTTCCACATCAAATTGAGCAAAAGTATAGTTCAGGGCTGGCGCATTCTCAGGGTAAAACGGCAAGGACTCGGCATGATCTTGCAACCATATTTGCCATGCCTTTTCAGTACCCGACAATATCTTATCAAACCAATTACGCAATTCGCTTAATATTTGTCCAAACGGTTGATTTACGAAACGAATGTTGAGCACCGTCAAATTTTTTCCGCAATAAAACTCAACAAATTTTACTTTTACACCGTCATCATGCAGCTTTTGCAGCAAATTACGGACATCAGGCAATCTATCGGACACATGTTTAGGCAAAATCTGGCAATGGCGGATATTGACGACATCATGGCTTTTTTTGGCCTGAAAACCGAGTTTCAGACGGCCTTGCTTATCCACCGAAACACTTAAACGTGCTCTATCGCGATAATACCAGGAGTAACCATATAAAGGAGGTAAAATTATCTCCGGTTTGACCTTACCTATCCGCTCCAACTGCTCTTCCCAAATCCGTTGCTTTAACGCAACTTGCGCTCCGAAAGAAACATGTTGAAGCGAACAGCCGCCACATGTATCAAAATAGCAACACGCCGGCTCGACACGTTCGGAAGAAGCCTTCAAAACCTTTTCAACTTGAGCCTCGGCAAACTGCTTTTTCTCTTTATGTATGACAAACGTTACACGTTCTCCAGGCAGCGCACCGCCGATAAATACAGTCTTCCCATCGACTCTGGCAACACCCCTGCCCTCATAATCCAAAGAAAAAACTTCCGTCTCTTGATACTGTTCTTTCACACCCATACCGTTTCCGTCACTCAGCCGCTACCCGACCGTTTGACTGTCTTCCAATACCGAAAGCGCATATTTTCTCACAAAAACACAGAGTTTCAGGTATCATGCGCCAAAAACTTTCATTTCAAACCCTACAAAAAAAGACGACATGAAAAAAATACTGTTCGGCCTGACAGCCGCCCTTTTAACTTCAGCCGCTGCTGCAAACACACTTATTCCAGACGTTTCCCCCGCTTCTTCCGGACAACACGTCGTTATCAATATTACGCAACAGCGTTTGTTCCTCTACGACAACGGTAAACTGAGCAAAATTTATCCCGTTGCCGTCGGCAAAGCCATGACCCAAACCAATTTGGGTGAGCATAAAATCGGCGCAAAAGCCTACAACCCGGTTTGGCATATCCCTAAATCCATCCAAAAAGAACGCAATGACGGCGTAAAAAGCGTACCGGCCGGCCCAAACAATCCGCTGGGCCCGGTATTTGTCCGTCTTGGCGACCCTAAATTGAGCCTTGGCATTCACGGCACCAATGCCCCTGCCAGCGTACCTGGCGTCCGCAGCCATGGTTGCGTGCGCATGAAATCGCCTGATGCATTGGAATTTGCCAAAACCATCGCAACAGGTTCTCCTGCCTCCGTTATCTACCAAATGGCAAGCCTGAACGAAGATGCCAACCAAAACTTGTGGCTGGCTGCCTATCGTGACCCGTACGACAAGAAAAACCTTGATACGGCTGCCCTGAAAAAAAGCATTGCCGCCTGGGCAAAAGCGCACGGTAAAACCATTCCTGCCGCGCGTGTGGATGCAATCCTGAAAGGACGCACCGGCGCAGCAAACTGTCTGACCTGCGCCAAAGGCGTGAAACTCAAATCGCCTTTAAAATCTTTGGCATGGACCAGTGGCACGGATGCTTACAGCAAACCTAAAGTCATGCCGAAACTAGCTCCTGCTAAAGATGTGGTATTGCCTCAAGGCACTGAAATCGAAGTCGATGCTACCGACGATGCAAACAAGGCAGCATCTGAACCGAAACAAAGCGTTCGTCCGACTCCGGTGAAACCGGTAAAACCTGCTGCCAAACCGGCAACCACTCCGGCCGATGCTCCTGCTTCTGCACCTAAAGCCGCTTCCGAACCGGCTACTGCCCCAGCCTCTGCGCCTGTAAAAGAGGCTCCGGCAAGTAGCGAACCGGCAGATTTGCTGTTCTAAGCAGAACAAAATACATAGCCAAAGGCCGTCTGAAATGAATTTTTCAGACGGCCTTTTCGTACAACTGGATATTAGAAATATATGCCCCTCTTAATTCAGACGGCCTTTTTACTTTCCAAATATTCTGACAAACCGCGCTCGCGCAAAATACAGCTTGGGCATTCATGGCATCCACCGACAACACCGTTATAACAGGTATGCGTATGCTCGCGAATATAATCCAACACACCCATTTCATCCGCCAATGCCCAAGTTTGCGCTTTGGTTAAATACATCAAGGGCGTGTGGATTTGAAAAGCGTAATCCATGGCCAGATTCAGCGTAACATTCATCGACTTGACGAACACATCGCGACAGTCTGGATAACCGGAAAAATCGGTTTCGCACACGCCGGCAATGATATGGCGTATCTCCCGCCCTTTGGCGTAAATGGCGGCGTAAAGTAAAAACAAAGCATTGCGTCCATCTACAAATGTATTAGGCAGGCCGTCTGAAGTTGTTTCAATGGATGCCGTATCATCCATCAAGGCATTATGCGTAATCTGCTGCATCAGGCTCAAATCGAGTACTGTCTGCTTCACGCCCAAATCTTGGGCAATCCAACGCGCGCGCTCCAATTCGATGGCGTGGCGTTGTCCATATTGAAAAGTGATGGCCTGCACATTCTCACGGCCATATGTTTGAATTGCCTGAATCAGGCAGGTTGTTGAATCCTGCCCGCCCGAAAAAATAACGAGGGCTTGCTGTTTTTCCATTGTAAATTCCTAGTTTTGTTAACGCGGGAGGTTTGCGAACCGCGTGATTTGAAGATTGACGAATTATAACGGATTTCGTCTATAATCACGGCACTTCATTTTCTTTTATATAGCATAATTATGAGCATCTACGCCCTGAAACCAAAATTCCAAAACCTGTTGCGTCCCATTGTTAAGCGACTGTATCAAAAAGGCATTACTGCCAATCAGGTTACCCTGTTTGCCTGCGCCGTTTCCATTTTGATCGGTTTGCTTTTAGCATTGTTTGCAGATGTATCCACATTATTCTGGCTTTTGCCGATCTGGTTGTTTGTCCGCATGGCGCTGAATGCGATGGACGGCATGTTGGCACGGGAGTTCGGCCAGCAATCTGCACTAGGCGGTTATTTGAATGAAATCACTGATATTGTCGCCGATGCTGCTTTGTATCTGCCTTTTGCCTTTATCGCGCCCTTCGGCGGCGTACAAATTGCCCTGTTTATTTGGCTGGCGGCAATGACTGAATTTTGCGGCGTTTTGGGACAAGTCCATGGCAACGGCCGTCGTTATGACGGGCCATTCGGCAAAAGCGACCGCGCATTCTTTATCGGCGCATTGGCAGTATGGTATGCAATCGCCGGCAGCTTCCATCTGACTTTCTATATCCTTATGTGGCTGGCCTGCGCGGCATTGGTTTATACCTGCTATAAACGTGTCATCAATGGCTTGAAGGCCGTCTGAAACTTATCCACGTTCTTGGGTTAATCATCATTGATTAGAATATTTAAACCCATCACCCCGTTTTACTGAAAACAAAAAAGGCCGTCTGAAACCATAAACTATCGGTTTCAGACGGCCTTTTATTCAGCAGCCAAGATAACTTACTGTTTACCCAGCTGACTGTAATCTACCAACATATACTTGGCAGTAATTTTCTGCGAAGCATTACCTTCATCGCCCATCAGAATCATCTGTGGCTTGCCGTTAATAGTAATCGAATCGACTGCTTCAACGTTGGTGATGTGTTGCAGATTAGGCAGAGAGATTTTTTGCGGTTCATCGGTCGGATTACCGCTCCAAGTCCACAGTTGTGAGAATTTCTGTCCATTCTCATCCTTCACTTCATTGGCGATAACGTAGGTTTTCAACACAGGATCATAGTTGAGGGAACGGATACCGCCGCCATCAATATCAATCACGGCCACTTCATCAAACTCAGGCTTGGCATTGCGCTCAAATACATCTTTCGGATTGCTGATAAACGCGACCAAAGCCATGTTGTTGAACTCAGGATCACGGAAGCCCAAAACGAGACGTTTTTTCACAGGATCAAACGCCATGCCCTCAATATTGATTTCTTCAAAAGAAACTTCTGCCTTGGTTCGCTCGCGAATCAAATCATGCAGCTTGTGATCGGTTTCCAAAACCTGCGTCAAATTGTCGTAACTGGTCAGCCCCAACACATTGCCGTCTTGGATTTTAAAGCGCATCAGGTGTTCGCGGTCAGGCGAGCGGTTGCCTTTACGGGTGCGCGAGTGTGAAGTCAGCGCGTAGATAAAGCCTTCATCGTCGCGAGCCAAAGCCTCCAAGTCGCTGAGACGGCGTTTGAAACCGGTAATCACGCGTGTATCCAATGCCTCGTCTTCCACAAACTTGCCGGTTTTATCAATGCTGATGATACTGAATGCATGGTTGGGTTCGTCTTCCGCAATCAGCAACTTGCCGTCCGGAAGCTGTTGTACGGCAGAAGGTTCAAATACGCCGTTAAACATATTGATTCCCAGCGAACGCAGCTCTGCCGCGTTGTTGTCCGGAGGCATCAGCAATGACGGCAATGTTTTCACGCCGATAAATGCCGCCAGCGAAGCCAGCAAGCCCCAACGGAATACCGCGTAAGATAAGTTAATGTATTTGAACTGTTTATCCGCCAACAAACCAAGCCAGTAAAGATGGTCGCTCATCTTTTCATAGATTTGTTTACGGTCGCCCATAATCTCCTGCATCATTTCCCAATATTGATCTTTTTGCAGTTTCACACGGTCTTCATAAATCAAAATATTGGGTTGGCTGCCACCAAAAAAGCGCGTTTCGGTACTGCTGAGGCGGGTTTTCAAATCCCGCAGTTTCGAACGTCCGCGGATAAAATCCTTAAACCATGTACGCGCCGCCTGCATTTTGCCGATACGTTCCGGCGAAGCAGAAAGCAATGCAAACACGATAGACGCGGCGGCAGTAATCATAAACGTACTGGCCGGAATCAAAAATTCGGGCGATGATGAAAAAATAAACGCACCCGAAATCATCAGCGCAGAAACAATAAAACCATTCAGCGAAATCATAATATTGGCTTTGGTTGCCGCCAGCGCCAACAATTCCATCTCCGAGCGTACAGCGTTACGGAACATGGTTTCCACGCCCTTATTCGTACCCAACAGATCAGACGCATTCAAATCCTCGGCTTTATTTTTTTTCTTCTTCGCCTTGTCTTTTTTACGTTTGGCCTTCTTCTCACTTTTTTCAGACGGCATCTCAGGATGTTCAACCACTTCCTGACCTTCTACCGTTTCCTGAATTTCTACCGCGTCAGCCACAGCCTCAACTTCGTTTTCAACAACACCGTTTTGATTGTGATCCCAAAAATCAACATCCTGTTGGGATTCGGCAGCTGTGCCGTCGTTTAAAGGTTTTTCTTGGTCGCCCATCTGCTTCGGCCGACCATCTTCCTTCCAATCATTCAAACTCATATCATGACTCCCAACATCAAACACTTTGAATTAAATGGAAAATAAAAAGAATATTTAGTTCATTTATTTTAGATAATTTACATTCTTTAAATGCCTAAATAGCAAACTGTCGCAGAACTAAAAGCCCTGCGACAATCCACTTTATATCGAAATATTAATAATCGATGCGTTCTTTAATAATTTTCAAATCAGGGTAAGACAAAACAATGTCGTACTCACTACCATCTTTAAAAGCCTCGATATCCAATACAGGCTGGCCGCGACGGCTATCGGCTTCAACATCGTGGACTTGATAGCCGCGTTGTTCCAACATTTTTACGGCTTTAGCACGATTTTGCTCGAAGTTTTTGTCGCTGTAGATTTTATGTTCGATATAATCGCTGGCACCGGCAGTAGCAGCAGACAAAGCAACGATGGCGATCAATAAAAATTTTTTCATGTTTGATTTTCTTTTTAAATGTGTATTCGGGTTTCGATGGATGTATTAAAACATGACAAAATTAGCAGTTAATTAGTACTTGGTTAAACGCAGTAAAGGCCGTCTGAAAACTATTCAGACGGCCTAAGCGATTCCCTTCCAGAAGAAATAAGAAAAAAAAATTTGGCAATAATATGATAACGATAAGTCCCGTCTGACTGTATTTCGTAAATTAATGGCGAAACAAAAAGTTTATGATGATATGTCGGTAGTAGTTTGTAAGGTTATCCCCCCCTATCTAACCCTTTTAACAATCACTGTCATCAGTTTTAAGTGAAATTTGAAACCATCTTTTACCATATCTCCCCATCATTTCATTCGTCCGTCTATCGGATAGTCATTGCATTTATTCGATATGTCATGATACTGTTCAAAAAATATGACTATTAGGAGTTTCTCATGTCCGAACAGCAAAAATACTTTTCTACCCAAGACGGTACTTCGCTTTTCTACCGCTATCGCCCTGCTGCCGATGGTTCTTCCGACAAAGCCATTGTGCTGTTTCATCGCGGGCATGAGCATTCCGGCCGGATGATGTTTGTGGCGGATGAGTTGGGTTTTGATGATTTTGCCTATTTTGCTTGGGACGCACGCGGTCATGGTTATAGTCCCGGTGAACGCGGCGATAGTCCGAGTATCGGCACTTCGGTTTCAGATGTGGATGATTTTATCCGACACATCCAAAGCGAATACGGTATCAAACCTGAAAACATCTGCGTGATTGCGCAAAGTGTCGGCGCGGTATTGGTTTCTACTTGGTTGCACGATTACGCGCCGAAAATCCGTTGCGCCGTATTGGCTTCGCCTGCGTTCAAAGTCAAACTCTATGTTCCGTTTGCCCGTACCGGTTTAAAAATCATGCAAAAATGGCGTGGCAATTTCTTTGTCAACAGCTACGTCAAAGCCCACTATCTGACCCACAATGTCGAACGTCAAAAAAGCTACGACAATGATCCACTGATTGCCCGCGCTATTTCTGTGCGCATCCTGCTGGGTTTATATGAGGCGGCCGAGCGCGTCGTGGCCGATGCACAAGCGATTACTACGCCTGTACAACTGTTGATCTCAGGCAGCGATTGGGTTGTTCATCACAAACCGCAACACGATTTCTACAACCGCTTAGGCAGCCATATTAAAGAGCGCCATATCCTGCCCGGTTTCTACCACGATACTTTAGGCGAGCAAAACCGTGAAATTGCATTTGTCGAAATGCGCCGTTTTATCCGCGAGCGTTTCAATCAGCCTTTACAACAAGTCGATCTGACTCAAGCGCACTTATTTGGAGACAGCCGTCGTGAAGCTGACGAACTGGCTACGCCTTTGCCTGTTTGTACGCCTCGTGGCGCATTTTGGGCAACATATCGCGCCTCGCTCAAACTGGGCTCGCGCTGGAGTGAAGGCTTGAGAATCGGTCAAGAAACAGGTTTTGATTCGGGTAGTACACTGGATTACGTTTACCGCAATCAACCGCAAGGCAGCAATGCTTTCGGTGTATGGGTGGACAAATACTATCTCAACGCCATCGGCTGGCGCGGCATTCGCCAACGCAAAGTCAATATCGGCAAAGCCATTCAGACGGCCTCAGCCAAACTGCGTGAAGCAAGGAAACCTGTACACGTTTTGGATATCGCGTCCGGTCATGGCCGCTATGTATTGGACGCACTGACTGCCGACACATTGCCTGATTCCGTACGCTTGCGCGATTACAGCCCGATTAATGTCGAAGCCGGACGCAAGCTGATTGCCGAGCGCGGCTTGCAAAACACGGTAACCTTCAATGAAGTCAATGCCTACGACCGCGCCAATTATCACGATTTGCAGCCGCGTCCAACGTTGGGCATCGTCTCCGGCCTGCACGAATTGTTTGCCGACAACGATTTGATTTTGAACTCACTCTACGGCTTCGGCGAAGCCATCGAAACCGGCGGCTACCTGATTTACACCGGCCAGCCTTGGCATCCGCAGCTCGAAATGATTGCCCGTGCGCTGACCAGCCACAAAGCAGGCAGCCCCAATTGGGTAATGCGCCGCCGCAGTCAGCAGGAAATGGATCAGTTGGTTGAAAAAGCCGGTTTTGAAAAAATCCATCAATGGATAGACGAAGACGGTATTTTCACCGTGAGCTTGGCAGTGAAGAAATAAAAATAAAGGCCGTCTGAACAATTCTTTAACTTTCAGACGGCCTTATTTAAACCATATACCTATCCATGAAACCCTCCCTCAAAACCTCCCTGCTCAAGCTGATTTTAGTCGGTATTCTGTTCTACACCAGCTACGGCCTCTCCAACCATTACGCGGCATCGCTGGACTATGTGCCTGAAATCGCTTTTGCATGGGAGAGCAATATTCCGTTTTGGGCATGGACGATTGTGCCTTATTGGTCGCTAAACCTGATGTATGTAGCGGCATTTTTTCTTTGCCGTGATACACAAGAACAAAGCCGATATGTAGCGCACCTTGTAGCCGCCCAACTGATTGCGACTGTTTGCTTTGTGCTGTTTCCGCTGCGTTTCGGGTGGCATAAACCGCCCGCCGATGGGCTGTCAGGCTGGCTGTTTGATTCATTGGCTGCATTTGATTTGCCATACAACCAAGCGCCATCTTTACATATCGCGTTGGCGGTTATCGTGGGTGCATTTTATTGGACGCGCTTTCCCAAAATCCGCCTGCCGCTTTTCGTATGGCAAAGCCTGATTGCCTTGTCGGTACTGACGACTTATCAACATCATTTTATTGACGTGCCGACCGGAGCATTGCTCGGCTGGCTGGTGTTATGGGCTTTCCCGCATCAGATAACTTCGCCGTTAAAACTGGGCTTGAGTGATATACGCTCAAGAAAGATTGCGCTGCTGTATTTGCTTGGTGCGTGTTTGACGGCGTTACCCGTGCTGCTGGGTGGTGTGTGGCTGTGGTTGATATGGATGAGCGTGTCTTTGCTGATGGTGGCCTTTGCCTATTTGACTGGGAATGTGGCCTTCTTCCAAAAACAGGCTAACGGTAAATTATCGGTGGCAGCGACGGTTTTGCTGTTGCCTTATCTGGTGGGCGTACGGCTAAACATGGCGTATTGGTTACGAGGTAAGGCGAAAACGGCACAAGTCCGCAATGATGTATGGATTGGCAGCGTTTGGGGAATTTCAAACCATCTGCCTGCCGTATTGGATGTATGCGCCGAATATCCCTGCCGTAGCTATCAGGGAGCATATCGCGCTCTGCCTTTACTGGATATGGTAACGCCGTCTGAAAACGATTTGGTTCAGACGGCCTTGATATTGGAAACCTTACGCCAAAAACACGGCAAAGTGCTGGTATGTTGCGCTTTGGGTTATGGAAGAAGTGCCGCAGTGGTGCTGACGTGGCTACTGGTCTATGGTGGCTGCAAAAACTTGGCGCAAGCGAAGGCCGAACTCAAACAGGCTCGGCCGCAAATGGTATTATCGCCGGCCACTGCCCAAGTAGTCCAAGCTGCGGTCAACCGTTTAAAACAAGGATAATGATGGACAACGCAACCGATAGCCGTATTACTGCCCACCTGCTCTCTACCACACATTATGTTGCCGCCTGCAACGCCTTGCTGCTCGCCTTTTCGGCAAAATATGGCGGCGCATGGTTTGCGGTACAACTTGTCTTGGCAGCGGTTTTGCTGTACTGCCATATCCGCATTCACTTCGACCGTCTCGTGTTCCAAGACTTTGCCGACAACCGCTACTCTCCTGAAGACTTTGACCACGCCTTACAGCAAAACGGTTTGCGTCAAATTTCAGGCAGCCGTACTTTGCCCCAACGGATAAACGGCGCACTTTCCTTATGGCGCAAAAGCTTATACCTGACCGCCGCCCAATTTTTAATTTTGCTTATCCAAAGCATTTGATTATTTTGGCTGATTTACCCAAACCAAATCTAGAGCGGTATCTCACTTCAAAAGGCAGAAACAATGAAAAACTTCCTCAAAAAACAACTTGCCTGGCTGACCGACCAAGCCTTGTGTCTGTCGGTCTCTTTCCTTACGGGCGTACGCCCTAAAAGCCCGCGCGAGCTGACATTCAATCAGCACCAAAAAGTCTATTACGCCAATCACGGCAGCCATGGTGATTTTGTATTGGTGTGGATTTCCCTGCCCCGCCGCTGGCGCTTGTCCACGCGCCCTGTCGCCGGTTCGGATTACTGGCTGACGAGCAAACTCAAACGCTACATCATTCAAAATGTTTTCAACGCCTTGCTGATTCCGCGCCATAGCGATAATCCGCAAGCGATTACCGAACAGATGAAAGACGCGCTAAACGCAGGCGACTCCTTGATTATTTTCCCTGAAGGCACGCGCAACACTGACGACAACACCATCCTGCTGCCGTTCAAGTCCGGCATTTATCATCTGGCGAAAAGCAAACCCGATACCGAATTTGTGCCGATTTGGATAGACAACATCAGCCGCGTACTGCCCAAAGGCAAAATCCTGCCTATCCCGCTTTTGTGTGAAGTCCATATCGGACAGCCGCTTACTTTGCAGGAAAACGAAGACAAAGACAGCTTTTTGACACGCAGCCGTAAAGCGTTGCTGGCACTCAGGCCGTCTGAAAACGACCGCAACGAGCTTCGCCAAAATGAACCTGAAGCTCAACAAAACAAAGGAGGACAAGCATGAGCCTTTCTACGACTTCCCAACAAATCATCGTCGAACAAACCGCCGCTCATCTGACTCCTCAAGCCAGCTATATTTTTGTCGGCGTATTTGCCGTATTGTGTTTTGCCAGCATCATCGGACAATGGCTCAAGCGCAAAAACGGCGCAGATAATGCCACCATTGCCAACCTCAACGCCCGTATTTACGCATGGTGGCTGATGACGTTGGTGTTGCTGGGTGCATTTTGGTTCGGCAAAATCGGGACGGTTGTACTGTTTTTCCTGATTTCATTTGCCGCACTACGCGAGTTTATGACCCTCGTCTATCGCCGCCGTAGCGACTATTACAGCATGGTGGTCTGCTTTTACCTGCTGCTGCCGGTGCAATACTATTTCGTCTATGACGGCTGGTACGGCATGTTCAGCATTTTTATTCCGGTTTACGGCTTTTTGATACTGCCGATTATTGCCAGCCTCAGCGGTCAAACCGCGCATTTTTTGGAACGCGCCGCCAAAACGCAATGGATGGCGATGATTTGCATCTTCTGTCTGTCCCATGTTCCGGCGCTGATGTTTCTAGACTTGGACGGATTCGATAATAGTAACAATATCCTGTTGCTGATCTTCCTGATTGGCGTGGTGCAAGTATCGGATGTGTTGCAATACGTTTGGGGCAAACTGATTGGCGGTGCAAAAATCATGCCTTCGCTTTCGCCATCCAAAACCATTTCTGGCACTGTCGGCGGTATTTTATCGGCCACTGCCATTGCCGCGCTGATGGCGCCGATTACGCCGTTCTCCCACGGTCAAGCAGCCGTTATCGGCTTTATTGTCTGCCTGATGGGCTTCTTTGGCGGCCTGGTTATGTCTGCCATCAAACGCGATTACGGTGTCAAAGACTGGGGCAATATGATACGCGGCCATGGCGGTATGCTTGATCGCGTGGATTCAATTTGTTTTGCCGCGCCCGTGTTCTTTCACATCACCCGTTATTTCTGGAATGGCTAAACTTCAGGCCGTCTGAAAGCTGTTTTCAGACGGCATTGAATGTATGAAACTGCCAACCCTGCCGATTCGTTATACAATACTCAACCATTGTTATTACACACACAACATGAATAAACCCTCTCCAATCTTTCCCATTTTTCTTGCTACGATTATCTTCGCCCTTATTGTTTGGTCAGGCATTAATCCTCATGATCGCGCAGTCTGGTACGCCGAAATCATCCCCGTAGCATCCGTATTCTTCCTTCTTGTTACTACCTACCGCATTTTCCGCTTCAGCAACTTGGCCTACTTATTCATGAGTTTTTGGCTGATCATGCATTCCATCGGTGCATACTATACTTTTGCAGATGTACCGTTCGAATCCATCAACCGCTTTGTCGAGCCAATTTTGGGCGAAAACCGCAATCATTACGACCGTATTGCCCATTACATCATCGGCTTCTACGCCTATCCTATGGTTGAGTGGCTGCTGCGCCGCAAGCTGTGTAATCTGCCGCTGGCTTTGTTTTTCGGCCTGTTCTTTATCATGAGCGTGGCTGCCGCCTATGAAATCATCGAATGGCAATATGCCGTCATCGACGGCGGAGAGGCCGGACTGGAATTCTTAGGTTCTCAAGGCGATATTTGGGACGCGCAAAAAGACATGCTTGCCGATACTTTGGGCGCGTTAACTTCTCTGTTTATTTTTGTGTTTACCCGACCCGATAAACGCTTGGGTTTCTCATAAATCTACCCCTTTAAAGCGAAAGGCCGTCTGAAACCAGATTTTCAGACGGCCTTTTTTCATTTTTCTATCGCTATTATTGTAAAAATTAATAAATGCGATAGTTAAAAACATAAGCCGATTTTGAAACAAAATCCGTCATCAAAATTTTTAAGCACATGAAATATATAAAAAACAACATCTGTTAAGATTTTGTAAACAATATGCCTACGTCAACCTGAATTTTTCGATTTGATTTAAGTCAGCATATCTTGTGTCATTAATCCATAAAATATTCAGAATTCTACAAAATATTGATTAACCCGATAGAGGTTATCATCAAGACGAGGAACACAAAATGCAAAAAATTCCAGAATTGGTCTGCCCCGCCGGCAACCTGCCTGCACTGAAAACCGCTGTGGACAACGGTGCGGACACGGTTTACATGGGTTTGAAAGATGCGACCAATGCACGAAACTTTCCGGGACTGAATTTCGATATGAAATCGGCACGGGAAGGCGTAGCTTACGCCCATGCGCGCGGACGCAATGTACTGATGGCCATCAATACATTCGCACAAGCCGGCCAAGTGGAGCGTTGGCACGCTGCTGTGGATACGGCGGCGGATTTGGGGGCCGATGCGATTATTGTTGCCGACCCCGCCATCATGGCGTATGCGGCAGACAAACATCCGAATTTACGCCTGCATATGTCGGTACAAGGTTCGGCCACCAATTACGAAGCCATCAATATGATGAAAGAGCTGTTCGGCATCCGTCGTGCCGTTTTGCCGCGCGTGCTGACCATCGATCAGGTCAAACATGTGATTGACAATACTGATGTGGAAATTGAAGTCTTTGGTTTCGGCAGTTTGTGTGTGATGGTGGAAGGCCGTTGCATCTTGTCGAGCTATGCAACAGGCGAATCGCCCAATATGCAAGGTGTCTGCTCTCCGGCAAAATCCGTCCGCTGGGAACAACTGCCCGACCGCATGAACGTACGTTTAAACCAGGTATTGATAGACCAATACAAACCCAATGAACCGGCAGGTTATCCAACCTTGTGCAAAGGCCGCTTTGAAGTCAATGATGAGACCTACTATGCTTTGGAAGAACCGACCAGCCTAAATGTTTTGGAAATGTTGCCCGAACTCATCAAAATCGGTGTATCCGCCATCAAAATCGAGGGACGCCAACGCAGTCCGATGTATACGGCGCAAGTAACCAAATCCCTGCGCCAAGCACTGGATGCAGCCGCAGCCGACCCGTCTCATTTCAAAGTCAATCCGTCCTGGAACAATGCCTTGAGCAAAGTTTCAGAAGGTCATCAGACAACTTTGGGCGCATACAACCGCCCATGGAAATAAGGGGAAAAAAATGAATTCATTGAAATTGTCGCTGGGCCCTATTTTATTTTTCTGGCAAAAAGAAGCACTACTGGAATTTTACGTTTCCATGCTGGATACGCCGTTGGACACTGTTTATTTGGGCGAGGTAGTCTGCTCACGCCGTCAGAAAATGCGCTTTGCTGACTGGTTCGGACTGGCTGAAGACCTGGCAGAAAGCGGTAAGGAGATTATTCTTTCCTCACAAGTCCTGCTCGAAAGTGAATCTGATCTGAAACGCCTACGCAAAATTACGGAGCAGGGAAAGTTTAAAGTTGAAGCCAACGACATGGGTGCGGTCAAATTGGCACGCGAACATGGCATCCCATTTGTTGCCGGTGCAAGCCTGAATATCTACAACGAAACTACTTTGGACGTATTACGAAAATTAGGGGCATTCCGCTGGATTGCACCGTCCGAGCTGAGCCGCGATAAGGTTGCCGAAATCATCAAGGCTTCAGACGGCATTGAAACCGAACTCTTCGCTTGGGGCAAAATGCCGCTTGCCTATTCATCACGTTGCTTTACCGCCCGCCATTACAATCTGAATAAAGACAGTTGCGAGTTCCGCTGCCTCGATCATGAGCACGGTATGGCTATGAATACGCGAGAAGGCCAGCCGTTTCTCACCATCAACGGCATCCAAACCATGTCTTACGGCTGCCAAAACCTACTGCCCCACCATGAAGACTTGAATAAAATCGGCGTGAATATGCTCAGACTGTCGCCACAAATGCACAGCATGGCTGAAATTATCCAAATTCACCGCGATGTATTGGACGGAAAAGCCACATGGGAAGATGTCCTCCCCGAGTTGGAACGACTGACTACCGGAACACTAGTTGACGGCTATTGGCGCGGTCAGCCCGGTATTGAAACCGTGAAGGAGGCATATTATGGCGCTGCCTGAAATCATATTACCCAAATGGATGGCAAAAATCGGTACCAAACTTCCCGGCAAACCTCCACGCTTTGTTTTGGTCTCCGTATTGAATACCATGCTGAAAAAAGGTTTACTACCTGCCGATATGGAACTTTTTACCGGAAGAAAATTCGAAATCGAAGTTTTGGATGCCGGTATCAAAGTGCGGTTTAGTGCCGATACGGAAAAATTCCTGGACGACAACTTCAGCGGTGCCCCCGATCTGAGGCTGGCCGCCAACGGTATAGACTTCATGCGCATGATGATGCGTGAGGAAGATCCCGATACCTTATTTTTCAACCGTAAATTGCAAATCGAAGGCGATACGGAACTGGGGCTAATTACCAAAAACTTACTCGACAGCGTCGAGTGGCCTTTCAGCGAATGGTTCCTGAAACGCAGTACGTCCACTTTGGATTGATTAATTTTGGTTGAACCAAGAACAAAGGCCGTCTGAATGTTTCAGACGGCCTTATATATTTCACCTCTTTGATATGTCTTCTCTTATTGGTTTTATCAAATATAAAAAAGCGTACCTTGTTAGGTACGCTTTTTTCAATCCGACTCAAAATTAGAATTTTGCACCGGACTCATTTGCCATAAAGTCTACAGCCGCTTTAACCTCATCGTCACTCAAGCTGCTGTTGCCGCCTTTGGCAGGCATTGAATTAAAACCTTCAAGCGCGTGTTTGTGCAAAGTATCTTTACCTTGCTTAATTCGAGGAGCCCAGTCGTCTTTTTTACCGACAACAGGTGCGCCCGGAATCATACCGCCATGACATGTTTTACAGTTGGCTTCAAAAACAGCTTTGCCGTCTACCTTAACCGGAGCCGCTTCTGCTTTTTCAGCAGGTTTGGCTTCAGCAGCCGGAGCAGCTTTAACATCTGAAGCAGCTTTATCGGCAGCAGGAGCTGAAGCAGCCGCCGGAGCAGAAGCATCGGCAGGTTGAGCTACCGGAGCAGGCTCGGCTTTTTTAGCAGGAGCTTTTTTACCGTCTTTGTTGGACAAACCCCAAACATAAGCGGTCATGATGTGCAGCTTATCTTTGTCGAGGAAGTGACCCCAAGCAGGCATTTGGCTGCTGCGGCCGTTGGTAATGGTTTCGGTAATCGCTTTTTGAGTACCGCCCCACAACCATACATCGTCGGTCAGATTCGGGCCGAGGCCTTGGATACCTTGACCTTTGTCGCCGTGACAAGTGAAACAGTTGGCAGGTGGGCCGCTAAACAGGGCTTTACCGCGTTCTGCACGTTCTTCGTCGTATTGACCTTTAGGTTTAGAAAGAGACATAACATATTGTGTTACGTTTTTCACGCCTTCTTCACCCAAAGCTGGACCCCATGCCGGCATAGAGGCAGTACGGCCTTTTTCAATGGTTTCCTGAATTTTTTCAGGTTCTCCACCCCACAACCAATCGTCGTCGGTCAAATTCGGAAAGCCTTTGGAGCCTTTGGCATCTGAGCCGTGACATTGGATACAGTAGGTATTGAAAAGGTTTTGTGCAATAGCACGGGCTTCAGGGTCTTTAGCCACTTTCTCAATCGGCATATTGGAAAATTTAGCATACACTTTACCGTATTGCTGATTGGCTTTGGCAACTTCTTCTTCATATTGACCATGGCTGCTCCAGCCCCACAGGCCTTTGTAATCGCCGATACCTGGATACATAATCAGGTAGCCGACGCCAAACAGCCATGTGCAGACATAAAGCCAAAACCACCAACGTGGCAGAGGGTTATTGTACTCCGAAATGCCGTCCCACTCATGACCTGTGGTTTTTACTTCTTCGCCTTTTTTAGGGCGTTTCACAACGTTTTGCGAAAGCAGAAGCCAAGCCAGGCCGATGAAGCTGAGCACGACGATAACGGCAATATATATACTCCAGAAACTACTGGTAAATTGGGATGTTGTGTTCATTATTTTGCTCCGTGATCACGGACTGACTGAGCTTGATCGTCCTTTTCAGACGGCCTTTGTTCGTCATTATCGAAAATACTGCTGGCAGCATCGTCATAGTTTTTCTTATTGCGTCTATTGAACACAATATAGAGGACTAAAATAAAGCTGATAAATACCCAAACAGTAAAGAGCGAGCGAGCCCAGTTAGCGTCCATGATGTTACCTTACGTTTTTCAATGCCAAGCCCAAGCCTTGCAGATAGGCGATAACAGCGTCCAGCTCTGATTTGTTAGCCAGCATTTCAGGTGCTTTGGCAATTTCTTCATCGCTGTAAGGTGTACCCACTTTACGCAGGGCTTTCATATGCGCCACAGTTGCCTCGGCATCGACTTTATTGCGTGCGAGCCATGGGAATGCAGGCATATTGGACTCCGGCACAACGTCGCGCGGGTTCAGCAGGTGGATGCGGTGCCATTCATCGGAATAACGGCCGCCAACACGAGCCAAATCCGGACCGGTACGTTTAGAACCCCATTGGAACGGATGGTCATAAACAGACTCACCGGCAACAGAGTAATGACCGTAACGTTCAGTTTCTGCACGGAATGGACGAATCATTTGAGAGTGGCAGTTGTAGCAGCCTTCGCGCACATAAATATCGCGACCGGCCACTTGCAGGGCGTTATATGGTTTCACGCCGGGTGCAGGTTCGGTAACTGCCTTGGTGAAGAACAGCGGAACAGCCTCAATCAGAAGGCCGACGCTGACTACAAGCAGGGTGAATACAATCAGTACACCGACTTTTTCTTCAGCTAATTGTTGTAATTTCATTTTGGTAGCCTATCTTTCTTGTCATTAGTGGTGTTGAGTTTGAGAAACCGCAGGAATCTCAGCATCAACTGCTTTACCACTGATAGCAGTACGGTAAACGTTATATGCCATGATGCACATACCGCTCAGGTACAGAAGACCGCCGGTGAAACGAATCATGTAGTAAGGCATGGTACGTTTTACGGATTCAACGAAGGAATAAGTCAGCGTGCCGTCGTCATTCAAAGAACCCCACATCAGACCTTGCATTACGCCGGCAATCCACATTGCAGCGATATACAGAACCACGCCGATGGTCGCGATCCAGAAATGCGCCTCAACCAATTTGGTGCTGTACATTTCATTTTTGCCAAACAAGCGGGGAATCATATAGTAAACGGAACCGATGGTTACAAAGCCCACCCAACCCAATGCGCCGGCGTGAACGTGTGCAACAGTCCAGTCGGTGTAGTGGCTCAGAGCGTTAACGGTTTTGATAGACATCATCGGACCTTCGAAGGTAGACATACCGTAGAAAGACAGAGAAACGATCAAGAATTTCAAAATCGGGTCGGTACGCAGTTTGTCCCATGCACCGGACAGAGTCATGATACCGTTGATCATACCGCCCCAAGAAGGCGCAAACAGGATCAAAGACAATACCATACCCAAAGATTGAGTCCAGTCAGGCAATGCGGTGTAGTGCAAGTGGTGAGAACCTGCCCACATATAAGTGAAAATCAAAGCCCAGAAGTGAACAACGGACAAGCGGTAAGAGTAAATCGGACGGCCCGCTTGTTTAGGCACGAAATAGTACATCATACCCAAGAAGCCGGCTGTCAGGAAAAAGCCCACCGCATTGTGGCCATACCACCATTGAACCATCGCATCAATCGCACCTGCGTAAACCGGATAAGATTTCATCAAACCGGCAGGGATGCTGATATTATTGACGATGTGCAACAGCGCAACGGCCAAAATAAAGCCGCCGTAGAACCAGTTGGCAACGTAAATATGTTTGATTTTACGTTTGGCAATCGTACCGAAGAATACGATAGCGTAGGCAACCCACACCAGCGTAATCAAAATGTCGATAGGCCATTCCAACTCGGCGTATTCTTTACCTTGGGTGTAACCCATAGGCAAGCTGATAGCCGCAGCCACGATAACAGCCTGCCAACCCCAGAAGGTAAATGCAGGCAGCCAACCACCAAACAGACGGGTATTACATGTACGTTGAACAACGTAGTATGATGTACCGATCAAACCGCAACCGCCGAATGCAAAAATAACCGCATTGGTGTGCAGAGGACGCAGGCGGCCGAAGTGGAACCAAGGTCCGATATTGGATAAATCGAGGGCCGGAGCAAAAAGCTGGGCAGCGACGATAACGCCGACCAACATGCCCACAATACCCCAAACTACAGTCATGATGGCGAACTGGCGCACCACTTTGTAGTTATAAGTTTGTGTGTCCATGGAAGTCTCCATAAATTATGGGTATAAAAAATTTTTATCTCACCTCAACCATTACGTTTATGAAAAGCGCAATACGGCTAAGGCTCAAATTTTTCTAAATTTAACATAGACACCACAACATGCCAAGCAAAATTACATTCCATATTGCATAAAACCTTTAGTGAGACATAATCTCATTTCTTTTATAATCAATAAATTATTTAAACATATCCAATAAATCGGGCACAGCATTTTTTCAAGCCCCCTTTTTCGTACAGTTTTATTGATATAGATTAAGCCTACCCTTTAAAACCCCTTCCTCTTAATAAACTTTAGCAAATTAACCAATAGCCATGATTAATTACAAAATTACCCCCAACTTTCTGTCTCATGAATGGCACATCACCTTATCATTCACTCAAACCAATGATTCTGAAACAGAAATCAGCCTGCCGAACTGGGTTCCCGGCAGCTACCTCATCCGTGACTTTGCCCGCCACATCACGCACATCAGCGCGCGTTGCAACAGCAAAGCCCAGCCACTGACGCAAACCAGCAAAAACCATTGGCAAACCCCTGCCCTCAGCGGAGCGTGGGAAATTTACTACACTGTTTACGCATTCGACTTATCAGTTCGCGGCTCATTCCTCAGTACCGAGCGCGGCTTTTTCGACGGCGCGTGTCTATTCTTAAAAGTCCACGGACAAGAATACCGGCCACATCAAATCGAGTTTTCCACCCTGCCGCACACATGGCAGATAGCCACCACCCTACCCCAAACCTCGGCGACCACTTTTCAGACGGCCTCATACGCCGAGCTTATCGACCACCCGGTTGAAACAGGCATCATCGAATTTCTCGAATTTGAAGCACAAGGTATCCCACACCGTATTGCATTAAGCGGTATCTATCCCGATTTTGACCGAGCCCGCTTCCTCGCCGATATTCAAAAAATCTGCGAAACCGAGTTGGCGATGTTCCCCTCCCCTGCCCCGTTTACCGAATACCTTTTCTTACTACATCTGGGCGACAACCTCTACGGCGGGCTGGAACACATCAGCAGCACCGCCCTACTCGCCGACCGCCACAGTCTGCCATCTTACGATATGGGCGAAGCCGACAAAGCCTATACCGAATTGCTCGGCCTTTTCTCCCACGAATACTTCCACGCATGGAACGTCAAATCCATCAAACCGGCCGTATTCGCACCTTACAACCTCGACCAAGAAAACTACACCGAGCAACTTTGGGCATTTGAAGGCATTACCTCCTACTACGACGACCTCTTTCTTGCCCGAAGCAAAACCATCAGCCCCGAAGCCTACCTTACCCTGCTTGCACAAGGCATCACACGCGTCCAGCAGACACAAGGCCGTCTAAAACAAACACTTGCTCAATCCAGTTTCAGCGCATGGGACAAGTTCTACAAACAAGACGAAAACAGCCCCAACGCCATTGTCAGCTACTATCAAAAAGGCGCACTGGCCGCACTTTGCCTCGACCTTATCATCCGTGAAAAAAGCCAAGGCAAATACACCCTCGACAGCGTGATGCAGCAACACTATCGCGACTGGTGCAACACCCATCAAGGCATACCCGAAAAACACTGGCAAATCCGCTGCCAAGAAATAACCGATTTAGATTTAGAAACCTTCTTTCAGACGGCCTTATACAGCACCGAAGACCTTCCACTCGCAGAATACCTGAAAAGCGTAGGTGTCAAACTTGACTTTATCCCACTGCCCCGCCAACACGGAGGAGCATTTGCAAGCGAACCCCAATCGGTTGCCCCCGCCAATGATTTGGGCGCACGTTTCAAACAAAACAGCGACCATGCCGTCCTGACTCATGTATTCAATGGCGGCAGCGCAGAAAATGCCGGACTCTGCCCGCAAGACAAAATCATCGCCTTAGGCGGCTATGCCTGCAACGACCTTGCAACGCAGTGGAGCAAACTGCCTATAGGCACGCGCACCACCATCCATTTCTTCCGCCAAGGCCTATTGCGTGAAACCAGCATCACAGTTCAAGCAGCAGAAGCCAATACTGCCCTGCTGCACATTACCGATCGCCAAAAACTCGAAAACTGGTTGTACAATCATTAAATAAAACTTCAAACGGCCTGCCACTTCCTAGGCCGTCTGAAATCAACATACCCATTTAATATAAAGAAAGGAAAAACTATGCCTATCCGTAAACTGACTGACTCCCTCTATATCGCCCCCCAACTGACCGAAGCAGATGTCCAAGAAGCCGTACGTCTCGGCATCAAAACCATCATCTGCAACCGCCCGGACGGCGAAGAAGAAAACCAACCGGCTTTTGCCGAAGTGCAAAACTGGTTTAAAGAGGCCGGCATCAACCAATTTTCCCACCAGCCCGTCGTTGCGCCTCAAATCAACGCAGCCGATGTTGCAGCCTTCCAAAATCTGTTGCAACAATCTCCGGCTCCCATTCTTGCTTTCTGCCGTACCGGTACTCGCTGCTCCCTGCTTTGGGGTTATCATCAAGTGCAACACGGCGCATCTGTAGCCGAAGTAGTTGCCGCAGCCGAACAGGCTGGCGTCAACCTCAGCAACTTTGAAGCCCGCCTGCAAGAAGCCAAAGATAAAGGTTTGGCTTAATACTTGATTTATATAGTAAGTAGCAGCCTTTAAACCAATCAGGCCGTCTGAAACCAATTCTTTCAGACGGCCTAATGACTTTTATTCACAATCAAACCTTATTTTTAATTTATTTCCACTATCCTAAAAATATATTTTCTAAATCAAGCCCGAATTGACCTGTATCAATACCCTGACCCTATTTTCATTTATAATGCCTTTCAATGCTTCAGGGTCATGCCCGAATCTTCCAGTTTCCTCGATAAGAGCCAGCTCTCTTATTAAATGATTTTTCTTTCCTCTTGATGTGTGTGTGTTTGGGTGTGGCTGAAAGCCACCCCCTTTTTTTTATACCTACCCTCTTGAAGGCCGTCTGAAAACTTTCAGACGGCCTTTCCTTTCCCCTCACAAAAATAGTATAAAATCCCCTTATCGTTCAAACCACAAACTCAAAACACCATGGTCAACAAACTCACTCCCCCTCCAAGCCTGCCCGATCCGCAAGACCTCCGCGCCGTTATCGCTTACAACATGCGCCTCTATCGCGTTAATCACGGCTGGTCGCAAGAAGAACTGGCGCGTCAATGCGGACTTGACCGCACCTACGTTTCCGCCATCGAGCGCAAACGCTGGAACATCGCCCTTTCTAACATTGAAAAAATCGCATCCGCGCTTAAAATCGCCCCTTACAAACTCCTCCTTCCGCCGCAAGAAATGCTCCGCCAAATGACCGAGCCTGCCGACACCCAAGCCTAATTCACAGCCAGACACCATCATGACCGCCGCCCAACAAGCCATCCAAACCTACAAGCAGCAAAAAACCGCAGCAGAAACTGCCTACCGCCAAAACAACCGCCCTACCGTTTACTTCCGCGACCATATCGCCGCTGCCGAAACCCTGCTGCAAACCCTCTGGCAAATCCACTTCCCCGACAGCAACGACATCAGTCTGATTGCCATCGGTGGCTTTGGGCGTTGCGAACTCTATCCCCATTCCGACTGGGATTTAGCGATTATTTCCTCCACTCCTTTTTCAGACGGCCTGCAACAACAAACCGCCCAATTTATCCAAACCCTTTGGGACGCACGCCTCAATCCGGCCATCAAAAGCGGCAGCATAGAAGAAATCCTCCAAAGTACCCAAAACGACATTACCGGCGAAACCGCCTTTCTTGAAGCACGCCACCTACAAGGCAATGCCAACCTTACCACCCAACTTCTAAACAAACTCAACACACGCCGCGACACAGCCGCCTTTATCGAAGCCAAACTCCTCGAAATGGAGCAACGCCATACCAAATCCCAAGGCACAGGCGCACAACTTGAACCCAACATCAAAACCTGCCCCGGCGGCCTGCGCGACATCCACACCCTTATCTGGACAGCCAAAGCACAAGGCATAGACAGCAACCCCACCGCCCTCGTTACCGCCGGCGTCCTCACACGCACCGAAGCCGGCATGCTGGCCCATGGCTACCGCCGTCTCGCCAACATCCGCATTCACCTCCACCTGACCGCCGACCGCCCCGAAGACAGGCTGCTTTTCGACTACCAGTCCCAAGTTGCCGAAAGCTTAGGCTATACCCAACCCGACATCCGCGGCAGAAGCGAAGCCCTGATGCACACCTTCTACCGCGCCACCAAAGCCATCAAACAACTCAACGGCATCCTCATTCCGGTTCTCAAAAACCATCAAACCTCCAGCCGTCCCCAACATATCCATCCTATCGACAGCCGCTACAAACGCATCGGCCACCAAATCGCCGCCAGCGACCTTGCCCTGTTCGAACAAAATCCCGAACACATCTTCACCATCATCCAAACCATGCAGGAGCAAAACATCACCACCATCGAGCCGCAAACCCTGCGCGCATGGTGGGCGGCTACACGAAAAATCAATACCCGTTTCACCCAAAATCCAGAAAACCGCCGCCGCTTTATCCAATTCTTCAAACACGGCACCGGCCTTACCCAAACCCTCCGTTTTCTCAACCTCTACGGCGTACTTGGCCGCTATCTCCCCGCATGGGAAAAAATCACCGGCCTGCTCCAACACGACCTCTTCCATATTTACCCCGTAGACGACCATATCCTGACCGTCGTCCGCAATATGCGCCGTCTCGCCATCGAAACCCACAGCCACGAAATGCCCGAGGCCAGCGCCATCATGCAGGCCTACCCACGACCGCATGTCCTCTACACCGCCGCCCTGCTGCACGACATCGCCAAAGGCCGTGGCGGCGATCACGCCAAAGAAGGCATCAAAGACGCACAACAATTCGCCGCCAACCACTACTACACCGAAGAAGAAAGCCACCTCCTCGCATGGCTGGTTGAAAACCACCTGCTCATGTCCACCGTTGCCCAAAAAGAAGACATCCAAGATCCCCATGTCCTCCAAGCCTTTTGCCGCCGTATTCCCACACGCGAATACCTCGACGCACTCTATCTGCTTACCATTGCCGACATCCGCGGCACCAACCCCAAACTTTGGAACACATGGCGCGCCAGCCTGCTCCAAACCCTCTACCACAGCACCGCCGCCGTTTTAAACAGCAAACACCACGATCCCGAACGCCTCCCAAACCGACGCGAACAAGCCTCGACCGATCAGCTCACACGCGCGGCCGTTCCCCTCAAAAACCAACAAAAACTCCGCCGCATCCTCGGCAGCGCATACTACGTCCGCCATCAGACACGGGAAATCCTCTGGCACACCGCAAACCTCGCCTACGACACCCAAAGTCCGGCCGTCCGCAGCCGCATCCTTCCCCAAAGCAACAGCCTTCAAGTCATGGTGTTCATGCCCAATGGCGACCGCCTCTTCGCACGCCTCTGCCGCATCTTCAGCAGCCACCGCTTCGACATCCAAGCCGCCCGCGCCTTCATTACCGAGCACGACTACATCCTCGACACCTTTATCCTGCAACTTCCCGACAATCTCCCGCCCGAAGAATATCCCGACCGCCAAAGCGCACTCGAAGCCGAACTCAACAGCTTCATCCACGGCAACACCACCGTCCAAAAACAAAGCGGCCGCCCGCACATCAGCCGCCGCATCCGCCACATCCCCATCCCTCCTACCGTAATCATCACCCCCGAAGAAGATTATCCCGGCTGGCACACCATAGACATCACCGCCGTCAACCGCCCCCACCTTCTCGCCGACATCGCCGAGACCTTCTTCGCACACAACATCAGCCTGCGCTACGCCAAAATCACCACCTTGGATCAGCGCATTGAGGACAGCTTCATCACCTACAGCCCATCCCTACAAGACCCGCAAACCCAAAACACCCTAAAACAGGCATTGATCGAAGTCTTGACTCCATAAAGGCCGTCTGAACATCTTAAAAACATAGGGTGAGCATTTTTTACTCACCCTAATCACATCCAAATATATAAACATCCTGAATATACCCTTCTCAAACACTCAAGAAATCCAAAGCCTTAAAATTCGAAACCAAAACTTCCTTCTGACATAAAACTACATTCAAAAATCATAACCCATATGAATATAATTCTAATAAAAATTTTCATTCACCTATTACACCAAACCCTCTTTAAAAATCCTTCCTTCCAAATCTTTTCCTCATCCATATTCAAACAAAATACGCATACAAAATAAAACCTATAAAAAACAAAAAAATAAAATCACAAAATATTAAACTCACCGATTAATCCAAAAAATCACCGCCTATCTAAACCAATTAACATATTATTGAACAAGCTTAATTTCTGACAAAAAACGTCACACACCCAAACTTGCCTCCTTTCCCTGTCACAAAAAACACAAAACTGACAAAAAACGTCAACCACCCAAATTCCCTAAAATCCTGAAACTTTCAAACAAAACCTCATAAAACTTAAAAATTAAAAAATAATCCCAATAAAAACAATAAACAAAAAATAAAAAATAAATTTTTTAATCAGTTTTGCGCACTTGGCACACCGACTGCTTGAAACAACACGTCCGATAAGGCCCAAGCCTCAAAGCAGCAAGCCCGACGGAAGCTGTATATTCCTTCTTACTTTATGGTTTACTCATAATACAAAGTGCCAAGCACATTACGGACTTTTTACTTAAACATAATTATTCACACTTTCAAACTGGAGTTTTAATCAATGAAAGCAATCCAAAAAGGTTTCACCCTGATCGAATTGATGATCGTAATCGCCATCTTGGGCATCTTGGCCGTAATCGCTCTGCCTGCATACCAAGACTACACCATCCGCGCCAAAGTATCTGAAGGCTTGGGTCTCGCAGCTCCTGCAAAATTAGCTGTGGTTGAAACTGCCGCAGCACTCGGTGGTTTGGATAAAGTTAATGCTAATAATGCTGATAATAGTGGTTATAAATTCGTAGAAACCAAGTACGTTAAAAGCATTACTATTGGAGAGAAGGGTGTAATTAAAGTTATAACTAAAGATACTGGAGCAAAAGAAAATCCTGAATTTACTCTGACCCCAAGCCAAGCTTCAGGTAATATTGAAGCACCAATCGAGTGGGCATGCACTAAAGATAAAGGTGAAGAGAAACATTTGCCTGCTAACTGCCGAACTGCTACTCCTGCTCCTAAGAAGCCATAATTTTTACATAAACAGCACATTTCAGATAAAAGCAAATCCCATAAGGCATTTATGGGATTTGCTTTATAAAAATAAGAAAACGATACGCTCAAATGAATACCCCATTTCAAGCCCAAAAAGGTTTTACCCTGATTGAGCTGATGATAGTGATCGCCATCCTCGGTATTCTGGTTGTTGTCGCCGTGCCTACCTATCAAAACTATATCGGCAGGGCGCAAGCCTCTGAAGCACTATACCTTGCCGATGACCTGAAAACCGAAATCAGCATTGCCTCAGCGGTAAATAACCGCCTGCCCAATGCAGAGGATGTCAGCAAACAAGGCGCAATCGGCGTTACCGCTCAACGCATCGGCGGCACATACATCCAAAACGGTGGCGTAACTGTAGAAGCAGATACAGGAAAAATCAGCATTCCTTTCGATAAAGGCCAAAACAAAGGCAAAGTCCTGACCCTGACCCCTTATCGAATTAATAACGATTCGACTTGGTTGCTCAACTGGCAATGCGGCGGAACACTGGATCCGATGATGGTTCCCGCCATGTGCCGTGACAACTCACACGGATAACGGCCAAGCCATACACCTTAAGAAAAACACAAAAATACATTGCGAAGAAAACACCCCAAACAAAGCCAAATACAAACGCGGAAAACGAATCAAAGCAAAAGAACAAAACTCTCCAAAACAAGGTCATTAAGAGCCTGAATAAACACATTACGAAAATAAATGCCGTCTGAAATTCATTTTCAGACGGCCTCTTTATATTTAATCCTAATCCGACAGGAAAGTTTTAACCTGATTGGTTCAGACGGCCTTCATCTTTTCACCACTACATAAAACAAATTCGCAACACTCCTGATAAGACAATTTGTCGCCCATCTGAACTCAATATATAATTTAACCATACAAGTCTTTATTTTTAAGCATTTTTCATTTTCAAAACATACATTGTATACACTGGGAGAACCATCATGCCTCATCTGAACTTGGATAAAACGGATTTAAAGATTCTGCAGGTTTTGCAGGAAAATGGGCGGTTGAGCAATGTTGAGCTTTCTGAAAAGGTAGCGCTCTCCCCTTCTCCCTGCCTACGCCGTCTCAAACAGCTTGAAGATGCGGGCATCATTCAAAAATACGCCGCCCAGCTTTCTCCCGTATCTTTGGGCTTGGGTTTGCAGGCTTTTATCCGTGTATCGATTAGCAAGGCAAAAGATGCGCGCGAGGATTTTTCCGAATCTGTCCGCGCTTGGCCGGAAGTATTGAGCTGCTTTGCATTAACGGGTGAAACCGACTATCTGCTCCATGCCTTTTTTACCGATATGAACGCGTTTTCCCATTTTGTTTTGGACACGCTGCTTTCGCACCACGGCGTGCAAGATGCGCAATCGAGTTTTGTGTTGAAAGAAATTAAAAACACGACCGCTCTGCCTTTGGTTCATTTGGTTCAGGATTAATGATTTGAAACTGATAAAGGCCGTCTGTTGTTCAGACGGCCTTTTAAATTCCAATGGTTTGCTTTCATGTCCATACACTTGTATACTTTTTAAGAATAATTCACATAAGCTTTTACTATGACAGACACCACCCATCTCGATATCGATACTGTTTCAGAACATACCAAACAATGGCTGGAAAAAGCCGTTATCGGCCTGAATCTCTGCCCGTTTGCCAAAGCGCCGCACGTTAAAAACCTGGTTCGCGTCGTTGTCAGCGAAGCCCGTCATTTGGACGGTTTCCTTGAGGACTTGGATCGTGAATTGCAGCTTCTGGGCAATACGCCCACTTCGGAATTGGAAACCACTTTACTGCTTCATCCGACGCTATTCCCTGATTTTGAAACCTTCAACCAAATGCTGGAGATTGCCGACGATGCCGTTGTAGAAAACGAATTGGAAGGCATTGTCCAAATTGCGCCGTTCCATCCCAATTTCCAATTTGAAGGCACTGAGGCCGACGACATCAGCAACTACACCAATCGTTCGCCCTATCCGACTTTGCACTTGATTCGTGAAGACAGTATTGCCAAAGCGGCTGAAGCATTTCCCGATGCCTCGGCAATTTTTGACCGCAATATCGCGCTGCTGGAAAAAATGGGGCACGAAGGCTGGAATAAATTAGACATTCCGCGTTGTCCATTTCCACATCACAAGCCGTCTGAAAACAAATAATTGGTGATGGGAAGATGGTTCGCTATTTATTGATTTTTTGCGGCGCATTGTCGCTCGTCTTGGGCATTATCGGCATTTTCCTGCCATTGCTGCCGACTACACCTTTCATTTTATTGACCGCCGCCTGCTGGGCAAAGGCTTCGCCGCGCTTTCACAATTGGCTCTATCATCACCGCTATTTCGGCCCCATCATACAAAACTGGGAAAACAACGGCGCCGTGCCGCGCAAGGCAAAATTCTTCGCCATTAGCATGATGACTGTTTCTTGCCTGTTTATGTTTTGGCAATTTCCGGAACGCTGGTGGATTGGTGCCGTATCATCAATCTTCTGCAGCTGCGTGGCCGTGTGGATGTGGCTGCGGCCAGAAGCATAAATAAAACAGGTAGGCATTTTTGCTTACCTGTTTTTGTTTTTATACCCAATTTATCCGTCAAAACAATCAGTAACACCTAAATTACCCTATTCAACCCTCATTTTCAGACGGCCTCCATTTATTCAATCAAATGTAAATTTTAGCTAAAATTAATTCAAAGTATTTTTTCGATAGCATTATTTCCGATATTTCAAACTCCTGTTTCAAAACCATTTTTTTACTACCTCCAACTACTCTACTCATTTTGATTCCTTTATTTGTATCAACATTTCTTTTGATTCCAACACCCTAAACCGTCCCTTAACACTTGCTTTGCGTTATACTTTCCCCTGACACAACCGCGCAGTTCGTCTGGATATTTTCAGACGGCCTGAATATTTCACCGCCGTGCTTTCTCGACGAAGTTTCTAACGGCGCAACAGAATAAAAAGGAAATACTATGCGCTCTCTCTCATTTTTACTGCTTCTTGCCGCCTTTCCTGCTGCGGCATCCGATTTTGACGGCTCATCCGCAAGCCTGCTTTGGGGTCTGCCGTTTGCACTGATTCTCTTATCCATTGCACTTGGACCTCTGTTTTTCTCCCGTATTTGGCACCACCACTTTGGCAAAATTACAGCGTTTTGGACGCTGCTGTTTTTGACGCCGTTTATCGTAACCTTTGGTTTCGGAGCTGGCGTACATACCGTTGCCCATGCGTTGGTTGAAGAATATATCCCCTTTATCCTGCTGCTTTTGGCGCTCTATACCATTTCAGGCGGTATTTTTGTCAGCGGCGATTTGCACGGCTCGCCTAAATTGAACACAACCCTGTTGGCAGTCGGTACGGCTTTGTCTTCCATCATGGGGACGACAGGCGCGGCAATGTTGATGATTCGTCCGCTTTTGAAAGCCAATCATAAACGCCATTACCGCGTTCACATTGTGATTTTCTTCATTTTCTTGGTAGCGAATATCGGCGGCGGTCTGACTCCTTTAGGCGACCCTCCTCTGTTCTTAGGATTCCTGAAAGGCGTAGATTTCATGTGGACGGTCAAACACATGCTGATGCCTGTATTGATTAGTTCTGTGGTTTTGCTGGCCGTTTTCTACATCATCGACAGCCGACACTTCAACCGCGAACAAAGCGAACACCTTGCTCCCGCTCCTTCCGATAAAGAAGAAAAAGTCAAAATTTACGGCAAATGGAATTTCCTGTTACTGGCCGGTGTTGTCGGCGCGGTTTTGCTATCCGGTTTGTGGAAACCAAATCATCCGGGCTTTGAAATCTTGGACAGCCATTATGCCTTGCAAAACCTGATGCGCGATGGCATTTTGCTGGCTTTGACCGCCGTATCTTGGATTATCACGCCCAAACAGGTCCGCGCAGGCAATGAGTTCAACTTCGAGCCGATTGCCGAAGTGGGCAAACTGTTTTTGGGTATTTTCATTACCATTTCGCCTGTTTTGGCGATTTTGAAAGCCGGCGAAACAGGTGCATTGGCTTCCGTTGTTTCTTTGGTTCACGACGCAGCAGGCAATCCGATTAATGTGATGTATTTCTGGATGAGCGGCATTTTGTCGGCATTCTTGGATAACGCGCCGACTTATTTGGTGTTCTTCAATATGGCCGGTGGCGATGCCCAAGCCTTGATGACAGGCCACCTGTTCCATTCATTGCTGGCAGTATCCATGGGTTCCGTATTTATGGGCGCGCTCACTTATATCGGTAATGCGCCGAACTTCATGGTCAAAGCCATTGCCGAACAACGCGGCGTACCAATGCCTTCCTTCTTCGGCTATATGGCATGGTCGGTGATTGTATTGGTACCGCTGTTTGCCCTGCATACGATGATTTTCTTCGTTTGGCAGCTCTTTTAAACTTAGAGGCCGTCTGAAATTCAGACGGCCTTTTATTTTCAGCTATACCATCAAATATAGCGTTTAAATATCAATCAATTAAAAATTATTTCCCTTAACACTCGATTACACATCCCTACTTTTTTCCCACTTTTCCCGTAAAAATAAGCGTAAAACTGACATAAAGCAGCCTATACCTGATAAAATCTAAAGCTTTGTTGTTTGCGTTTATTCGTTGTTTTTATAGCAAACCTCTGCTTTTTTCAGACAGCCCATCCTTTGTTTCAAAGCATTACATGCCGTCTGAAAAAACAATCCGACATCCGAATCTCAACCCACCAAAAAGTAACGCATCCTTATGATTAAGATAAAAAAAGGCTTAGACCTGCCTATCGCAGGCAGACCGGAGCAAGTCATTTATGACGGCCCGGCCATTACCGAAGTCGCGTTGCTTGGCGAAGAATATGTCGGCATGCGCCCCTCGATGAAAATCAAGGAAGGCGAAGCCGTCAAAAAAGGCCAAGTGCTGTTTGAAGACAAAAAGAATCCGGGCGTAGTATTTACTGCTCCGGCTTCAGGCAAAATCGCTGCGATTCACCGTGGCGAAAAGCGCGTACTTCAGTCAGTCGTGATTGCCGTAGAAGGCAACGACGAAATCGAGTTCGAACGCTACGCACCTGAAGCGCTGGCAAAATTGAGCAGCGAAGAAGTGCGACGCAACCTGATCCAATCCGGTTTGTGGACTGCGCTGCGCACCCGTCCGTTCAGCAAAATCCCTGCCGTCGATGCCGAGCCGTTCGCCATCTTCGTCAATGCGATGGACACCAATCCGCTGGCTGCCGATCCTACGGTCATCATCAAACAAGCCGCCGAAGACTTCAAACGCGGCCTGTTGGTATTAAGCCGCCTGACCGAGCGTAAAATCCATGTATGTAAAGCAGCTGGTGCAGATGTGCCGTCTGAAAACGCTGCCAACATCGAAACACATGAATTTGGCGGACCACATCCTGCCGGTTTGAGCGGCACGCACATTCATTTCATCGAACCAGTCGGTGCGAACAAAACCGTTTGGACCATCAATTATCAAGATGTAATTGCCATTGGCCGTTTGTTTGCAACAGGCCGTCTGAACACTGAGCGCGTAATTGCCTTGGGTGGTTCTCAAGTCAACAAACCCCGCCTCTTGCGTACCGTTTTGGGTGCGAAAGTATCGCAAATTACTGCGGGCGAATTGGTTGACGCAGACAACCGCGTGATTTCCGGCTCGGTATTGAACGGCGCGATTGCACAAGGCGCGCACGATTACCTCGGCCGCTACCACAATCAGATTTCCGTTATTGAAGAAGGCCGCAGCAAAGAGCTGTTCGGCTGGGTTGCGCCGCAGCCGGACAAATACTCCATCACGCGCACAACCCTCGGCCACTTCCTGAAAAACAAACTCTTCAAGTTCAATACAGCCGTCAACGGCGGCGACCGCGCCATGGTACCGATCGGCACTTACGAGCGCGTAATGCCCTTGGATATCCTGCCTACCCTGCTCTTGCGCGATTTAATCGTCGGCGATACCGACAGCGCTCAGGCACTGGGTTGCTTAGAATTGGACGAAGAAGACCTCGCTTTGTGCAGCTTCGTCTGCCCGGGCAAATACGAATACGGCCCGCTGTTGCGCAAGGTGCTGGAAACCATTGAGAAGGAAGGCTGATTATGGGCTTGAAACATTTTCTGGAAAAAATCGAACCGCACTTCCTGCCGGGCGGCAAACATGAAAAATGGTATGCCCTCTATGAAGCTGTGGCGACGGTTTTCTACACATCTGGCGCGGTAACGCGCAAAGCGGCCCACGTCCGCGATGCGCTCGACTCCAAGCGCATGATGATTTTGGTGTGGCTGGCTTTGTTCCCCGCCATGTTCTACGGTATGTACAACGTCGGCGTACAGGCATTCGGTGCGTTAACGCCTGATTTGCTGCAACAAAACATCGCCAACGACTGGCATTACGCCCTTGCCAACGCTTTGGGCATCAATATGTCGTCTGAAGCAGGCGTGTTGGGCAAAATGCTCTTCGGCGCAATTTTCTTCCTGCCGATTTACGCGACCGTATTTATTGTCGGCATCGCTTGGGAAATATTGTTTGCCTCCGTGCGCAAACATGAAATCAATGAAGGCTTTTTCGTTACTTCGATTCTGTTTGCCTTAATCGTTCCGCCTACCCTGCCGCTGTGGCAGGCTGCATTGGGCATTACGTTCGGTGTTGTTGTGGCGAAAGAAGTGTTCGGCGGTGTGGGTAAAAACTTTATGAACCCTGCTCTTGCAGGTCGTGCGTTCCTGTTCTTCGCCTACCCAGCCAACATTACCGGCGACACCGTTTGGACTGCAGTTGACGGCTATTCCGGTGCCACTGCTTTGGCGCAATGGGCGGCACACGGTGCAGACGGCCTGAAAAACGCTGTAACCGGTCAAAACATCTCTTGGATGGACGCATTTATCGGTAACGTGCCCGGCTCAATCGGCGAAGTATCCACTTTGGCGCTCTTAATCGGCGGCGCGTTTATCGTGTTCACCCGCATTGCCTCATGGCGCATTATTGCCGGCGTGATGATCGGTATGATTGCCATGTCTTCGCTGTTTAACTTCATCGGTTCGGACACCAACGCCATGTTCTCCATGCCTTGGTACTGGCACTTGGTAGTCGGCGGCTTCGCCATCGGTATGCTGTTTATGGCGACCGATCCTGTTTCCGCTTCCTTTACCAATGTCGGCAAATGGTGGTACGGCGCGCTTATCGGTGTGATGTGCGTATTGATCCGCGTGGTCAACCCTGCTTACCCCGAAGGCATGATGTTGGCGATTCTGTTTGCCAACCTGTTTGCCCCGATTTTCGACTATTTCGTCGCACAAGCGAACATCAAACGCAGAAAGGCGCGCAGCAATGGCTAAGAAATTCGATAAAGACAGCTTCAGTGGCACGCTGATTGTGGTATTGGTTGTCAGCCTGATTTGTTCCATCATCGTTGCTGGTGCGGTCGTCGGCTTGAAACCCATCCAAGAGAAACAAAAACTCCAAGACAAACAAGGCTATATCTTGAGCGTAGCCGGTTTGATGGATAAAAACACTGACATCAGCAAAACCTTTGCCGAGCGTATCGAGCAACGTGTCGTGGACTTGGCAACCGGCGAATATGTCGCCGATGCGCCTAAAGACTTCAGCGCACGCGTCGCCGGCAAAGACCCTGCCCAAAGCATCCAAATCAAACCCGAAGACGATTTGGCAGGCATCAAAAGCCGTGCCAAATACACCGAGGTTTACTTGGTAAAAGGCGAAGACGGTAAAGTCAGCCAAATCATCCTGCCTATGCACGGCAACGGTTTGTGGTCTGTCATGTACGGTTTTGTCGCCATTCAACCCGACGGCAACACCATCAACGGCATCACCTACTACGACCAAGGCGAAACCCCGGGCTTGGGCGGCGAAATCGGCAATCCGTTGTGGCAACAAAAATTCGTCGGCAAAAAACTGTTTGACGAACAAGGCAAACTCGCCCTGCACGTCGGCAAAGGCGCAAGTTCGGACAAAGAACACGGCGTAGATGCCCTCTCCGGCGCATCGCTGACATCTAAAGGCGTGCAAGGTTCGTTCGCCTACTGGTTCGGCGAAAACGGCTATATCCCCTACCTGAACAAATTAAAATCAGCAGGAGCACAATAATGGCTGACATGAAACGCTTGAAATATTTGATGTTTTCACCCTTTATCGACAATAACCCGATTGCTTTGCAGGTTTTGGGAATTTGTTCGGCTTTGGCGGTTACCACCAAGCTTCAGACGGCCATCGTGATGGGCATTTCCGTGAGTTTGGTAACCGGTTTTTCCAGTTTCTTCATTTCTTTGGTACGCAACTACATCCCTAACAGCATCCGTATTATTGTGCAAATGGCGATTGTTGCTTCCTTGGTAACGCTGGTTGACCAACTGCTCCAAGCCTTTGCTTATGAGCTGTCCAAACAGCTGTCCGTATTCGTCGGCCTGATTATTACCAACTGTATCGTGATGGGCCGTGCCGAAGCATTCGCCATGAAAGAGCCGCCGCTGGAAAGCTTGGTTGACGGTATCGGCAACGGCGCAGGTTACGGCATGATGTTGATCATCATCGCAACCATCCGCGAACTGATCGGCTCAGGCAAGCTCTTTGGCTACACCATTTTCCAAACTGTACAAGATGGCGGCTGGTATCAAACCAACGGCTTGTTCCTGCTCGCCCCTAGCGCGTTCTTCATCATCGGCTTCTTGGTATGGGGTCTGCGCACTTGGAAACCTGAACAGGCGGAGAAATAACACATGGAACATTACTTAAGCCTCTTTGTAAAATCCGTCTTTCTGGAAAACATGGCACTGTCCTTCTTCTTGGGGATGTGTACATTTTTGGCGGTATCTAAAAAAGTATCCACTGCATTCGGTTTGGGCGTTGCTGTAACTTTCGTACTCGGCCTGTCCGTCCCTGCCAACCAACTTGTTTACTCGCTGTTGAAAGACGGCGCGCTGGTTGAAGGCGTGGACCTGACCTTCCTGAAATTCATCACCTTCATCGGCGTGATTGCCGCTTTGGTGCAGATTTTGGAAATGTTCTTGGACAAATTCGTCCCTGCCCTCTACAACGCATTGGGTATCTACCTACCCCTGATTACCGTAAACTGCGCGATTTTCGGTGCCGTATCGTTTATGGCGCAACGCGAATATAACTTCGGCGAGTCCGTTGTATATGGTTTCGGTGCAGGTTTGGGCTGGCTTTTGGCTATTGTCGCTTTGGCGGGCATTACCGAAAAAATGAAATATTCGGACGTCCCTAAAGGTCTCAAAGGCTTGGGCATTACCTTTATCGCCGCCGGCCTGATGGCAATGGCGTTTATGTCGTTCTCCGGCATCCAGTTATAAGAAAGGAATCGGCATGGAGATTATTTTAGGTATTGTGATGTTTACCCTCATCGTCTTGGTTTTGGCACTGATGATTCTGTTTGCCAAATCCAAGTTGGTGAGCGAAGGCGACATCACCATCAAAGTCAATAACGAAAAAGAGCTGACGATGCCTGCCGGCGGCAAACTGCTGGGTGCGCTTGCCAGCCAAGGTATCTTCGTTCCTTCCGCCTGTGGTGGCGGCGGTTCGTGCGGACAATGCCGCGTTGTCGTGAAAAGCGGCGGCGGCGACATTCTGCCTACCGAGTTGTCCCACATCAGCAAACGCGAAGCGCGCGAAGGCTGCCGTCTGTCTTGTCAGGTCAACGTTAAAACCGACATGGACATCGAAGTACCGGAAGAAGTGTTCGGCGTGAAAAAATGGGAATGCACCGTCATCTCCAATGACAACAAAGCAACGTTCATTAAAGAACTCAAGCTTGCCATTCCCGAAGGCGAAGAAGTCCCTTTCCGCGCCGGCGGCTACATCCAAATTGAAGCCCCTCCTCACACTGTTGCCTACAAAGACTTCGACATTCCTAAGGAATACCACGAAGACTGGGACAAATACAATCTGTGGCAATACGTTTCCAAAGTGGACGAGCCGATTTTGCGTGCCTACTCCATGGCTTCATACCCTGAAGAAAAAGGCATTATTATGTTGAACGTTCGTATCGCTACGCCTCCTCCTCGCGTACCTGATGCGCCTCCGGGACAAATGTCTTCTTACATCTGGTCGCTTAAAGCCGGTGATAAAGTAACGATTTCCGGTCCGTTCGGTGAGTTCTTTGCCAAAGATACCGATGCCGAAATGGTATTTATCGGCGGTGGTGCGGGTATGGCGCCGATGCGCTCCCACATTTTCGACCAGCTGAAACGTTTGAACTCCAAACGTAAGATTACCTTCTGGTATGGTGCCCGTTCTAAACGCGAGATGTTCTATGTCGAAGACTTCGACCAACTCGCAGCAGAATTCCCGAACTTCACATGGCACGTCGCCCTGTCCGACCCATTGCCTGAAGACAACTGGGACGGCTACACAGGCTTCATTCACAACGTGGTTTACGAAAACCATCTGAAAAACCATGAAGCACCGGAAGACTGCGAATTCTATATGTGCGGCCCTCCGATCATGAACCAGTCCGTCATCAAAATGCTCAAAGACTTGGGCGTGGAAGACGAAAACATCCTCTTGGACGATTTCGGCGGCTAACAGACAAAAAGGAAGAAACCTCGGTTTCTTCTTTTTTATTGCCAGGCCGTCTGAAAACCATACTTTCAGACGGCCTGAACCTTTCTTTTACGATACAATAAAGGCTTCAAAAAATAATCTGCACATCCCTTATGCCGCTTCTTTCAAATTCGTTTTACCGTCCGATAATCGGTTGCACCGTTGCCATCGTTTCCACACTCACCCTCTCTGCCTGCCAACCTGAAAAACAACAAACCATTACCCTGCAAGGCGAGACCATGGGCACGACCTATACCGTCAAATATCTTTCAGACGGCCAAGACAAACTCCCCTCACCTGCCGAAATACAAAAACGCATTGATGACGCACTTAAAGAAGTCAATCGGCAAATGTCTACCTACCAGACCGATTCCGAAATCAGCCAATTCAACCAGCTGCGCACCGTCAATCAGGCAATGCCCATTTCCCAAGACTTTGCCTATGTAACCGGCGAAGCCTTGCGTTTAAACAAACTGACACACGGCGCACTAGACGTAACCGTCGGTCCTTTGGTCAACCTCTGGGGATTCGGCCCGCAAAAAGAAATCACGCACGAACCGACTGCACAAGAAATCCAATATGCTTCAGAAATGGTTGGTACGGACAAACTCAAACTTTCCCAAGACGGACAGCAGCCTACACTCGCCAAAACCCATCCCGAAGTCTATTTAGACCTATCCTCCATTGCCAAAGGCTTTGGTGTGGATAAAACCGCCGCCGAACTTGAAAAACTCAATATCGGCAATTATTTGGTAGAAATCGGAGGCGAGTTGCATGGCAAAGGCCGCAATGCACAAGGCAATCCTTGGCGTATCGGCATCGAGCAGCCCAATATCGTTCAAGGCGGCGCCACTCAAATTACCATTCCATTGGACAATAAATCACTGGCCACATCCGGCGACTACCGTATTTTCCATGTCGATAAGTCAGGCCGCCGCCTTTCCCATATCATCAACCCTAAAACCAAACAACCCATCAGCCACAACCTTGCTTCCATCAGCGTAGTAGCAGAAAACGCCACACTTGCAGACGGCCTTTCCACCGGATTGTTCGTTCTCGGAGAAACTGAAGCACTTAAACTTGCCGAGCAAGAAAATCTCGCCGTTTTCCTTATCATCCGGACCCCGCAAGGCGGCTACCATACTAAAATGTCCAACGCATTCAAGAAATTATTAAACTAATCTTCAGGAATACACACATGAAAACCCTTCTTCTGACTTTCGGCATCTTTATCATTGTCATCCTCGGCATGGCAGTCGGCTATATTTTCTCTAAACGCACCATCAAAGGCAGCTGCGGCGGCATTTCCTCGCTCGGCATGAAGAAAATGTGCGATTGCGACACGCCATGCGATACCTTGCAAAAAGAGCTGGATAAAAAACAACATTCCGACAATCAAGGCATCAAGGTTGATCATTAAGTCGTTGTTGAATGTTTATTCATGATTTAAGACAGCTTATCCCCTATCAGGCCGTCTGAAAAATAAAAGAGCGTGACCCAAATGGATACACGCTCTTTTATTTTGCCTCTTCCAAAGCAATCCAAAAATATCTTACACACCCGTTTAAAACAAAGCCACTTCAAACCAATCAGAAAACAAAAAGAAAAGCTCCTGCAAAACAGGAGCTTTTTCTTGGAAGAAACCGGATTATTTCAATTTAGTTTCTTTGTAAATAACGTGTTTACGGGCTACTGGGTCAAATTTTTTGATTTCCAGTTTGCCAGGCATAGTACGTTTGTTTTTAGTAGTTGTGTAGAAGTGACCAGTACCAGCACTGGACTCCAGTTTGATTTTATCGCGCATTGCAGTAATCCTTAATTAATGGTGTTTAAATTAAGCTTCGCCGCGAGCACGCAAATCAGCCAATACGACATCAATGCCTACTTTATCGATGGTGCGCAATGCAGCGTTAGAAACGCGCAGGCGAACCCAGCGGTTTTCACTTTCTACCCAGAAACGACGTGATTGCAAGTTAGGCAAAAAACGACGTTTGGTTTTGTTGTTGGCGTGTGATACGTTATTGCCAGACATCGGGCGCTTACCGGTCACTTTGCAAACTCGTGCCATGGTTAGTCTCCAAACTTCTAAAATAGTAAAACGCGATTTATACCACGAAATCCGCCTTCAGTTCAAGTCGTTTGCTGAAAAAACGGGATTTGTGGAAATAAATCTTCTCAATATGTTGCATCTGCGAAACGGTATTTCGCAAAGCCTTAACTTTTCAATTATAACGGATTTCTTTAAAAAAATCATCTGTCGTTTGCGCGGTCGGCGAAATAAACAGGCCATCTGAACATTTCAGACGGCCTGTTTATCGTCATGCTTTTTTCTTCAACGCCGCATTCAAAATGCAGCCGAGTATAAAGCAGGCTAAAGAAGGAACAACCCACCCTAAACCGATATTGTAAAACGGCAATGCGCGCTCGATGGCGGCGGCGGTATCGGCATCCAATCCAAACGCAGCTTTATAGGCATCGAGCAAACCGACCATAAGGGCCGCCATCATGGTGCAGAAATAGACAATACGGCCGCCGCCGAACAGTTTATCCGTCAAAGCCAGCAGAATGATGACGATGGTCAGCGGATACAACAGCATCAGCATTGGGATGGAAAACTGCAAAATCGCTGAAAGGCCTTTATTGGCCAACAGGATAGACACCACCGTATTCAGTATCACAAAGACTTTATAAGAAATACCCGGGCAAAGACGATTGAAATATTCGGCGCATGAAGTAATCAAACCCACCGCCGTACTCAGACAGGCAAGCAGCACCATGACGCCAAGCAACACAATACCGGCCGTACCGAAATAATGCTGTGCGGTTTTAGACAAAACCAACGCGCCGTTTTCCTGCAAGCCGATACCGGCCACGCCTGTCGCACCCATATAACCGATAAACAGGTAAACCACTGCCAGGCAGGAAGCCGCCAACACACCGGAAATCGTCGTGGTCTTCAGCAAATCCGCACGGTTGTCCACGCCCATGGCGCGAACGGCATCGATGACGATAATGGCAAACACCAGCGAAGCCAGCGCGTCCATGGTGCCGTAGCCTTCCAAAATACCTTTAACCAACGGATGCGCGGCAAAATCGCCTTGCGCCGCCTGTGGCATACCCATCGGGTTAATAGCGGCATAGCCGACCAATATTGCAATTGCCAGCAATAAAACGGGCGTAAGGATTTTACCGATACGATCAACCAGTTTCCCCGGAGAAATCGACAGCCAATAAGTCATGCCGAAAAACACCAGACTGAATACGGCCAATGCGATGCTTTTCCAAGATTCATCAATGAAAGGAGAGATGGCGGTTTCAAAAGATACCGTTGCCGTACGCGGCATGGCAAACAAGGGGCCGATTGCCAGATAAAGCGCAGCGGCAAAAGTCACGCCGTACCAAGGCGCAACACGGGAAGCCAGCGCTTCCACATCGCGCGAGCCGGAATAGCCGACGGCAATCACGCCCAGCAATGGCAACCCCGCACCGGTCAACAAAAAGCCGAACATTGCCGAAAGCCAGTTTTCGCCGGCCTGCTGCCCCAAATAAGCCGGGTAAATTAAGTTACCCGCGCCGAAAAACAGCGCAAACAGCATCAAACCCACCGCCCATAAAGAGGCCTTGCTGCGACTTGTCGTCGAATTCATTTTAGTTCTCTTTTTTCAAATAACCGTTATCGGTTTCATCGATTTCAAGGCCGTCTGAAAGCATTTCGGCTTCGTTTGTTTCCAAACCGTCTTTCAGGCTGATTTCGATTTCGCCATAATTTTCCGGCTGTACGATACGCACCAAGCCTTCTTTGGCCAGTTCCAGTAATGCAATAAAATTGACCACCACATACGTCGCGCCCTGCTCCGGCTTAAACAAATCGCTGAATTTGCTGATGCCGCTTTCGTTCAAACGGCGCAAAATCGCCGTCATCTGCGCGCGCACGGAAATGGTTTCCCGCACCACTTCATGACTGCGCGTATGCTTGGCACGCGACAAAATACCCAACCAAGCCTGCGTCAAATCGGCAACGCACACTTCCGGCAACTTCGCTTCAACCGCAATTTCCAGCGGCAAATACGCCCAAGCGAAATCACGTCCGGCGCGCGGCAACGCGTCCAAGCCTTGAGCCGCCAGTTTCATTTGTTCGTAAGCCAACAGACGGCGCACCAACTCGGCACGCGGATCCGCCTCTTCATCCTCAACTTCTTCAGGACGCGGCAACAGCAGGCGCGATTTAATTTCAATCAGCATCGCCGCCATCAGCAGGTATTCCGCCGCCAAATCAAACTGATATGCCTCCATTTGGGCAATATAGTGCAGATACTGTTCGGTAATCTTCACCATCGGAATATCGAGAACGTCGATATTTTGCTTGCGGATAAGGTACAGCAGCAAATCCAACGGCCCTTGGAAGCTGCTCAATACCACCTTCAACGCATCAGGCGGAATAAACAAATCCTGCGGCAAATCGGTAACAGGCTGACCGAACACCCACGCAACGGTATGTTCAGACGGCGTTGCGGCAGTGGAAGAAATAAGGTGTTCTGAAGGCATGGTTAAAGGGTCTTTTTCTTTTTAAGTTTAGTAAGAAGTTTCATCAACAAAAGGCCGTCTGAAACGAAGACGACCCGTTTTTAATATAAAAATCAGCGGTTTTTACGATTGATTTGCAAAGAAACAATGGCGACGGCAAAGGTCTGCGCCAAGGCCATGCCCAACAGCGGCAGGCTGGCGAAAACTGTACCCGTCAGTACCGAGCCGATATCTCGGGACAACACAAAACCATCTCTCGCAAGCATCGCCACCATCAAAGCCGACAACAGCAAACTTTCGCAGCCGACCAAAAACCAAATCATTTTAACTGAACGGCGTTTGCGCCATTTCATGATACCGGCGTGCACAAGGCTGAAGATCACGATAGACAGAAACGGATAAAGAAAAGTGGTGAATGGGCGGTTATAACCGCTTTGCACACACAAATAATCGCCCGGCAGCGTATTGCATTCCATCACATCAAGAAACATCGGATCGACGGCATACATCAATACGCCGAACCATACCGCATAAATCAGACTGGCAATAAAGTAGGCTTTAAAAAATCGGCTCTTAACCATCTTCCCCTACCCCTCACTTCCGCCCCGCGATATGCTCCACCGCAGCCTGCGCACAATACAGCCCAAACGAAGCCGTCACCAGCATACTCGCCCCATAGCCCGCGCAGGACAAACCTTGCGGCGCGGCATCGGTCGAACACGCTTCGCCGGATTGCGGCGGCGTAATATTCTCAGTTGAATAAACGCAAGGCACGCGCATTTTTTCTTTGGTATCGCGGCTGAAGCCGTAGCGTTTGCGCAGGGTGTAGCGCAAGTTGGAAAGCAGCGGATCGTGGGTAACGCGGCTCAAATCGGCGGTTTGGATTAAAGCCGGATTTTTCTGTCCACCCGCGCCGCCGCTGATAATAAACGGTTGTTTATGTTGCACGAAATACGCCGCCATCGCCGCTTTGACACGGATTTGGTCGATGGCATCGATGACGAAGTCAAAAGGCCGTCTGAAAAGTTCGTCCAGATTGTCTTCGGTAACAAAATCTTCGATTTCCGTCACTTCGCATTGCGGATTGATTTGGGCGATGCGTTCGCGCAAAGCGGTAACTTTTGCCTTACCGAAATCATCGGTCAAAGCGTGCAACTGACGGTTGACATTGGACTCGGCAACATTGTCCAAATCAATCAGCGTTAAACGACCGATACCGCTTCTCGCCAACGCCTCCACCGTCCACGAGCCGACACCGCCGACGCCGACCACGCACACATGCGCACGCGAAAAGCGCGCCAGTGCTTCGTCTCCGTAAAGTCTGGCAATGCCGCCAAAGCGGCGCGAAGAAAGAAAAGCGGCATCCTGCATAAGTAACCTTGTGATATATCAATAAATTAATGAAAAACGCGACAGGCGATTCGGACTGACATTATACTTGAAAGCAGATGGGCTGTTGTACCCGCCCGAAAGAGTTTATAATCGTTTCACATTCAGACAAGTTCTGATTTCATATTAAACGAAAGTGCCGCTACTCGGCGCAAAAGGAGAATAAATATGTACAAACATCTGGTTGTAGCCGTTGACGGTAGCGAGACCTCCCTCAATGCATTGAAACACGCCGCCGAACTGGCAAGCCTCAACAAAGCCCAACTGACTTTGGTTCACGTTGCCAACCCTGCCGAATACATGGCTTTGGCTCCTGAATTCCTGCAACACGAAAGCTACGAAGCTGCCGCAGTGGCTCAAGGCAACGAAGTTTTGGATTTCGCAGAAAAAACAGCGCGTGAAAGCGGCGTTGAAAACATCGTGAAACATCTGTTGGTTGCCAACAAAGGCGCGCGCGAAATGGCGCAAGACTTGGTTGACTACGCCGACAACAACGGTGCAGACCTGCTGGTACTCGGTACACACGGCCGCACCGGCCTGATGCACTTGCTGATGGGCAGCTTCGCCGAGACCGTAATGCGTCAAAGCCACCTGCCTCTGCTGATTATCCGCAGCAAAGCTGAAGAAGCATAATCAAGCATTGATTTAAAATAGCGAAAGGCCGTCTGAATATTTTTCAGACGGCCTTTTTTCACATGACAGCTTCAGCTTTTATTTTGCCATTTCTTTGAACACTTCGTGTGCCACAGCAATGGTTTCGTCAATCAGCTCAGGCGTATGCGCGGCGGAAACAAAACCGGCTTCGTAAGCTGACGGGCCGAATGCGACATTGCGGTCGAGCATACCGTGGAAGAAATGTTTGAAACCGTCGATATTGGAACGCGCCATGTCGGCGTAGTTTTGCGGCGTGTGGCTGGCAAAATACAAACCAAACATACCGCCCACGCTGTCCGCCGTAAATTCAACACCATGTGCTTTAGCCGCGTCGGCAATACCGTTGGCGAGGCGTTGGGTCAGGGCAGTCAGGTTTTCATAGAAGCCTTCGCGCTGAATGATTTCCAGCGTTTTCAAACCGGCGGCAACCGCAATCGGATTGCCGGACAATGTACCTGCCTGATACACGCCGCCCAACGGGGAAATACATTCCATAATATCTTTACGGCCGCCGAACGCCGCCAAAGGCATACCGCCGCCGATCACTTTGCCCATGGTGGTCAAATCAGGTTTGATGCCGTGCAAAGATTGCGCGCCGCCCAGCGCCACGCGGAAGCCGGTCATCACTTCGTCGTAAATCAACACGGCGCCGTGTTTTTCAGTCAATTCACGCAAGGCTTTGACAAAGGCTTCAGACGGCCTAACCAGATTCATATTGCCGACAAAAGGCTCCAAAATCACACAGGCAATGTCATTGCCGCTTTGGGCAAAGGCTTCTTCCAGTTGGGCAATATTGTTGTATTCGAGTACCAAAGTATGTTTGGTAAAGTCGGCAGGCACACCGGCGGAAGAAGGATTGCCAAACGTCAGCAGGCCGCTGCCTGCTTTCACCAACAGGCTGTCGGAATGGCCGTGGTAGCAGCCTTCAAACTTGATGATTTTGTCGCGGCCGGTAAAACCGCGTGCCAGACGGATGGCGGTCATCGTTGCTTCCGTGCCGGAGCTGACAAGGCGCAGCTGCTCGACGGACGGCATGATTTTGGCGATTTCTTCGGCAATGACAATTTCGCCTTCAGTTGGCGCACCAAACGACAAACCGCCCAATGCTGCTTCGCGCACGGCTTCAATGACTTCAGGATGGGCGTGGCCGACAATCGCAGGGCCCCAAGAGCCGACATAGTCGGTATAACGCGTGCCGTTTTCGTCCCAAACATACGCGCCTTCTGCCTTTTTGATAAAGCGCGGTACGCCGCCGACGCTGCCGAATGCGCGCACAGGAGAGTTCACGCCGCCAGGAATAATGGCTTTGGCGCGGTTGAACAAGCTTTCATTACGGTTCATGGTCAATTCTTTCGTAAGAGGTCGTCTGAAAATCAAATCGGTGCCATTTTAACACCAAATCCTTTTCAGACGGCCCAAGCTTCAAAATAAGAATCGGGCGCAAAATCAAAATTATTCTTTAAAAACAAACACTCTATCCACATTTTTCCTGCTTGTGCTATAATCCGCGACCTATTGAAACAATAAAAGAAAAGCATCATGTTACGTGGATTCATACTCAGCCTCGCCCTTTTGGCGTCCTCCCTCGTCCATGCACAACGCAGCCTGCCTGACGATATGGACGTGGCCGTTTTAAAGACTGTCGATTTGCCTTATCTGAAAGTCAGCAAAGGCGGTTTTTCTTGGACGCGCCTGCTGACCTTGGGCATTGTGGACGGCAACGCGGCCAAACTGCAAATCACCCGCTTCACCAAAATCCACGATGAAAACGACCGTTTCATCCCCATGGGCCGCTTGCTGAATCAAACCGGTAAAGCCGTTGCGTTCAAATACAACGAAGAAAGCCGCCTCGTCCGCGAAATCTGGATTTTGACCGATGCCGAAGCCGACAGGTTCATCGAACACGCCAAAAAGCAGAAAAAGGCGGAAGAATAACTTTCAGACGGCCCTGGTATTCAAAGGCCGTCTGAACCCTTTTACAACAAGCAAGTCAATCAAAACAAACCATGAAAAAAGTATTTATCCGCACCTTCGGGTGCCAAATGAACGAGTACGACAGCGAAAAAATGCTGTCCGTCCTCGCCGAAGAACACGGCGGCATCGAGCAGGTTACCCAACCTGACGACGCCGACATCATCTTGTTCAACACCTGCTCCGTGCGTGAAAAAGCGCAAGAGAAAGTCTTCTCCGACTTGGGACGAGTACGCCCGCTCAAAGAAAAAAATCCCGACCTCATCATCGGCGTTGCCGGCTGCGTTGCCTCTCAAGAAGGCGAAAACATCGTCAAACGCGCTCCGTATGTGGACGTAGTTTTCGGCCCGCAAACGCTGCACCGCCTGCCCAAACTCATCGTCGACAAAGAAACCACCGGTCTCTCGCAAATCGATATTTCCTTCCCCGAAATCGAGAAATTCGACCACCTGCCGCCTGCACGCGTAGAAGGCGGTTCGGCGTTCATTTCCATCATGGAAGGCTGTTCCAAATACTGCTCTTACTGCGTCGTCCCTTACACCCGCGGCGAAGAATTCTCCCGCCCGCTCAATGATGTATTGACCGAGATTGCCGGTTTGGCGCAACAAGGCGTTAAAGAAATCAACCTCTTAGGCCAAAACGTCAATGCCTATCGCGGCGAAATGGAAAACGGCGAAATCTGCGACTTTGCCACTTTGTTGCGCATTGTCCACGAAATCCCCGGCATCGAACGCCTGCGCTTTACCACCAGCCATCCGCGCGAATTTACCGACGCAATTATCGAGTGCTACCGCGACCTGCCGAAGCTGGTTTCCCACCTGCACCTGCCGATTCAAAGCGGTTCCGACCGCGTATTGAGCGCGATGAAACGCGGCTACACCGCCTTGGAATACAAATCCATCATCCGTAAACTGCGCGCCATCCGTCCTGATTTGTGCCTCAGCTCCGACTTTATCGTCGGCTTCCCGGGCGAGACCGAGCGCGAGTTCGAGCAAACCTTGAAACTGGTCAAAGACATCGCCTTCGACTTGAGCTTCGTCTTTATTTACAGTCCGCGCCCTGGCACGCCTGCCGCCAACCTGCACGACGACACGCCGCATGAAGAAAAAGTGCGCCGCCTCGAAGCTTTGAACGAAGTTATCGAGGCCGAAACCGCACGCATCAACCAAACCATGGTCGGCACGGTTCAACGCTGCTTGGTTGAAGGTATCTCCAAAAAAGACCCCGACCAACTGCAAGCCCGTACCGCCAACAACCGCGTGGTCAACTTTACCGGCACACCCGATATGATCAACCAAATGATCGATTTGGAAATCACCGAAGCCTACACTTTCTCCCTGAAAGGCAAACCGGTATAAGCACACACAAACAAAGGCCGTCTGAAACTGTTCAGACGGCCTTTATCTTGGTTCGGCCCGGCATTATCTGATTCATGTATTTTTATTACCCGAACAAAAGGCTTTTCAGTATAATACCGCCCGAAAATTCCCTTATCTGTTGAGAAGTTAAGGCCAAAAACCAAACTTTTTGCAGACCAATCCGACGATGCCGTCCCGCAAGTGGCTTTTCCAAAAGGAATATTTTTAAATGAGTTCTTCAAATCAAAGCGTTTTGGAACGATTGTTCAACCTGAGTGCCAATCAGACCAACGTCCGCACTGAAATCATGGCCGGTTTGACCACCTTCCTCGCTATGTGCTACATCATCATCGTCAATCCCCTGATTTTGGGCGAAACCGGCATGGATATGGGCGCAGTATTTGTGGCCACCTGTATCGCCTCCGCCATCGGCTGTTTCGTGATGGGCTTTGTCGGCAACTACCCGATTGCCCTCGCTCCGGGCATGGGTTTGAACGCCTACTTTACCTTTGCCGTCGTCAAAGGCATGGGCGTAGACTGGCGTGTGGCTTTGGGTGCCGTTTTCATCTCCGGCATTATTTTCATCCTGTTCAGCTTCTTTAAAGTGCGTGAAATGCTGGTCAACGCTCTGCCTATGGGCTTGAAAATGTCGATTGCCGCAGGTATCGGCCTCTTCTTGGCATTGATTGCACTCAAAGGCGCAGGCGTGATTGTGGCTAATCCTGCCACATTGGTCGGTTTGGGCGACATCCACCAACCTACCGCCCTGCTGGCGATGGCTGGCTTTGTCATGGTGGTTGCACTTGGCCACTTCCGCGTTAAAGGCTCCATCATCATTACCATTCTGACGCTGACCGCCATCTCCACCATCTTGGGCTTGAGCGAGTTCAAAGGCGTGGTCGGCGAAGTTCCGAGCATTACGCCAACCTTCATGCAGATGGACTTTAAAGGCTTGTTCACCGTCAGCATGGTCAGCGTGATTTTTGTATTCTTCCTGGTTGACCTGTTTGACTCTACCGGCACATTGGTCGGCGTTTCCCACCGCGCAGGCCTGTTGCAAGACGGCAAACTGCCGCGTTTGAAACGCGCCCTGCTTGCCGACTCTACCGCCATTATCGCAGGCGCCGCCTTGGGTACTTCTTCCACTACCCCTTACGTTGAAAGCGCGGCAGGCGTTTCTGCCGGCGGCCGTACCGGCCTGACTGCCGTTACCGTCGGCGTACTGATGCTGGCCTGTCTGATTTTCTCCCCACTGGTTCAAAGCATCCCTGCATTCGCTACCGCACCCGCCCTGCTCTATGTTGGCGCGCAAATGTTGCGCAGCGCGCGTGAAATCGATTGGGACGACATGACCGAAGCCGCACCGGCATTCCTGACCATCGTCTTCATGCCGTTTACCTACTCGATTGCCGACGGTATCGCGTTTGGCTTTATCAGCTACGCACTCATCAAACTCTTGTGCAACCGCACCCAAGACGTACCGCCTATGGTATGGATTGTCGCCGTATTGTGGGCACTGAAATTCTGGTTCTTGGGTTAAACCACTCAAAAGAACAGGCCGTCTGAAAACTTTTCAGACGGCCTGTTTTATTTTACCCAGCGTTTAAAGCTGTCGGTAAAAGATTATTTTTTCACTTTTTTAGCAGCTGGTTTAGCGGCAGCTTTCGCGCCTTTGTCCAATGCGCAGAAGCGGGTAACGATTTGATCAACCACTTCTTGTTTACCGTTTACTTCGGTAGTACCGCGGATAGTCAGCATGTTGCCGTCAACTTTGTCTACGTTGGCTGCAGTAGCTGCTTCAGCAACCCAAGCGACATTGCCGCCCCAGAATGCGTTTACATCTTTGCTGCTGTCAGTGATACGGAACAGGTTTTCAGTTACTTGGCCTTTGTATTTTACTTGTGCAGCAACAACTTCGTTGCCTTTGAAGCCGTACATTACGCTCAGAGGCTCTTTGCCGTCTTTACCGCATTTGTAGTGAACTTCTTTAGTACCGTCGATAGAGTCTACTTTCAAAGTATTAGGTACTGGAGCTTGAGCTTGTTTAGCCTGAGCTTGAGTTTGTTGTTGCGCAGTAGGCGCAGCTTTAGCTTCAGGTTTGGCTTTAGAACCGCTGCTACATGCAGTCAGGGCAACAGCCGCCAAAACGGCAGGAACGATTAATTTAACATTCATATTCATAATTGACTCCCAAATGGTTTCAATAAAAAACCGGCAAACGCCGGCTGACATTTACACATTAACAGAGATATTCCGTCTTGTCTTTATCTCAGACGGCATTTTTTAATAAAAGTTCAAATAAATATTTTTATTTTCTAAAATCAAGAAATTATAAATATGAAATCATGTAAATTCAGGTTTAGGAACTCTTAAGATGAATACTGTTGTCAATAAATTGGGTTTTGGCAATGGTAAAATGAGATTGAAAAGCGCATATAGACGACAAAAAGTCTGGGCAATTTATTTTACACACTTCTGTCTCTTGAATTGCTAAGCGTTTCAGACGGCCTTAGAACACAAACAGTAAATGTAATAAAAAAACGCAATCTGAAACAGATTGCGTTTTTTTGAAAACTGGCACGCCCACGGGGAATCGAACCCCGGTTACCGCCGTGAAAGGGCGATGTCCTAACCGCTAGACGATGGGCGCGGATAAATCTTGTGGCGCACCCGGAGCGATTCGAACGCCCGACCCTCTGGTTCGTAGCCAGATACTCTATCCAACTGAGCTACGGGTGCATCCTCATCACTTCGCTAGTGCGTTGTGAATCAAGAAGACCGAATAATATAGGCTTTACTGAAACCTGTCTACTCTTTTCGCAGATATTTTTTATATTTTTAATTAGATGATTGAAATTAAACAATATAAAATTAACGTAAAATCCCTACTCCTGACAAATCCTGCGCCATTTTGGCGGCGGAGTTATCGGTCATACCGCCGACAAAATCCAAAATCTTCATATAGGCCTGATACAGACTGTCTTCAGGAAGAATCGGATTGTGCTTTTTCAATAATTCCAACGCCAAAGACTGACGCGTTGCCAACTGTTTTTCAGCAATCAGGGCATAAGCGGCAGGAACAAGTAAATCCAAGATGGAGCCTAAACATGGGAACGTGGCAATCTCGGTCAAGAGTTTGGTGTGATGGCGGAAAATCCGTGTTTGCGCCAATTCTTTCGCTTTTGCCAAAGTGTTTTGCACTTGCGGGCTGCACAGAGCAAGCAAGTCTTTGCCTTTGAATGTTCCATCCAGTAAATCGGACTGATGCAGCATAAAGGTTTGCGCAACATCATCAATCGCCTTGCCAATCGCAATGCCGCGCAACATGGCGCAACGCTGACGGCTGGAGCTGGCGTGCCATGCGCTTTCAGCAAAGGTCAGCTCGGACAAGATACTCTCCACTTCCGTATCCGTGAGCAAATCCAATTCGACGGCATCTTCCAAGTCCAGCAAGGCGTAACAAATATCATCGGCAGCCTCCATCAAATAAGACAAAGGATGGCGCGCCCAGCTGTCTTCTCCTGCAGAAACCAGTCCCAATTCGTCGGCAACTTGGCGGATAAATGGCAACTCTGTTTGATAAATATTGAATTTCTTTCTGCCGTTCGGATGTTGCGTTGTCCACGGATACTTCAGCAATGCGCCGATGGCTGCCGCAGTCAGGCGCATTCCGCCCGCCTCCGGATACATTTCAAGGCTGGCAACGATACGCAGGCTATGCGCATTGCCTTCATAGGTTTGAATATCGTTGCGTTCCGCTTCGTTTAATGTGTTCAGATAAATTTGATGTTCAGGCCGTCTGAACCAATCGCGCAAAGCATCTTCGCCGGTATGGCCAAACGGCGGATTGCCCAAATCATGCGCCAAACAGGCAACCTGCACCACGGCACCAATATCGCTGGGCGTATTGCCCTGCGGCAGAAAACCGCCGTTGTGCAACATCACGCCCACGCGGTTGCCTAAGCTCCTGCCCACGCTGGCAACTTCAACGCTGTGCGTCAGGCGGTTGTGCGTCAAGTCATGTTGCGCCAGCGGATGCACCTGAGTTTTACGGCCAAGGCGGCGAAAGGCTCCGGAAAAAACAACCCGGTCGTAGTCGATATGGAAATCCGTACGCAAAGCATCGGCACCTTCCTGAGTCGAAGGGGTAACAGTCGGCACGATTTCGCCGTTTTTGGTACGGAAGCGTTGGGTGGACAATAAGTTTTGCCAATTCATTCGGATGGTCATAAAGGTTCCTTAAGCAAAGTAAAGGCCGTCTGAAACATATTCAGACGGCCTTATGTTTATTTACCGCGCATCAATTCAAAGAAATCGTCATTGTTTTTGGAGTCTTTGAGTTTGCCCACCAAAAACTCGGTCGCTTCGATTTCGTCCATCGGATGGAGGAATTTACGCAAGAGCCACATGCGCTGCAACTGATCGTTCGGCACCAGCAATTCTTCGCGGCGCGTACCGGATTTATTGATGCTGATGGCCGGGAACAGGCGTTTTTCTGCCATTCGGCGGTCAAGGTGCAATTCCATATTGCCCGTGCCTTTGAACTCTTCGTAAATCACGTCGTCCATGCGGCTGCCGGTTTCGACAAGCGCTGTCGCAATAATGGTAAGCGAACCGCCCTCTTCCACATTACGCGCTGCACCGAAGAAGCGTTTCGGACGGTGCAAAGCGTTGGCATCGACACCGCCGGTCAGAATTTTGCCCGAAGTCGGCACGACGGTATTGTAGGCGCGCGCCAAACGGGTAATCGAATCCAGCAGGATTACCACGTCTTTTTTGTGTTCGACCATGCGTTTGGCTTTTTCAATCACCATCTCGGCCACTTGTACATGGCGTTGCGCAGGCTCATCAAACGTAGAGGAAACCACTTCGCCGCGTACAGAACGGCTCATTTCGGTCACTTCTTCCGGACGCTCGTCAATCAACAGGACAATCAGCTCGACATCGGGATAATTGGCGGTAATGGCGTGGGCAATGTTTTGCAACATCACGGTTTTACCGGTTTTAGGCGGCGCAACCAACAATGCACGTTGGCCTTTACCGATTGGGGAAACCAAGTCGATGGCGCGGCCGGTCAGATTCTCTTCGGCTTTGATGTCGCGCTCGAGCTTGAATTGTTCGGTTGGGAATAAAGGTGTGAGGTTTTCGAAGAGGATTTTGTGTTTGCAGACTTCGGGCTGATCACCGTTGATGGTATCGAGGCGGACAAGCGCGAAATACCGCTCGTTGTCTTTAGGTACGCGCACGCTGCCTTCGATGGTATCGCCGGTGTGCAGATTGAAGCGGCGGATTTGCGTGGGCGAAACATAAATATCGTCAGGACCGGCAAGATAAGAAGTATCTGCGCTGCGCAGGAAACCGAAGCCGTCGGGCAGGATTTCGAGCGTACCGGAACAGGTAAAGCTGACATTCTGCTTCATCATCTGACGGACGATGGCAAAAACGAGGTCTTGTTTGCGGAAACGGTTGGCGTTTTCAATGCCATGTTCTTCTGCCATTTCCAAGAGTTTGGAAATGTGGAGGGTTTGGAGTTCTGAAACGTGCATAGTATTGATATATTTTGGATGGTATCAGAGAGATGGCACACAGGCCGTCTGAAAGTATGAAATCGTGCCGCAGGATACGGTAGATTTTTGAGAAAGTTGAATTTTAGGCAGTTGGAAGCGGGGTGTCAAATTTTTAAATCGAACACTAAAGCCGTGACTTGGTCTTATCCTGCAATAAGATTACGGCTGGAAGTAACGTGGCAACCGCAATCTTATCATCAAAAATCCGAGTATTTACCCAACTTCAGACGGCCCTCTGCCCGTACCGCATCAGCGTCATGCCGCCGACCGCCGCCGCGCAGCCTGCAACCAGAGAAATATGCAGCGGTTCGCCCAAAAACCACGCCGAAGACAGCACACCGAAAATCGGCACGAGCGTAATATACGCCGCCGCGCTGCCTGCACCCAAAGTCTTCACGCCTTCAAAATACCACGCATAGGCCAATACCGTCGCGCCGATGACCAGCCACGCTAAGGCTGTCCAGCCTCGCCCATCCATTGCCGCTATCGCCTCAAACGGCATTCCGTCCGTCCACAACGCCACCACCGACAACATCAACGCACCGATGAACGATGTTGCCGTCGTTACCGTCAGCGCATCTATCCCGCGCAAAACCGCGCGCCCGATTAAAGTATAGGCCGCCCAACAGACCACGCAGCCGAAAATCAACCACTCTCCTGCCTTGATGCCGCCGGATAATACCGTCAACGGCTGCCCTTGCGTTACCACCATAATGGCACCGCCGACCGCCAGCAGCATGCCCGCCAAAATCTTCGCATTTAAACGCTCGCCGAAAAACCAAGTCGCCAACAGCAGCGTCAGCACGGGATTTATCGCCACGACCACCGCCGCCTTGCCTGCCGGCATAGTCTGCAAACCCAGCATAAAAAACACCGCATAGCCGCACACGCCGACGGAAGCAGCCGCCGTCAAACCCAGCCATTGCCGCACCGACAAAGCCGCCAAAGTCGCGAACCTGCTGCGCGCAAACAACCAGCCCAACAACAAAACCGAAGCCAGTACAAACCGAACCGCCCCGCCCGTCAGCGGTGGCAACGACTGCCCGAGCATACGCCCCATCGGCCAGGATGCGCCCCACAACACCGCCATTCCCAGCAGTTTCAAATGTACAGAATAACGTTCCATCTCATCCCTTTATCGACAAAGGCCGTCTGAAAACCAGATTTCACGTTTTCAGACGGCCTTCAATACCTCTATTCTGCCGCCTTTGATTTGGGCCGGACAACTTTTTTACCCCAGCACAATTCAGGCAAATCAACAGTGCTTGCTACTGTAACGATATCCGGTTTACCCCTATCCCATTCCAGCGTAACACCGTCATCATCAATCGCACAGCCTGGCAAGTTTTTCTGTGCTAATGTCAGCTCAATGTTTTTTAACTGTTTATTTGAATCAAGAATGACGTTTCCCCAATAAGGCTGATCATTGGAAGCAATATTTACCTGCCAATAACCGTCACGTTCAGTGCGCATCACTCGCATAAAATACAATTTCCCATCCACAAACCACTCAGGCAGGGACACTTCGGCTGATTCGTTTAACATGCAACTTGATAGGAAATAATCAGCAGGACTGGACGGCACCTTGCCACCTTTAGTCAATGCTTGCCACTCTATCTCTCCGTCACGCCGGCAGGACCACCCTTCCACATCAACCGTCCTGACTTCCTCGATAGCATTTATCGTCAGTGTTGCTTGATAACCATCTTCAGTCTGGTACGCAGAACGATTCATTCCATTAACTTCGATACCTTTCCATTCAACAGGGTGAGAAAATGTAACTTCGCTAAAAGTAGAAAAATCAGGCTTTTCCGATACTCCATCCTGAGGAGCTACGGTCAGCTTAGAGCCTGCCGGGATTCGTATACCATCAATCACCAACTCCTCTTTAGCCGTTTGATAACTTGAATCATTATATCTTTGAGTTTGCCATGCCTTAACCATATACATGCCAAACAATGACACCAAGATCAAATTGAAAATGATGGCTGAATTCCTAATCAGCGGATTTTTGGATTTAACAATTGCCACAATACTGGCAATCCAAACTATGGCGGCCATAACCAATAAAGCCATGACAATAAGAATTAAACTATCCAAAACACGTATTTCCTTTTCTTTGTATTCAGAAAATAGGCCGTCTGAAAACCGGATTTCACGTTTTCAGACGGCCTTCAATTTAACGACTGCAAACAGATTACTTAGGCTGCCAAGAATCTTTCAGCGTTACCGTGCGGTTAAACACCGGCATGTCTTTGCTGTGGTCTTTGCGGTCGGTCACGAAATAGCCGATACGCTCGAACTGCCAACGGCTCTCCGCCGGCAAATCTTTTGCGACAGGCTCGGCGTAGGCGGTGATTTCCTTGATGGATTCTGGATTGAGGAAATCGGTAAACGGCAGGTAGTTGCCGTCTTCGCCGCGCACGGCATCGGGACGCTCGACGGTAAAGAGGCGGTCATAGAGGCGGACTTTGATTTCGGCGGCATGTTCGGCAGACACCCAATGAATCACGCCTTTGACTTTTCGGCCTTCGGGATTTTTGCCCAAGGTATCATGGTCGATGCTGCACTTGAGCTCAACCACATTGCCTGCTTCGTCTTTTACTACTTCGTCGCACTTGATGACATAGCCGTGGCGCAAACGCACTTCGCCGCCGAGAATTAGGCGTTTGAAGCCTTTGGGCGGATTTTCGGCAAAGTCGTCGGCTTCAATGTAGATGGTTTGGGAAATAGGTACTTCGCGATCGCCCATTTCTTCGTGGTTCGGATGGAACGCGGCACGGCGGCTTTGGGTTTTACCGGTTTCAAAGTTGGTCAGGGTCACTTTGAGCGGGTTCAAAACCGCCATCAGGCGCGGGGCGGAGTTTTCCAGCTCTTCGCGAATCGCGCCTTCCAACACGCTCATATCGACGATGTTTTCAGATTTGGAAATACCGGCGCGTTTGGCAAACAGGCGCAGGCCTTCGGGCGTGTAGCCGCGGCGGCGCATACCGGAAATGGTCGGCATACGCGGGTCGTCCCAGCCGGAAACATGACCTTCTGAAACCAGTTGGTTCAGCTTGCGTTTGGAGGTGATGGAATACAAAAGCTCCAAACGGGAAAACTCGTATTGGCGCGGACGCGTGGCGTGCGGCGCAGGAATGTTGTCCAACACCCAGTCGTAAAGCGGGCGGTGTGCTTCAAACTCGAGCGTACACAGGGAATGCGTGATTCCTTCGATGGCATCGGAAATGCAATGCGTGTAGTCGTACATCGGATAGATGCACCATTTGTCGCCGGTGTTGTGGTGATGGGCGCGGCGGATGCGGTAGATGACGGGGTCGCGCATATTGATGTTGCCCGATGCCATGTCGATTTTCAGGCGCAAGGTTTTGCTGCCGTCTGGAAACTCGCCGGTTTTCATACGCGTGAACAGGTCGAGGTTTTCTTCGATGCTGCGGTCGCGGTAAGGGCTGTTTTTGCCTGCTTCGGTCAGCGTACCGCGGTATTCGCGCATTTCTTCAGGGGTCAAATCATCGACATACGCTTTGCCGTCTTTGATTAAACCGACGGCGTAATCGTAAAGCTGGTCGAAATAGTTGGAAGCAAAACGCGGCTCGCCCGCCCAATGGAAACCCAACCACTCAACATCTTCTTTGATGGCGTTGACGTATTCGTCGTTTTCTTTTTCAGGGTTGGTATCGTCAAAACGCAGGTTGCACAAACCATCATAAATATAAGCCAAACCGAAGTTCAAGCAGATGGATTTGGCGTGGCCGATGTGCAAATAACCGTTCGGCTCGGGCGGGAAACGGGTTTGGATGGCTGTATGTTTACCGCTTTTGAGGTCTTCATCGATAATGGTGCGGATAAAGTGGTTGTCCGCGAATTGGTCTTTATTCAACATAATATTTCTTTGATGGGAAAATGATTTTCTGTTTTCAGACGGCCTGAGTATTCAATCAGGCCGTCTGAAAGGAATGGAATGATGGCTCAATTGTACCCGACTTGGCTACTTTGATACAGGGTCGGCAACCTGCCACGCTACGCCGCGCTCGTTTAGGGTTTTCTGCATGGCGGCGGATGGTGGGCGGTCGGTAAACAGCTTATCGAATGCGCCGATATCGCCCAGTCTGACCAAGGCATTGCTGTTGAACTTGCTGTGGTCGACGCCAAGATAGCGCACGCGGGCATTGTTCACCATCGCCTGCATGACGCTGACTTCCTTGTAATCGTCATCCAAAAGCGAGCCGTCGTTTTCTATGCCGTGGGTACTCATGATGGCATAGTCAACTTTGAATTGGTTGATGAAATCGACGGTTGCCACGCCGGTAATACCGCCATCCAAGGGGCGGACCACGCCGGAAGCGATGATGACCGTGTAGTCGGTACGTGCCGCAGTGATGGAGGCGGCGTAGATATTGTTGGTGATAATTCGCAGGTTTTTACGCTGTCTGACCAACTCGGCGGCGACGGCTTCCATGGTGGTGCCGATGCTGATAAACAGCGAGGCATTATCGGGAATGGTGGAAGCAATCAATCGGGCAATGGCATTTTTTTCCTGCTGCTGATGGTTGCGCCGCTCCTGCCCTGCCGTTACGACTGAAACGTCGCCCAAAGATGCGCCGCCGTGATAGCGTTTGAGCTGTCCGGTTTCGCTCAACTCCTGCACATCGCGGCGTATGGTTTGCGGCGTAACATCCAAATTCGCCGCCAATTCTTCCACCGTCATAAAGTTATGTTCGCGGACAAGGGTGAGGATATGTTCGTGTCTTTGGATTTTGGGTTTCATGGCGTTTCGCTTTGTAGGGATAAACCAATGGCCGTCTGAATATTTCAGACGGCCTTTTTATTGTCAAACCGATTACATCTCGAGTTTCTGTTCCAAGCGTTCCATACACGCGCCCAAGTGACGGCGCATGACTTTGGTCACACGGTTGCGCTTGCCTGCCAGCAACAAATCGAGGATTTCTCGGTGTTCATGGTGCGAATTGGAATCGATGTTGCGCTTTTCTTTGCGAAGCGGATCGGAAACAGCCACAATCAATGAAGAACGCGCGCACAAGGTATTCATGATTTCAAACAGGACATCGTTGTCCAGCAGCCGCGCCAATTCGACATGGAAGGCATTGGACAGGCGGTTCCAACCCACGCGGTCGCCGCTTTCGGAGGCTGCGCCCTCTTGCTCAATCATGGCGTAAAGCGGTTGCAGACGCGTTTCCAAATCAGGCATATCGATGAGGACGCTTAAAATCATGCTTTCCATTTCAATACGCGTGTTGAACACGTCTTTCATTTCTTTCAAGTCCGGCACATGGACAAATGCGCCGCGATTGGGCTGCAAATCGACGATTTTATCATGCGCCAAAAGCGACAATGCGCCACGCACGGTATTGCGCGAGCAAACCATTTGTCGGCAAAGCTCGGACTCGGTCAGTTTTTTGCCCGGCAGCAGCAGATGGTCGGTAATGCCGTCCAAAATCAAGGCGTACACGCGGAAGAGTTCGGAATCGTGACGCTCTTCCAAAATAAGCGATGAAGTTGCAGGCGCAACGTTGGTATTATTTTCGTAATCCATACTGTTTCCCCTGTATCCGTATTAAGGCGCAAGCGTTTACAAACCTGCAGCTTTCGGGGTTGTTTAAAATATAATTAAAAATTGTTGACAATGTTAAACGAAACTTGCACAATGAGATCAACAAGCCAAGTTATAAAGGCTGATAGAGAGAGAGAAAAAGGAATAAAAAGCAAGCAGATATATTCATGTTAATGCGTGAATATATCTGCTTTTTTGTGGGTAGCAGATTCACGCTCCTGCACTCCCATCCTGAAACCGCCCTATTCTGTTTCGACGATCTCGAAGCTATGGCTCATTTTTGCCGCTTTGCCCAGCATAATCGATGCGGAGCAATATTTTTCGGCAGACATCTGTACGGCACGTTCGATCGCGCTTTCTTGCAAATCCCGACCATACACTTTGAAGTGGATATGGATTTCGGTAAACACGCGCGGCGCGGTGTCGGCGCGTTTGGCAGTCACTTCGGCACGGCAGTCGGTGATTTTTTGGCGTTGTTTCTCGGCAATCATCACGACATCGATGCTGGAACAGCCTGCTACACCCAACAACAGCATTTCCATCGGGCTGGGGCCGCGTTTGACTTCGCCTTCAGCCGCCGCGCCTTCCATCACAACGCTGTGTCCGTTTGCCGTTGTACCGACGAAGCACATTCCGTCTATCCATTTTGAAGTAACTTGCATGGTGTCTTTTTTATCCGTAAAAGCATTAATCCGATATTGTAAACAATTTCAAGTGATAAACCTAGTCAGGCCGTCTGAAAAATACAATCAATTACAATCGGCCTGAACGCATTATTCGTCCCGATACGCCCAATGGTTGACCGGCCCGTGCCCTGCCCCGATGCCCAAAGGATGGGAAATGGCGGCGGCAATATAGTTTTTTGCCGTTTGAACCGCCTCGGGTACGCTAAACCCTTTTGCCAACTCGGCAGTAATGCAGGCCGAAAACGTGCAGCCCGTGCCATGCGTATGCGGCGTCGGGAAACGTTTGCTGTTTAGCTCAATGGTTTCGTATGGCGTAAACAGCCAGTCGGTGCAATATTCGCTTTGGCTGTCGGCAAGATGGCCGCCTTTAATTACCACATTTTTCACGCCCCAATCCTGAAGAATTTTAGCGGCGCGTTCCGCATCTTGGCGCTTTTCAATATTGATACCCGTCAACGCCTGCGCTTCGGGCAGATTGGGGGTCAAGACGTCCGTATGCGGCAGCAGCAGGCGTTTCATGGCTTCGACGGCTGAGTTTTCCAACAACGGCGCGCCGCCTTTGGCAATCATGACCGGATCCAACACGCGTTTGCCAAAATCGCATTCGGCGGTTTGTTCCGCCACGCATTCGATGATTTCCGCCGTACCCAGCATGCCGATTTTATAGGCACGGATTTGGAAATCCTCCTGAATCGCGGCAATTTGTGCGGTAATCATGTCGGTCGGTATTGGATGCACTGCCGATACGCCCAAGGTATTTTGTGCAGTAACCGCGGTCAGTACGCTGGTGCCGAACACGCCGCGCATTTGAAATGTCTTCAAATCCGCCTGTATACCCGCGCCACCGCCGGAATCTGAGCCGGCAATCGTCAGCGTTTGAATAAAAAGTTCGTCCATCGTGTCCTCCTGTTTTTCAGACGGCCTTGTGTTTATCGTTGTTGAGAGCAGTTTGGTTTTATCCGCAAACAAAGGCATTCGCCGTCTATTTTTCCGAATGCCTTATCTGTTGTTTTACCAAAAACAAACGTACGTTCTCGGGCGGAATATCTTAACAAACAAAAGGCCATCTGAAAACTATTTTCATTTTCAGATGGCCTGTTCAATTTTAAACCTATTCAGGCTTAATCTTCATATGCATCAATCGGCAAGCAGGAGCAAACCAGATTGCGGTCGCCATACACTTCATCTACCCGTTTGACGCTCGGCCAGAATTTGTTTTCGCGCACGAAAGGCAGCGGGAAGACGGCTTCTTCGCGGGAGTACGGATGCGCCCATTCGCCGGTTACGTCGGATGCGGTATGCGGAGCATTCACTAGCGGATTGTCCTCTTTCGGCCATTCGCCGCACTCGACTTTCAGCACTTCCTGTTTGATTTGTTTCAGGGCGGCGATGAAGCGGTCGAGTTCGGCTTTGCTTTCGCTCTCGGTCGGCTCGATCATCAGCGTACCGGCAACAGGGAAGGAAACCGTCGGTGCGTGGAAGCCATAGTCCATCAGGCGTTTGGCGATGTCGGTTTCGGTGATGCCGCTTTCGGCTTTGAGCGGACGCAAATCGACGATACATTCGTGCGCGACGCGGCCATTTTTGCCTGTATACAGAATCGGATAGTCTTCGCTCAGACGTTTGGCAACGTAGTTGGCGTTGAGCAATGCCCAGCGTGTTGCCTGCTCCATGCCTTGTTTGCCCATCATGGTCAGGTACATCCAAGTAATCGGCAGGATGGACGCAGAACCGAAGGCCGCAGCAGCAACGGCGGTTTGGTCGGCACTGGCGCTGTGGGTGTCGGTCAAAGCGTGTCCCGGTGCAAACGGGGCAAGGTGGGCTTTCAAACCGATAGGGCCGACGCCCGGACCGCCGCCGCCGTGAGGGATACAGAAGGTTTTGTGCAGGTTCATGTGCAACACGTCCGCGCCGACTTCGGCAGGCTGCATGATGCCGATTTGGGCGTTGAGGTTGGCGCCGTCCATGTAAACCTGTCCGCCGTTTTCATGGATGATGCGGCAGATGTCGCGGATGCCTTCTTCGTACACGCCGTGGGTGGACGGGTAAGTAATCATGATAGCGGACAAAGCGTCGCGGTATTGTTCGGCTTTGGCTTTCAAATCGTCGATGTTGACGTTGCCGTGTTCGTCGGTATCGACAACGACGACTTTCAAACCCAGCATAGCGGCAGTCGCAGGGTTGGTGCCGTGGGCGGATTTAGGAATCAGACAGATGTTGCGGTGTCCCTCGCCGTTGGCTTCTTGATAGCGGCGGATGGAGAGCATGCCGCTGTATTCGCCCTGCGCGCCGGAGTTGGGCTGGAAGGAAATCGCGTCAAAGCCGGTGATGGCTTTCAGGCTGTTTTCCATGTCGGTCAAAAGCGCGCGGTAGCCTGCGGCTTGGTCTTTGGGGGTGTAGGGGTGGATATCGGTGAACTCTGCCCAAGTAATCGGCAACATTTCTGCAGTCGCATTGAGTTTCATGGTACAGCTGCCCAATGAAATCATGCTGCGGTTCATCGCCAAATCGCGGTCTTCGAGTTTCTTCAGATAGCGCAGCATTTCGTGTTCGGTGTGGTAACGGTTGAACACGGGATGTTGCAGAATGTCGTCCTGACGCAGCAATTCGGCGTTCAGACGGCCTTTGACATCATCGGCAAATGTGAACGTATCCTTGCCGGTAAACGCGCGGTACAAATCAACCAAATCTTCGTATGCCGATGTTTCATGGAATGCAGCCGCAACTTGAGTATCGTTGACGCGGCGCAGGTTGTAACCCGACTCCAAAGCAGCGGCAAACACTTGGTCTGCTTTCTCTTTGCTGCCGAAATCAACGGTAACGGTATCGAAGAAGACTTTGTGAACCATATTCAGGCCGTCTGAAACCAGCGCATCGGCAAAGACAGAAGCCAACGCATGGATACGGTTGGCAATGCGTTTCACGCCTTCAGGACCGTGATAAACGGCATACATACCGGCCAAGTTCGCCAGCAATGCCTGTGCGGTACAAATATTGGACGTGGCTTTTTCGCGGCGGATGTGTTGTTCGCGGGTGGACAACGCCATGCGCAGCGCGGGTTTGCCCGATGCGTCTTTGGATACGCCGATGATGCGGCCCGGAGCGGAGCGTTTGAACTCGTCTTTAAATGCGAAATAAGCGGCGTGCGGCCCGCCGAAGCCCATCGGCACGCCGAAGCGTTGGGTGTTGCCCAACGCAATATCTGCACCCAATTCAGCCGGAGACTTCAGCAAAACCAAACTCATGATGTCGGCGGCAACGGCCACGATTGTGCCTTTGGCTTTCAGACGGCCGATAACGTTCTGCAAGTCTTGCACGTCGCCGTCTTTACCGACGTATTGGAACAGCGCGCCGAAGTATTCGCCGTCATCAGCTTGGGCAAAATCTCCGACCACCAATTCAAAGCCGAAATATTTGGCGCGGGTTTTCATCACGTCCAAAGTTTGCGGATACACGCGCGCATCCACAAAGAAACGCTCGGATTTCACTTTGCCCACGCGGTGCGCCATCGCCATCGCTTCGGCGGCGGCAGTTGCCTCATCCAGCAAAGACGCGCCTGCCACAGGGAAACCGGTCAAATCGATACACACTTGTTGGAAGTTCAACAAAGCTTCCAAACGACCCTGGGCAATTTCCGCCTGATACGGGGTGTAGGCGGTGTACCAACCCGGATTTTCCAATACGTTGCGCAAAATCACGTTCGGCACGCGGGTCGGGTAATAGCCCAAACCGATATAGGATTTGTTGATCATGTTTTTCGACGCGATGCCTTTCAATTTCGCCAACGCGTCCGCCTCGGTCAAAGCTTCGGGCAAATCGAGTTCGGACGGCATACGGATGCTTTGCGGCACAGTATTGCCGACAAAATCGTCCATGCTCTTCTCGCCGAGCGCTTCCAAAAGCGCAGCCTCGTCGCCAAAGCTCAAATGGCGCGCGGCAAATTCGTTCGGGTTGAACAATTCAGATAGTTTCATTTCTACTCCTTCGGTGTTATCGATATCAACACTGTTTTTTCTTGCAGATGTTGTTTCAGACGGCCTCCGCCCACTTTGGACGACATGCCAATATTTCCCTATAAACCGGACAGGTTTCCACATGCGCGCCGGGCAGGTAGCCGGTACTCATCAGAAATTCGCCGACGATTTCGCCGCCGACAAATTTGAAATGTTTTTTAAACAGCTTCACCCATTCAGCCTTGTCGAACGGATGGTGTGTATCCAGCCAGTTTTTAAATGAACCGTATTCTTGCTGTATTTGTTTGATTTGTCGCGCGTTATAAATGGCTGCGTTGATTTTCAGGCGGTTGCGGACGATGCCCGCATCGGCAAGCAGTCTCTCAATATCGGCTTCGTCAAATGCGGCGACCGTATCGATGTCAAAACCTTTAAATGCCGTCTGAAATGCCTGCTGCTTCTTCAGCATCAGCGTCCAGCTCAATCCTGCCTGATTGATTTCCAACACCAGCCGCTCAAACAATTCATTGTCATCCTCAATCGGAAAACCGTATTGCGTGTCGTGATAATGTTTGTTGGGGTTGTCCGTATCGTCAGGAAGCGTGGCGACAAATTCGCAGTAATTCATGTTTGTTGAGGGAAAATTGAAACAAAGGCCGTCTGAAAGCATTTTTCAGACGACCTAAGACCTGCAATATCAAACAGGCACAAAACCTGTTTAGATGTTTGCAAAAATCAAGCTACTTCGCCTGCGTATTGTTCGGCAGTCAGCAGACCGTCGTAATCGGCAGGGTTGGCAGGTTTGATTTTGAAGAACCAGCCTGCGCCGTAAGGATCGCTGTTGGCAGTTTCCGGAGCGCTTGGCAGATCTTCGTTGACAGCAACGATTTCGCCTGCAATCGGCGCGTATACGTCAGATGCGGCTTTTACAGACTCAACCACACCGGCTTGCTCTTCGGCAGCCAGGTTTGCACCGACTTCAGGCAGCTCGACAAACACGATGTCGCCCAACAGCTCTTGCGCGTGGTGGGTAATGCCGACGGTGATGGTACCGTCTTCTTCAAGGCGCAGCCATTCGTGACTGGCAACGTATTTCAGTTCTGCTGGGATATTGCTCATGGTTTGATACTCCATTGATAGGGGTTATTTTCAGACGGCATCTGCACAGCTTAGCGTGCGCAGATACCTCGTGCGATTAATTCTTCCAAGCGTCCGTAATGGACGGCAATCATATTGTTTTTATCTTGTTCCAATTTTTGCTTTTGAGCGGAAGGAAGTTTAGGGGATGCAGAATAATCCAAATATGCTTCGTTTATCTTGCGCTTGTTACTTGCCATTACTCCGCTTGCACGGAATACAATGATTCCTTGTTTGGATCTCATATTGTCTGCAACGGCAACCTTCAGGCCTTTGCTGCGGTAATCTGCACAAATGCCTGTAACTGCCGATACTTTATCCACTTCAACTGTTCCCGCATAACGGCTGAACGCATACAGGGTAAATGATTTCGCTTGCGACAATGATTTCAGGTCGGAAGCACGGCTTCTACCCTTATTATCTTGCACGGCAATACTCAAATCATCATTCATGCGGATAATATCAAGGGCATATTCCCTGTCTATCGTCACCTCGCCGGCAATCTTTCCATTGCCGCCAACGGTTTTCATAAATATTGCAGTACGAGATTTTCCTTCTGTATCGAAAAACATCAATCCGCGCTCGCCGGCAGACGAAGCGCAAGCCGATAACATCAATAACAACAATAAATTGCAGAAGGTTACTTTCATAGGAAATAACAATTCCTTAAAACCTGCTTTCAGACGGCCCTTAACAAATAAAGGCCGTCTGAACCGATATTAATCAAACTGTTTTTGACCATTTCGGACAAACGGCAGCTTCAGTACACGTACGTCCACTTCTTTACCGCGCATCAGCACTTTGGCGATATCGCCGTCAAAATCTTTCGGTACGCGAGCGATGGCGATGGATTGTTTCAGGCTTGGAGAGAATACGCCGCTGGTGGTTTCGCCTTGGCCTTTGTCGGTCAACACTTCCATATGCGCGCGCAGGATGCCGCCTTTTTCGAGCAACAGGCCGACCTGTTTGACGGCAACGCCTTTTTCTTTCAATGCCAGCAAGGCGGCTTTGCCGACGAAATCGCGGCTTTCGTCTTTCAAATCAACGGTCCAGCCCATACCTGCTTCGAGCGGGCTGGTGTCGTCGTCCATATCGTTGCCGTAGAGGTTCATACCGGCTTCCATGCGCAGGGTGTCGCGCGCGCCGAGGCCGCAAGGCTGTACGCCTGCTGCTTGCAGGGCTTTGAAGAATGCGACGGCTTCGGTGCCCGGCAGAATCACTTCGACGCCGTCTTCACCGGTGTAGCCGGTGCGGGCAACAAACCAGTCGTTGCCCAAATCCGCGCCTTGGAACGGTTTGAGGCCGTGAATTACGTCTGCCCATTCAGGTTTGACGGTCAGGAGTTTTTCGATGGCTTTAGGACCTTGTACGGCAAGCATGCCGAGGTCGTAGCGCGGGTTGAAGGCGACGCCGAACTCTTGTCCAACTTTGTGGAATTGCGCCGTGTCTTTTTCGCGGGTCGCGCCGTTGGACACGATGCGGTATTGGGTTTCGGCTTCGTTGGTGCGGTAAACAATCAAGTCGTCAATCACGCTGCCGTTGTCGTTGAGCAAAGCGGAATAAAGGGCTTTGCCGACAAAAGCGAGTTTGGCGACATCGTTGGCAATCAATTTGCGGAAAAAGGCTTTGGCATTTGCGCCTGCTACGTCGGTAACAAGCATATGTGATACATCGAACATGCCGGCGTCGGTGCGCACGGCTTCGTGTTCGGCGATTTGTGAACCATAATGGATGGGCAGCTCCCAGCCGGCAAAATCTACCAGCTTCGCGTCTGCATCTTGATGGGCTTGATGAAATGGGGTGGTTTTCAGAGCAGTCATTCTCAAGTTTCTCCGGATTTTTTGTTCAGATGCCGCCCGCGCACCTGTGCGCGGATGACCCTATCTGTCCTTGAACCTGAGATTTTCGGCCGTATCCGCATGATGGCAAACCAGTCTGCTCACTGTTTTGCGCGGTTGTCTGAATGGTGGTTCAGACGGCCTTCTCCCCTTCGGTGGACGTTATTCAAACGCCGCTCTCCAGATTGTTTGTTTCAATGTGCAGTCCCTGATACCTGAGCGATTTAAGGGTGTCTGCGCCTTCGGTGGTTACATTGTAGTTAGGTGTAACACTCTCCTGCACATTTCCCGATTATGTCTTGAATCGGCGGTTTGGGCAAGTAGCCGACGAATATTTATGATGTGAATATTCGTCTTTTTATTGGGGCGGCAAAATCTGAGCCTTTATAAAATTGTTAACTATGCGGCAAATGTTTTTGCAAAAGTCTCAGGCCGTCTGAAGCCCTTACCTGTTTTTCCTATATAATTCTGTTTTTTCGATTTATCTGCGTCCATCATGAACCGCCTCAAACGCATTAAAACCATCCTCTGCACGCTCTACCGCTACCGCCTTGCCGAGCTGATTGCCTCGCTGGTCCGTCCGGGTTGGGCGCGGACTTTCCTCAATATGCTGCCGCAGTCGTCCAAGTTCAAACACGAGACGCCTGCCGTGCGCCTGCGTTTGGCTTTGGAAAGCCTGGGGCCGATTTTCATCAAATTCGGACAGGTATTGTCCACGCGCCCCGATTTGATTCCGCACGATTACGCGGTCGAACTGGCAAGGCTGCAAGACAAAGTGCCGCCGTTTGACGCGCAACTTTCACGCTCGCAAATCGAAAAATCACTGGGACAATCCATCGACACTTTATACGCGGAATTTGAAACCGAGCCTGTCGCCAGCGCGTCCATTGCCCAAGTACACAAAGCCCGCCTGCATTCGGGCGAACAGGTCGCCGTGAAAGTCTTGCGCCCCAACCTTTTGCCCGTTATCGAACAGGATTTGTCGCTGATGCGCTTTGGTGCAGGCTGGGTAGAACGTTTGTTTTCAGACGGCAAGCGTTTGAAGCCGCGCGAAGTGGTGGCCGAATTTGACAAATACCTGCACGATGAATTGGATTTAATGCGCGAAGCCGCCAATGCCAGCCAGCTCGGACGCAATTTCCAAAACAGCAATATGCTGATTGTGCCTAAGGTGTTTTACGACTACTGCACCAGCGATGTGCTGACCATCGAATGGATGGACGGCACACCGGTATCCGATATTGCCAAACTCAAAGCCGACGGCATTGATTTGCACAAACTTGCCGATTACGGCGTGGAAATCTTCTTCACGCAAGTATTCCGCGACGGCTTTTTCCATGCGGATATGCACCCCGGCAATATCTTGGTCGCTGCCGACAACCGCTACATCGCCCTCGATTTCGGCATCGTCGGCACGCTGACCGATTACGACAAACGCTATCTCGCCATCAACTTCCTTGCCTTCTTCAACCGCGATTACCACCGCGTCGCCACCGCCCACATCGAATCGGGCTGGGTGCCTGCCGACACGCGTGCGGAAGAATTGGAAGCCGCCGTCCGCGCCGTGTGCGAACCGGTGTTCAACAAACCGATTTCGCAAATTTCCTTCGGCTTGGTGCTGATGCGCCTGTTTGAAGTCAGCCGCCGCTTCAATGTCGAAATCCAACCGCAGCTGGTATTGCTGCAAAAAACGCTGCTCAACATCGAAGGTTTGGGCCGCCAACTCGATCCCGATTTGGACTTGTGGAAAACCGCTAAACCGTTTTTGGTGCGCTGGATGAACGAACAGGTCGGCCCCAAAGCCCTTTGGCGCAACCTCAAAAACGAAGCCCCCGACTGGGCGCAAATCATCCCTTCCCTGCCGCGCAAAATCAGTGCGCTGGTTGACGAAAACCGCCAACAGGAAATGCGCGATGCCTATGTGCATCTGGTCAAAGTACAGCAACGCCAAAGCCTTTGGTTGGCTGTGATTGCGGTTGTTTTGCTGCTGATTTTGCTGTTTAAGTAAACTGTAATACAGCTTTAAACGACATAATAAAGGCCGTCTGAAATCGATTTTCAAACGGCCTTTTATATGCCGACCTATTCTTTTTTCTCGTGTTGAACATATCCGCTCTCAGCTTCGATATGCCGTCTGAAGCGCAAACCTGCGGCATGGTAAAACGGATGCGGCGAGAATTGGCGTGATACTTGCGAAGCGAAGATGCACGTCAGCAGCATCCAAAACAGTAAATTCTGTCCGCCCGTCATTTCCATTACCACCACGGCGGCGGTCAACGGCGATTGGGTCGCGGCGGCAAGGAACGCGGCCATGCAGAGCAAAACCGCGACATTGGACGCGTCGCCCAGTTGCGCGAAAGAAGCCATGTGTTCGCCTATCATCGCGCCGATAGTTAACGACGGCGTGAAGATGCCGCCGGGAATGCCTGCCCAGTAGCTGAACACGGTTGCCGCCCATTTCGCGGCGGCCAAACCAAACGGCGCTTCATACGCGCCTTTGAGTGCGGCTGCGGCTTCGTGATAGCCCGTACCATAGGTTTTGCCTTGATAAAACGTGCCGAGCAGCGCCAGCAAGATACCCATTACAAAGGCGACCACCAACAAATGACGGCGGATGAAACTGCGCCAGCGTACCGGTGCGAATGCCGCCGCACCGCGATACAAAAAGCTGCCGAACAATCCGCCTGCCACACCGCAGACGATGCCCGACACCGCGGCCCACATCAGCATGTTTGGCAGCTCATGCCCTTGAAAACCTGAAAAATACGGGTTGTTGCCCTGTATCGCCACTTGAATGAAACCGGCTGCCAACACGCCCATCAGGATTTGGCGCTCCCAACGCAAAAGCACGCCGCGCCCCAATTCTTCGATGGCAAACACCACGCCGGCCAAAGGTGCGTTAAACGCTGCCGCCAAACCACCAGCCGCACCTGCGGCAATCAAATCGTTTTCCTGCATGCCCCTAAACGCCAGCCCGTGCTTTTTACACCACGCGCCCCAAGCGTTCATGACCGCCGCGCCCACTTGTACAGACGGCCCTTCCCTGCCGATCGACGCTCCCAAAATCATGCCCAAAAACGTCAGCGGAATCTTAAAAAAGGTTTCGCCCAGACGAATCAAACGGGTTTTCTGCGCGCCATAAGGCAAAGACAACGAAGCGATGACCTGCGGAATACCGCTGCCGGAAGTGTACGGCGCAAATTTGCGCGTAAACCATGCCAAAAGCGGCAAACCCAGCGGCAAAGCCACCCACGCAAACCACGGATATTTGCCCGCCAGCAAAGCATTCCATTCCAAAGCCAAATCCGCCAAGTACGCAAACATCAAAGCCGTCAGGGCAACCAGTGCCGAGCCTGCCAGCAAAAACAGAAGGGCAATGCTCTTTTTCGACAGGCGTTTGGTTTGGCGGATTTTGTGGGCGAGGCGCGCCGCCCAAGTCTGGGGAAATTTCATCATAAACACGCAGTCAATGTGTTCAGACGGCCTTGATACTTTTCTCAAAGGCCGTCTGAACACAAGAATAAAGGTTTTTAAGAACGGTAATCCGCGTTAATCGACACATACTCGTGCGACAAATCGCAGGTATAGACGGCCGCCGTCGTATCGCCGCGTTGCAAATCGATGCGGACGGTGATTTCCGGACGGTCCATCACCGCTTGTCCTGCTTCTTCGGTATAGCTTTCCGCGCGGCCGCCGTTTTCAGCCACCAACACGTCATCCAGCCACATTTTCAAAGCATCGACATCCAAGTCTTCAATACCGGCATAGCCGACGGCTGCCAACAGACGGCCCAAGTTCGGGTCGGAGGCAAAGAAAGCGGTTTTCACCAAAGGCGAATGAGCGACGGCATAAGCCACTTTGCGCGCCTCTTCGCGGTTTTTTGCGTTTTGCACTTCAATCGTGATGAACTTGGTCGCACCCTCGCCATCACGGACAATCGCCTGCGCCAGTTCCAAAGCCAGCGAACCGAGCAAGGCTTTGAGCTGCGCATAGCGCGGATCGGCGGTATTGTCGATTTCGCTCTGACCGCAACGGCCTGTCGCCATAATCACGAAGCTGTCGTTGGTGCTGGTATCGCCGTCCACGGTAATCGTATTGAAACTTTCGTCTGCGATTTCTTGCGTCATCAGCTGCAAAATCGGTTGGGACACTTTGGCATCGGTAGCGATAAACGACAACATGGTCGCCATATTCGGATGAATCATGCCCGAACCTTTGGCGATGCCGGTAGCGCGGACTGTGTGTTTCTCGCCGACCAGACCTGTGCGTGAAGCAGCTTTCGGCACAGTATCCGTCGTCATGATGGCACGGGCCGCGTCCGACCAAAATGCAGGGCGCACTTGCGGCAAAGCGGCCACGATTTTATCCACAGGCAGCGGCTCCAAAATCACGCCGGTCGAAAACGGCATAATCTGATTGGATTGGCAGCCGACCTGTTCCGCCGCCGCTGCACACACTTTAATCGCGTCCAAACGGCCTTGTGCGCCGGTACCCGCATTGGCATTGCCCGTATTAATGACCAAGGCACACACACCGTCTTGGTCAAACAGATGCGACTTGGCGATATGCACCGGCGCGGCGCAGAAACGGTTTTGCGTAAACACCGCGCCCACCGTATGTCCGCCGCCCAACACCATCAGCGTCAAATCGTCGCGGTCTTGTTGCTTGATGCCGGCACGACCTGTAAACAGACGGATGCCGTCGATTTCCAACAATTCGTCTGCACGTTTTTCAGTCAAATTTACAGCCATATCATTTTCTCCTGTTTACACTATTTTCAGACGGCCTAAACGCTATACGCCCAATAAGGGAATCAAGATAGGCACCAATATCGCCGTCAACACGCCGTTGAGCGTCAAGCCCAAGCCGGCATATGCGGCCATACGGCGGCCGTATTCCAAAGACGCTGCAATACCCATCGCATGGGAAGCCGTCCCTAAAGACATTCCCACTGAAGAAGGCATATACAACGTCCCTTTCAACACTTTATATCCGGCCATCTGTCCAAAAAGTCCGGCAATAATCACCGTTGCCGCCGTAATCGCCGGAATACCGCCGACCGATGCCGTGATTTCAATCGCAATCGGGTTGGTCACGGATTTGGAAGCCAGCGACAGAATCACTTCGCGCGAAGCGCCCAGCCATTTGGCAAAATACACGCCCGTAACAATACCTGTCACGCTGCCCGCTAACTGCGACAGCACCACCGGCAACCACTGGCTGCGGATACGGTCCCAATTTCGATAAAGCGGAACCGCCAGCAACACGACTGCCGGTTTCAACCAAAAATCAATAAAATGCGAAGCAGAATGGTATTGCTCGTAATCGATGGCAAATACCTTCAAATAACCCATCAACACCAGCGTACTGATCAATACCGGATTACACAGCACATTCCCCGTGCGCGCCCGAATCTGCACCGCCAAAGCATACACGGCCAAAGTCAGGAACAACATGACCGAGGGCATACGCAACAGCCCGTCTATGTTCATCACATCCACCTCCTGACCCACTCATGCACTTTGCCGGTCACCAACAATACGCAGATCGTACTGCCGATTGTGGCCGTCAAAATCGAAAACCAGTCGTTTGCAATCACGTCCAAATAGCTGATGACGGCCACGCAAGGAGGCACCAAAAACAAAGTCAGGTTTGCCATCAAAATGTCTGCCAGCTCTCCCACCCAAGACAATTTGACCCAGCCGGCCTGAAGCGCGACAAACAGCAAACCCATGCCGACAATACTGCCCGGCAGTTTCAACCCCAAAATCCAAACGGTTGCCTCGCCCAAAGCCAAGCAACCCAATACCACCAATAAGGCACGAATAATATTCATTAAGCCGGTTTCTCCTTATCCTTTTTCAGACGGCCTCAAAAAATTTATTAATCATTGAATCATATCGTGCCACAGGCCGTCTGAAAAGGGAAGAAACGCCTTCCTACAAGTTTAATGAAAGATAAGTATGATTACTCTAGCGGATTGGCTTAGGCAATGTCGAAACCCCTACCCTGCTTTTTGTCTTTAACGGCCGCTGCAAACCGGGCATTCGGGATTACGTCTCACTCCGTATTGCCGCCATTGTCCGCTCAATGCATTGTAGGTAGAAAGTTTGCCGTGCGACGGCGTACCGATACCGGTCAGCACTTTGAGCGCTTCGGCGGCTTGGGTCGTTCCGATAACGCCGACCAATGGCGAAAAAACGCCGAACAATGCACAAGCGCCGTCGCTGGCTTGTTCGCCGTCAAACAGACAGGCATAGCAAGGCGTATCGGGAAGATCGGGACGGTACACGGCGATTTGTCCGTCAAAGCCGACGGCCGCGGCGGAAACCAAAGGCGTGCGCGTGGCAACGGCGGCGCGGTTGACCGCCTGCCGCGTGGGATAATTGTCGGAACAATCGAGGATGATGTTGGCGGCGTTTGCCAATTCAACAAGCTTGGCTTCATCGAGAAATTCGACAATGGCGGTAATGTGTGTTTGGCTGTTGATCTGTTTCAGACGGCCTTGCATCACCAAAGCCTTGTTTTTACCGATGTCGGCTTCGGTAAACGTGATTTGGCGTTGAAGGTTGGTCTCGTCGATGGTATCGGCATCGGCAATCGTCAGGCTGCCGATACCGGCAGCGGCAAGATACGGCAAGGTCGCCGCACCCAGTCCGCCGCAACCGACAACAAGCACATGGGCGGCCAAGAGTTTTTCTTGGCCTTCGATACCGATTTCGTCAAGCAGGATATGGCGGCTGAACCGCAAGAGTTGTTGATCGTTCATCATAATAATAAGGCCGTCTGAAATCCAATGTTCAGACGGCCTGAATGGTTTAGAAATTAATATTTTCGTATGCGTTGTCAAACAGGAAAGGACGGCCTTCGCTGCTGGTTTCGGATTCGAGGCGGATGCCGCTGAGCATCATATTGCGGTCAACGTCTTTCATCATGTCGTAAACGCTCAAGAGCGCCAAATTGAGGCCGGTCAGGGCTTCGGTGGCAATGCTGCCGTTGCTGTTCGCTTGGACGGTTAGCGTGGCCTTCAGGCAGGCCAGCTCAACGTTAATATCGAAATCAACCTGCACGCCGATGATGCGTCCGGGCAGGTGCAGCGGAATCAGGTTGGCGGTCTGTTTGATGCTCTGAATGGCGGCAACGCGGGCGATGGTCAGGATACTTGCCTTTTCGGTGGCATTCTCTATCAACACCCGTATCGCCTGCTGGCTCATGTTGACGGTGCCGACGGCGACGGCGGTGTGTTGTTCAGGAAAATCGGGCTGGTTGGGAAATTCAATCATGGGTTTCTCGCCTCTGTTTTGATGGGCAATATTTTACGGCATTTTACAGACAGCGACCACGCAGCGGATATGGACGGCTTTTTTCCGGTTTGAAATGTATCGGACGGCAGCATTGGCAGTTTACAAAAATTTGCTATACAATGGATTCACGATACACCCAAATTAACATTTAAATAAGAGAAAAATCATGCAACTGCATATCTTAAATAATCCAAAAGATGCCGCTCTGGCGGCGGATGCGGAATTTTTAAAACAGTCTCTTTTCAATCTGCTGCATGAGGAAGCGTCGCCTTTGGTGGTCGAAACTGTTAAGTTATTATCGACTTCAGACGACAGCGCTGCCTTGATTGAGAAGGTGTTGCCGCAATTGGACGAACAACAAACCCACGATTTAACCTTAGCCTGCGGCCTGTTCGCACAGATTTTGAACATCGCCGAAGACGTGCACCACGAACGCCGCCGCCAAATCCACGAAGATGCCGGCCACAGCGCAGCAGAAGGCAGTCTGACGGAAACAGTGCGCAAGCTCAAAGCCGGAAAAGTCAACGGCAAAGCGTTGCAACAACAACTGGACAACACAGTCGTTACCGCCGTTTTGACCGCGCACCCGACCGAAGTGCAACGCCAAACCGTCTTGAGCTTCAACCGCCGCATCCGCGCGCTGCTGCCGCAACGCGAACGCTGCACTAATCCTGATGCGCTGGCTCAGTTGCGCCGCGAAATCGACACAGTCCTTTTGGGCTTGTGGCAGACCAGCGAAACGCGCCGCCACAAACTTAGCGTCAACGACGAGATCAACAACGGTGTATCCATTTTCCCAATGAGCTTCTTTGAAGCCCTACCCAAGCTCTACCGCACAATGGAACGCGATTTTCAGATGGCCTATCCCGGCGTCCGCGTTCCGAATATCCTTAAAATCGGCGGCTGGATCGGCGGCGACCGCGACGGCAACCCGTTCGTTTCTGCCGAAACCTTGCGTTTTGCGTTCAGACGGCATGCCGACGCAGTGTTCCGTTTCTATCGCGGCGAACTCGACAAACTTTACCGAGAATTGCCGCTCTCCATCCGCCGCGTCAAAGTCAACGACGACGTGATGGCACTGGCTGCCCTCTCGCCTGACGAAGAAATCGCCCGCACTGAAGAACCCTACCGCCGCGCCATCGCCTACATCATGGCACGCGCCATGGGCAAGGCACGCTCACTCGGTTTGGGCATGGGCTGCAAATTCGGCTTCCTCGAGCCTTATGCTACGGTTGAAGAGTTCCTCAACGACCTGAAAAAACTGCAACGCTCGCTCCACGAAAACGGCAGCCAACTGCTGGCAGAAGGCCGTCTGGCCGACATTATCCGCAGCGTGTCCGTGTTTGGCTTCCACATGATGCCGCTCGACCTGCGCCAACACGCAGGCAAACACGCCGATGTGGTTGCCGAGCTTTTCCAACACGCAGGCTTGGAAGACTACAACAGCCTGAACGAAGAGCAAAAACAAGCCGCCCTGTTGCGCGAATTGAGCCATCAACGTCCGCTGTACAGCCCGTTCATCACATACAGCGACCATACCCGTCACGAACTGGCAATTTTCAACGAAGCGCGCAAAATCAAAGACGAATTCGGTGAAGATGCCGTTACACAAAGCATTATTTCCAACTGCGAACAACCCAGCGACCTGCTCGCCTTGGCCTTGCTGCTGAAAGAAAGCGGCCTGTTGGTGGTGGAAAACGGCAAACCGCACAGCCGCATCAATATCGTGCCTCTGTTTGAAACCATCGAAGCGCTCGAAAACGCCTGTCCGGTCATGGAAACCATGTTCCGCCTCGACTGGTATGATGCCCTGCTCGAAAGCCGCGGCAACATTCAAGAAATCATGCTCGGCTACTCCGACTCCAACAAAGACGGCGGCTACGTTACCAGCTCATGGTGTCTGTATCAGGCCGAATTGGGCTTGGTCGAACTCTTCAAAAAATACGATGTCCGCATGCGCCTGTTCCACGGCCGCGGCGGCAGCGTAGGTCGTGGCGGCGGCCCTTCTTACCAAGCCATCTTGGCGCAACCTGCAGGCAGTGTTGCCGGACAAATCCGCATTACCGAGCAAGGCGAAGTCATTACCGCCAAATACGCCGACCCGGGCAATGCCCAACGCAACTTGGAAACCTTGGTTGCCGCGACTTTGGAAGCCAGCATCCTGCCGGATAAAAAAGACCCTGATGCCAAACTGATGCAGGATTTGTCGGACGTATCGTTCAAATACTACCGCGAACTGATTACCCACCCCGACTTCATCGACTACTTCCTGCAAACCAGCCCGATCCAGGAAATCGCCACCCTCAACCTCGGCAGCCGTCCCGCCAGCCGCAAAACCTTGGCGCGGATTCAAGACTTGCGCGCGATTCCGTGGGTATTCTCATGGATGCAAAACCGCCTCATGCTGCCGGCTTGGTACGGTTTCGGCAGCGCAGTGGAAACCTTGTGCGAAGGCAAACCCGAAACGCTCGCCGCCCTGCGCGAACACGCCCAAAGCAACCCATTCTTCCAAGCCATGCTCTCCAATATGGAGCAAGTGATGGCGAAAACCGACATCACCTTGGCGGAAAACTATGCTGGCTTGAGCGAATCGCCCGATAAAGCAAAAGTCATCTTCGGCATGATCAAGGAAGAATACCAACGCAGCCGCAAAGCACTGCTCGACTTGCTGCAAACCGAAGAGCTCCTGCGCGACAACCGCAGCCTCGCCCGTTCGCTTGCCTTGAGGATTCCATACCTGAACGCCCTCAACGGCCTGCAAGTCGCCATGCTCAAACGCCTGCGCAAAGAGCCCGACAATCCGCACGCCCTGCTGATGGTTCACTTGACCATCAACGGCGTGGCGCAAGGTTTGCGTAATACCGGTTAAGGCAGCACGGAAAGGCCGTCTGAAACAATTTTCAGACGGCCTTTTATCATAAAAACACACCAGCATTGCGGCTGTTTTGAGTACCTTCACAATATGCTATAATCCGCCGTTAAACTTTTATCTTTTCAGGAAAAACCATGAGCTTGAAATGCGGCATCGTCGGTTTGCCCAACGTCGGCAAATCCACCCTCTTTAACGCGCTGACCCAATCGGGTATCGAAGCGGCAAACTATCCTTTCTGTACCATCGAACCCAACGTCGGCATCGTTGAAGTCCCCGATCCGCGTATGGCTGAATTGGCAAAAATCGTCAATCCGCAAAAAATGCAGCCTGCCATCGTCGAATTCGTCGATATCGCCGGTTTGGTTGCAGGCGCGAGCAAAGGCGAAGGCCTGGGCAACCAGTTCCTCGCCAACATCCGCGAAACCGACGCGATTGTTAACGTCGTGCGTTGCTTTGACGACGACAACATCGTCCACGTTGCAGGCAAAGTCGATCCGATTGCCGACATCGAAACCATCGGCACCGAGTTGGCACTGGCTGACTTGGCCAGCGTCGAAAAAGCCATCGTCCGCGAAGAAAAACGCGCACGCTCAGGCGACAAAGACGCGCAAAAACTGGTCGATCTGTGTAAAAAACTGCTGCCGCATTTGGACGAAGGCAAGCCTGTACGCTCCTTCGGTTTGGACGCAGAAGAACTCGCCATGCTCAAGCCGCTGTTCTTGCTGACTGCCAAACCCGCCATGTACGTCGGCAACGTTTCCGAAGACGGTTTTGAAAACAACCCGCACCTCGACCGCCTGAAAGAATTGGCTGCAAAAGAAAACGCGCCGGTTGTGGCAGTATGCGCTGCAATGGAAAGCGAAATCGCTGAATTGGAAGACGACGAAAAAGCCGAATTCCTCGCTGAAATGGGCTTGGAAGAACCGGGCCTGAACCGCCTGATTCGTGCCGGCTACGACCTCTTGGGCCTGCAAACCTACTTCACCGCCGGTGTCAAAGAAGTCCGCGCTTGGACCATCCACAAAGGCGACACAGCCCCACAAGCCGCCGGCGTGATTCACACTGACTTTGAACGCGGCTTCATCCGCGCCCAAGTTATCTCCTACGAAGATTTCATCGCTTTAGGCGGCGAAGCCAAAGCCAAAGAAGCCGGCAAAATGCGTGTGGAAGGCAAAGAATACGTCGTACAAGACGGCGATGTGATGCACTTCCTCTTTAACGTATAAACCCAGCATAACGCTTTTTCAGACGGCCTTTTCTAAGATTAAGGCCGTCTGAATTTATTTTCAGACGGCCTCATGTCTTGAAATATCAACAAAATATCATCTCCATAATAAATGCGGGCATAACCCGTAATTTTTCTCTCTTAAAATCTCGCGTTTCTTACCTACGCCTCACCTAAAAATAGCGCAAAGTTACATCATCAATAACAATACCACTGATATGACAATAAATAATTAAACAATACCACATCGTATTGATTCATTATAAAAACAACATATTAAACATTATGTTGAAACTATCAACCGTATTCCTACTCTAATCTATTACTATTCAAACGCATATCATCAGCAATCATTCTAAGAAGGCAAACAAACTGCCCAGTACTGACAAACGATGGCCGACCTCCTAAATACTGCCATTCTCGGCAGGAATCACTTTTCAGACGACGCCATTAAAATAAACTAATTAAAATCAAAATATTATGAGCAAAGTTTTATCTTACCGCCCAGATATTGATACATTGCGTGCCGTTGCTGTTCTATCCGTTGTCGTTTTCCATATTGAAAAAAACTGGCTGCCTGGCGGCTTTCTTGGTGTTGATATCTTTTTTGTCATTTCCGGCTTTCTGATCACGATGATTATCCATCGTGAAATGAGCAGTGGAATTTTCTCGTTCAAAAAGTTTTACATCCGCCGTATCAAGCGGATATTGCCCGCATTTTTTACCGTATTGACGGTAACGCTGATATGCGGCTTTCTTTTATTCACCAAAGATGATTTTTTCCTTTTATGGAGGACGGCACTGTCCACCTTGGGGTTCATCTCCAATATCTTTTTCGCAAAGGGGCAGGGCTATTTCGACCCCATACAAGAAGAAAAACCTTTGCTTCACATTTGGTCTTTATCGGTCGAAGAACAATATTATTTCATCTTCCCGATATTGCTGTTACTGGTTGTCCGCAAAAGCTGGCGCACCCAGTTTGCCTTCCTCATCACGCTATGCGTATTCAGCATTTTGGCTTCTTTTATACCGACTGCACTGGATAAATATTACCTTCCCCATCTTCGCGCCTGCGAAATGCTGATCGGCTCGTTGACGGCAGTATGGATGCAATACCGGCAACAGCAAGCGCTGGATACCAGCAAACAATATGCAGCGGCAGGCGCATTACTTTCCGTATGCGTACTGTTTGCCTGCCTGTTTACCTATACGGAAAAAACCGCCTATTTCCCGGGGCCTGCCGCCATGATTCCTTGTTTGGCCGCCGCCGCATTCATTTATTTCAATCAATTTGAACACCGGTTGAAAAAATTCTTCCAATGGAAGATTACTGTCGGCATAGGCTTGATTTCCTATTCATTGTATCTGTGGCATTGGCCTATATTGGCTTTTATGAGATACATCGGTTCAAATAATCTGCCTTCGTATTCGACTGCGGCCGCGATTGTCTTAATGTTTGCACTCTCTCTGCTTTCTTATTATTTTGTCGAGAAGCCGTTTAAAAACTGGAAAGGCTCTTTTGCCCAATCTGTTACATGGGTTTATGCTGCCCCCATGCTTGTTTTGGCCATTACGCCTTTTCTTGCCATGAAGCTTCCGTTTATGGAGCAATACGACCGTATGGGATTGGCGCGTTCCTACACTTCTTGTCACAACAATACCGACAAACAGTGTGTTTGGGGCGATACCGACAAACAGCCGGAATTACTGATTCTAGGCGATTCCCATGCCGACCAATATAAAACGTTTTTTGATACCGTCGGCAAAAAAGAAAACTGGTCGGCAGCAATGGTTTCTGCGGACAGTTGTGCCTATGTAGAAAATTATGCCGCGCCCGTATTCAAACAAAACGCCTCCTGCCGTGCCGTTTATGAATACGCCAAAGAGCATCTGCCCCAATACTCAAAAGTGCTTTTGGCCATGCGCTGGGGCAGCCAAATGCCTGAAAACAGCCACTCCCTTGCTTACGATGCCGATTTTTTCAAAAAATTCGACCTCATGTTGCAAAAACTTTCTTCGGAAAAACAAGCGGTTTACCTGATGATAGACAACCCTAATCTGTCATACAACGGCTTGCGTGCCTATATTCTGTCTTACCGCATACCGGGATTTAGTCAAAATCTTGACATTGATGAAACAGTCACTTCAAAAGGAAATGAACGCATCAAAGAATTGGCAGAAAAATATGCCAATGTACACATTATCGATGCCACTGCCTATATTCCAGAGAACTTCAAAATCAACGGATTACCGGTTTATTCCGATAGAGACCACATCAACCCTTACGGCGGCAGAGAACTGGCCAAACGTTTTTCTGAAAAACACACGCTTCTTCAGTAAGCCATAGCCATTCATCCGATGAAATTTGTTACAATTAGCGGTTTATAAAACTGCTAATTTTTTTGGAAGATAACAATGAGCGTCATCAAAGACCTACAATCGCGTGGCTTAATCGCCCAAACTACCGACATCGAAGCCTTAGACGCTTTGCTAAACGAACAAGAAATTTCCCTCTATTGCGGTTTTGACCCGACAGCCGACAGCCTGCACATCGGCCACTTGCTGCCTGTATTGGCATTGCGCCGTTTCCAACAAGCCGGCCATACGCCGATTGCTTTGGTGGGCGGTGCGACCGGCATGATCGGCGACCCAAGCTTTAAAGCCGCTGAACGCAGCTTAAATTCCGCCGAAACCGTTGCCGGCTGGGTAGAAAGCATCCGCAACCAACTGAAACCTTTTTTGAGCTTTGAAGGCGAAAACGCCGCCATTATGGCGAACAACGCCGACTGGTTCGGCAGCATGAACTGCCTCGACTTCCTGCGCGACATCGGCAAGCATTTCTCTGTCAACGCCATGCTGAACAAGGAATCCGTCAAACAGCGTATCGAGCGCGACGATGTGGGGATTTCCTTTACCGAGTTCGCCTACTCCCTGCTGCAAGGCTACGATTTTGCCGAACTGAACAAACGCCATGGCGCGGTTTTGGAAATCGGCGGTTCCGACCAATGGGGCAACATCACTGCCGGTATCGACTTGACCCGCCGTCTGCACCAAAAACAAGTATTCGGCCTGACCCTGCCTTTGGTAACCAAATCCGACGGCACCAAATTCGGTAAAACCGAAGGCGGCGCGGTATGGTTGAACGCGAAGAAAACTTCTCCGTATCAGTTCTACCAATTCTGGCTGAAAGTGGCCGATGCCGATGTATATAAATTCCTGAAATACTTTACCTTCCTGTCCATCGAAGAAATCGATGCCATCGAAGCCAAAGATAAAGCCAGCGGCACCAAGCCAGAAGCGCAACGCATTCTCGCCGAAGAAATGACCCGTCTGATTCACGGCGAAGAGGCCCTTGCCGCCGCCCAACGTATTTCTGAAAGCCTATTTGCCGAAGACCAAAGCCATCTTACCGAAAGCGACTTCGAGCAGCTGGCACTCGACGGCCTGCCGACTTTTGAAGTTCCCGAGAGCCTCAATGTGGTTGAGACTTTGGTAAAAACCGGTTTAGCGTCTTCCAACAAAGAAGCGCGCGGTTTTGTTAACAGCAAAGCGGTTTTGCTCAACGGCAAACCTGCTGAAGCCAACAATCCAAACCATGCCGCTGAAAAACCTGACGATGCCTACATGCTGACCGACGAACACAAACGTTTCGGTAAATACACCATTGTCCGCCGCGGCAAACGCAACCACGCTTTGTTGGTTTGGAAATAATCTTTAAACATTAAAACGCATCGTTTAAAACAATCATGCCGTCTGAAATCAGCCACGCTTTTTTCAGACGGCATTTTCTATTGATGATATTCAGTTTTCCCAAAAAGAAAGGGCAGGTTTTGCACCTGCCTTTCTATTAAGCCAATTTCCTTAAGAAACTTTTATCCCGTGCTTACTGCAAACGCTCATTTTCTTGACGGACGGCATTCACCACATCCGCGCCAAACAAAGCGTTGACATCGGTTTCATCAAACACATACTTGGTATGGCAGAAATCGCAATCGATTTGAATGCTGCCTTGTTCCGCCACTACGCCGCCGACTTCCTGACCGCCAAGCATCAACAGCATATCGCTGACTTTGCCACGGGAGCAGGTGCAGGCAAATTCAATAGCCTCCGGTTCAAAAACGCGAGGCGGGGTTTCATGATAAAGACGGTAAAGGGCGTGATGAGCGTCCAAACCGGTCAATTCTTGCGGAGTAAGCGTTTGCGCAAGCGTGGTCACATGCTCCCAAGCGGCATCATCCAATTCTTCTTCCGGCAGACGTTGCAGCAATAATGCACCTGCTGCTTGGTCGTCGGCGGCAAGCGTAATATAGGTATCGAGCTGCTCGGAACGTTTCATATAGTTGACCAGCATTTGCGCAATGCTGTTGCCTTCCAGCGGGACAACACCTTGCCATGGGTCGGCATCTTTAGGCTGATGGGTCAAAACGAACACGCTGTTTTCGCCCAACAGCGCAGTCAGGCTTTCATCATCACGGATTTCAGCGTTTTCGTCCCATCGCGCGGTAGCACGGACAGTATTTTCAGAAGTCGCTTCCACCACCAACATTTTCAGACGGCCCTGACCTTGAACCTGAACAATCAGCGTGCCTTCATTTTTAAGGTTGGCAGACAATAAAGAACCGGCGGCCAACAATTCTCCCAATGCACGACGGATGGCGACAGGATAATGTTTTTGGTTGACGATGTGGTGCCAAACTTTTTCGAGGCGGATGTGCATACCGCGGATAGGCATATCGTCAAAGATAAAGCGTGTACGGATATCGCTGTGATTTTGTGTCATGTCAGTCTCTGAAAATAAATCAATGAATGCCGCTTATATGGTTGCAGCGGCGGATAAATCAAGCGAAACCGCGTTTAATGTTTTTCTAGTTTGTTTGGAAACAAGGGTTTAACGCAAAATAACAGCAGTTTTTTTGCCAAAAAGACGGTTTTTGAATACAATCAAGCAGATAACAAGAGAATGATACGGGATAACATCTCAGAAACCGGCAATGTGCCTGCAATCGGCAGGGAATGCCTTCTGAAACGGAAGTTTTTACAATGAATTTTTTACTCCGGCTCGCAGCAGTTTGGACTTCGGTCGCCATGCTTGCGAGCGTCAATTTTTCTTACGCCGATGATTTGGAAAACCTGATTACCACCCGTCAGCGTGTTTTAAACCAATTCAACGATAACGCCAACGTTTACGGCAATACGCGTCAGGCAACCCCTGTCCATCCCACCAATACCTATCCTGCCGCAAGCAACAATACGCGCGCACCTTCGGGCAATGCAGATGAGTTAATCGGCAGCGCCATGGGCTTGCTCGGCGTGGCCTACCGCTACGGCGGCACATCAGCCTCTACCGGCTTTGACTGCAGCGGCTTCATGCAACACATCTTTAAACGCGCCATGGGCGTGAACCTGCCGCGCACCTCTGCCGAACAAGCGCAAATGGGCGTTGCCGTGAACCGTTCCGAGTTGCAGCCGGGCGACATGGTCTTTTTCCGCACCATGGGTCGCGGCCGTATTTCCCACGTCGGCCTTTACATCGGTAACAACAATTTCATTCACGCGCCGAGAACGGGCAAACGTATCGAAATTACCAGCCTCGGCCACAAATATTGGAACGGAAAATATGCCTTTGCCCGCCGCGTGAAGAAAAACGACCCATCCCGTTTCTTGAATTGAGGTGCACGATGGCGATGCCGCAAATGCCCAAATGGTATGACGACGACGGTCAGATTGTTTCCTGCACCGAAAAAGTCAAAGTCATGACCGAAAACTTGAACGAACTGTACCAAATAGCGCAGGACGCATTTGAAGACGCGCTGCTGATGGGTTGTTCCGAAAAACAGTTGCGCGAATACTTCCGCGCCTTAATGGCCGGACTGGAAAACCCTTATCAAAAAAACGGGTAGTTATTCGATCCATACAAAAAAGGCCGTCTGAAAGTTTTTCAGACGGCCTTTTTTATCGGGCAGATCCCCTACCCTATTGCTAACATTCCACCACGCGCACGGATACGGGGACGGCTTTTTTCTGCAAGGTAACGGCCAGGCCTGCGAGTGAGGTTTCTTTGTAGGTTGCCTTCATATCGCGGCCGGTTTGCAGCATGGTTTGAATCACTTCATCAAGTGAAACTTTTTTGTCTGTGCCGTCTTCCAAAAGCGCGAGGGTGGCGAGCTTGAGGGCTTTTTCGGCGGCGATGCCGTTGCGTTCGATGCAGGGGATTTGCACCAATCCGCCGACAGGGTCGCAGGTCAGGCCCAAGTGGTGTTCCATGGCCATTTCGGCGGCGTTTTCCACTTGTTTCGGTGTACCGCCGATAACTTCGGCGTATGCGCCTGCCGCCATAGAACACGCCACGCCGACTTCGCCTTGGCAGCCGACGTCCGCGCCGGAAATCGACGCATTGGTTTTGTACAAAATGCCGATGGCGCCGGCAGTCAGCAGGAAGTCCTCGACACGCGATTGGTTGGCGTGCGGATTAAATTTTCGGAAATAGTGTAAGACAGCAGGAATAATGCCTGCCGCGCCGTTGGTCGGTGCGGTAACGACGCGGCCGCCGGCGGCGTTTTCTTCATTAACCGCCATGGCGTACACCATCGGCCAAAGTTGGGTATTGACGATTTCGCTCTCACGCAGGACTTTGAGTTTGGCTGCCAACTGCGGCGCACGGCGGCGGACGTTCAATCCGCCCGGCAACTGCCCTTCCGCACCCAAGCCGCGCTTGATGCAGTTTTCCATCACATCGGCCACGGCAGCCACACGGCGGCGGACTTTCTTCTCATCGCAACCTGCCAACGCCGCTTCATTGGCCAACACGACTTCGGAAATATTCAACTGGTTCAGACGGCATTGTGCAAGTAACTCGTCGCAGTTTTTGTAAGGATATGGCACGTCCGAATTTTCCTGCGCTTCTTGTGCAAACCCTTCATCTGTCACGATAAAACCGCCGCCGACCGAATAATAAATCTGTTCTTTCAGCTTCTGGCCGTATGAATTGTAGGAGATAAAGTTCAAACCGTTAGGATTTTTGGGTAACACTTTGTCGCCGCGGATATCCAAATCTTTTTCGGGATTGAAGGCCATTTCGCGGCCGTTGAGTTTTAAAACGTGTTGCGTGCGGATGCGTTCCAAGCGTTGGGGGATGTCTGCCAGCGGAATATCGTGCGGCAGGCTGCCTTCCAAACCGAGCAATAATGCGTCGAATGTGCCGTGTCCGATGCCGGTCAAAGCAAGTGAGCCGTACACTTCAATAACAATGCGCGCCACTTGTGTATCCAAGTTTTCGGCATTCAGCAAATCAGCAAAAGCGGCCGCGGCCTTCATCGGGCCGACAGTGTGCGAGCTGGACGGGCCGATGCCGATTTTGAAAATATCGAAAATACTGATCATGGGGTTTTCCCTTATAGTCTGAAAAGGCCGTCTGAATATTTCAGACGGCCTGTTGTTTGTAAAGCTTAAACAGTCTCTATCCAACCGGCAATGCGTTTTTCAACGGCTTCGGCATTCAGCCCCAAATCGGCTAAGAGTTTTTTCGGGTCGCCGTGTTCGGTAACTTTGTCTTCTACACCCAGCAGCAATACCGGTTTGCAGATGCCGTGTTTCGCCAACACTTCCAACACCGCACTGCCTGCGCCGCCTTGTTCGGCATTTTCTTCAGCAGTAACGATGTAATCGTGGCTTCGGGCGAAACGGACGATCAGTTCTTCGTCTATCGGTTTGACAAAGCGCATATCGGCAACGGTCGCGTTCAGCTTGTCGGCAGCGGCCAATGATGGGGCAACCATGCTGCCAAAGGCGATAACGGCAATTTTCTCGCCTTCGCGACGGATGATGCCTTTACCGATTTCAACGGTTTCCAGGCCGTCTGAAACGGTTGCGCCCGTGCCTGTACCGCGCGGATAACGGACGGCAGACGGCGAATTTGCCTGATAGCAGGTTGAGAGCAACAGGCGGCATTCGTTTTCGTCGCTGGGTGCGGCAATAATCATATTCGGCACGCAACGCAAAAAGCTTAAGTCGTACAAACCGGCATGGGTCGGGCCGTCTGCACCGACAATACCTGCGCGGTCAATGGCGAACAAAACAGGCAGGTTTTGCAGGGCAACGTCGTGTACCAACTGGTCGTAAGCGCGTTGCAGGAAAGTGGAGTAAATCGCCACGACAGGCTTGATGCCTTCGCATGCCAAACCGCCGGCAAAAGTAACGGCGTGTTGCTCGGCGATGCCGACGTCGAAATAGCGGTCGGGGAATTGCTGTTCAAACTCAACCAAGCCGCTGCCCTCGCGCATGGCAGGCGTGATGGCAACCAAACGCTCGTCCGCTGCCGCTTGGTCGCACAGCCATTGGCCGAATACTTGCGTATAAGTCGGTTTGGCCGCGGCAGGTTTCACTTCCGGGGCAGGCACTTCGCTCGGCAGCTTGGCGACAGCGTGGTATTTGACAGGATCGTTTTCGGCGAATTTGTAGCCGTTGCCTTTTTTGGTGATGACGTGCAGCAACTGAGGGCCTTTGCGACCGCGCAAGTCTTTTAATACGTCCACCAGATTTTCAACGTTGTGGCCGTCAACCGGGCCGGTGTAACGGAAACCGAAGTTTTCAAACAAAGACAGCGACTGTTTGGCGTGTTCCGCTTCGCCTGCCAAGGTTTTGATTTTGTTTTCGACTTTTTGGGCAAGCTCCATCGCGCCGGGCAATTTGTCTAATACTTTGCTTGATTGGGCTTTGATGGTACTCAACAGGCCGTGCATATCGCGCACGACGTTGCTGGCGAGGTATTTCGGCAGTGCACCGACATTGGGGGAAATCGACATTTCGTTGTCGTTGAGGATGACCAGCAAATCGACATCCATATCGCCTGCGCAGTTCAGGGCTTCAAACGCCTGACCCGCCGTCATGGCTCCGTCGCCGATGATGGCGACGCTGCGGCGGTTGTTGCCCAACTGCTTATCCGCAACGGCCATGCCCAAGGCCGCGCCGATGGATGTGGAAGAATGCCCCACGCCGAACGCGTCGTATTCCGACTCGCTGCGTTTTGGGAAACCGGCCAAACCGCCGTATTGGCGCATGGTGTGCATTTGATTTTTGCGGCCGGTCAGGATTTTGTGCGGATAGCTTTGATGGCCGACATCCCAGACCAAATGGTCTTCGGGCGTGTCGTACACATAATGCAGTGCCACCGTCAGCTCGACCGCGCCCAAGTTACTGGCGAAATGGCCGCCCGTCTTACCGACGGAATCCAACAGAAATTCGCGCAATTCGGCGGCGACTTGCGGCAGCTGTTTTTTCTCCAGATGGCGCAAATCCTGAGGCGTATCGATAATATCGAGCAAAGGGCTTGGGTTCATGATTTTTGGCGGTGATTTTTTGTGTAACGGACGATTATATCAAGAGATTGCACAACTTGTTACAAATGCTTTCAGACGGCCCGAACCTTTATCCTTTATAATACTGCCAACTGAAAACACAAGGCCGTCTGAAATGACCCAAAACGCAAACAATCTCTGCTGGCTCGATATGGAAATGACCGGCCTCAACCCGGAACACGACCGCATTATCGAAGTCGCCATGATCATTACCGATTCCGATTTAAACGTACTGGCGCAATCGGACGTATACGTCATCCATCAAAGCGACGAGTTGCTCGACGGCATGGACGAGTGGAACACCGCCACCCACGGCCGCACCGGCCTGACCCAACGCGTGCGCGAATCCAAACTGACCGAAGCCGAAGTCGAGCAAAACCTGTTGGACTTCATGTCCGCATGGATACCCGAGAAATCCACGCCCATGTGCGGCAACTCTATCCATCAAGACCGCCGCTTCATGGTCAAATACATGCCGCGTTTGGAAGCCTATTTCCACTACCGCAACTTAGACGTATCCACGCTGAAAGAATTGGCTAAACGCTGGAATCCTGCCGTTGCCAAAAGCGTGGTCAAACGCGGTTCGCACAAGGCATTGGACGACATCCTCGAAAGCATCGAAGAAATGCGTCATTATCGCGAGCATTTCCTCAAACTCCCTTCCGAACAATAATCTTAAGGCCGTCTGAAACAGGTTTTACAGCGTTCAGACGGCCTCATCGGCTTCCTTCATCTCATGAAAATCACCAAAATCTTTACCTTTGATTCCTCGCACATGCTCGACGGGCATGACGGCAAATGCCAAAACCTGCACGGCCACACCTACAAACTCGAAATCACCGTCTCCGCGCCCGTTATCCAAGGCGGCGCAAAAGACGGCATGGTGATGGACTTTACCGACTTGAAAGCCATCGTCAAACAACACATTACCGACCCGTTCGACCATGCCTTCATCTATCACGGCAACAACGAACGCGAAAACCAAATCGCCGCACTTTTGGAAGGCTGGAACATGAAAACCCTGCGCCTGCCCTGCCGCACCACCGCCGAAAACATGAGCGTAGAAATGTATGGCCGTCTGAAAAACGCCGGTGTCAAAGTGTGCAGCGTGAAACTATGGGAAACGCCGACTTCGTGTGCGGAATATGAAGGGGAATAAACCGGCATTTTGTATTTTTCAGACGGCCTGTTCCCAAAACACACCCATCCGCTAAACATCAAAAGGAATCTTCATGAAAATCATCTCCACCCTCCTCGTCCTCTTCGTCGCTGTCGAACACTTCTACATCGCCTGGCTCGAAATGACGCAAATCCCAAGCGAAAAAGCGTCAGAGCTGTTCAACATGCCTTACGAATTTATGGAACAAAAGCGCGTACAAACCCTGTTTTCCAACCAAGGCCTGTACAACGGCTTCCTCGCCATCGGCTTAGTATGGGCGCGCTTTGCCGCACCCGACAACGCCGTTTACGGCGCAACCATCCTGTTCCTCGGCTTCGTCCTCATCGCCGCCGCATGGGGCGCGTTTTCATCCGGCAACAAAGGCATTTTGCTCAAACAAGGCTTGCCGGCATTTTTGGCCGCCGCAGCCGTCATTGCCGCTTAAGCACACACCAGCCATTCTTTCCTATTGAACCAACAGAAAGAATGGCTGCCTCAACCAATTTCTCAAAACGCTTCACCACAATAATTACATCCTGCACACCCGACATTCATGACCATTCAAATCACCCCGAACAATCCCCAATACCGCATTGTCGAAATCTTTGAAAGCCTGCAAGGCGAAGGCTGGAATACAGGCATGCCCGCCGTTTTCATCCGTTTGGGCAAATGCAATCTCGCGTGCAACTGGTGCGATACCGACTACCTCAAATTCGGCATGATGAGCCTTTCCGATATTTTAGGCCGTCTGAAAACCTACACGGCGCGCAACATTATCATTACCGGCGGCGAGCCCACCATCCAACCGCATTTGGATACCCTGCTCAATACACTCAAAGCCGAAGGCTATTTTCTCTGTATCGAAACCAACGGCCTCAACCCCGCGCCGCCGCAAATCGACTACGTTGCCACCAGTCCTAAAGCCTGCTATGCCACCAAATATGAATCTAGTTGCATCGAGAAAGCCGACGAAGTGCGCATTGTTGCCGATGGCGATGTCATTGCATTTTGCCAAGAGATGGAACGCAAAATCCTTGCCCAACATTACTACCTCTCGCCTTGCGAACAAGACGGTGTGATGAATATCTACGACACCATCCGCCAAATCGGCGTATTAAACAGCCGACCAGACGCTCCTGTTCATTGGCAACTGAGCGTACAGACGCATAAATGGGCAGGAATAAAATAATTCGTTTGAAATCAATTAAAAACAAAACCTTTACAAAATATTGAATGTAAATACCATTCGATATTCGACCAAATGCACTACTGGCAATGCTCTCAGGCCGTCTGAAAACCCTATTTCAGACGGCCTTTTTTGTTACAAACCTCTTGACCGATTACATAAGATTACGTAAAGTGTGCAACAGTTTTCATAAATTGGTAAAACCAATTTACCTGATAACTGGTTGCATCTAAAAAGATAGCAATCCTTATTCGAAAAACATCTATTACTCAACACATCGCATCAAACCGCCATTGATTGACGGTTATGGTGCCCGTTGCCCCGAGGATATTCCTATGGCTCTCTTTCTCAGCATTTTCCCCATCATCCTACTGATTTGGCTGATGGTTAAGAAAAACAGTATGCCGTCTTACATTGCGCTGCCGATTACCGCCGCGCTGATTTATGCCATCAAACTGTTTTATTTCGGCGACAACGCCATGTTGCTCAACGCAACGGCAGCGTCAGGCCTCGTTTCTACCCTGACCCCGATTACCGTGATTTTCGGTGCCATTATGTTCAACCGCATGATGGAAACCACCGGCTGTATCGACGTCATCCGCAAATGGCTGGCCACCATCAGCCCGAATCCAATTGCCCAATTGATGATCATCGGCTGGTCTTTCGCCTTTATGATTGAAGGTGCGTCCGGTTTCGGTACGCCTGCCGCCATTGCCGCGCCAATCCTGATGAGCTTGGGCTTCAACCCGTTAAAAGTAGCCATCTTCGCTTTGGTCATGAACTCCGTACCTGTTTCCTTCGGTGCAGTAGGTACTCCGACTTGGTTCGGCTTCGCACCTTTGGGCTTGGATCAAAAGAGCATTATGGAAATCGGTATGCAAACCGGCGTAATGCACTTCTTTGCAGGTTTCATCATCCCTGTTATCGGTTTGAGCTTCATTGTACCTTGGGCTGAAATCCGCAAAAACTTGGGCTTCATCGGCATCGCCGTATTCTCCTGTACCCTTCCTTATGTTGCATTGGCAATGGTCAATGAAGAGTTCCCTTCTCTGGTTGCCGGCGCAATCGGCCTGTTGGTATCCGTATTCGCCGCAAACCGCGGCTGGGGCTTGAGCAAAGATTACGCCAAAGACCCGAACGCAGAAAAAGTACCTTTCGCCCAAGTTGCCAAAGCACTGGCCCCTTTGGGTATGCTGATCGGCATGCTGGTGGTCACCCGCATCAAACAGCTGGGCATCAAAGGCCTGCTGACCAGCAAAGAAGAATGGTTCAGTTTCCAACTGCCGTTTGATTTGTCCAAAATCACCGTCAGCGACTCCCTGACCATCACCTTCGGCAACATCTTCGGCCAAGGCGTAAACGCTTCCTACCAAACTCTCTACGTTCCGGCCTGGATTCCGTTTGTCTTCACTGTTTGGATCTGCATCCTGCTGTACAAAACCAAATTCAAAGATGCGTGGTCTTTCTACGCTGCAACCTTCAACCAAACCAAAAAACCTCTGCTTGCCCTGATGGGTGCGCTGATTATGGTTCAACTGATGATGGTTGGCGGCGATGACTCCATGGTGAAAATCATCGGTAAAGAATTTGCCGCGATGGCAGGCGAACACTGGGTGTACTTCTCCCCATACCTTGGCGCAATCGGTGCATTCTTCTCAGGCTCCAACACTGTATCCAACCTGACCTTTGGTCCGATTCAACAACAAATCGCGCTTGATACCGGCCTGTCCGTTACCCTCATCCTCGCCCTGCAATCCGTCGGCGGCGCAATGGGCAACATGGTCTGCATCAACAACATCATCGCCGTGTGCAGCGTATTGAACGTGAACAACGCCGAAGGCGCCATCATCAAGAAAACTGTCATCCCGATGACCATCTACGGCATCATCGCCGTGACTGTGGCTGCAATTTTCTTCTTGTAAACCGCTTCATATCAAAGGCCGTCTGAACATTCAGACGGCCTTTTTTTGTATTCTTTCGCTATATTTCTTAAAGAATCATTAATGTATATATTCCGAAACAACCCGCATAACCACTTTGCAACACCAAATTACAAACAACTTTCTATTAATAAACAATCGGGTAATCATAAGTAAACACTGTTTTGCAATTTACCTAATTGCCACTACCGACAAAACGCCTAAAATACGCTTCATCTGCAAACGGAAACCCTTTCTCACTTTGCAAGATAACACACAACCCTCATATGGAGCTTAGATCATGAAATTACTTTCTGTTATCACTGCAGCCGCATTGGCTACTGTTTCCTTCTCTGCTGCCGCTGCACCTGCCGGCTTCGTTTCTTACCGTTGTGACGGTGGCAAATCACTGAACGTGATGTACGGCTTTGACCGTAGCGGCCGTGCAGTTACTGCCGACGTAAACGCCGGTGGCAAAAAAGCCTCTTTGGTTGTCGACAAAAAACGTTCTGACAGCACTGGCACTACTTTCACCAACCGTCGCGGCTATGTAATGTCTGCCGGTTTCATCGACAAAAACACCCACACTACTTCTGAAGTAGTTGGCGTGAACGCCCCTAACGGCTCATTCCTGGTGAAAAACTGCGAACCACGTCCACGTTAATCCCAGTTTTCCTATTTAACCGAATCATCTCGGTTTGATAGAAAGGCCGTCTGAAAAACAATTTTCAGACGGCCTTTTGATTCAAGCCTATAAAAAAGAGTGTGTACCGTACACGCTCTTTTTATTTGTTCACACACCAATTAGATACGCATCGGCATCACGATGTATTTGAAGTTAGGATTGTTCGGCACGGTAAACAGCGTTGAACGGTTGGCATCGCCGAAAGCAAGCTGCATATCGTCGGAGTGGATATTACGCAACACATCCATCAGGTAGCCGATGTTGAAACCGACTTCGAGCTCTCCGCCTTGGTAAGCGATTTCCAGCTCTTCGCGCGCTTCTTCCTGCTCGTTGTTGCTACATACGACACTCAGCAAACCTGGCTGCAAGAACAGTCGTGCGCCGCGGAATTTTTCATTGGCAAGAATGGCGGCACGTTCGAGCGCACCCAAAAGCTGAGTACGGGATACGAGGAAAATCTTGTCGTTATCCAAAGGAATCACGCGGTTAAAGTCAGGGAATTTGCCGTCGATGACTTTGCTGACAATAGTCGTGCCATTGCATTGGAAGCGTACTTGATTGTCCAAAAGCTCAACGGTGATGGACTCGGACGGATTGTTCAACAGCTTGAAGAGTTCCAATACCGTTTTGCGCGGCAGGATTACTTCCGTTTTCGGCAGTTCTGCTTCAATTTGGCTGGCCGCATAAGCAAGGCGGTGGCCGTCGGTTGCAACAAGGCGCAGTTGGTTACCCTCAACCTGCATCAGTAAGCCGTTGAGGTAATAGCGGATATCTTGAACCGCCATGCTGTATTGCACTTGCGAAAGCATGGTTTTGAAGGTTTCTTGAGTCAGCGAGAAAGTCGCGCTGACGTCGCTGCCGACATTCATCAACGGAAAGTCTTCGGCCGGCAGGGTTTGCAGGGCAAAACGGGATTTGCCCGCGCGCAGAGTCAAACGGTTGTCTGCCCAATCCAGTGACACCAGCGCACTGTCAGGCAGGGCGCGCAAAATGTCTTGGAATTTTTTAGCGTTGGTCGTAATACGGAAATCACCTGCCTGACTTTCAGGGCCGGCGGTATTAATTTGGATTTCCAAGTCGGTTGCCAAAAGTTTGGTCTGTCCGTCTTTGCTTTCTAGCAACACATTGGACAAAATCGGCAGAGTATGGCGACGTTCGACAATACCGGTAACGGCTTGCAACGGCTTAAGCAGACTGTCGCGATCGGCTTGTAAAATCAGCATGTTCCATTCCTTTGAATTTGAAATCGGTTGATTTGGGTATTTTAAAATATTTTTTGTTTTCAGACGGCCTCACATTGACATCAGGCCGTCTGAATATTGCATTGGGTCAGTTCTGAATCAAAATCAGCAGTTTCTCGTAGTCTTGCGCCAATTCGGGATCTTCTTCGCGCAGTTTCGCCACCGCTTTGACACCGTGCATCACGGTTGTATGGTCGCGACCGCCAAAGGCATCGCCAATAGAAGGTAGGCTGAGCGTGGTCAGCTCTTTGGTCAGGCTCATGGCAACTTGGCGAGGACGGGCGATGTTGCGCGTACGTTTTTTGCCTAATATATCGCTGATTTTAATACGGTAGTATTTGGCTGTCGCATCGATGATGATGTCAGCGGTAATGACTTTGTGTTTTTCGGCAATAATATCCTGTAAAGCCGTACGCGCCAAATCCATATCGATGACTGGACGGTTCATAAAACGGCTGCTGGCGCTGACACGGTTAAACGCGCCTTCCAGCTCACGCACATTGGAGCGGATCAGATTGGCAATAAATAGAGCAGCTTCGTCTTCGATACTGATACCGGCTGCTTCTGCCTTTTTCTGCAAAATCGCCACGCGCATTTCCAATTCGGGCGGCTCGAGTTCCAAAGTCAAACCCCATGAGAAACGGGATTTGAGACGGTCGTCCATGCCCTCGATTTTGGCAGGCAATACGTCGCACGTCAGGATCAGTTGTTTTTTCTCATTGTGGAAATGGTTGTACAGATAGAAGAACTCTTCCATCGTACGGTCTTTGCCTTTAATGAACTGAATATCGTCGATAATCAGCAGGTCATATTGCTTGTATTGTTGCTTGAACACATCGTAAGTGTTGTTGCGCACAGCCTTCATAAAGCTGCGGATATAGTCGTCCGAGTGCATATAGCGCACTTTGGCATCAGGACAGTTTTTCAGCAATTCGTTGCCGATGGCTTGCACCAAGTGGGTTTTACCCAAACCGGTACTGCCGTATAAGAAAAACGGGTTGTAGCCCTGCCCTGGATTTTCAGCAATGGCTTGGGCGGCTGCGGCGGCAAGGCGGTTGCCCTTACCTTCCACCAAAGTTTCAAATGTATAGTCGCGCGACAGATTGGTCTGTTCGTAGCGTGCCTCTTCTGCATCGTGTTGCGCGTCGGTTTTGGCTTTGGCAACTGCTTTAGACTCAGCCGGAGCGGCAGTTTGTACTTGAGGCTCATGCGGCAGGTTTTTCATGCGTTGCGCCAAAATCTCGGCAGCCGTCATGGCAGCGGCAGGCTTGGAAACCGTTTCAGACGGCCTATCTTCTTCCATTGGCGCAGCAGTTTGCAAAGACATTTGAACAGACTCTACAAACTCTTCAACTTCAATGACCTCTTGCACTTGCACCGGCGCGACAGCCTGAGCCGCCATTTCATAATGCGTACCTACGCCCGGCTTAAATGCGAAAGCAGCCTGCTGAGGCACCAACTCGGCACGCACGGCATCAATTTTGGCAGCAAACTGGCTTTTGAGCATATTGCAGGCAAATTGGTTTTTACCATACACCACCCATACGCCGTTTTCTTCGCCCACGGTCAAAGGCGCAATCCATTGCGCAAACTGCCCGGCAGGCAACATTTCGTGAAGGCGGCAAAGGCACAGCGGCCAAAATTCAGCTAACGTCATGAGATTAAGCTCGGAAAATGGAAGATTTGGGAAATACAAGAAGGCAGAGCAGACAGGCAATCCGATAAAAATCAAATTTTTACGATACTCCCGCTGCTTTCAGACGGCCTTGCGCACAGAGAAAAGCAAGGTTGGGCGATTATACCCATTCCGCTCTTTTTTATCCACAATCGCCGCAAAATTTTATCCACAAATTCTATTAATGCATAAAACCCATTGTTACACTTTAGTCAACGAAAAGTTTTTATATTGATTGACAAAAGCAGTAAATTAGAGTGTAATTCACGGTTTAATTATCTACCAATTTTTAGGAAACATCATGAAACGCACTTATCAACCTTCCGTTACCAAACGCAAACGCACCCACGGCTTCTTGGTTCGCTCCAAAACCCGCGGTGGTCGCGCAGTATTGGCTGCCCGTCGCGCCAAAGGCCGCAAACGCCTGGCTGTATAATTTTGAATTACGGCTTCTCGAAGCAGTATCGCTTATTAAAAACGGATGATTTTTCATCCGTTTTTGCGTTGAAAAACCGACGCAGCCGCGATTTACTGCAAGTCTCCCAGTCCGCGGACAACGCGCTCGGCCATCCGCGCCTTGGTTTGGTCGTCAGCAAAAAGACCGCCAAACGCGCCCATGACCGCAATTATATGAAGCGCGTCATCCGCGACTGGTTCAGGCTGAATCAACACCAGCTGCCGCCGCATGATTTTGTTGTGCGCGTGCGTCAGGCGTTTAATCGGGAAACAGCCCCGGAAGCCCGAAACCAACTTGCCCAGCTGATGAAAAAACGCCGATGAACACCCTGCTTTCCAAGCTCCTCCTTGCACTCATCCGCTTTTACCAATACTGCATCAGCCCCCTCATTCCGCCGCGCTGCCGCTACACCCCGACCTGTTCACAATACGCAGTCGAAGCCGTCAAAAAATACGGCGCACTCAAAGGCGGATGGCTGGCAATCAAACGCATCGCACGATGCCATCCTTTCGGCGGACACGGACATGACCCTGTTCCATAATGCTGCTGTCAACCATTTAAAGAACACGATTTTCTTTAATTTCCCGTCGGTTTCTATATAATGCCGTCTGAAGCAGTTTTCATCTTGATTACCTATCCGTCAATTCCAGGAATCTCTTATGGATTTTAAAAGACTAATGGCATTTTTTGCCATTTCAGTGGCAATCTTTGCCGGCTGGGAACATTTTTTTCCCAGCCCCAAACCTAATCCGGCGCAACAAGCCGCGCAACAGCAAACGGCCGCTGCTCCGGCAAAAGCCGCTGCCGAAGCCGCGCTTACCCCGGCCTCTCCTATTACCGTTACCACAGACACGGTTAAAGCCGTCATCGATGAGAAAAGCGGCGACCTGCGTCAGCTGACCCTCTTGCAATACAAAGCAACCGGTGACGAACACAAACCTTTCGTCCTGTTTAACGACGGCAAGGAATACACCTACGTTGCCCAATCCGAGCTTTTGGACGCACAAGGCAACAACGTACTAAAAGGCATCAGCTTTACCGCTCCGCAAAAACAATACAGTTTGGAAGGCGACAAAGTTGAAGTCCGCCTGAGCGCACCTGAAACCAACGGCCTGAAAATCGACAAAGTTTATACTTTCACCAAAGGCAGCTACTTGGTTAACGTCCGTTTCGACATCACCAACAGTAAAGGCCAACCCGTCAACCTGAGCGCAGACTACCGCATCGTCCGCGACCACAGCGAACCCGAAGGCCAAGGCTACTTCACCCGTTCTTACGTCGGCCCTGTTGTTTACACCCCTGAAGGCGGCTTCCAAAAAGTCAGCTTCTCTGATTTGGACGACGATGCCAAATCCGGCAAATCCGAAGCCGAATACATCCGCAAAACCCCGACTGGCTGGCTCGGCATGATTGAACACCACTTCATGTCCACTTGGATTTTGCAGCCTAAAGACGGCCAAAGCGTTTGCACCGCAGGCGACTGCCGTATCGACATCAAACGTCGCAACGACAACCTGTACAGCGCAAGCGTCAGCGTGCCTTTAGCCGCCATCCAAGCCGGTGCGAAAGCTGAAACCGCCATCAACCTGTATGCCGGTCCGCAAACCACTTCCGTTATCGCCAATATCGCCGACAAACTGCAACTGGCCAAAGACTACGGCAAAGTACACTGGTTCGCCTCCCCGCTCTTCTGGCTCTTGAACCAACTGCACAACATCATCGGCAACTGGGGCTGGGCAATCATCGTTTTGACCATCATCGTCAAAGCCGTACTGTATCCATTGACCAACGCCTCTTACCGCTCTATGGCAAAAATGCGTGCCGCCGCACCTAAATTGCAAGCCATCAAAGAGAAATACGGCGATGACCGCATGGCGCAGCAACAAGCCATGATGCAACTTTACAAAGACGAGAAAATCAATCCGCTGGGCGGCTGTCTGCCTATGCTGTTGCAAATCCCCGTCTTCATCGGTCTGTACTGGGCATTGTTCGCCTCCGTAGAATTGCGCCAAGCGCCTTGGTTGGGTTGGATTACCGACTTGAGCCGTCCGGATCCTTTCTACATCCTGCCTTTGATTATGGCGGTAACCATGTTTGCACAAACTTATCTGAATCCGCCGTCAACCGACCCAATGCAGGCGAAAATGATGAAAGTCATGCCTTTGATTTTCTCCATCATGTTCTTCTTCTTCCCTGCCGGCTTGGTTCTGTACTGGGTAGTCAACAACCTCTTGACCATCGCCCAACAATGGTACATCAACCGCAGCATCGAAAAACAACGCGCCCAAGGTGAAGTTGTTTCTTGATAAAGGCTTAGGCAACACAAAGGCCAGACCTTTGCAAAATTCCCCAAAATCCCCTAAATTCCCACCAAGACATTTAGGGGATTTCTCATGAGCACCTTCTTCCAGCAAACCGCACAAGCCATGATTGCCAAACACATCGACCGCTTCCCGCTATTGAAGTTGGATCAAGTGATTGATTGGCAACCGATCGAGCAGTACCTGAACCGTCAAAGAACCCGTTACGTCCGAGACCACCGCGGCCGTCCCGCCTATCCCCTGCTGTCCATGTTCAAAGCTATTCTGCTCGGACAATGGCACAGCCTCTCCGATCCCGAACTCGAACACAGCCTCATCACCCGCATCGATTTCAACCTGTTTTGCCGTTTCGACGAACTGAGCATCCCCGATTACAGCACCTTATGCCGCTACCGCAACTGGCTGGCGCAAGACGACACCCTGTCCGAATTACTGGAACTGATTAACCGCCAACTGACCGAAAAAGGCCTAAAAGTAGAGAAAGCATCCGCCGCCGTCGTTGACGCCACTATTATTCAGACCGCCGGCAGCAAACAGCGTCAGGCCATAGAAGTTGATGAAGAAGGACAAATCAGTGGCCAAACCACACCGAGTAAAGACAGTGATGCCCGTTGGACAAAGAAAAACGGCCTCTACAAACTCGGTTACAAACAACATACCCGTACCGATGAGGAAGGCTATATCGAGAA
>NZ_JBQCUS010000003.1:113189-381993 GCF_051963015.1 Neisseria sp. P0006.S004 | reverse complement strand
CGCCAGCTGCCCGACGGCGAAAACCAATATTACCAATACGATTTAGAAAACCAACTCGTCCGCGCCGAAATCAAAAAGCCCGCCGGCAACACCGAAATCTGGACATACGCCTACGACCCGTTCGGCAGACGCCTTTCCAAAGAGCGCCAAGACAAACTCGCCTGGACGAGTACCGACCCGAAACGCACCCACTTCGTCTGGGACGGAACGCGATTACTTCAGGAGTACACCTACAAAGGCTGCTACACCTATATTTACACCGACCAAGACAGCTACGAACCCTTAGCCCAAGTCTTCCACAACAACCAAGACGAAGGGCAATACCTCGCCTATTTCCACAACGACCAAATCGGCATACCGCGCGAGATGACCGACATCCATGGTAATCTCTTATGGTACGGCGAATACACCGCCTGGGGCCGTCTGAAAAAGGATGAGCGGGTCTATCGGAATGCGCACCAGCCGTTCAGACTGCAGAACCAGTATTACGATGAAGAGACCGGGCTGCATTACAACCTGATGCGGTATTACGAGCCTGAGGTCGGACGGTTTGTGAACCAGGACCCGATTGGGCTGTTGGGTGGTAGTAACCTTTACCAGTTTGCTCCAAATACTCAGGATTGGATCGATCCTTTGGGATGGAGGAGAACGTCAAAAGACATGCCACAATGGATGCCAACTAAACGTGGCTATCAAAGACAACATCTTATTCCATGGTCGCTTAGAAATCATCCAATGTTTGCACAAAGTGGTAGAAGCATACATGGTGCAACAAATATGATGTATCTGCCTGTGACAACGGGAATAGACCCTAATCCAAAATTGGGGTTACATCGTGGATGGACTACAGAGCATAAACTTTATAATGAAATGGTTGAGCAACGATTAGAAAGATTGGCTACCATTGCTAAAAATAAAAAATGGAGTAAAAAGAAAATCTCAGAAGAAATATTAAAAATGCAAAACGAATTAAGAGAAGGTTTTAGAACTGGCAAATATACTTGTGCTGCACCAACTTCTAAAAGTAATAGTAAAAAAGGAAAAAAATGATGACTCTTTATCAAATATACTCTGCTGTTGATAATGAAGATGCTTATGCGGACTTAAAACAGGATGATAGAAAAATTGTGGAATTTATTAATTACAATAAAGGCAATTATACAGATGAAGCAGTTTTTATAGCTCAGAGTGGATATACCTCCAAAAATATTTCTAAAACAGATTATATTCAAACAATTCCTAAGATGTTATTGTTCTCTGAAACTTTCATTAATAAATTAGCTGATAAATTAAAAAATGAATTAGATTTTTTTCCAGCTAAACTTAGAATCAAGAATGATGAATTTAAATTTTTCCTTGGAAAAATTAAATTAACTGCTAAATTAGTAGATATGGAAAAATCAAATTTTTATGAAATAGATGGAGAGAAGTTTATTGATTATCCACCTGTATTTTTAGGAAATATATCTGGTTTTGAGTTTTGTGCAAAAGATATAAATGATGATTTAATTTGGGCTTTTTCTGATAAATTCAAAGAATTAGTTGTGAGTAATAATTTGAAGATGGAATTTCTTCCTCTAACATGAAATATTCTGTAAGTAAGTTATAGCAAGCCGCAGCCCCACACAAAACTTTCAGTCTTGACGTAGGGTACGTGCGGTATGTACGCACGCGGCTTCTGTTTTTCAGACGATCTCACTATCTTCTTAGAGGTCGTCTGAAACATTTGTTCTTTAACAATCTCATTAGCAGTTAATATAGAGGTCGTCTGAAAACCAACTTTCAGACGACTTCTACTAAATTACCTCTCCCGACGGCGGAGCACGGCTGCTGTTTGCCGAAGTCGATTTTGGCTATGGCAATTTGACCGCCGTTTACGGACGAGACGGCAAAAAACTGCGCGGTTTCGCCTACCGAAACCACATCATGGTCGAACACAGCCAGCCCGACGGACTGGTGTCCCGCTACGAATACGACCGTTACGACACCGACGGCAAAGTGCTCAAGAGCAGCAACAACCTCGGCGAAGAATGGACGTTCGACTACCGCAAAGACCATACCGTCGTTACCGACGCATTGGGGCGGACGGAAGTGTACGGTTTCGACGAAAACCAAGAACTCGTCTACCGCATCGATGCCGACGGACAACGCAGCGACAGCGAACGCGACGACTATGGCCGCATTACCGTAGAACGCGACCCGCTCGGACGCGAAACCCGCTATCTCTACGATACCGAAGGCAACGTCATCGCCATCACCGCGCCGGACGGCAGCAGCACCCAAATCGACTACCACGAAACCCTCAACCTGCCGGTTGCCGTCAACGATCCCGCAGGCAGGATTACTGCCTACGATTACGACGGACGCGGCAACCTCATCAGCATCACCGACCCCGCCGGTTACACCACCCGCTACGGCTACAACGCCCAATGGCTGCCCGAAACCATTACCGACGCCTTAGGCAAAACCCGACGCCTACACTACGACACCCTCGACCAGCTCGTCTGCTTTACCGACTGTACCGGCGAAACCACCCGTTTCGGTTACACCGAATACGGCGATCTCGAAACCGTTACCGATGCGCTGGGCCATACCACCCGCCACCACTACGACGCAGCGGGCAACCCCGTCCGTACCGACTATCCCGACGGCAGTCACGAAACCTTCGAATACGACCGCCTCAACCGTCTGACCGCCCACATCGACGGACTCGGTGCCAAAACCGCCTACGAACTCGCAGTGGACGGACTGCCGCTCAAACGCACCAACGCGCTGGGTCATACCTTCGCCTACGCCTACGACAAAGCCGGCAACCTGATTCAAAGCGCCGACCAAAGAAGCGGTGTCCTCCATTACATCTACGACAAAATCGGACGGATTCAGGTCATAAATTCTGCAATCAAATATTTGTCATAATCTACTAAAAGCATTTATTATTACATATCTAATAATCATAATTTAAGGGAAGCGTTCATGGCGTGGCGGTTTGTGTTGCCTGCTTGGGTGGTGGGTGTAGTGCTTTCGTTTGCGTTGCCGTTTGTGCCGCCATGGTGGGTTTGGTTGGCTGTAATTATTGGCGCGCTTGCGTTGTGTCGAAAATTTGCTGTAGCTTGGTTGGTGCTGGCCGTCTGCGTGGGCATGGCGTTTGGAGTGTGGCGGACAGGTCTGGTTTTGGCTGCTCAATGGCCTGTGGGGGAGGCATCGGCTAAAGTTTTGACGGTTGAAGTGGCGGATATGCCGCGTGATGATGGACGGCGTGTGCAGTTTGCGGCAAGGGCTTGGGATGAACGTGGGCAGGCTTTTGATTTGATGTTGTCGGATTATCAGCGGCGCGATTGGGCGGTGGGCAGCAGGTGGTCTGTATCGGCGCGGGTAAGGCCGGTGATCGGTGAAGTGAATGCGCGCGGTTTGAACCGTGAAACATGGGCTTTGGCCAATGGTATCGATGGCATGGGTACTTTGGGACGCGATAGGAAACTTATGCGGCAAGGCGGCGGTTTCGGTTTGGCTAATATGCGTGATGCGGTAAGCCGAAGTTGGCAGGGAACGGCGGACAAATATCCTGAGTTTTCAGACGGCATAGGGCTGATGCGTGCTTTGAGTATTGGCGAGCAATCGGCGTTGCGGCCGCCTTTGTGGCAGGCATTCCGGCCTTTGGGGCTGACGCACTTGGTCAGTATTTCGGGCTTGCATGTAACGATGGTGGCGGTATTGTTTGCCTGGCTGATCAAGCGAATTTTCCGTTATTTGCCGTGGATTCCGGCGAAACCGCGTGTGTGGATATTGGCAGGTGGTGTTGCTAGTGCTTTGTTTTATGCGCTTTTGGCCGGTTTTTCCGTACCGACGCAACGCAGTGTGTTGATGTTGGCTGCGTTTGCGTGGGCATGGTGGCACGGAAGTGGCGGCTCGGGCTGGACGGCATGGTGGCAGGCTTTGGCCGTTGTTTTGTTGTTGGATCCGTTGGCAGTATTGGGCGTGGGAACGTGGTTGTCTTTCGGCTTGGTTGCTGCTTTGATTTGGGCTTCATCAGGCCGTCTGAAAGAGTTGGGTTGGCGTTTGGCTGTACGGGGGCAATGGGCGGCAACGGTGTTGTCGGTGGTATTGCTGGGCTATTTGTTTGCTTCGTTACCTTTGCTCAGTCCGTTGGTTAATGCTCTGGCTATTCCTTGGTTTTCTTGGGTGTTGACGCCGTTGGCTTTGCTGGGTTCGGTTTTTTCTTTTGAACTTGTCCAGTTGGTAGCGGTATTTTTGGCGGAATATACTTTGCGTGGTTTGGTATGGCTGGCTACGGTATCGCCTGAATTTGCCGTCGCAGCGGCGCCTGTACCTTTGCTGGTGTTGGCGATGATGGCGGCTTTGTTGTTATTGTTGCCTAAAGGAATGGGCTTGAAACCTTGGGCATGTCTGGTTTTATTGGGCTTTGTGTTTTACCGTCCTGCCAAGCTGGAGGAGGGGGTGGCAAGAGTTACGGTGATGGATGCAGGACAAGGTTTGTCGGTGTTGATACAAACGCGTAACCGCAATCTTTTGTTTGATACGGGAACGGAGCAAGTGGCGCAAACAGGTATTGTGCCGAGTTTGAACGCGATGGGCGTGCGCCGTTTGGACAGCCTGATTTTGTCGCACCATGATATTGACCATGACGGCGGTTTTCAAAGTGTAGCGGCTGTCGGTACCGATAAATTGCTTGCCGGACAACCTGAGTTTTATCCGAATGCAGAGTTTTGCCAAGAAGACAAATGGCAATGGGACGGCGTAGATTTCGAGTTGCTCAGGCCGTCTGAAAATGCTGGTAAGGAAGATAATGACCGAAGCTGCGTATTGCGTGTCGTGGCAAACGGCAAAGCCTTGTTGATAACCGGCGATTTGGGTGTGAAGGGCGAGGCCGGTTTGATTGAGAAATACGGCAATGCGCTGTATAGCCAAGTGTTGGTATTGGGACATCACGGCAGCAGCACGGCTTCGTCGGGCAGCTTTCTGCATACGGTTTCGCCGCAATATGCCGTGGCATCCAGCGGCTATTCCAATGCCTACAAACATCCGACCGTTGCCGTACAAAATCGTGTCCGCGCGCACGGCATTACTTTGTTGAGAACGGATTTGTCAGGAGCGTTGGTGTTTGCTTTGGGACAGGATGATATATTTCAAGGTCGTCTGAAAAAGGATAAGTTTTATTGGCAGAAGAAACCGTTTGAGTAAAAAGGCTAAAAGGCCGTCTGAAAGACTTTTCAGACGGCCTTAATATTTTTTATTGACGGGCATTATCCAAATTTTGTGTGAATCCAATTGTGGATAGTTTGGTTTGATATTTGATAATAAAGAATAAATTAATCGTGATGAAAAAATAGGCAGTTTGAAAATAGGGTAATAATAACAAAGTCATTTTATAACTGTTGTTAATTTGATAATCATTTTGAATCTGTTTGGCTGGATAAATTCACTTGTTTATAGCTTGCTTATATAATCTAAACGCATTATTGCACATTCAAATTAAATTTAACAAAGGGAAAAGAAATGACTGAAACTCAAAACCAACCTAATAACGAAGAGTCCGTAGTGATTATCGGCACGCGTCGTGATGATGTGCTGTATGGCAGCTTGGGACACAATATTTTTTACGGCGGTTTAGGAAACGATACCTTTATTGTGAACAACAGGAATGACCAAATTGTTGAAAGGTACGGCGAGGGTACGGATACGGTTTATACCCATACGACTTATACGTTGCCGAATTATGTTGAAAACCTGACGATGACCGGCCACGATAATATTTTTGGTTTCGGCAACAATTCCGACAACGTCCTCATAGGCAACAGCGGCAACAACCGTTTGAGCGCCGGCCGTGGCAAGGATGTGCTTTACGGAGGGGCGGGTAATGACTTGCTGTTGGCAGGCGATGATGACGACAAACTTTATGGTGGCGACGGCAACGATATTTTGCGTGGCGATCATGGCAACGATTATTTGGAAGGAAACGAAGGCGACGATGTTTTAGACGGCGGAATCGGTGCAGACGTAATGCGCGGCGGTAATGGCAACGATACATATTATGTGGACAGTCAAAACGATGTCGTTATCGAAGAAGCCAATGGCGGCATTGATACGGTCTACACAGGTATGACTTACCGTTTGCCGACTCATGTTGAAAATCTGACCTTGACCGGCAGTGGCAATTATTTCGGTTTCGGCAACCATTCCGACAACGTCTTAATCGGCAACATCGGCAATAACCGTTTGATTGGAGGCCGAGGTAATGATGTGCTTCGCGGAGAGGCAGGCTATGACTTGCTGTTGGCGGGTGATGGCGACGACAAACTTTACGGCGGTACCGGCAACGATATTTTACGCGGCGATGCCGGTAATGATTATTTAGATGGCGGCGAAGGAGATGACACGCTTGAAGGCGGTAGCGGAGATGATACTTATGTGTTCCGCCGTGGTAGCGGCCATGATGTCATTTCAGACAATTTGGGTCATAACAGCATTCATTTTGAAGGTTTGAGTACGAAGGATATCAGTCTGACTACTCGTCCAAACGTCAGTAATCCTGTCCTTGAAGATTGGGTTTTTACGATTCGTGAAACAGGCGAAACGCTGACCCTTAAAGAGCAACACAAGACCTATTCATCTGTATCTAAGTATAAATTTTCGGATAAGGAAATGGATGTTGCTGAAATCTTCAAATATCCCGAGCACGATGCCAGCGAAGACAGCGTAACCATGCGTGTGCTTTATAAAGATGGTCACGCCGTCACACATGCCGCCGTACAAGGGCAGCATCTTCAGACGGCCTCTTTGCAGTATTGGGAAAATATTGCTACTCAAAAAAGAGCCAATGATATTGTCCGACCTAGTTATAAACAGGCGCAACATTCTATCTTTACCAAAGACAGTGATGGCGACGGTTTGGTCGATGCTATTGACCGCAATCCGCAGGAGTGGAATGTTTCCGAGCGTGATTTGCGGATGTTCTCTTCATTGGCTTATGAATCTCCGTCTGCTTTGCATACTGTATTTAAAGGCAATTATTGGTGGAATACGCAATATGCTTCTATTGCTAAGAATATTAACGACAAATATTTTAGCAATCAGGCCAATGTATCTGAATTGGTTGGGAAATGGACATTGCTTAAGGCAGGTAGTCCGGGAGGCGGTTTGGATTATGCGATTTTCGGCAATTCGAACAAGAAGGACGGTTGGGAAAATGTCGTGGTAGCGTTTAGAGGTACGCAGGCTACCAGCATTAAAGATGTTTTGGCTGATTTGAACATTATGACCGGTAATTTGCCGGCTCAAACCAAATATCTGAATGATATTGCCCGCTATATTGATACGCTTCATGCCAAAAATGTGTATTCGACCGGACATTCGTTGGGCGGCTATCTTGCAGAATACTTTGCCGCACATACCATGCAACAGCGTAATGATTGGGCAAGTGATTTCAAACGCAGCAGTCTGTTTAATCCGGCTGTTTTGAATGTGGACAAAGCCTCGCCTGAAGCCTTAAAACAAGCACGGGATATGGCCGATAAAATGGCGGAAACACAGATTACAGACAACTCCGATACAACCCAGGCACGCCACCTGTATAAAACCAATTCGTATGTAATCAAAGGCGAGTGGGTTGGAGATGGTTTTTCAGGCAAAACAGGTGCGGGTATTGGTGCATTTTTGGGAGGTTTGTTATTTGGGCCACCTGGCGCTGCTCTAGGTTTAGCTGCTGGAGCGGCCGCGTCCCAAGTTCATAAAGGATTGGGCAGATATCCGAAAGCCAAGGTTTTAGATTTCAAAAGCGGCGATGTATGGGGCAAACACAATATGACCAGCTTTTATGAGTCTGATACCAAACTTGAACAATACTTCTCCCAAGGTAAACGTATTGATAAGCATTACGACAATCTTTATTTGAAGGATTCTGACCAAGACGGTTTTTCAGACGGCATTGAAAAGAAATGGGGTAGCAGCAGTAATGATGCCCAAGAAACGCCATACGCAACCGGTACCTCTGCCATTTATACGGATGACCGACCTATGCTGGCGGTGGTTCAAACTGAGGATGCGGCCGGTAACGTCTTGTCGCTCAAAGGCGTAGAAATGACGGCGCACCAGCAGGGCGATAAGATGGCATATGCGGCAAACGGCAAGGAAATCGACTTAGGGAAAAACGGCTTTGATTGGTCGGTCAGCATCAGTGGAGACAGCAAAGGCGTAGCGGCCTTGCATGGCAGCGCGGCTGACGATGTATTGAAAGGCAGCGATGGCAATGATTATCTGGCAGGCGGGCTGGGTAGCGATACCATTGTTACCGGCGAGGGTAGAGATACGGTGGCATTTACTGCATGGGATGTCCGCGAGGGCAAACTGGATCACTTGCTGGATTTCAATCCTGTTAAAGACAAGTTGGATTTGAGCGCTATGCGTCCGCTGCTCAATGAGAAAGAAAGCCAGGTCGGCTGGGCGGATTTGTTTGTCCGCGATGTGGATACATTCAGCCCCGACCGCTCGTATCTTGTGTTCAACAGCGCTCAAAAAACCTTGGCGTATCGGGGCGCAGGAGCTGAAAGCAGCACAGAGTTCGCACGTTTCTACAATGAAGATGCTGCGCAGCTGACAGCCGCCAATATTATCGGCTGATTGTTATTTTAAAGTTTAAGGCCGTCTGAACCTGATATTTCATGTTCAGACGGCCTTAAACTTATATAATATCCGACTCATCTGTTTAAAAAGGCAATTTCCATGCACACCATACGCACCAAAATTTGCGGCATTACCCGACCTGAAGACGCGCTGACTACGGCCGAATTGGGTGCGGATGCCATCGGGCTGGTGTTTTACGCCAAGAGTAAACGGGCAGTGAGTATTGAGCAGGCGCAGGCGGTTGTGAAAAATCTGCCGCCGTTTGTATCGGTGGTGGCCTTGTTTGTGAATGAAAACGAGCAAACCATCCGCGAGATTCTGCGTCAGGTGCCGATAGATATGATTCAGTTTCATGGCGATGAAGACGATGATTTTTGCCGTCGGTTTGACCGCCCGTATTTGAAGGCCGTGCGTGTACAGTCCGCAGCCGATATTCAGACGGCCTGTGCCAAATTTCCGAATGCACGCGCCTTGTTGTTTGATGCTTATCATCCGACCGAATACGGCGGTACGGGACAAAGTTTCGATTGGACCATGTTGCACGGCAATATCGGCAAACCGTGGATACTTGCCGGCGGATTGACTGCGGAAAACGTTGCCGAAGCGGTAAAAATCAGTGGCGCGGCGGCGGTGGATGTGTCCGGCGGCGTGGAGATCTCCGGCGGGGTTAAGAGCAGGGAGAAAATGGCGGCGTTTATTCAGGCAGTAAAGGCCGTCTGAAAATTTGTTTGAATGAAAAACAACCGGAATACAGATATGCAAGAGTCAATCGTTGAGTCCCACCCCTTCGCAGCCTTGTTGCCTCCGCAGGCAACGGTCATGATGATGGGGACGTTTCCGCCTAAAGAAGAAAAACACGCGATGCAGTTTCATTATCCGAATTTTCAAAACGATATGTGGCGTGTGTATGGGCTGGTGTTTTTCGGCGATGCGGCGCATTTTCAAAAGCAGGGCGAAAAAGCGTTTGATGCCGATAAAATCAAAGCGTTTTTGAGTGAAAAGGGGATTGCATCCTGTCCGACCGTATTGAAGGCAATACGCGAACATGGCAATGCTTCGGATAAGTTTTTAAAAGTGATAGAAACTGTCGATTTGGCGGCAGTATTGGCGCAAATGCCCGAGTGCCGCCATCTTTGCACCACTGGCGGCAAGGCAACCGAAGTTTTGTTGGAGATTCAAGGCAGCGGCATGAAAATGCCGAAAACCGGCGAAACAGTGCCGTTCCCCTATGCAGGGCGTGAGTTGACCCTGACGCGTCTGCCTTCGACTTCGCGTGCCTATCCTTTGAGTTTGGCAAAAAAAGCAGCGGCGTATCGGGCTTTTTTTGAAATGGCTGGATTGACTGTTTTTCAGGAGTAGGGCGATGGATCGTTATGAAATCTCTTTAATGGTGTTTATGGCTTTGTGGTGGCTTTTTAATGTCGTCTCAGTGTGGCTGAAGGCCAAAAAATGGCACATCAGGGTATTGTTGGGCGGAACGCTTTTGTATGTGATACAAATATCTGCAGTCATTATGTCTGTTAACGGCCTTAATTGGATATTTTTGAACGTAAGTACTATAAATACCAATGAGTTGATTATTGCTTTGCTTGCGCTTAACTTTCTGGGTTGTTGGTTGCTGGCACTGTGGCTGGGAATGTTGGCATTAAAACTATGCCTGAGAAACAAAAACGAAGAAAAATATATCGCGCCGCCGTTGGGTACGGCATTAGTTGCAACATCGAGCTGTACGCTGTTGTTCCTATTTTGTCTGCTGATATTATTATTCAATTAGTTGCCGACAAGATGAATGGAAAACGGCTATAATTGCTGACAATTTTACTTTCAGACGGCCTTGTACTGAATCAGGCCGTCTGAAACCATAAAACGAACAAGGAAAAATCCCATGAAAAATTATTACGCTCCCGACGAGAACGGCTTTTTCGGCGAACACGGCGGCCTGTACGTTTCCGAAACCCTGATTCCTGCTTTGCAAGAATTGGCAGAAGCCTATAAAGCAGCGAAAAAAGATCCTTCATTTTGGGAAGAGTTCCGCCATGATTTGAAACACTATGTCGGCCGTCCCAGCCCTGTTTACCATGCCGCGCGATTGTCCGAGCATTTGGGCGGCGCACAAATCTGGCTGAAGCGTGAAGATTTGAACCATACCGGCGCGCACAAAGTCAACAACACCATCGGTCAGGCATTGCTCGCCCGCCGCATGGGCAAAAAACGCGTGATTGCCGAAACCGGCGCAGGTCAGCACGGCGTGGCTTCTGCCACCGTCGCAGCACGTTTCGGCATGACTTGCGACGTGTACATGGGCGCAGACGACATCCAACGCCAAATGCCGAATGTGTTCCGCATGAAATTATTGGGTGCGAACGTGGTCAGCGTTGACAGCGGCAGCCGTACTTTGAAAGACGCGATGAACGAAGCCATGCGCGAATGGGTCGCCCGCGTGGACGACACGTTCTACATCATCGGCACCGCCGCAGGCCCTGCACCGTATCCCGAAATGGTACGCGATTTCCAATGTGTGATCGGCAATGAAGCCAAAGAACAAATGTTGGAAGCCATCGGCCGCCAACCTGACGTTGCCGTTGCCTGTGTGGGCGGCGGTTCGAACGCCATCGGTTTGTTCCATCCCTATATCGAAGAAGAAAACGTGCGTTTGGTCGGCGTAGAAGCCGGCGGTTTGGGCGTGGATACCCCCGACCACGCCGCGCCGATTACCAGTAAAGCCCCTATCGGCGTATTGCACGGCTTCCGCAGCTATTTGATGCAGGACGAAAACGGTCAAGTCTTGGGTACGCACTCCGTTTCCGCAGGCTTGGACTACCCAGGCATCGGCCCGGAACACAGCCATTTGAACGATATCAACCGCGTGGAATACACCGTTGCCAAAGATGACGAAGCACTCGAAGCCTTTGACTTGCTCTGCCGTTTCGAGGGTATTATTCCTGCGCTGGAATCCAGCCATGCCGTTGCTTGGGCGGTGAAAAACGCGCCGAAAATGGGCAAAGACCAAGTGATTTTGGTTAACCTCTCCGGCCGCGGCGATAAAGACATTAATACCGTGGCGAAACTCAAAGGCATTGAGTTGTAAGTCTTATTGATTGAGCAGTAAAGGCCGTCTGAAAAAGCTGGATTTCAGTCTTTCAGACGGCCTTTGTTTCCATAATGATTCAGCGTAGTATTTTATCCGCGCAAACTCTATCAAGTATCGGCGGCTAAGGAAATTTATCCTTCCAAACCGAGCTTGTGTGCTTTCTAAACCGATTATTCAAGTTATCCATCACCATGAAACATTTGGCAATCCATCTAAAACTATTGGGCATGGCGGCGTTTTGGGGCGCATCTTGGCCGATGGGGCGGATGCTGGGACAGGCGCTGCCGCCTTTAACGGGCGGTATGCTACGCTTTTTGACGGCGGCAATCTTGCTTTTGGGCTGGCTGTTTGCACGGTATCGATTGCGTACTTTGGCGGTTTTGTCGCGCAAACAATGGCTTGGTTTGGCATTGGCAGCGGCATTCGGCGTATTTGGTTTTACCGTATTGTCTATGCTGGGTTTGCAGCGGATTCCTGCTTCAAGGGCGACGGTGTTGGTTACGTTCAATCCAGTATTGACGATGTTTTTTGCGGCTTTGTTGTTTGGCGAGAAGCTCAACGGCAAGATTGTGTCGGGCATATTGTTGGCAGTGGCAGGCTCGATATGGGCGGTCACGCATGGCGAGATTGCGGCATTTTTGTCGGGCGGCGGCATAGGGTGGGGCGAAGTGCTGGTGTTTTGCAGCCTTTGCTGCTTGGTTACTTATACGATGATAGGCAGGGCGGTGTTGCGGGGGATTGATGCGCTGACGGTCACCGTGGCCACCGCTTGGCTGGGTGCAATGATGTTGCTGCCGCCTGCGCTGATTTCAGACGGCCTGCCGTTTGGTATGCTTGCCGAAATGGACGGCAGGGGCTGGTTTGCTTTGATTGGCCTGTCTGTCGGCGCAACGGTTTTGAGTTATGCGTGGTATTTTGAAGGCGTGAAGACTTTGGGCGCCGGCAGCGCTGCGGCGTACATCACTTTGGTGCCGGTATTCGGTATTTTGTGTTCCGCTTGGTTTTTGGGCGAGGCATTGCATGTTTCCTTGGTTGCCGGCTATTTGGCGGCAGTGGGCGGATTGGCGTTGATGCAGTACGGAAGACGTGCCGTCTGAAATAGGAAATATGTTATATAATAATGAAACTGATCAAACCATTGTTTTAAACATGTCTGAACATTCCTCCCTGCTCGATTTCGACCGCGCCCATCTGCTCCATCCCTATACATCTATGACCGACCCGTTGCCTGTTTATCCGGTGCGCCGTGCGGAGGGCGTGCACATCGAATTGGCGGATAGTACGCGGCTGATTGATGGGATGTCGTCTTGGTGGTGTGCGATACACGGCTACAATCATCCTGTTTTGAATCAGGCGGTTGAGGCGCAGATTAAGCAAATGTCGCATGTGATGTTTGGCGGTTTGACGCATGAGCCTGCGGTAGAGCTGGGCAAGTTGTTGGTCGGGATTTTGCCGCAGAGGTTGGACCGTATTTTTTATGCGGATTCAGGTTCGGTTTCGGTGGAAGTCGCGCTGAAGATGGCGGTGCAATACCAGCAGGCGCGGGGGTTGACGGCGAAGCAGAATATTGCGACGGTACGGCGCGGGTATCACGGCGATACTTGGAACGCGATGTCCGTCTGCGATCCGGAAACGGGGATGCACCATATTTTCGGCAGCGCGTTGCCGCAGCGTTATTTTGTCGATAACCCGAAAAGTCGTTTCGACGATGAATGGGACGAGGCAGATTTGCAGCCTGTCCGCGCCTTGTTTGAAGCGCATCATGCGGATATCGCCGCCTTTATTTTGGAACCGGTCGTGCAGGGCGCGGGCGGCATGTATTTTTATCATCCGCAGTATCTTCGCGGATTGCGCGATTTGTGCGATGAATTTGATATCGTGTTGATTTTCGATGAAATCGCCACCGGATTCGGGCGTACGGGCAAGATGTTTGCCTGCGAACACGCGGATGTCGTGCCGGATATTATGTGTATCGGCAAAGGTTTGAGCGGCGGCTATATGACGCTGGCGGCGGCAATCACTTCGCAAAAAGTCACCGAAACGATTTCGCGCGGCGAAGCGGGCGTGTTCATGCACGGACCGACATTTATGGCGAACCCGCTGGCGTGTGCCGTTGCCTGCGCTTCGGTCAAACTGCTTTTGTCCCAAGACTGGCGGGCAAATATCCGCCGCATTGAAAGCATCCTGAAAGGCCGTCTGAAAGCTGCATGGGAGATTCGCGGCGTGAAAGACGTACGCGTTTTGGGTGCCATCGGCGTGATCGAGCTGGAAAAAGGCGTGGATATGGCGCGTTTTCAAGCGGACTGCGTGGCGCAGGGCATTTGGGTGCGCCCATTCGGCAGGCTGGTGTACCTCATGCCGCCTTACATCATTTCAGACGACCTCTTGACCGAAATTGCCGACAAAACTGTACAAATCTTGAAGGAATACAGCAAATGAAAGGCGTTTACTTCGTCAGCGGCATAGACACGGACATCGGCAAAACCGTCGCCACCGGCGTATTGGCAAAACAATTGTTGCAGCAGGGCAAAAGCGTGATTACGCAAAAGCCCGTGCAAACCGGTTGCCAAAACATCGCCGACGACATCGCCGTCCACCGCAAAATCATGGGCATACCCATGCAGGAGGCCGACAAACAAGGGCTGACCATGCCCGAAATCTTCAGTTATCCCGCTTCGCCTCACCTTGCCGCCCGACTGGACGGCAGGACTTTGGACTTGGACAAAATCCGCAACGCCACGCAAGAATTGGCGGCGCAATACGAAATTGTGTTGGTTGAAGGCGCAGGAGGATTGATGGTTCCGCTGACAGAAAATCTGTTAACCATTGATTATATCCGTCAGCAAGGCTATCCCGTCATCCTCGTTACCAGCGGACGGCTTGGCAGTATCAACCACACCCTGCTCAGCTTCGCCGCGCTCAAACAATACGGCATCCGGTTGCACAGCCTGATTTTCAACCATATTCACGACAGCAAAGATGAAACCGTTGCCGGAGATACCTTGGAATATCTTAAAGGCCGTCTGAAAGATGAGTTTCCCGAAGCCAAATGGCAGGAGTTGGCCAAAACAGAGGTGTCAGATGGAGCTTGATATACCGCGTGGCACGCTTTGTTCACATGCCGAAGCTTCAAGTCTTTTGTCGTCTAAGGCCGGACATTTGCTGACCGTTTCTTCGCTAACTGCCGCTTTGCGCGCTTCCGGTAAGGATTTTTCAGTTGAGCCTGTGTATTTGGGTTTGACGAAGGGTGCGGAAAACGGAGACGAAATCTTTGTGCGCGATGTTTTGCTCAAACTGGACGGCGAAACAGTGATACAAGCCAGAAGCGCATGCCGACCGGATAGCCGTCTATGGACAGAATTATTAGATTGCGGAACGCAGCCTTTGGGCGAGCGCCTGTTTGACGGTACATTGCCGTTGAAACGTTCGGATTTTGAGTTTCTTCGTTTTGAAGATTTCGACCATCCATCTTTCAGACGGCCTGTTACCGCGCGCCGTTCCTATTTCGATTGGAACGGCGAAACATTGGAATTAACAGAATATTTCTTATTGAAATTAATAGATTTATACCGCTAAGGCCGTCTGAAAATAAAGCCAATTACCGATGTTTGTCATAATTCTGTTATAATACAATAAATTAAATTGTTAAGATCTGTTTGATTTCAGACGGCAATAAATTATAATAAGAGCTAAGGCTCTAAAAAGCCTTTCCTTCCGAATCGACACATAAACAACGACACATTACATCAATGAACATACGGCGCTTTTTCCTACAATTTTTACCGCGTTACGCAGTCGGACGGATGGTGATATACGCCAAGCTGATGCGCGTCGACAAACCCATTGGCACCCTGCTTTTGCTGTGGCCGACTTATTGGGCATTGTGGATTGCGTCTAAAGGCGTTCCCGACGCGGATATTTTTATTGCCTTTACCGCAGGCACGTTTTTAATGCGCAGCGCAGGTTGCGTCGTGAACGACTTTGCAGACCGCAATTTTGACGGCGCAGTAGAGCGCACCAAAAACCGCCCGTTTGCCAAAGGTTTGGTTTCCAAAACCGAAGCGTTGCTTTTGACCGTCATGCTGTGTCTGATGGCGGCTTTATGCTTGGTACCGCTCAACCGCTTTACTTGGCTGATGAGCCTTCCGGCCTTGTTCCTGGCCGTCACATATCCCTTTACCAAACGCTTTTTCCCGTTGCCGCAGTTTTATTTAGGACTGGCATTTTCGTTCGGCATTCCCATGGCCTTTGCCGCCGTGCAAGGCCGAGTGCCTCCCGAAGCATGGCTGATGTTTACCGCCAATGCCTTATGGACGCTGGCTTACGACACGATTTATGCCATGGCGGACAAAGAAGACGATTTGAAAATCGGCATCAAAACTTCGGCAATCACATTTGGCCATCACGACATTACCGCCTCTATGCTTTGCCATTTTTGGTTTACCGTATTGATGGTGGTGCTGGGTATTAAAATCGGCGCAACTTGGCCTTATTGGCTGGTATTGCCGATAACCGCGTATTGGCAGTGCCAGCAATATGCAGCCATCCGCACGCGCGACCGCCAGTTGTGCTTCCAAACGTTTTTGGCCAACAACCGCATCGGCTTGGCGTGGTTTTGCGGATTGGTCTGCCATTATTTCTGGTTGTTTTTGGTTTCCAAATTGTTTTAAAAAACTAGGTTGAGGCCGTCTGAAAAGAAGGGAAAAGGGGTATGCCGGACATACCCCTTTTCATTTGAATCATAGTTTGGCTAATGATAGAATTTTTACTTTAAATCCAATATAAGCAAGCAGTTGGCTTATTTTTAGCTCGTTAAAAAATATCAAAAACAACATGGAAAATGTTAGCAGGGCGAGTGTAAATTACGCCTTCAGGATTGAGATTTGCACCGACAATCGGTACAATCCCATTGTTTTGCGACATTTAAAAGAGATACACATGAGCCTGATCGGCGAAATTTTACCTTTGTCCCATATCGTTTTGGATTTGGAAGTCAGCAGCAAAAAGCGTCTGTTTGAAGAGGCTGCACAGCTGCTGGAGAATGAAGCAGAATTACCGAATACCAACGTGTTCGACTGCCTGTTTGCCCGTGAAAAACTCGGTTCGACCGGTTTGGGGCAGGGGGTGGCGATTCCCCATGGCCGTCACGCATGCGTGAAAAAAGCCACCGGTGCATTTATCCGCACCAAAGAACCGGTCGCCTTTGATGCGCCCGACGGCAAACCCGTTTCTCTGATTTTCATCCTGCTTGTGCCTGAAAACGCTACCGGCGAACATTTGGAAGTCTTGTCCAAACTGGCCGGTAGATTCTCTCAAAAAGCCATCCGTGAAGCGTTGATGGCCGCTACTTCTGCCGAAGAAGTACGCACACTCCTGAGAGAAGAGTAATTCATGCCCAGCATATCCGTCCGCCGCCTGTTTTCCGACAATCAGCACAAACTCGAACTTGCTTGGGCTGCCGGCAATTCCGGCGCGGACAACCGTATCGGTGTCGAAGCCGATAAACCCGTCTTGGCCTTGGTCGGCCACTTAAACTTTATCCATCCCAACCAAATTCAAGTTGTCGGCGTAGCCGAAGCCGAATATTTGCGCCGCTTGGAATCGGGCGAGCTCAACTACGATTTCGGCGAGCTTTTCGACATCCCTATGTCTTTGGTCATCGTTGCCAACGGCTTGTCTGTTTCGCCCAAATTGCGCGATTATTGCCATACCAACAGCATCCCCTTGCTGACTTCCAAGCAGGAAAGTCCGCACTTGATGGACGTTTTGCGGATTTATCTGCAACGTACATTGGCGACTTCCACCATCAAGCACGGCGTATTTTTGGATGTATTTGAAGTGGGCGTACTCATTACCGGACAATCCGGCTTGGGTAAGAGCGAATTGGCATTGGAGCTGATTTCGCGCGGCCACAGCCTGATTGCCGATGATGCGGTCGAACTTTTCCGTACCGGCCCGGAAATGCTGGAAGGCCGTTGTCCGCCTATGCTGCGTGATTTCCTCGAAGTACGCGGCTTGGGCATACTCAATATCCGCCACATTTTTGGCGAAACCTCTATCCGTCCGAAAAAAATCCTCCAGCTGATTATTAATTTGGTTCCGGCCGACGACGGATACATGAAACAACTCGATCGATTGAGCATCCGTACCGAAACAGAATCTATCCTCAACGTCAGCGTCCGTTCCGTTACCCTGCCTGTTGCAATCGGTCGAAACTTAGCAGTATTGGTTGAAGCTGCAGTGCGCAATTACATCCTTCAATTGCGCGGTAAAGACAGCACCAAAGAATTCCTCGAACGCCATCAAACACAACTCAAAGAAAACGAACAAAATCATGAAAATCGTCCTGATTAGCGGCTTATCCGGCTCAGGAAAATCCGTAGCCCTCAAACAACTCGAAGATTCAGGCTTTTATTGCGTTGATAATCTGCCTTTGGAAATGTTGCCTTCGCTGGTGTTGTACCATATTGAACGCGGCGAAGAAACTCAGCTTGGTGTCAGCGTTGATATCCGTTCCGGTATCAATATCCAAGAAGCGCAAGAGCAAATCCAATTTTTGCGTGACGAAGGACATCAGGTCGAAGTCCTGTTTGTTGAGGCGGAAGAGGGTGTGTTGGTTCGCCGCTTCTCGGAAACCCGCCGCGGCCATCCTTTATCCGGTCAAAACCTGACTTTGTTGGAAAGCCTGCAAAAAGAACGCGAGTGGCTCTTCCCGCTTAGAGACATCGCATATTGCATCGATACGTCCAAAATGAACGCACAGCAGCTGCGTTATGCCGTGCAACAATGGCTCAATATTGAACGTGTAGGTTTGCTGGTCATTCTTGAATCCTTTGGTTTCAAATACGGCGCTCCCAATAATGCCGACTTTATGTTTGATATGCGCAGTCTGCCCAATCCGTATTACGATCCGGAATTGCGCCCCTTTACCGGCATGGACAAGCCTATTCAAGATTATTTGGGCCAGCAGCCGTTGGCTCAAGAAATGGTTAATGACATCGACCATTTTATTAGCCGCTGGCTGCCGCGCCTGCAACAAGAGAGCCGAAGTTATGTAACGATTGCCATCGGTTGTACCGGCGGGCAACACCGCTCCGTTTATGTTGTGGAAAAACTGGCCGAACGCCTCAAAGGCCGTTACGAACTCCTTGTCCGCCACCGTCAGGCTCAAAGCTTGGCAGGACGCTAACTTGCCGTTTCAGACGGCCTCAAAGGAAGAAACCATGAAAAAAATCAGTCTGACCGCATTATCCCTGCTTATCTTGACCGCCTGCGCGACAGAGCCTGTCACTGCTTACCGTTGGCACCGTACCGGAGCGAGCGAAGCTGAAGTTTCTCGCCAAATTAATACCTGCAAATCACAAGTTCAAAATGGAACCAAACGTGGCAATACATCCAAAACTTTTGAGCAGTGTATGGATGAGGCAGGTTATTACAGCTACGAGCATGGCAACCTCTAAATCCTGATTGACCGATTATCCAAATGCCGAGGCCGTCTGAAAAACAATGATTTTTCAGACGGCCTCAGATACGAATAGAAAGAATAAAAAGACATGGCTATCCAATGGTTTCCCGGCCACATGAACAAGGCAAAAAAGGCCATTGCTGAACGCATTAAAAGCGTTGATATGGTGATTGAGATGTTGGACGCGCGTATGCCTGCTTCCAGCGAAAATCCATTGCTTGCCCAGTTGTCCAAAGGCAAGCCCAAACTGAAAATCTTAAACAAACAAGACCTTGCTGATCCCGAGCGTACCAAAGTTTGGCTCGAACACTACAACAGCCGCCAAGATACCCGCGCCATTGCGCTTGATTCTTCCGAAACCGGCGCTCATGGCAAAATTACCCAAGCCTGCCGCGCCATGATTCCGCATCGTCAAGGTATCGAGAAGCCGTTGCGTGTTCTGATTTGCGGTATTCCCAACGTCGGCAAATCCACCTTGATTAACGGCATGATCGGCAAAAAATCTGCCAAAACTGGTAACGAACCTGGTATTACCAAAGCCGAACAGCGCCTTTTCCTTGCCGACGATTTCTGGCTTTACGATACACCCGGTATGTTGTGGCCAAAAATTATTGTTGAAGAAGGCGGTTACAACCTTGCAGCCGGTGGTGCAGTCGGACGCAACGCGCTGGATGAAGAAGAAGTGGCGCTTGAGCTTTTGGATTACCTCCGCCGCCATTATCTGGCTCTGTTGCAAGAGCGCTATCAAGCCGACAAAGATCCAAGCAGCCATTGGGACGATACTTCTTGGCTGGAGTGGATTGCCAAAAAACGCGGTGCGGTTTTGAGCGGCGGACGGGTTAACTATCAAAAGGCCGCTGAAAATATCCTGACTGATTTCCGCGAAGGCAAAATCGGCAGAATCACGCTGGAAACGCCAAACCAATGGGAAACTTGGCTGAAAAAAGCCAGACAGAAAGAGGCCGAACTTAAAGCCATTCGTGAAGCCAGAAAGGCGGAAAGAAAAGGGCAGCAGCCTTCAGCCGATTAATATAAAAGGCCGTCTGAAATGTATTTTCAGACGGCCTTTTGTTGGAATAGACAATTTAGAGGGCGGTACGGCTGAAGCTGTCCAGAGCTTTATCGGTTTGGATTTGGTTGAACTGCATGATGGTTTTGTCGCCTTGCTTTTCGTCCAATTCGATTTTTCGTACCAGCGTATCGCCGTTGATTTCGATACGGTTGAAGATTTGGCGGGTAATGGCAGTTTTCGGAGTCAGGGTCAACGTCCATTTTTTCTCGTTGCCGTTTAATTTCAAATCAAATTGTTTTTCCAAGCCTTGAGTATTGCCGCCCAAAAGGTCGAGGAAGAGTTTGATTTGGCGGCTTTGGCCGTTGAGCTTGCTGGCGTTTGGGTTGACCCATTGGCTGCCGTTCCATTGCATGATGCCGTCTGAACGCACGCGCAGGGTGGTTTCAAATGGTTTTTGCATTTTCCAGAGCAGGCCTTTTTGTGGGACAAGGGTAAAGCTGCCGCTGGTGGTCATGGGTTTGCTGAGGGATTTGAGCTGGCGTTGTTGGACAAAATTGCCTTGCACGTTTTGCGGTTTTTGCAGGGTTTGTGCCAATTCGGCAGGGGAAAATGCCCATAAAGCCGGAGCGCTGATGAGGAGAGTAAGAGAAAGAATGGTTTTTTTCATTGTGCTTCCATAAGGTTTGAGGCCGTCTGAAAATTCAGACGGCCTTTTATTGCTTTAATTATAAGGCTGACAAGGCCTGATTAAAGGTTGCGCTTGGACGCATTGCTTGTGCCGCTTTTTCAGGATTGGCTGCGTAGTAGCCGCCGATGTCGACCGCTTTGCCTTGTACGGCAGAGAGTTCTTCAACGATTTTGGCTTCGTCGGCAGTCAAAGCGGCTGCCAATGGAGCAAATGCGGCTTTCAGTTCGGCATCTTTGTCTTGCGCCGCCAATTCTTGCGCCCAGTAGAGTGTGAGGTAGAAATGGCTGCCGCGGTTGTCGAGTTCGCCTGCTTTACGTTTAGGCGATTTGTCGTTCAACAGCAGTTTTTCGGTGGCTGCATCCAAAGTGTCGGCGAGGACTTGGGCTTTGGCGTTGCCGGTTTTTTGCGCCAGATGTTCAAACGATACGGCGAGTGCTAGGAATTCGCCCAAAGAGTCCCAACGCAAGTGGTTTTCTTCGAGGAATTGTTGAACATGTTTCGGTGCGGAGCCGCCAGCGCCGGTTTCAAACATACCGCCGCCATTCATCAATGGAACGATAGACAGCATTTTCGCGCTGGTACCCAGTTCCAAAATTGGGAACAAGTCGGTCAGGTAGTCGCGCAGGACGTTACCGGTTACGGAGATAGTATCTTCACCGTTTTTCAGACGGCCCAAGCTGAATTTAGCGGCTTCTTCAGGAGCGAGGACGCGGATGTCGAGGCCGTCGGTATCCAGTTCGGCAAGGTAAGCTTTAACCTTGGCGAGCAGGCCCTTGTCGTGCGGACGGTTTTCGTCGAGCCAGAATACGGCTGGCGTGTTGCTCAGACGGGCGCGGTTAACAGCGAGTTGTACCCAGTCTTTAACCGGAGCGTCTTTGGTTTGGCACATACGCCAGATGTCGCCGGCTTCAACGTCGTGTTGCATCAGGACATTGCCTGCTGCATCAACCACTTGAACTTGACCGTCGGCTTCGATTTCGAAAGTTTTGTTGTGTGAACCATATTCTTCGGCTGCTTGCGCCATCAGACCGACGTTAGGAACAGTACCCATGGTTGTCGGGTCAAACGCGCCGTGTTCGCGGCAGAAGTCGATGGTTGCTTGGTAAACACCGGCGTAGCTGCTGTCAGGAATGACGGCTTTGGTGTCTTGCGCTTTGCCGTCTTTATCCCACATACGGCCGGAATTACGAATCATCGCAGGCATAGAAGCATCGACGATGACATCGCTAGGAACGTGCAGGTTGGTGATGCCTTTGTCGGAATCAACCATCGCCAAATCAGGGTTGGCGGAGTAAACGGCGGCGATTTCGGCTTCAACGGCTGCGCGGGTGTCCGCATCCAGTTTGTCCAAATTGGCAAGCAGGTTGCCGAAGCCGTTGTTGACATTGACGCCTGCGGCAGCCAGTTTGTCGCCGAATTTTTCAAATACAGGCGCGAAGAATACTTTGACGGCGTGTCCGAAGATAATCGGGTCGGACACTTTCATCATGGTGGCTTTCATGTGCAGCGAGAACAATACGCCTTTTGCCTTCGCGTCTTTGACTTGCTCGGCAAGGAAGGCAAGCAGGGCTTTTTTGCTCATTACGGTCGCGTCAATGATTTCGCCGGCTTTCAGGGCAACAGGCTCGCGCAGCTCTTTTTTGTTGCCTTGTTTGTCGGTGAACACGATGGATACGGAAGTCGCTTCAGGTACGGTAACGGATTGTTCGTTATGGAAAAAGTCGCCGCTTTGCATGGTGGCAACGTGGGTTTTGGAATCTTTGGTCCATGCGCCCATGCTGTGCGGATGTTTTTTCGCAAAGTTTTTCACTGCTTTAGGCGCGCGACGGTCGGAGTTGCCTTCACGCAGGACAGGGTTTACCGCGCTGCCTTTGATGCGGTCGTAGCGTTCGCGTACGGCTTTTTCTTTATCGGTTTGAGGGTCGGCAGGATAGTCGGGAACGGCAAAGCCTTTAGACTGCAATTCTTTAATCGCGGCAGTCAGTTGAGGTACGGATGCGCTGATGTTCGGCAGTTTGATTACGTTTGCATCGGGTTGTTTCACCAGTTCGCCCAATTCGGCAAGCGCATCAGGTACGCGTTGCACTTCGGTCAGGTATTCTGGAAAAGCCGCCAAAATACGGCCGGAGAGAGAAATGTCGCTGGTTTTGACATTAATATCGGCGTGGCGGGTAAACGCCTGCACGATTGGCAACAGGGATTGAGTGGCCAATGCAGGAGCTTCGTCGGTGTAGGTATAGATAATGGTGGATTTAGTCATGGGATTATTCTCTATGTAGGTTAAGTTTTTCTTTTCGGGCACATCGCGAGATGAAACGTGCTAAGGCTAATTATGGCATATTTCGGCGGATTTGGTTGTTGTTTTGATGTTATTGTTTTTTAAGTTGCGGAAAAGAAAAAGGCCGTCTGAAAAGACAGCCTAAATATAAGGACTTATCCGATAATCAAAACAGCATTGCTGCCACCGAAAGCGAATGATGAGCTGGCGGCAATGCGTTTTTCAGACGGCCAGCGGCTGTTTTCGTCGGTCAAAGCAATGTTGGGCAGCTCGGAATCGGGTACATTGTCCCATTGTTGCGGCGGCAGTTTGCCTTCCGGATTGTATTGGCGGTTGGCCATCAACCAGGCAAATGCGGCTTCAATCGCACCGGCTGCGCCCAAGGTATGACCGGTAGACGGTTTGGTTGACGTGCAAAGGGTATGGCTGCCAAATACTTCGGCAACGGCTCGGCTTTCCATGCTGTCGTTGTGCTGCGTGCCGGTGCCGTGCAGATTGATCCAGCCGATGTCTTCTGCTTTCAAACTGGCTTTATCCAAAGCAGCCTGAAAGGATTGGGCTGCACCCAAACCATCGGGGCGGGGCGAAGACATATGGTAGGCATCGCTGCTTGCGCCGTAGCCCAGCAACTGCATTTCGCCGTCAAAATCGGCATCGCGCGTCATCACGAAAAATGCGGCCGCTTCGCCGATATTGATGCCGTTTCGGTTGGCAGAAAAGGGCTTAGCGATGCCGTCTGAAAGCACTTCCAAAGAGGCAAAACCATTAATCGTCAGCGGAGAAAGCGTATCCGCGCCGCCGCAAATCACGGCATCACACAATCCGGCACGAAGCAATCGGGCTGCGCTGATGAGGGCGCGTGCTCCGGAAGTGCAGGCGGTGGAAACGGTATAGCGCAAGCCGTCCAGGCCGTAAACTTGGGCGATAAATTCGGAGGGCGAAGCCATGGTGTGTTGCAGCTGTTTGAACGGAACATCCGTCCACTCACCACCTCGGACAACGTGTTGGAACAAGGGGATATTTTCGTCTGCGCCACTGGTGGACGTACCAGTCACGACAGCGACCCTTTCTTTGCCGTAACGGGCAATGGCCGTCTGAATCAGTCCGTCTATTTGCGAAAGCGCGTGAAGGATAAGCTGGTTGTTGCGGCTGCGATGCGCTTCGGGAATGCTGTCGGGCAGAGGCATCAGGGTTTCTTTGACTGCACCGAAAGCATGCGTTTTGCCTTTTACCCATTGGTCTGAAAAAGTCAGGGGCGTGTTTTCAGACGGCGTGAGTAAGGCATCGGCATGAACTTGCAAGCCGCTGCCCAATGCGCTGGTCAGTGCCGGACGGCTGAGATAAACAGGAGTATTCATGAATTAGTCTTCTGCAATCGGGCTGACCGTCCAGAAAGTTTGGTCGGGGAAGCCGATGAGGAATTGTTCGGAATGGTGGGCGACACACCACAAATCACGCTCGCGGTAGCTAAACACCGCGCCTTTGCCGTCAGGGCAGAAGCCTTGATGGGTGGCATTTTGTTGGCGGGCTTCAGGGTAAAGCGTGGCGGCGTGTTCTGCGGCCAAAAGCGGCAACAAGGCGGCAAATAGTCGGCGCGAATTGGCATTGGGCATCACAAAGCCGTCATTTTTCCAGCCTTTGGTGCTGACCGATTGACGCGATACCGGCGCTCCCAGTGCATCGGTTTGGACAAAGCGGATGCCGTCTGAATGAGGCTCGACTGCCAAGAGATTGGTTTGAACGGTTTGCCCCGCCGCATTAGTCTGCTCAAGTTTGAACCATTGACCTTCTTTGGAAAGCGGCGGCAGCGTTTGCGGATGGGGGAGCGAGGTTGCGCATGCGGAAAGCAGCAGTGCGGCAAGCAAAGGGATAAATCGCATAAGGTTTTATCTATCGGTCAAAATATTTAATGGTGAGGGTAGATTTTCAGACGGCCTGTTCTGTTTTTAGGCGCGGCCGTCTGAAAGGCATTCGTCCTTATTCTACCTTCAAATCGCCCACCAATGCGGCAAGTGTGGATAAGCGTTGCTCGGATTTTTCCACGAATGGATTGTTCGTATCCCAAGCGTAGCCTGCCAAAATAGACGAAATCATGCGGCTGATTTCAGGACTGCGGTTGGGCGCGTAGATGGCATTTTGGAAGCGGAAATCGTACCAACCGTTTACATAAGTGCGGAATGCGTTCACACCGATCATCAGTTGGTCGGCAAATTCGGTTTGCCAATCGACGGCTTCGCCTTTGAGTTGTTTGCCCAGTAAATCGGCAGCCAGTTTGGCAGAGTGCAGGGCAATGGTTACACCGGAGGAGAAGACGGGGTCGAGGAATTCGGCGGCGTTGCCCAAAAGGGCGAAATGTTTGCCGTATAAGGTTTTTACGTTGGCGGAGTAGCCTTGGATAGAGCGGAACGGAAAGTCGTTTTCCCAAACGGCTTTATCTAAAATTTCCGCCAGCATCGGGCATTCGTACACAAATTTTTTCAACACGGCTTCTGATTCGCCTGCCAGTTTGTCGGGCGTGCCGACAACGCCGATGGAGCAGCGGTTGTCGCCGAAAGGAATCAGCCAAATCCAGACATCGCGATGTTCAGGATGCGTGTTGATCAGGATTTTGTTGCGGTCGAATTTCGGGCTGGTGATGTTGTCGTCGATATGCGTGAAGTGGGCTTGGCGCGGAGGCAGCTCGGACGGGCTTTCCAAGTCCAAAAGGCGGGGCAGGACACGGCCGTAACCGCTGGCATCCAAAACGAATTTGGCAGTCAGTTCATAGTTTTCGCCTGTATCGGTCGCAACGCTCAAACGTGCCACATCGCCGCTGTTGTCAAACGCGGTTACGCCGTGTCCGAAGCGGACATCGACGCCTTGTTTTGCCGCTTCATCAATCAGGATTTTGTCGAAGATGCCGCGGCGCACTTGATAAATGGTGCCAGGACCGTCTGAAAATTTTTCAGTAAAGTTGAAATCTGTGTAACGGCTGCCCCATGAAAACGCAGCACCGTCTTTAAATTGAAAGCTGGGCTCGGCATGTACTGCATCGGCAAAACCGGCTTCTTCCAACATTTCCATGCAATGCGGCAACAGGCTTTCGCCGATGACAAAGCGCGGGAAATGTTGTTTTTCCAATACGCAAACTTTAAAGCCTTGTTTGTTCAGCAAAGCGGAAGCAACCGAACCTGAAGGGCCTGCGCCGATAACGGCAACGTCAAATTCTACGGACATTTGAAAATACCTTTGATTTTAATGATAAAAAATGTTTAAACTAGTGTCTGAAGTTTTTCAGACGGCCTCTTACAACGTGACGATAGAAGTTGAAACAAAATATCGCCTTAATTTCAATCGTCTTCATCTTTTGTCTAATTTTTCAACAATGTGCCTGCCAGCCAAATATTGAATGCCACGCCGATGGTAACCGTCATGCCGAACGCGGCAACAGCGGGCGTGCTGCTGATGGCGAGCAGGGCAAAGGAAATGGCTGTTGTCGCGGCGGCAAGCAGCATACCGCCTAATTTTGCCGGCGCGCTGTGATGTGCGGTGGCGGCATAGACGGCATAGTCCACGCCGATGGCGGACACTAGAAGCAGGCCGAACATGGCAAACAGGCTGACGGGAATGCCGGCCAAACCGAGTACGGCAACGGTGCAGATGGCCGCGGCCAGCGGTACGGCAAGGATTTTGCTGCCGCGTTTGAAACCAAACATTTTCCACAAGAGCAACCATGCCAACGCATAGGAAGCCAGTTTCAACCATGCGGCCTGATTGCGCGTGTGGTGGAAAAGCTCGTTTAAGTGGGCGCGCTTGTCTGCCCAATGTACGCCGGAGACGTGTTGCGCCACGGCGCGTACGGCGGCTTCATCGGTCATGCCGTTCAAACGCACGACGGCAGCAAAACGGCCTGGTTCCACTTCGCCCAAATATAAGGAACGCCAAGCCTCTGCCAAATCGGTATTCAGGCCGTCTGAAAGCGATAATGGTTGTGTATCTGCAGCTTGAAGCAGGGCATCGCGCACGGTTTTGCGCGGAATGCCGATTTCTGTGAGCGGTTTCCAGCTATCAGGCAATTTGGTCAATTCGCGCAGGCGGTTTTGCAGTTTTTGCTGTTCCGTTGTCGGCAGGATGAATTGGTCGGGCGATTGGATTCCGGACAGCTTGCCTTGCGCGATTAAGGGCTGCAGGGTACGGCCGAGTTCGGCGGTTTTCTTCAATAGGGCATCTTCGCTTTGTGCTTCGGCCACCAAATATTTTCCACCAAAATCCGTGCCGCTCAACTGGCCGATTTGTTGTACCTCGGCCAACATCGCGGTCGGCATATTGACCCATTGACGGATGTCGTCACGCCAGTCGCTGCGCCACAATCCGACTGCCAGCAAAATTCCGCCCACGATTAACCAGCCGCGTTTGTGCAGGCGGTTTTTCAGACGGCCTGACAAGGAATAGAGCTTTTCGGTTAATGCGGCAAAAGGCACGGTTTTGGCACGGTAGCGGCGAAACAGTGGCGGCAGCCATAAAACGGTGGCACCAAACGCGCCAAATAAAGCGAAACCTGAAAATACGGCGGTTTGGCGTAATACAGGCAAAGGGGTAAACCACAGCAGCGCGTAGCCCAAGACGGTAATCGTCAGGCTGACGGCAAAACTTGGCAAGACATGTTTCATTGCTGATTCAGCCTGCCAAACGGTCTTTTCAGACGGTCCGAATACCGACGGAGCAAGCCAGTGCAACGGGAAATCCACCAACATACCCACCAGGCTGGTGCCGATGACGATGGTTAGGATATGCACTTCGCCGAATGTTAATAACGCAACTGCCAATCCGGTCAACATACCGGCTGCCAGCGGCAAGGACAGCAAAAATACTCGGCTGCTGCGGAAGACCCACAACAGCAGTGCAAAGGTCAGCCCAAGTCCGACCATACTCATCAGCCGACTTTCTTTTTCTGCGGCTGCTTTGGATACGGCGGCAAACAATGCGCCACCTGCGCTTAAGGTTTCCGCGCCGTTTTCCGAAGCGATTTGACGGCTTTTCGCCATCAGCGGCAAGAGGGTATCGTTGCCGGAAAATTGATCGCCGCCGGCGAGCCGTCCGTGCAAAAATACCCAAGTTTTGCCTTTGTCTTCGGTAAACAGCATGCCGTTGTCCATGTCCCACTGCAAACGGCTTTGCGGATTGGCTTTGTCGGCAACAAAGCGTCCGAAGCCCAGCCAGTCTTGTTCTAAAGACAAAGGCGAGGGCGCGGCAAACGGATTGGCCGCGGCTTCTGCCCGAGCCTGAAAATAGGCTTGCGGCTGCTCAAACAGCAGGCGTATTTCGTCTTGCGGCAAAACCGCCAAGCTCAGTTTCTGCATATCCGCCCGCACTTTGTCCAAATTCGGCGTCATGCTGCTGTCGACTTGTTCAAATACGCCGCTTTTGCGCCATGCATCGGCAATTTGTGAGGCCGTCTGAAAAGCGGTTTCAGCATCGGTACTACCGGCAAGCAAAATAACTTGCGAATTGAGCTGCGCTTCTGCGGCTTTATCCGCGGCCGTCAGTAAGGCATCGGGTTGCTGCTCGCTTGGCAACAACGCGGTCAAATCGGTTTGGATGCGTGCTTGTGAAGCAAAGGCATAAACCAAAAACAGGGTAAGAAACAGGATAAGGGCAGTATAGAGGCGGTTTAGGAGGCGAAGATTCATCGTTCAGACGACCTTTTGCAAATGCTGCTGTTGGTGTGTGGAATAAGTAAAAGTGCAGTAAATTAAATCAGATTATTATTAGTTTGTCAGTTATTAGATAGTTTGCCGGTCGGTTAAATCATTGGATTTGAGCGAACCGAAAAACTGCCATTGCAGCGCGGGGGCTTTTCCTTTCCAAACGCAGGCAAGTGCCATCGTATCCGCCAAAATCGCGCTTGTGCCGTACCAATCGGTTTGCTTTCCAGCTCGTAAACCGACGGATTGCCCTGAATCGAAAACATAGCCGACCGATTTCATATCTGACGGAAAATCCAAATTCGCCGCTTTAATCAATGCTTCTTTGAAACACCACAATCGGTAAAACGTTTCAGACGGCCAGTTTGCCGTTTCCAAAAAGTCTTGTTCTTCCTGCGTGCATACTAAAGCCGACAGCGCTTTGAAATCGCGCGGTCGGATAAATTCGATATCGACACCGGCTGTTAAGGACTGAGGCGCACACAATAAAGCGGCAAAGCCTTGGCTGTGGCTCAGCGATACAGTCGGTAAATCGGTTTGCTGTTTTAATGCGCGGCTGACTTGCCAGTCTTGACGCTGCGCCAGTTGCGGCGTGGCGGCCAAACGTTGGGAATCGGCTGCGTCTAGAGACGCATGGTTGTAGCAGGCGGCAAAAGAGGGATCGGCCAGCAGGCAGTGAAGGGGTGTCATATCCATAAAATAGAAAAATGCCAAACTTCATATTGAAGTCCGGCATTTTTGACATTGCTTAGTGGAAGCTGCCTTTCAAAACCACACGGCTGTTGAATGTAGCGATGTGGCATTCGTACTCGTTACCGCCTTTGGTTACTTTGTCAAAGTAGCTAACCAGATGAACGGATTTGGCTTTTTTACGATGCGCAGTGCTTTGGAAGCGTTTAACCGCGCTCAGGAATGCGCGTTGGCAGGTTTCATCAGGGGTTTTGCCGACTGAGTTGGAGATTTGACGGGAAGTCAAAGTCGCTCCGGATGTGCTGCCGTAGTGAACGCGGATGCTAGGATCCAAAGCGGATTTGGCTTCGGCAGAGTTCAAAGCTACATCGACTTTACACATATAAATGTCGTTTTGACCTTTGCCATTGACTTTATGGCCTTCACCCATGCTGCGGCAGGCAGAACCGGCGGCAGTTGTTTTTTGAGTAGAAGTTTGAGAGGAGGAAGTAGATGGTTGGGAATTGCCGGGTTGTGAGCACGCGGCAAGCATCAGGGCGGATACGGCAACCAAAGCAGAAAAACGTAACATACGAACTCCTTTGTAATAAGGGGTGTGAAAAAAGGTTTACAGAAAACAAAATCATTTTAACATATATGAAAGAAGTATAAAAATAGGATGATGTAAAAAATATTATATTTTTATTTAAATGATTTCATGGTGTTAAGAAAGTTTGGGGCGGTCATGCTTGACGAAGGAGGGCAGAAAGCGTATATTGCGGTCTTCCTTAGGAGTAATGGCTGAGAGGCTGAAGGCACTTCCCTGCTAAGGAAGCATGTGGGGTCAACCTGCATCGAGGGTTCGAATCCCTCTTACTCCGCCAAATATGAAAGACACCGTTTTATACGGTGTCTTTTTTATTATCCGAGATTGCTTGGAATCTAAGGCCGTCTGAAAGTGTGAAATGAACGATTTGATTATCCTAAACAAGCCTTATGGCGTGATTTGCCAGTTTTCTGAACATGAAAAACATCAGTGCCTTAAGGATTTTGTCGAGAAACCGGGATTTTATCCGGCCGGCCGTTTGGATACGGATAGCGAGGGTTTGCTGCTGCTGACCAATAATGGCAGTTTGCAGGCGCAGATTGCTGACCCGAAATTTAAGCAGGTTAAAACTTATTGGGCGCAGGTGGAGGGCTCTCCAGATGAAGCCAAATTGGATTTATTGCGCCGTGGCGTAGATTTGGGCGATTTTGTCACCCGTCCGGCCGAGGTTAGGGTATTGGAAGAGGGCGAAGCGGATATTTTATGGTCGCGCGTGCCGCCGATTCGCGTGCGTAAGTCTGTGCCTGATTTTTGGGTGGAAATCAAAATTTTGGAAGGGAAAAACCGCCAAGTGCGAAGGATGACGGCGAAAGCAGGCTTTCCATGTTTGCGCTTGGTCCGTGTGGCAATAGGCCGTCTGAATCTGTTTGATTTGAATTTGGAATTGGGACAATGGCAGTTTGCGCCGCATCGTCCTTAAATAGGATGAATAAAGGCCGTCTGAAATTTCAGACGGCCTTTTGTTATGGAAAAATCAATGGTGTGAATGACCGATTTGGAAGGTCATTGTGGTGTAGTTCGCCTGTTTTTGACACACGCTTTGATCAGGGAAATCAGCTTTGTGTTCTACGCTGGCTTTCCAAAAACCTTGGCGCAATGGAATGATGCTGACTTCGCCTTTGTCATCGGTAGTATCTGAGAAAGCTTGGGCTTCGGTTTTATGGGTTTTGCTGCGGTCGCTGGTGTCGAAGCCGTCAAATGTGGCGGTAACGGTGGCGTTAGGCAGCGGCTCGCCATTGAAGAGGACGCGGACTTTGAAGCGTTCGCCGACGTGGACGTTGGCTGGATTGTCCAAAGGAACGATTTCCAAATGTTGGCCGACTTGCTTGGTAATGATGGCGGTATCTGCGCTTTCGTGGCCGACATTGACGATGTTTTTGCCGAACATACGGGTTTGTTCGCAGTAGCTTGCATCAGGCATTTCTTTGATGCTTGCCTGCTTCCAACCCGTGCTGTTTTTTGACCAGAAAGTCGGTTGGTATTCTGCAGTTACCAAGTAGCTGCCGTCTTTGACCGGCAGTTTGCTGCGGTATTGGTAATTGTATGTGCCTTTTTGAATCATGTTTTCTTTGCCTTTTTCAGTCACCAGTTGCATGGGTTTGCTGAAAATGTGCAGGCGGTCTTTGGCGATGGGTTCAAGCTCCGGGAATTCACCATAGCCCAATTCGGCTTCAAGGTATTCGCCGCCATGTGTGTGGGCGGTTTCAACCCAAACGCGATGGGCGTGTGCGGCAGTGCTGAACAGGAAGGCGGATGCGATAAGCAAAGCGGTTTTTTTCATGATTTCTCTCCGATTTTCGATGTGTAGAAAAGATAGAACAAAGTCGTTCGTTATAATATAACAAAATTATTTAAATTTAAAGAGAGGCCGTCTGAAAACTTTCAGACGGCCTTTTAGATGATTGTTTTTTGAATCAGATTATCGAAACGGTTTAGTCCCCGTCACGACAAACGTCAATCGCTTCCTGCAAACTGCTGACGCCGTAGATTTTCAGGTTTGGAAACTCTTTGGCATGGCGCGGCATATTGGCTTTGGGGACGATGGCGCGTTTGAAGCCGAGTTTTTCCGCTTCTTTGAGCCGCTCTTGCCCGCGTGCGACAGGGCGGACTTCGCCGCTTAAGCCGATTTCGCCGAATACGACGGTTTTTTCAGGCATGGGTCGGTTGCGGAAGCTGGAGAGCATGGCGAGGATAACAGCAAGGTCGGCGGCAGGTTCGCCGATTTTGACGCCGCCGACGGCGTTGAGGAACACGTCTTGGTCGAAGCAGGCAATGCCGCCGTGGCGGTTGAGGACGGCGAGCAACATGGAGAGGCGGTTTTGTTCAAGGCCGACGGTGAGTCGTTTGGGGGTAAAACCGTGTGCATCATCGACCAGTGCCTGAATTTCGACCAAAAGCGGGCGGCTGCCTTCCTGTGTGACCAAAACACATGAACCTGGGGTGTCGTCACGGTAGCTTGCAAGGAAGATAGCGGACGGGTTGGATACGCCTTTCAAACCGTTTTCGGTCATGGCGAATACGCCCAATTCGTTTGCTGCGCCGAAACGGTTTTTGATGGCGCGTATCATACGGTAGTTGGAATGCTGGTCGCCCTCGAAATACAGTACGGTATCGACCATGTGTTCCAGAACGCGCGGACCGGCAATCGCTCCGTCTTTGGTAACGTGTCCGACCAGTATCATGGCGATGCCCATCTGTTTCGCCATGCGCGTCAGCTGGGCGGCGCACTCGCGTACCTGCGACACGGAGCCGGGGGCGGAAGTGATTTGGTCGGAATACATGGTTTGGATGGAGTCGATAACCACGACTTCGGGCTGATGCTGTTTCAACGCCGCTTGAATCGCTTCCATGCGGATTTCGGCAAGCAGGTTCACGCCTTCGGTAGGCAGTTCCAAACGTTGCGCGCGCAGGGCGACCTGCTGGGCAGATTCTTCGCCGGAAACGTACAGCACTTTGCGGCTTTGCGCCATTTTGGCGATGGTTTGCAACAGTAATGTGGATTTGCCGATGCCGGGGTCGCCGCCGAGCAGGATGACCGCTCCATCAACCAGGCCGCCGCCCAATACGCGGTCGAGTTCGCCCATGCCTGTCGGATTACGCGGCACTTCGGTGGCGGTAACGGCGGAGAGGGATTGGACGGTCGAGGTATCCGCCGCCCAAGATTGGAAGCGGGCGTTTTTCGGTTCGGGTGCGGCCAGGCTTTCCTGAAGCGTGTTCCACTCGCCGCAATGCGGGCATTTACCCTGCCATTTCGGGGAAGTGCCGCCGCATTCGGAACATTGGTAAATGGTTTTGGGGGCTTTTGCCATGATGTTTTCCCTGTGGAATATTTGATGTGTGAAAAGGTCGTCTGAAAACAATCATATCGTTTTCAGACGACCTTTTTTATTGAGAAATAACAGGTTTATTTTTTACTGTCTTTATCTGCATCTTTTTTCGGTGCAGGTTTTTTCGCTGCCAAGCCCAAAGATTTTTGCCATTCGGCTGGATTTTTCACCAAGTCCAAGGCTTTGCGGAGCTGATCGTCTTTGGCCGGATTTGGAATGCGGCGGCTGGAGATGTCTTCGTCTTTGTCTTTTTTGGACTTGTCTTTATCGGCTTTGGTTTCTGTGTTGGCAGGCGTTTCAGTGCTGCTGTTGACGTCTTGGCCGCCCAACGGATTGCCGATATGGCCGACTAAATCGGCTTCGCGGCTTTCAAAGGCGCGGTCTTTGTCTTTGACTTCAACGTCAGGAACAATGCCTTGCGCCTGAATCGAGCGGTCGTTTGGCGTGTAGTAAAGGGCGGTGGTCAGTTTGACTGCGCTGCCGCCGGAAAGCGGAATCAGGGTTTGCACGGAGCCTTTACCGAAACTTTGTGTTCCGACGACGACGGCGCGTTTGTGGTCTTGCAATGCGCCGGCAACGATTTCGGAAGCGGAGGCCGAGCCTGCGTTAATCAGGACGGTCATAGGAATGGTTTTCAGCTCGGCAGGCAATCCGGCCAACGGGTCTTTGCCGCTGGTGGTGATGTAGTCTTCGGCTGTTGCTTTGAGAACCATGCCTTCTTTTTTGTTGCGGCCTTTGGTGCTGACAACGGTTACGTCAGGTTGCAGGAAGGCTGCGGATACGCCGACTGCGCCGTTGAGCAGGCCGCCCGGGTCGTCGCGCAAGTCGAGAATGATGCCTTTGAGCGGACCTTTGTTTTCTTTGACGAGGGCTTGTGCGGCTTCGTTGAGTGCGGCAACAGTGCGCTCTTGGAATTGGGAGACGCGGATGTAGCCGTAGTCTTTTTCAAGCAGGTGATGGCGTACGCTTTTGACTTTGATGATGGCGCGGGTCAGGTTGACGACGATGGGTTTGTCGGCATTTTTGCGCGAAAGGGTTAGGGTGATTTTGGTACCCGGTTTGCCGCGCATTTTTTTGACGGCTTCGCTGACGGTCAGGCCGCGCGTAGAGGTATTGTCGATTTTGACGATGAAGTCGCCGCTTTTCACGCCGGCGCGTTCTGCCGGAGTGTCTTCAATCGGGGCAACGACTTTGACGAACCCGTCTTCTTGTCCGATTTCCATGCCCAAGCCGCCGAATTCGCCGCTGGTGGACTCTTTCATTTCGGCATAGCCTTTTTTGTCCATATACTCGGAATGCGGATCGAGATCGGACACCATGCCTTTCATTGCGCCTTCAAAGAGCTCGGCATCGGGTTTGTCTTGGTAATAGTTGGCTTTGATTTGGCCGTACACTTCTGCCATGGTGCGGATGGTTTGCACGGGAAGGGCCTCGTTGTCTTTTTTGTCTTTTTCGGCGGCAAAACTTTGTACACTCAGACTGAGGGCGATGCCGCTAAATGCGCCGAGAGTGTAGATTGCAACTTTTTTCAAAGTGGATTTTGTTGACATTCGTTTGACTTTCTTTTTGTGTACGGTAAGCAAAGTGGTTTTTGTTTTCTCTGAACCCGTTGACTTTATGTGATTTAAACGCTTGGAACAATAAGTTTAAGGTAAAAGTTTGTTGTTTAATGTGCTGAACAGGCGTGAAAATCGTGTTTTATTGTAGTTTATGATGAAATTCAGACGGCCTGAAGGGGAAAATTCACTCAGGCCGTCTGAAACATCAGTTAATCCAGGAAAGCGGATTCATGACTTGTCCGTTGTAGCGGACTTCAAGGTAAAGGCCTGTTTCGCCCGACGGCAAAGTGCCGCTGGTGCCAATTTTACTGCCGGCATTGACGGCGTAGTTTTGGGCGATGTCGATTTCGTTCAGGCCGGAGTAAATGCTGACATAGCCGTCGCCGTGGTCGAGGACGACTACTTTGCCGTAGCCTTCAAGTTCGCCGGCAAAAGTAACCGTGCCTGAGGCAATGCTGCTGACAGGAGCAGGAACGGTATTGTAGAACACGCCTTTCCAAACTTCGCCATCGCCGCGGTCTTGACCAAACAGGCCTGCCAATGTGCCGTTGACCGGTTTTTTCAGACGGCCTTGCATACGGCTGAAGCTGTTGGCGTTGCTGACGGTTAATCCTTGGGTGTTCGGGGCTTGCAGTTTCATGTCTTCGTCAGTCAGCGTGGACATGGCGGCGCGTTCGGCTTCGGCTTTTTGTTGGGCGGCAGCCTGCTCTTTGCGGGCTTTTTCGGCGGCGGCCAAACGGGCTTCTGCGGCTTTTTTACGTGCTTCGGCTTCGGCTTTGCGTTGCTCGGCTTTGCGTTTTTCCAAATCTTTCAAGAGATTGTTGAGGCGCTGCTCGTTTTCTCTGTGGTTGATTTTCTTTTGCGCTTCCTTGGCCATTTGCGCGTTTTGACGGCGGCTTTCGGCTTGTTCGGCGGTATTGGTTACGCCTTGTTGACGCAATGAAGCCTGAATATTGGCTTGCAGTTTTTTCAGGTAGGCCAATTCATTGTTGATTTTTTGCTCTTGCGCTGCCAGCTCTTTCTGTTGTTTTTCCAAGTCTCTCATGACTTGGTCGTTGGCGTTGTTGATATAACGCGTGTAACGCAGGAAGCGGTTTTTTTGACCGGCATCGGCGTTTTTCAGGAAGAGGGCAACCGCGTTGGGCTGGCTGTTTTTATAGTTGCCGGACACAAAGCGCGAAATTTGGGCGCGCGTGTTGGAAACTTCTGCTTTCAACTGGTTGGCATCGGCATTGAGTTTTTGGAATTTTTCCCAAGCGTCGCGTTGTTTGCGGTTGATGCCGGAGAGGTTGTTGCGTGTTTGTTGCAGCTGTTTGAGCGTGGCATTAACATGGATAATGAAACCCTCGTTGCGTTTGGCAAAGGATTTCTTGCTTTCCATTTCGTTGGCAGCGGCAGCCACGGCTGCTTTGAAATCGTTGTCGGCTGAAGAGACGGCTTTAGGCTCAGCTTTAGTGTCGTCTTTTTTGTTTTGCTCTTTGGCTTTGGTGTCTTTTTTAGCGTCAACAGCTTTTTTGGCAGGCTCTTTGGCTTCTTTAGCGTCGGCCTTTTTGTCTTCGGCTGCTTTTTTTACTGGCTCTTTGGTTTTTTTGTCGTCTTTTTTATCCTCGGCTACTTTTTTAGCAGGTTCTTTGGCTTTGGTTTCCTTAGGTTCTGCTTTTTTTACGGGTTCTTTGGCTTTGCTGTCTTTTTTATCTTCAGCAGTTTTTTTGTCTTGTTCTTTGGCTTTTCCGGATTTTGCGGCTGCGGCTTTTTTGTCTTTTGCTGTTTCTTTAGGCTCTTCGGCTTTACGGTTGGCCTTTTTATTGTCGGCCGAGGCCTCGGCAGCTTTAGCCGGTTTGTTTTTGGCTGAAGCGCGTTCGTTTTTGTTGGCGGTTTCCTTTTCTTTGGAGGCTTTGGCTTTAACCGCTTTTTTGTCTTCCTCTTTTTCTTTTACTGCTTGTTTTTTTGAGGTTTCTTTTTTGATATCTGCCTTAGTGGCTTCTTTCTCTTTTTTCACGGGCGCAGCTTTTTTGACGGTGGCCGCTTTTTCTTTCGGCGCGTCTTTGGCAGCATAGGTTGGCAGGGAGAAACTGAGCAACAGGGCGAGAATGAGGGGTTTGTAACGCATGGTTCGATCTTGCTATCAAAGTAGGAACAATAGGACGGATTATACTGTCTGTCTGGCCGTCTGAAAATAATATCGGGTTGCAATATGGACGAACGGTCTTATATAGTAACGATAGAGTAGGCGGACGGGATTTAAGTCTGCCTGGAAACTGACAGTCTGCATCGATGGGATATTATGAAAAAATATTTATTAGTAGTGTTGGGTGCCATGGTTTTGGCGGCTTGCGGTGACAATACCGACAAAATCGGACGCGCCAGTACGGTGTTTCATATGCTGGGTAAAAATGACCGTATTGAAGTGGAAGGTTTTGACGATCCTGATGTGCAGGGGGTTGCCTGCTATATTTCGTACGCGAAAAAAGGCGGTTTGAAAGAAACGGTCAATCTGGAAGAAGATGCCAGCGACGCATCCGTTTCCTGTGTACAAAGTGCGGAAGTCATCCGTTATAACGAGGCTGCAGTTTTGAAACCGGGACAAGTGTTCAAACGCAGCGCCAGCATAGCATTTAAGAGCCAGCAGATTATCCGCTACTACGACCCGAAACGTAAATCTTTCGCTTATTTGGTGTACAGCGATAAAATCGTTCAAGGTTCGCCGAAAAACTCTTTGAGCGCGGTATCGTGTTTTGCCCATGCGAAAACCGATACGCCGGTACCGGCAGGCGGCGCGGTTTACGGTGCATGCGTGGTGGACGCGCCGGTTAACGACGGACAAAAATAATAAAATCAGCTTATAGATTAAAAGAATATGAATTTAGCCAACCATTTCCTGATTGCCATGCCTCATATGGACGATCCGTTTTTTACGGATACGGTCATTTATGTGTGCGAACACGATGAAGAAGGTGCGCTGGGCATCATCATCAACAAGCCTTCGCCGATTACCATGGACATGATTTTCGCCGCCGCCGACCGCAATATCCCGTTGCGCCTGCAACATGAAAACGTGATGATGGGCGGGCCGGTTCAGATTGAGCGCGGCTATGTCGTGCATACGCCGATCGGCCGCTGGCAAAACAGCATGGTGGTAACCGATAACGTCGCGCTGACTTCTTCGCGCGATGTAATTGAAAACTTGTCTAAAGAAGGTGTGGTGGACAAGGCTTTGATCAGTATTGGTTATTCAAAATGGGGCAAAGGGCAGTTGGAGCGCGAGCTGGCAGAAAATGTTTGGCTGACCGTCCCTGCGGACGAGCATATTCTTTTTGATGTGCCTTATGAACTTCGTTATGCCGCCGCTTTTGAAAAATTGGGCGTCAATCCGAACGCCTTGGTTTCAGGAGTCGGCCATGCCTGATGCACCAAAAGGTACGGTTTTGGCCTTTGATTTCGGTGAGGCGCGTATCGGCGTGGCGCAGGGCGATGCCGAGTTGGGCATGACCCATCCGCTGGCGACGGTAACCGGCAACAGCAATGATGAAAAATTCGAAGCCATTGCCAAGCTGGTCAAAGAATGGCAACCCAAGTATTTTGTGGTCGGCCTGCCGACGCATACCGACGGTACGGAGCATGAGCTGACCCGTTTGAGCCGTAAGTTTGGCCGCCGTTTGCACGGACGTTTTAATTTGCCGGTTTATTGGGTTGACGAAAGGATGTCTTCCTTATACGCGGAAAGCCTACTTGCGGAAGCCCAAGTATTTGGCCGAAAACAAAAATCCGTGCTTGACCAAGTAGCGGCGCAGGCGATTTTGCAATGGTTTTTTGAAGGTGGCGCGGCCGAGTATTTCAATGGCCGCGAAGAATAGCATTATTGATTATTAGGCCGTCTGAAACTGGGTTTCAGACGGCCTTTGTTTTGTTACGGCTTTGGGATAAAAGAAGTTTAGTTTGGTTAAGCCTGATTTTTTCAGTGCAAATTTTGCTACACTCCGTTTTCTTTTTTTAGACACAAATACAAGGAAAAAGTCATGGCACTCATGGACAATCTTTTGAATGCGGCTACTCAAATGTTGGGTGGCAACAGCGAAAACGGCGCACAAGGTTCTCTGACCGATATGGCGATGGATTTGGTGAAACAGCAAGGCGGCGTGGGCAACCTGATCAACCAACTGCAACAAGGCGGTTTGGGCGATGCCCTGAGCAGCTGGGTTTCCAACCAATCCAGCAACCTGCCTGTGTCCGGCGCCGACCTGCAAAATGCTTTGGGCAGCGATACGGTAAACCAAATCGCGCAAAAATTCGGTGTGGATGCCGGTCAAGTAGGCGATTTGTTAGCAAAAGTATTGCCTGACTTGGTCGATAAAGCCACACCTAACGGCACGGCTCAAGATGCGGATGGCTTCGGCTTGGACGACATTGCTTCTATGCTGCTGAAAAACTTTATGAAATAATGAGTTGAATCATTTGATAAGGCCGTCTGAATCCGTTCGGACGGCCTTATAACTTTTGGTTTACGGTAAATAACCAATAAGTCTTTTTCTGATAGAGACGGATGGCTTATGATGGTCGCTTCATTTCACCAGATAAGAAGGTTATACACATGTCCCGCTTGACCATACACACAGTCGAAACCGCTCCTGAAGCCGCCAAACCACGCATTGAAGCCGTATTGAAAAACAACGGCTTTATTCCTAACCTGATCGGCGTTTTGGCCAATGCGCCTGAAGCTTTGGCGTTTTATCAAGAAGTTGGCAAGCTGAATGCGGCCAACAGCCTGACTGACGGCGAAGTCGAAGTTGTCCAAATTATCGCTGCCCGTACCAACGAATGCGGTTTCTGCGTTGCCGGCCACACCAAACTGGCTACCCTGAAAAAACTGTTGTCCGAACAATCCATCAAAGCCGCACGCGCGTTGGCTGCGGGTGAGTTTGACGATGCCAAACTGAGTGCTTTGGCGACATTCACCCAAGCCGTTATGGCGAAAAAAGGCGCGGTATCCGACGACGAGCTGAAAGCTTTCTTTGATGCAGGCTACAACCAACAGCAAGCCGTTGAAGTCGTCATGGGCGTTGCTTTGGCAACCTTGTGCAACTACGTCAACAACCTTGCCAAAACCGAGATCAACCCTGAATTGCAGGCATTTGCCTAATCCCATCAAAGGCCGTCTGAAAATTCAGACGGCCTTTTAGCAAAAAGCAAGGGATATCCTTGTTGCAAAGAATAATTCATGAGTAGAGCCATCTACGCTTCAAACCTTATTCAGAGGAAAAAATCATGACACGCGAAGCTTTACTGAACAATGTTGCCGCACTCGTTAAAAGCAAGCTGAAACCATTGGTGGACGACATCGACCGCAAAGGCCTGTACCCGAAAGAATTTATGCTGGAATTGGGCAAAATCGGCGGTTTTGCCGCGACCGGTACGGTTGAAGAAGGCGGTAACGGTTTGGGTTTGGCAACGCAAATCGCCGTATTGCGCGAAATCGGTAAAGAATGCGGCGCGACTTCGTTCAGCGCATGGTGTCAGGCGGCTTGCGCGTGGTATCTGCATCAATCCCCCAACCAAGCGGTTAAAGACAAATATTTGGCCGATATTCTGCAGGGCAAAGTTTTGGCCGGTACGGGTATGTCCAATACTGTCAAACACCTTGCCGGTATCGAAAAACACAATCTGCAAGCCGAACGTGTCGAAGGCGGCTACAAAATCAACGGCGCTTTGCCTTGGGTATCCAATATCGGCGAAGACCATATTTGGGCGAATACCGCCCAAATCAGCGACAGCTATGTGATGTTTATCACCGGCGGTCAATGGGAAGGCGTTACCTTGCAAGATTGCCCTGAGTTCTGCGGTTTGGAAGGCACACGCACTTACAGCCTGAATTTTAAAGACGTGTTTATTCCGGATGAAGATGTGATTGCTACGCCTGAGCAGTTCCAGTCTTATATCCCGACCATTAAAGCCGGTTTCATCTTGCTGCAAATGGGTATCGGCGCCGGTGTGATTGACGGAGCGCTCGGCATTATCCGCATGGCCAATGTAGTGAATGCGGAAGTGAACGCTTACCTAGACCACAGTTACGATGATTTGAAAGCCGCATTGGACGGCGCATGGGCGGAAACTGAACGCCTTGCCGATGATGCGTGGAACAACAAACCTGACACGCTGGCAACCTTGAAACTGCGTGAAGCGGCTGCTGTGTTGGCACTGAACGCCACTCAATCTGCCGCATTGCATGCAGGCGCGAAAGGCTATCTGATGCGCAGTCCGGCGCAACGCCGCGTTCGCGAGGCCATGTTTGTCGCCATCGTAACACCGGCCATCAAACACCTGCGTAAAGAAATCGCCGCTTTGGAAGCAGCTCAATAAATTCAAAATATCAACAATAAAACACGCAAAAGGCCGTCTGAAAATACGGTTTCAGACGGCCTTTTAAAATAGAAGGAACACAAAATGGCTCAATATATGTGCGGCCCTTGCGGCTGGATTTACGATGAAGATGTCGGCGACCCCGAACACGGTCTGCCAGCAGGTACCAAGTTCGAAGACATCCCCGACGACTGGAAATGCCCTGAATGCGGCGTAGGCAAAGAAGATTTCTACCTTCTGGACTTTACCATATAAATTATCCGATTATTTAATAAAAAGGCCGTCTGAAATTTCAGACGGCCTTTGTTTTATCGGCGGTATAAAGCAACTATGGTTTCAGCCGCTTTAACGCAGCTGTCCACATCGGCAACCAAAGCGATGCGGACGTAGCCTTCTCCCGGATTACCTTGTTCGGTATCGCGGGCGAGGAAGCGGCCGGGCAACACTTGGATAGCGGCTTTCTGCCACAGGTTGCGCGTAAATGCCAAGTCGTCGCCATCGGGAACTTTCAGCCAAATGTAGAACGACGCGTCAGGCAGTTTGACATCGAATGCCTGTTGCAAAATGGGGATAACGCGGTCGAATTTTTCTTGGTAGAGGCGGCGGTTGTCAATAACGTGTTCTTCATCGTTCCAAGCGGCAATGCTGGCGCGTTGGACGGGAATACTCATCGCGCTGCCGTGGTAGGTGCGGTAGAGCAGGAAGTTTTTGAGCAACTCGGCATCGCCTGCGACAAAGCCGGAACGCAAACCGGGGACATTGGAGCGTTTGGACAGGCTGGTGAACATAATAATGTTGCGCGTGCCGCGTCCTAATTGCGCCGCAGCCTGCAGGCCGCCGATTGGTTTGTTGTCGTCAAAATAGATTTCGGAATAGCATTCGTCAGAGGCAATAACGAAGCCGTATTTGTCTTGTAAATCAAAAATTTCTTTCCAATCTTCTAATTGCAGGACGCTGCCGCTCGGGTTGTTGGGCGAGCAGACAATTAGGACTTTGGTGCGCTGCCATACGTCTTCGGACAGGCTGCTCCAATCGGGATTGAAGCTGGGCGCAGGACAGTTGGCAAAATGGATTTCGCCGCCGCCCAAAATAGTCGCGCCTTCGTAAATTTGATAGAACGGATTGGGGCTGATAACGACCGGTTTGGGGCCGTCTGAAGCCGGATTTAAAATGGTTTGGATAAAAGAGAACAACGCTTCCCGGCTGCCCAATACGGGCAGGATTTCATTGTCGGGATTGAGGCTCAAACCATCATAACGGCGGGCAACCCATTCGGCGCAGGCTTGGCGCAGTTCGGGCAGGCCTGCGGTCAGCGGATATTTTTCCAGTTCATGCAGGGAGGCGGTCAGCGCGTCGGTGATGACTTTGGGTGTCGGGTGTTTCGGCTCGCCGATTTGCAGATGAATGGGCGTTACGTCTTCGGGTGCATCAATGCCTTGCATGGCTTCACGCAGGCGGGCGAAAGGATAGGGTTTGAGATGGTTTAATAATGGGTTCATGATGTTTCTGCCGATAAATTAAGGCAATAATCTTAGCATTTTTTAGATGGATTGGGACAAAAAGGCCGTCTGAAAACAGGGTTTAAATGTTTTCAGACGGCCTTTTGAATGCAGCCAAAACGGTCCCGTCATCACCAACTATTACAGCAACGTCTGCTACGGCCAGCACAGCGACCGCACCTTTTTCACCAATTCGGAAGGCATCATCATCGATTATCACTGGGCACTCAGCAATTCATGGTGTGTGAATTGTAATAATCATGTTTTGGGACGCCCGCCCCGATAAGGCCGTCTGAAAGCGCGAGCTTTAACGAAGTTGGAACACAAAAGCAGCCTGCACTTGGGCTTTCCCAAATGTGCAGGTTGCTTTTCACGCTTTCAGGCTGCTTATCCCCGCCCACCCATCTTCTCACGATACCACGCCAGCTTCCGCTCCAAAAACGCCCAATGAGCGTCCAATTCCTGCCGTTTGCGTTTCAAAGCTGCCTGATGTTCCTGCAAAATCCGGTAACGTTCGGGGACGGTTTCATCGCCCAAATGCCGCAGCCGCGCGTATTCCTTGATTTGCGCCAGCGGCACGCCCATGTCTTTCAGCCGAAGGATGAAACCCACCCATTCCAAATCGCGCGCACCGTATTCGCGGTAGCCGTTGGCGTTTCGTTCGGGGCGCAGCAGCCCTTCCTGCTCGTAGTAGCGCAGCGTGGCGGCGGACAAACCCGTTTGCGCGGTAAATTCCTTGGTCTGCATCAAATCTCCTTGCTATAAAGTGCGCTTGATAGTTTAACCTGTCCGCGCAATTTTGCAAATTTGAGTATGGAGACGAAAAATGTTGAATCATCAGGATTTAATGGCACGCGGCTCAGCGAAGCTGAACGAAATCGACGGCGAGCAGGGCGACAAGGTGAAGCAGGCGTTGGCGGATATTTCGCCCGATTTGGGCAAATACATCATTGGTTTCGCGTTTGGCGAGATTTACCAGCGCCCGCAGCTTGATGTGCGGCAGCGCGAGCTGGTAACGCTGGCGGCTCTGGCGGCGCAGGGCGGCTGTGAAAACCAGTTGCGCGTGCATATCCACGCTTCGCTGAACGTGGGGCTGACGCGCGATGAAATTGTGGAGGCGTTTATCCAATGTATCCCGTATTTGGGTTTTCCAAAGGTGCTGAATGCGGTGTTTGTAGCGAAGGAGGTGTTTGCGGCGGCGGAGTGATGCAGGCTGCCTGAAACCTAAAAAGGCTACCTGAAAGCGTAGCTTCAACGAAGTTAAAACGGAGTTTCTGCGAAACGAAAAGCAGCCTGCACATCCACAAAACAAATTGATGCGTTTATTTGGCAGGGACGACGGGCAGGGAACCGTTCAAGAGATAATGAATGGTTTCTTGAACCGTACGGATGGCATTGCCAAACGGCAACGGGTCTTTACCGCGGAAAAACAGGCCTTTATCGACTTCGCCGCGGAATGCGGCGGAAAGTTGGATGTCGATACAGAATTGACCGGCTTTGGCCAAACCGTCGCGCAAACCGCAGCTGGTCAGGCAGTTCAGGCCTTGTGTGCAACGGCGCGGATCGTTTTTGGCATTGGCTTGCAATTTGGCCTCGCGTTTGATGTAGTTGTCGAGGAATTTGGTGCGCACGCCGCGTGCAGGCAAACCGGCAACAGACATGAATTCAACCACTTTTTCAGTTTCCGCACCGGCCAGCGTTTTCTTGAAGTTGATGTGGGCATCACCTTCTTCGGTAACGGCAAACGCGGTACCGATTTGGACGGCGGACGCGCCCCAGTTTTTCAAGGCTGTTTTGACTTTTTCAAAGTTTGCCATGCCGCCGGCGAGTACCAACGGGATTTTTTCGCTTTCCAAGCCCAAGTTTTTGAATACTTCAAACGTTTCTTCAATAACGCGTTTGAACTCGAATTTGGCATCGTTCACGCCGTCAACGGTTGCCGCGCCCAAGTGGCCGGCTGCGTGGGCAGGGTGTTCGATAACGATGGCATCGGGCAAAATGCCTTTTTTCATCCAACGTTTCAAAACGATGTTGATACCGCGTGACTCGGACAAGATAGGGAAAAGGGCGACATCTTTGTGGTAACCCTCGGTCATTTCCGGCAAGTCCAAAGGCAAGCCTGCGCCCATCACAATCGCGTCAGCACCGGATTCGCAGGCCTGACGGACGTAGGCGGCATGGTCTTTAACCGCTTTCATGACGTTGACGGCAATCATGCCTTTGCCTTCTGAATCGGCTTTGGCTTTTTTGATTTCGCGGTCAAGCGCGATGCAATTGAGGTGGGTGTATTTTTCTTCGCTGGAATCGATTTTTGATTCGGCCAGCAAATCTTCGTGCAAGTGGCGCAAATCGACGCTGGCGATGGTGCCTACGCCGTTTTCGCGCGCAACAGCGCTGGAGAGTTTTGATGCGGAAACGCCTACACCCATACCGCCTTGTACGACGGGAATCAGTGATTTACCACGGATAATCAATGGGTCAAAGTTGTTTTGCATGGATGCTCCTTCATAGATTCTGGATGGTGCCGTCTGAAATCTTATGAAATAGATTGGATAACGGGCTGATGTGTATATAAATAAGTGTGTTTTTCGCCGCCGTTTTTCAGACGGCATGAGGCGTGTTTTTAAAATTTTAGGAATTATACTCTAAGTTAATGTAAAAATTAGAGTATTAATACAGTTTTTTTGAAGGAAAAATTGAAAAGTCTTGTTAATAAAGGAATAAATTTTATGATGGATTGGATTGAGGAGGAGAAATTGCAAACAAAATCTACAAAGAAAAAGGCCGTCTGAAATTTCAGACGGCCTTAAGTATGGGAATCAGACAGATGTCGGATTACATTTGTTTTTTAGCGGCATCAATGGCGCGTTGGTCTGGGTTGATCAAGATTTCAACGCGGCGGTTTTGTGCGCGGCCTTCAACAGTAGCGTTGGAGGCGATTGGTTGGCGGGAGCCGTAACCGAAAGTGCTCAAACGGGTGCTGCTTACGCCACGGGATTGCAGGAAGGTGGCAACAGATTCGGCGCGGTTGCGAGACAATGGTTCGTTGATGGCGTCGTTACCGGTGTTGTCGGTGTGGCCGTTGATGGTCAAAGTCGTGTCAGGATATTGAACCAAAGTTTGTGCAGCGGCAGACAAGGCGCTTTGAGCATGGCCGCTCAGGGCAGCGCTGCCGGTAGCGAAGGTTACGTTTTCAGGCATAACCAGTTTGATTTGGTTGCCTTGACGTTCAACTTCGATGTTGGTGTTGGCCAGGCTTTGACGCAGTTTTTTCTCTTGGTAGTCCATGTAACCGCCGATACCCGCACCTACTGCACCGCAAGCCAATGCGGAGTTGCGCGCGCCTTTACCGCCATGGGTCAGCGCACCAACGATGCCGCAAACAGCCGCACCGCCCAAACCGTACATAGCGGTTTTGCTGGCGGATTGTTGGCCGGTAACAGGATCAGTTACACAGCCGGTGAGTGCCAAAGGAATTGCAGTAGCAATAACGGTCAGGGGTTTCAAGAATTTCATGTCGTATCCTCTTTTTAGATGACGGCCCGGGCCGTCTGAAAAAATGAATAAAAACCGCGTGGGTCATTACGGATTTATGATACCCAATATCCGAAACGCAAAAGAATGGGTTTAACCCGATATTACGAAAATATTTGCCAGTTAACATAATTCTGAAGCATTTCTGCATTTCTCCGACAGTTTGGTCATTTTGCCGCGAAATAATAAGCAAAGTTTTTTACAGTTTCTTCCGTTTTTTCTGCTTGCGGCGATACCAGCTGACAAATGCCCATTTCAATCTGACCTTGACATCGTATCCCACCGAGCCTGCGCCCAGTATGAACAAAACGGCGGAAACGGGCAGGGCGAAATGATGGCCGACCAGATGATAACCCCATGCGCCAACCACGCCGCCCAGCAAAAACGACAGCATCAAGCCGCTTAAAAGCCACATTTTCGGTTTGTTAACGCGGACGTGCGGCAGGCGCGGATGATGCTGTTTTGAGTAATAAAGCGCGCGTGAAATTTCAATGCCTAAGTCGGTCGCCGTGCCGGTCATGTGGGTGGAGCGGATGGCGCCGCCGGAAAGAAGCGTGATAACCGTATTGTGCATGCCCATAATAAAACACAATAAAAACAATGCCAAAGACGGCATAATAAAATCAGAGCCGCCAAAATCCCATTCCATCGCGGCAATACCGAACCAACCGAATATCAACAGATAAACTGCTTCCAGCCACATGGAAAACCCAAAGCTGCCACGGAAACGCATCTGCTGCGTCCATAAAATCACCCAACCCGAATGCGCGGCACCGGCAACAAAACACAACACGCTGATTGTGGCAATAATGGCCACACTCCACTCTTGAAGATACAAAACATCTGCCAACAGCGACATTGAGCCGGTAACGTGGGAGGTATAACGTGAGAACGCGAAGAAGCCGCCGGCATTAATCGCGCCGGCAAGAAAGGCCATGATGTAGCCCAGCCGTCTGAAACGGGCATCGGAAATATTGTGTTCGTGTAGATACGGGCGATCCGCCTGCCAAAACGGCGGCGTGTGTTGCCTGTGGTGGCGCAATCGGTAGGAGTGGGGCGGTTTGTCAGCGTTCATTGAGTGGGTTTGTAGTTAAACATTCATACAGAGTGTATTTTATATGCAACTGCCTGCTGCCAAAAACAAATAATATAAAGTGTCCCCAAGTTGCCACACTTGCCCATTACACAATGAGGGCGTACATTAATAGCCATACATGAGTATAAGGAAACATCCAATGAATCCTATCCGTCTGACCTTATTGTTTGGCGCCGTTGCATTGCTGGCCGCCTGCGCCACCACGCCCGAGCAAAAAGCCGCACGCGCCCAAGCGCAGAAACGCTATGAACAGGATCTTCAAGTACATCTTGCCGCCCAATGCGATCAGGAAACTGCCACGCTGATCCGCCGCAAATTTGACGAAGAAGGTAAACCTGGTGCCGCAACTGCGGAACAAAAAGCTTTCCGCCTCAAATATATCGACAAAGTTTCCGATCCGATGTTCCAAGCCTGCTACAAAATGGCATGGCAAAACTATATTTCCCAAGAACAGCTGCGCGAAGCCCGCTACTATCGCTATTACGACGATTGGGGTTATCCGTTTGGCCGTTATCCTTGGTGGTGGTAAGGTATTAACAAACTTTAGGGCCGTCTGAAAGCATATATTTAAAGAATTTTAGACATTAGATAGAAAAGGATTGTTTTAAGATTTAGATGTTGTTTGAATAATTAATTGCAACTGTTATAATATTGATCTTGAACATTTCTACTTGCAAGAGATGTTTATGAATATATTTTAATTATTTCTTTTTTTAATTATTTTATTAAATAGAAAGGGTATCTTAAATGAGTCAGGAAAACGACAAGTATCAGGTATTACCTGATAGTAAAAAAATTCTTAAAAATGCCAGTTTAATAGATATTATCTTATCAATTATTATACCAATATTTGGATTAATTATTGGAATTTATGCTCTTATTAAAGGGGAAAAAAAGAGAGGTTTTACATTGTTAGGAATTTTTGCATTGTGCTGTGTAATACAGTTCATTGTGATTTATAGTTAATTCGAATAAAAGTTGGTACTATAGGTTTTAGGCGGCCTAAGGTTTATTGAAACAGCAATAACGTTTACAATAGCCGCCTATTCAAACACAATACCCACCACCCATGAACATCTGGCTTGGACAGCGACACGCGCCCAAATTTCCGCAAGGAGCCGCCGTAACCATCGGCAACTTCGACGGCGTACACCTCGGGCACAAACACATTCTACAAAAACTCAAACGAGAGGCAGACCAACGCGGTCTGCCTGTTGTCGTTGTTGTTTTTGAGCCTCAGCCCAAAGAATTTTTTGCGCGCAAAGCCGGGAAAAAGCTGCCTTACCGTATCAGTCCGCTGCGTACCAAATTGCGCCTTTTGCGTGAAACCGGCTGTGTGGATGCCGTTTGGGTCTTGCGTTTTAACCAAGCTTTCTCCGATATGAGCGCACAAGCGTTTATCGACCAACTTTTGCGCCAAACGCTCAATACGCGGTATCTGCTGATTGGCGACGATTTCCGTTTTGGTGCCGGCCGTGAAGGCTGTTTTGAACTCTTGGCACAACAGCCCGATATGCAAACCGAACGCACGCCGTCCGTTATCGTTGAAGACATCCGCACCAGCAGTACCGCCGTCCGCCAAGCCCTTTCAGACGGTAAGTTGGAATACGCCAAAAGACTGTTGGGCCATGATTACGTTTTAAGCGGAAAGGTCAAACATGGACAAAAACTTGGCCGCACCATCAACGCGCCTACCGCCAATGTCCAGCTTCCCCCGTATCATTATGCGCTAAGCGGCGTATTTGTCGTTGAAGCAGACGGCACATTCGGCACGCGCCGAGGCGTTGCCAGCTTTGGTTTTAACCCCACTGTCAGCAACAACCGCTCGCAAAAGCTGGAAGTCCATCTGTTTGATTTCAACGGCGATTTGTACGGCCAGCGTATCTTCGTCCGCTTCCTGCACAAACTGCGTGACGAGAAAAAATTTGAGAGTATCGAAGCATTGAAAACCCAAATTTTGCAAGATATGGAAGATGCGAGGGTTTGGGAAGCATAGAAACGCTTCTAGAAGCTTATAAAATCAAGACAATTGGGCTACAATAAGTCCTTTGAATTTTTTCAGACGGCCTGTTCTTTTCAAAATGAGCAATCAGGCCATCTGAAACCGAAATACCGCAACAATAGAGATCAAAAAATGACCGATTACAGTAAAACCGTAAACCTGCTCGAGAGCCCGTTTCCAATGCGCGGCAATCTTGCCAAGCGCGAGCCTGCATGGCTGAAAAGCTGGTACGAGCAAAAACGCTACCAAAAACTGCGCGAAATCGCCAAAGGCCGTCCGAAATTTATTCTGCACGACGGTCCTCCGTATGCCAACGGCGACATCCACATCGGTCATGCCGTCAATAAAATTCTCAAAGACATCATTATCCGCAGCAAAACCCAAGCCGGTTTTGATGCGCCTTATGTACCGGGTTGGGACTGCCACGGTTTGCCTATCGAAGTGATGGTAGAAAAACTGCACGGTAAAGACATGCCTAAAGCCCGTTTCCGCGAATTGTGCCGCGAATACGCTGCCGAACAGATTGCCCGTCAGAAAAAAGATTTTATCCGCTTGGGTGTGTTGGGCGACTGGGACAATCCTTACCTGACCATGGATTTCAAAACCGAAGCCGATACCGTGCGTATGCTCGGCGAAATCTACAAATCCGGCTATCTCTACCGCGGCGCGAAACCGGTTCAATTCTGCTTGGACTGCGGCTCTTCCTTGGCTGAAGCCGAAGTGGAATATAAAGACAAAGTATCGCCTGCGATTGACGTTGCCTATCCGTTTAAAGACACTGCCGCGCTTGCCGCCGCATTCGGTTTGGCAAGTATTGAAGGCAAAGCGTTTGCCGTTATCTGGACAACTACGCCTTGGACTTTGCCTGCGAGCCAAGCTGTTTCAGCTGGTGCAGACGTGGTGTATCAACTGATTGATACACCTAAAGGCAAATTGGTGTTGGCCAAAGATTTGGCAGAAGACGCGCTCAAACGTTACGGTTTTTCAGACGGCATTGCTATTCTTGCCGAAACCACCGGCGACAGGCTGGAAAACCTGCACATGAATCATCCGTTCCTCGAACGCGATATTCCCATGCTCAACGGCGACCATGTGACCACCGATGCCGGTACCGGCTTGGTGCATACTGCGCCTGCGCATGGTCTGGAAGACTACGCTGTCTGCAATAAATACGGCATTGAGCTTTACAACCCTGTAAATGCCGAAGGCAAATACATCAGCGAAACACCTCGTGTTGCTGGTATGCGAGTTTGGGAAGCCAATCCCGTTATCCTGCAATGGTTGGAAGAAACCGGCAACCTCTTGGCAAGCAGCAAAATCGAGCATAGCTACGCCCACTGTTGGCGCCACAAAACCCCGCTGATTTACCGCGCGACAGGTCAATGGTTTGTCGGTATGGACAAAGCAGGTGCAGATGGTAAAACCCTGCGCGACAAAGCCATCAAAGCCGTTGATGACACCGAATTCTTCCCATCATGGGGTCGTGCGCGTTTAGAAGCCATGATTGAAGGCCGTCCTGACTGGGTGGTTTCACGCCAACGCTATTGGGGCACGCCGATGACTTTCTTTGTTCACAAAGAGACCGGTGAATTGCATCCGAACTCTGCCGAGTTGTTGGAAAAAGTTGCCCAAAAAATCGAAGGAAAAGGTATCGAAGCGTGGTTCTCTCTTGATAAGAGCGAACTCTTGAGCGCGGAAGATTGTGAAAATTACGACAAACTTTCCGACACGATGGACGTATGGTTCGACTCCGGCTCGACCCATTATTCCGTCTTGAAACAACGCGAAGAATTGGAATGGCCGGCTGACTTGTACCTCGAAGGCAGCGACCAACACCGCGGCTGGTTCCAATCCTCCATGTTGACCGGTTGCGCCTCATCAATGGGTCGTGCACCATACAAACAGCTGTTGACCCACGGTTTTGTGGTTGACCAAAACGGCCGCAAAATGTCGAAATCCATCGGCAACGTCGTCGCACCGCAAGAAGTCTATAACGAGTTCGGCGCCGACATCCTGCGCCTGTGGGCGGCATCTACTGATTACAGCGGCGAATTGGCGATTTCCAAAGAAATCCTCAAACGTGTAACTGAAAGCTATCGTCGTATCCGCAATACCCTGAGCTTCCTGTTTGCCAACCTCAGCGACTTCAATCCTATTGAAGATGCCGTGCAACAGGCAGACATGGTGGAAATCGACCGCTACGCCTTGGTATTGGCGCGTCAGCTGCAAGAGCGTCTGGCGGGCGACTTCTATCCGCGCTACGCCTTCCACTTTGCTGTAAAAGACATTGTTTCTTTCTGCTCGGAAGACTTGGGCGCGTTCTACCTCGACATCCTGAAAGACCGCCTCTACACCACCAAAGCAGACAGCCATGCACGCCGCAGCGCGCAAACTGCCCTGTATCACATCACACGTAGTTTGGTTCTGCTGATTGCTCCGATTTTGTGCTTCACCGGCGAGGAAGCATGGGACATTATCGGCGGCGGCGAAGAAGACAGCGTCCTCTTCCACACATGGCATGAGTTTCCATCTATCAATGAAAAAGCCGAAGCCGAATTGGTGAAAAAATGGACGGCAATCCGCGAAGCACGCGAAGCGGTAACTGCTGCCATCGAGCCTTTGCGTACGGATAAAACCGTCGGTTCTTCATTGCAAGCCGAAACCGAAATTACGGCTCCGGAAGAAATTGCCGACTATCTGAACACTTTGGGCGAAGAATTGCGTTTTGCTTTGCTGGTGTCTAAAGCTGAAGTGAAAGTAGGTAATGAGCTTGCTGTAACCGCTAAAGCCAGTGATGGTGAAAAATGCGAACGCTGCTGGCACTATACCCACGATGTGGGTGCAGTTGCAGGCCATGAAACCATCTGTAAACGTTGTGCCGACAACGTTGATGGCAAAGGCGAAGACAGACATTACGCTTAATTGTTTGGTCTAAATAAAGGCTGTCTGAAAACTTTGGTAATAGGTTTTCAGACGGCCTTTGTTTATTGAATCTGTTTCGTATAGCGAATAGATTTTGAAGGGTAATTGGGATTTGTGATTTAGGTAAAATACAGGATAGGGTTTCAAGTTATTGTGGGGTAGGAGTTTAATTGCAAAAAATGACTCTTACTTCAGAGAAAATTTGTTGAGGATATAGGAATGACGAATAATCATTTGTCTAGAATTGAGATCAATCATTATAATTCTGTATTCGTCAGTCTTTAATAACAATGAGGTATCCTATGCGTCCTAAAGATAAGTTTGACATCAAGGCTTGCAAAAAAATTAAGGACTGCAACGATGAGGAATTAATTGAGATGGGGGAGTGGCTCTCAGGATGGTTGGGAGATGCGAACTTTCCTGTTTTTAGTGAAATTGTCGAAATCTTTGTAGAACGACAAGACACATTACTTCCATTCGTTTCAAATATTTTTTACTCAAATGATAGTATATGCATTTATTGGGTTTTACTTGAACTCTATCCAAAATTATCCTATCAAAACCAAGTAGCCTTAGCCATTGATTTGGAGCATTGTCTTCATAATATTTCGGAAAAATTAACTTTGGATGAAGATGATGAAAACCTTAAAGAAATCTTGGAAAAAGTTTTAAATTAAGGTAGATATATATATTTAATGATTTTGAAATAATGCATTGTCGGAGAAGATGCCTTTCAAAGGGTCTTACTTATCCGTGGAGTATGGACGTATTTTGAATCTTCAAATAGCCTCATATTTACATTTTATCCTTAAACGGACTTTCGTTTTATCCAATATAAAAGGCCGTCTGAAACAAGTTTTCAGACGGCCTTTAGTTATTCTATTGCTTAGTAGAAATTAGCGGGCAGAGCAAGAGGTTTCTACTTTGTTGCCGTATGGGTCAGTGAAGCCGAAGAATGCTTCGCTGCCTTTTTGATGCCATTCAGCGCCTTTGCCGAACAGGCCTTGGTTGGCAACATAGCGTTCGCCTGAACCTGCAACGGCAGAAGACAGGGTGGCAACTTTGTCGTCCAGACGCAGTTCAACTTGGTTGGTGCTCAGGTTGCGGACTTGTACAGACAGGCCGTTTTCGCAGCTGAATGATTGAACACGGCCATGGCTGTGCATGTCATGATGTTGGTGGCCATGTTCGTGTGCATGATTGTGCTCATGACGTTGACCATGGTCATGGCGATGGGCTTCAGGTGCGGCGCAGGCAGCGAGGCTCATGGCGGCGGCAATTGCAAGCAGGGCTTTTACTTTCATTTTTGACTCCTATGGTCAGTGTTGAAGGAAGAATGTAGCGGCATGTTATAAATATCTTTATGGCTTCACAATAGGGATAACCATTATTTACTTTTTCTTCCTGTTTTTGGGAGTATGGCAGGATTTTTTGTAGTTTTGATATGAATGATTAATGCTGTTTGAAAAAAAGCCGCACTTGCGCTAGAGGTAAACGAAAGTGCGGAAAATTCAGAGAGTTACATTGAAATATGGGTTGGGCCGCTTAACGTTGGCGTGCTTTAAAACGGGGATTGCTCTTGCAAATGACGTACACTTTGCCTTTTCGGCGGACAATTTGGCAGTCGCGGTGTCGTTTTTTTGCAGTTTTCAGGGATGAGAGGACTTGCATCATTTATCCTTTCTGAAAGAAGACATCATGGATTGGTAACGTTGGTTGAACTTGCTGGCGCGACCTTCGACATTGATATTGCGTTGTTTGCCTGTGTATACGGGGTGGGACGCGGAAGAGGTATCAAGAGAGAAGAGGGGATACTCTACTCCGTCTTTCCAAACCATGGTTTTTCCGTGGGTATTGGCGCATGAACGGATGAGCCATCCTTGGTCTGCACCGCTGTCGTAAAACAGGACGGTACGATAGTTGTCTGGGTGGATATCGGGTTTCATTTCTTTCTCCAGTAAATGTTATGGTATAACATTATACTCCTAAAAAAAGAGCAGGCAAGTGTTTTTTGGTTTTTCTTTATCACGGGGTTGTGGCATTTTGATAAAATATGTTGTTTCAGATGGCCTTTTTTATGAGGCCGTCTGAAACATTTTGTTTTCTGATGATAGGAATATGATGTATCTGCATAAGGGTTTCAGATTGGGCGGTGCGGTAAGCAAGGTGATGCCGATTGTCCATGTATTGTCCAAGCTGGGGCTGTTGTTTTCATTACTGTTGGCCGTGCCGACACTGATGTCGTATTTTTATCACGACAGCGCGTTTCTCGTGTTTGCCTATACGGCTTTGACCGTATTGCTGGTGTCGTGTGTAACTTGGGTGTTGACGCTGCGTTTCAACCGTGAATTGCGGCCACGTGACGGATTTACCCTGGTATTGATGCTGTGGCTGGCTTTTGCTGTCGTGGCGGCGATGCCGATTTATTTTTATATGCCGTCCATGAGTTTCACCGATGCATTTTTTGAGGCGATGTCAGGGCTGACGACAACGGGGGCAACAGTGATTTCCGGCTTGGATACGCTGGATCCGTCGGTAAATTTTTGGCGGCACATGCTCAACTGGCTTGGCGGTATGGGTATTATCGTGCTGGCTGTGGCGATTTTGCCGATGTTGGGCGTGGGGGGGACGCAGCTCTTCAAAGCGGAAATTCCGGGTATGGATAAGGAAAGCAAGATGGCTCCCCGCATTTCGCAAGTGGCCAAACGGCTATGGTTTGCCTATGCGCTGACAACTGCTGCCGCCTTTGTATCCTTGCATATTGCCGGCATGGGCTGGTTTGATGCCTTGTGCCATGCGATGTCGGCAGTGGCCTTAGGCGGTTTTTCGACACATGATGACAGCGTTGCCTATTTTAATTCTGTAACAGTCGAATGGACGTTGATGTTTTTTACTGTCTGGGGCGGTATCAATTTCGCCAGCCACTTTACTGCGCTGGGCAACCGCTCCTTGCAGGTGTATTGGAAAGATGAAGAATGCCGTTCCATGTTGTTAGTTTTGTCGGGCAGTATTTTGATTTCGGCATTGTATTTATGGCAACAGGACGTTTATCAAAGCCTTGGCGAAGCTTTGCGCTTTGTCAGCTTCAACTTTGTGTCCATCGGATTGGCCAGCGGTTTCTCCAATGCTGACTTTGCCCAATGGCCGCTGATTGTGTCGCTGTGGATGTTTTTCCTGTCGAACGTATTGGCAAGCTCAGGCTCTATGGGTGGCGGTATTAAAAATGTGCGTGCGTTAGTGTTGTTCAAATTCAGCTTGCGCGAAATGCTGATTTTGCTGCACCCGCGTGCGGTTCGTACGGTAAAGGTCAACAATCGCTCCATTCCGGATCGCATGGCGCTGACCGTCATGTCGTTCATCTTTATTTATTTTATGACGGTCATCGTATTCAGCTTTTTACTGATGGCGGCAGGCTTGGACTTTTTATCCGCCTTTACGGCAGTCATTGCCTGTATTACCAATGCAGGACCGGGTTTAGGTGCAGTTGGTCCGTCGCATAATTATGCCGCGCTGAGCGATGTACAGAAGTGGCTGTGTACGGCGGTGATGTTGTTGGGACGTTTGGAGATTTTTACCGTTCTGATTTTGCTGACTCCGGCATATTGGAAGAAATAAGTTTGAGAAAAAGGCCGTCTGAAATTTCAGACGGCCTTTTTATAATGGCTGGGCTTAAGCGTATTGTTTGAGCAATTCTTTGAATTGTTCGCCAGTTTCAGGGTGTTTCAAACCATAAGCCACGGTTGCTTCAAGGTAACCCAATTTGCTGCCGCAGTCGTAGCGTTTGCCATCAAAAGCATGAGCCAATACAAACTCATGGTCGAGCAGGCGGGCGATACCGTCTGTCAGTTGGATTTCGTTACCGGCGCCTCGGGGCAGGTTGGTCAACAAGTCAAAAATACGCGGGGTCAGGATGTAGCGGCCGACAACGGCGAGGTTGGAAGGCGCTTCTTCCGGTTTTGGTTTTTCAACAATATTGACTACACGTTGATAGCTTTTCAGTTTTTCAACTTCAACGATACCGTAAGAGCCTGTTTGGGAAGGATCAACGGTTTCAACGCCTAAAACGCTGTTGCCGCTTTGGTCATACACGTCAACCATTTGTTTTAGCGCGCCTTTAGGCGCATCAATCAAATCGTCTGCCAAAATAACGGCAAAAGGTTCATTACCGACGGCAGCTTGCGCGCACAATACGGCATGACCCAAACCCAATGCTTCAGTTTGACGGATGTACATGCAGGTAATGTTGGAAGGCAAGATATCACGAACGTGCGCCAACAGTTTGTCTTTTTGACGCAATTCCAATTCGGTTTCCAACTCGTATGCTTTGTCGAAGTGATCTTCGATGCTGCGTTTGTTACGACCGGTGATGAACACCATTTCGGTACAGCCGGCTTCAACCGCTTCTTCAACTGCATATTGAATCAGAGGTTTGTCCACAATAGGCAGCATTTCTTTGGGGCTGGCTTTGGTCGCAGGCAAGAAACGGGTGCCCATACCGGCAACGGGGAAGACGCATTTTTTAATGGGTTTCATATTATTATCCTATTTTAACTGTGGGTTTATACCCCAAAAAGTGTAAAGATGTAGTCGTATGTAACAATAATACCACATGATAAGGAAGCAGTTGGCTTGAAAAGGCGGATTGCTTGTAGATACTGTCTTATCTCAGCAACGACAGTAATTCTTCTTCGGTTAATACGGCCACGCCCAAAGCTTGGGCTTTTTCCAATTTACTGCCTGCAGCTTCTCCGGCGACAACGTAGTCGGTTTTTTTGGATACGCTGCCGGAAACTTTACCGCCTGCAGCCTCAATCATGGCTTGGGCTTGGTCGCGTTTGAGTGTGGGTAAAGTCCCTGTTAATACAAAGGTTTTACCTGCTATGGCCTCGTTAATGCCGTCTGAAATAGTTTCATCTTGAAGATTAGACAGCGTTTGAGCAAAGAAAGTTTTCATATTTTCAAGCAGGGCTGCGTTTTGCGGTTTACTGCGCCATATTTGCCAATCGGCAGGCAACGCTTTGTCAGTTTGCAAACCTTCTATGCTTTGTCCGGCAAGCTCCCACAAGGCCAGCGCTTTGGTTTCGCTGATTTTAAAATCAGGCAGGCGGGCAATCCAGCGTTGCGGCTCGGCATGGCGTAACGGCGGGATAGTGACAGCCTGGCTTTGCGGGGCAACACCTACAGCCAGCAGCTCGTCTATCATCGCCTGTTGTGCTTCTTGGGCAAAAAAGTGGGCGATGGAGTGGGCAACCACTGTACCGATATCGGGCAGGCAGGCGAGGATGGGTTCGGGTGCATGGCGGACGTTTCCCAGTGTGCCGAATGCCTGTGCCAGCGTTTTGGCGGTGCGTTCGCCGACGTGACGGATGCCGAGGGCAAAAAGGAAGCGGGCAAGTTCAGGCGTTTTGCTGGCTTCTATGCCTGCGAGGATGTTTTCCGCCCATTTAGTTGGCTGTTTTTTACTGGTTTTGCTAAGCAGGGCATTGCCGCTCTCGCTTTCAAAGTCTTCATCAATCTCACTGTTTGATAGTTCTTCCTCATTAGCTGACGCTTTATCCGCCGTTTCCTTCATTTTTTGCAGGGTTGGGATATCGAGGCGGTAGAGGTCGGCGAAATGACGAACCAAATCTTGTGCTACCAGTTGCTCGATTTGTTTTTGTCCAAGTCCGTCGATGTCCATGGCTTTGCGTGAGGCGAAGTGGATTAAACCTTGCGCACGTTGTGCTTGGCAAAGCATGCCACCGCTGCATCGGGCAACCGCTTCGCCTTCTTCACGTTCGATTTCGCTGCAGCAGATAGGGCAATGGGTGGGCAAGCGGTAGGGTTTGTGAAGCGGTTCGGATCGGGTTTCAGAAGGTGTTTCGGCAAACAAATCGTCTTGCAGGCCGTCTGAAACAGCAATGTTGATCTTCTGCATTGGGCGGCGTTCAAAAATTACGCGCACCACCTCGGGAATCACGTCTCCGGCACGGCGCACGACAACTGTATCGCCAACGCGCACATCTTTGCGCGATACTTCGTCCTGATTATGCAGGGTAGCGTTGGTAACGGTAACGCCGCCGACGAATACGGGTTGCAGGCGGGCAACCGGGGTTACTGCGCCGGTGCGTCCGATTTGTACATCAATGGCTTCGACAATGGTCAATGCTTCTTCGGCAGGGAATTTGTGGGCAATGGCCCAGCGCGGCGCACGGGAGATGAAACCCAGTTTTTCTTGTTGCGCCAAGCTGTTGACTTTGACCACCATGCCGTCGATTTCATAAGGCAAAGTAGGGCGTTTTTGTTGCATTTTCTCGTAAAACGCTAATACTTCATTGATATTTGGGAAACAGCCGAAATTACCATCGGGCAGGCTGAAGCCGAGTTCTTTACAGTAGCTCAGCTCTTGCAGGTGTTCTTCCGCGACAAAACCGCCTTGTTGTCGAGCGATGGAATAGGGGAAGAAATGCAGTTTGCGCTGTGCCGTAATGCGCGAATCGAGTTGACGCAGACTGCCGGCGGCGGCATTGCGCGGATTGGCGAAAGGTTTTTGTCCGTTTTCAGCCTGTCGTGCGTTTAAAGCGGCAAAATCGGCTTTGAGCATCAGTACTTCGCCGCGTATTTCGATAAGCTCGGGAATATTTTCTCCATGCAGGCGCAGGGGAATGTTGGATACGGTTTTGACGTTTTGGGTAACGTCTTCGCCTGTTGTGCCGTCGCCACGGGTTGCCGCTTGAGTCAATACGCCGTCGCGGTACAGCAGGCTGATGGCCAGACCGTCAAATTTAGGTTCGATAACGTATTCCGGTTTTTCTCCGTTTAATCCGCCACGAACGCGCTCATCGAAAGCATACATTTCGGCATGGTCGAACACGCCGTTTTCATCTTGTGGCGAGAAGGCGTTGGTCAGCGACAGCATCGGTACTTCGTGGCGCACTTCGGCAAAGCCTGCCAAAGGCTCGCCACCGACGCGCTGTGTTGGGCTGTCGGGCAATTTGAACTCGGGGTAGTTCCGCTCCAATGCTTCAAGCTCACGGAACAATTTGTCGTATTCGGCATCGGGTACGCTGGGCGCGTCTAGGGTGTAGTATTCGTAGGCGTAGCGGTTGAGGAGGTCGGTCAGGTATTTGATACGTTGTTCAGTCGGATTCATTGTGTAATCGGAATAGAGTTTTCAGACGGCCTGATGATAGAGAGGCCGTCTGAAAATTGATGAATATTGAAGATGAAGGGATTTTACCTGAAAAAAGCGGATATGCCGTCATTGCATATCCGCTTTTTGATTGGGGAAGTTTAAGAGAACAGGCGCAGGGCTTGTTTGCTGCCGGGTTTTAGGCCGACTTTAAGCATTTCTTCCTGACGGGCTAAAACGTAGTTGCGTACGTCTTTGAGCCATTGGGTGGAAACTTCTTCCATTTGGTCGTTAACCAAATCTAAGCTGAGTTGGCCGGAGAGTTTGACAGCCAAGTCCATAAATTTGTCGAAAGTTTTTTCGCCGGCAGGAACATGCGGAATATCCAACAGCATGCTGAAGCCGCGGTAGGCTTGGTTGTCCAACAGAGGATTGGTAAACGGTTTGTTGTCCAAAGTATGGATGGAGAACAATTGAGGGTTGTTGTTGTCGCCGAAGTGGAACGCGCCGTCTTCACCCAGTTTGAAACCGGTTTCTTCCACGGCGGCACGCAACTCTACGCCGCTGATGTTGGAATGGGAAACCAAGTGAATGGCGATGGTTTGGTCAACACGCGCACAGAATTGGTCGAGGGCTTGTGCGACTTCGGTGAACGCATCCAAGTCGGTATGCAAAACTTTGCCGTCCATCAGTTGGGCAAAGGCATCAACCTGTTGGTCGAAGTGTTGCAGCTCTTCACGCGCTGCCAAACCGTTACGGCTGACAGCTTGCAGGCCCATAACGAAGCCTTGGTAGTAAACGCCCGGAATCGGCTCTGCAACACGGAAATGGTCGTCCATGGTGCAACCGATGATTTGGAAGCGGTGTGTGCTGGAAAGGCGCGGCAGTGCGTGCAATTCTTGGGCCTGTTTCAGGGAGATGTAGGCCATGTAGTCGAAGCGCGGGTCAAACCAAGGCAACTCGACTTGAGACAATTCGTCCAAGCTGATCAATGGTACTTGTGCCACAGGTTCGGCTGCGGTTTCAACCGGAGCAGAAGCGGCTTCGGCAGGGCTGACGGTAATTTCGTTGTTTAAGCCGATAACGGTGTGTTGGACTTTTTCTTCTGCGGAGAAGTCGTCTTCCATGGTCAGCTCGACATCGGTTTTAAGTTGGGCAGGATGAGCCAGTTTGGCTTTTGCCGCGTAGATTTCATCTTGCTCTTGCAGGTTGCGCAATGCCTCTTCGTTTTTTTTGTTTTTCTTGATAAACAAACCTTGGCCGCCGGTTTCTTTGCTGTCGCGGACGTGCTTGGTTTTGCTGGTTAAAAGTGCATCCTTATCGGAATGGCCGAATTGTTCACGCACTTGTTTGCGGTATTGGTTTTCCTGGTACATGTTGTAACCGATGACCGCCAAAAGGGCGGCGAGGGCTAAGACGATGAAAATCATGGAGTAATCACTTTTTAAAAAGGCAGCATTCCGTCTTTTTCAGGGTGCGGAATCTTGCTGCGTGGGAAGTTCGTTGGAGCCGGACTTTATGCGTCCGAATGAATAGCTGAATTATAACGAAAATAAACGGTTGTGACAGCATTATGTCTGCCAATCATTTCAGGCCGTCTGAAAGTTATCCGCGCCGGATGGGAAAACCTGCTTTTTGAAGGCGAGGCCAATCGAAGAAATGTCCGGGATCGGTTTTCCTGTCCGGAGCAATGTCCTGATGACCGGTAACGGCCTGAATCGGGTAATGTTTGGAAATGGCGGTCAGCAAGGCTTGCAGGCTGGTGTATTGTGCTTCGGTAAAAGGCTCGAAATCGCAGCCTTCCAATTCGATACCGATGGAAAAAGCATTGCATTTTTCTCTGCCTTGAAACGACGATACGCCGGCATGATAGGCCATGTCGTCGCAGGAAACGAATTGGACGGTTTCGCCCTTACGGCTGATGAAAAAATGGCTGGAAACGCGCAAGGTGTGGATAATGCTGAAGAAAGGATGCTCGTCAGGGTTGATTTGGTTGGTAAACAATTTTTCCACTGCCCCTGTGTTGTATTCAAAAGGAGGGAGGGAAATATTGTGGAGGACAACCAATGAGACGTTTTCATCCGGTTCGCGCGGGCTGAAATTGGGCGAATGAGTTTGGCGTGCATTCAGCCAACGGCCGTTTTGCCAAGTGTTTTTTAAAGGGGAATTCATGGTTTCAGACGGCCTTTCGGGATAGGAAAACATACGTTGGGTAAGGTGGCAGGCGTGGTGCGCTTGTTTTCGGTTATACTGTCGCCCGACACGTTCACAAACCAAGAATCCTACCATGCTGAAAAAATTGTTGAAATGGCTGGCCGTATTTTTGACGGCATTTGCCGCCGTGGTTGCCGCATTGTTGTTTGTTCCGAAAAACAACGGCAAACCATACCGTATTACCATTACCAAAAATCAAGGTATCTCTTCCGTCAGCCGTAAGCTGGCTCAAGACGGCATCGTTTATAACCGTTATGTGCTGGTAGCCGCCGCGTATGTGATGGGCGTGCACAACCAACTCAATGCCGGTTCTTACCGCCTGTCTGCCAAAGTATCGGCTTGGGACATTTTAAAACGCATTAAAAAAGGCCGTCCTGATTCGGTCAGCGTGCAAATTCTAGAGGGTGCACGGTTTGCACAAATGCGCCGTATTATCGACAACACTGCCGATATTTCCCATGATACGCGCGGCTGGAGCGATGAAAAACTGATGGCCGAAGTAGCCCCCGACGCTTTGAGCAGCAATCCCGAAGGACAGTTTTTCCCGGATAGTTACGAAATTGATGCCGGCGGCAGCGATCTTCAAATTTACAAAATCGCCTACCGTAAAATGCGGGAAAACCTGCAAGAAGCATGGGACGACCGTCAAAGCGGCCTACCTTATAAAAATCCGTACGAAATGCTGATTATGGCGAGTCTGATTGAAAAAGAAACCGCGCACGAAGACGACCGCGCCCATGTGGCCGCCGTATTCGTCAACCGCCTGAATATCGGCATGCGCCTGCAAACCGACCCGACCGTCATCTATGGTATGGGCGATGCGTATAAAGACAGAATCCGCAAAGCCGACTTGCAACGCGATACGCCTTATAATACCTATACGCGCAGCGGTTTGACGCCGACGCCGATTGCGCTTCCCGGCAAGGCCGCGCTTGAAGCAGCGGGTCATCCGTCTGATGAAAAATATCTGTATTTCGTCTCAAAAATGGATGGTACGGGCCTGAGCGAGTTCAGCCACAATCTTTCTGAACACAACGCCGCTGTACGCAAATATATTTTGAAGAAATAAACCGAATAGGCCGTCTGAAACATTTATAATCCCTGTTTCAGACGGCCTTTAAATTGACGATATCCATATGAAACCCAGATTTATTACCCTTGACGGCATAGACGGCGCAGGAAAATCCACCAATCTTGCCGTAATAAAAGCATGGTTTGAAAAACACCAACTGCCCGTATTGTTTACGCGCGAACCGGGAGGTACTCCGGCCGGAGAAGCATTGCGTGAAATCCTGCTCAATCCTGCCACCCAAGTCAGCCTGCGCACTGAAACCCTGCTGATGTTTGCAGCCAGACAGCAACACTTGGAAACAGTCATTCTGCCTGCCCTGAAAAACGGCACGCATGTCGTTTCCGACCGCTTTACCGATGCAACGTTTGCCTATCAAGGTGGCGGACGAGGCGTTCCCTTGCAAGATATTGCCACGCTTGAGCATTGGGTGCAGGGCGATTTTCGTCCAGATTTAACTTTGCTGTTGGATGTGCCTTTGGAAGTGTCAATGGCGCGCATCAACCAAACGCGTGAGAAAGACCGCTTTGAACAAGAAGAAGCCGAGTTTTTCAATCGGGTGCGCGAAGTATATCTGCAACGTGCTAACAAACAGCCGGAACGCTATGCCGTCATCGACAGCAGCCAAAGTCTGGACGCAGTAAAAAATCAGATTGAAACCGCGCTAGACAATCATTTTGGATTGAATGTTTAAGTTTAAATAAAATGCCGTCTGAAAGAAGGGTAATGTGGCGAAGAAATATTATTACAGAAGTTTTTAGACATAAAACCAAATAAAACGAAATATCAAAACAAATGTAATAAATATCGGTATGCGCCACCAAAATAACATGATAAAATTACGGTCCCTTACAAAGCCGGTCTGTTAACAATCCGACTTTAGAAATTTTAAATGTCTGAAGCAGCCTGTTTCAGACTTGTTCGCTGTAAAATCTCTCTCGCAAACAGGATCGATAAATGGAAAATTCATTAAAAGAAGCCGCCCTGCAGTTCCACGAATTCCCCGTGCCGGGCAAAATCTCCGTTACCCCAACCAAATCTCTGGCCACTTCTAAAGATTTGGCGTTGGCGTACTCTCCGGGCGTAGCCGCTCCTTGTATGGAAATCCATGCCGATCCGCAAACTGCCTACAAATACACTGCCAAAGGCAATTTGGTTGCCGTGATTTCCAACGGTACCGCAGTGTTGGGTTTGGGCAACATCGGCGCATTGGCCGGTAAACCTGTAATGGAAGGCAAAGGCGTATTGTTCAAAAAATTCGCCGGCGTTGACGTATTCGATATCGAAATCGATGAAAAAGACCCTCAAAAATTGGTAGACATCATCGCTTCTTTGGAACCGACTTTCGGCGGCATCAACCTCGAAGACATCAAAGCGCCTGAGTGCTTCTACATCGAACGCGAATTGCGCAAACGTTGCAAAATCCCTGTATTCCACGACGACCAACACGGTACCGCCATCATTACCGCTGCCGCTGTACTGAACGCTTTGCGTTATACCGGCCGCAAAATCGAAGAAGCAACTTTGGTGTGCTCCGGCGCAGGTGCGGCCGCGATTGCCTGCTTGAACCAATTGCTGGATTTGGGTTTGAAACGCGAAAACGTGACCGTTTGCGACTCCAAAGGCGTGATTTACAAAACCCGCGAAGACAAAGACCGTATGGACGAGTCCAAACAGTTCTACGCTATTGAAGATAACGGCCAACGCGTATTGGCCGATGCCGTTAAAGGTAAAGACATCTTCTTGGGTCTGTCCGGCGCAAACCTGCTGACGCCTGAAATGCTGAACACCATGAACGAAAAACCAATCGTGTTCGCTATGGCAAACCCAAATCCGGAAATCCTGCCTCCATTGGCAAAAGAAACCCGTTCGGATGTAGTAATCGGTACCGGCCGCTCAGACTTCCCGAATCAAGTAAACAACGTATTGTGCTTCCCGTTCATCTTCCGTGGCGCATTGGATGTCGGCGCGACCACCATCAATGAAGAAATGAAACGCGCTTGCGTATACGCTTTGGCTGACTTGGCAATGGAAGAGGTAACTGAAGAAGTAGTTGCCGCTTACGGTAAGAAATTTGAATTCGGTGCGGAATACCTGATTCCTACCCCATTCGACTCCCGCCTGTTGCCTCGCGTTGCTACAGCTACTGCTAAAGCAGCAATGGAAAGCGGCGTGGCTACCCGTCCAATCGCCGACTTGGATGCGTATGCTGCTAAACTGGCCGGTTTGAAATTGTAATCCGGTAAGTAGTATTTGATTGAAAATGCCGTCTGAAAGTTGTATTTCAGACGGCATTTTTGTTTGTCGCGTATTTTATAGAGAGTTTAATGAAACGGCTGGAATGATGAACATGGTAAGCTGTCGATTCAAAATAGGCGTGGAAATATGAATTGCTTTCTAAAATAGGTTTCTTATTTTTGAGCCGCTTTGATTTTGCAGAATTGGTATGGGTTTCAAATACAACATTTTTGCCAGTCTTTAAAAAAATATCAGGCCGTCTGAAATTGGGTTTTCAGACGGCCTAAGTTAATGAAACGGTTTATTTTTGCCAATAGGTTTTGACGTTGACGAATTCGTACAGCCCGAATTCTGATAGCTCGCGTCCATAGCCTGAAGCTTTGACACCGCCAAAGGGAAGGCGCAGGTCGCTGCTGGTGTGGCGGTTGATAAAGACAGAGCCTGCTTGGATTTTTTCGGCATATTTCCATGCATTTGCCGTGTCGGCTGTGTAGATACAGGCGCCGAGGCCGAAAGGTGTGTCATTGGCAAGCGCAACGGCGTGATCCGGATTGTCGGCGCGTAAGATCATGGCGACCGGGCCGAAGACTTCTTCGTGCCAAACGCGGCAGTTTGGGTTGATTTGATCCAATACCGTGGCAGGGTAAAACCAGCTTTCTCCCTCAGGGATATAGCCGCCGCTTAAGCATTGCGCACCGTGTGCAACCGCATCTTGAACCTGCTCGTGTACGGTTTGACGCAAGTCTTCACGGTGAAGTGGGGCAAGGGTGGTGTTCGGGTCTTTGGGGTTGCCGGTTTGCAGTTTGGCGCACTCGGCAAGGAAAAGCGGGATAAACTGTTCGGCAATATCTTGGGTAACAACGATGCGTTTGGCGGCGTTGCAGGATTGCCCGGCATCACGGAAACGAGAATAGCAGGCATCGATGGCTGCGCGTTGCAGATCGGCGTCGGGCAGGATGATAAACGGATTGCTGCCGCCCAGTTCAAGGACGGTTTTTTTCAGATGTTTGCCTGCATGGGCGGCCAGCAGGCGGCCCGTATGGGTCGAACCGGTAAACGCCATGGCATCGGTATCTTCAATGGCTTTAAGCGTGTCTTCATGGCTTAACCATGCGCCGATAAGCGGCAAACCTTTGGGGACAAGACCGAAGAGGGCCTCGCTGACGCGGGCGACACTGGGCGCAGGTTTGACCGCACAGGCATTGCCGGCACAGAGGGCAGGGATGGCAAATCGTAAAATCTGCCAAACAGGATAGTTCCACGGCATGACTGCCAAAACAACGCCCAAAGGCTCGAAGCGGACTTGGCTGAGGCTGGCTTGGGTGGCGATGGTTTTATGGGCTAGCAGTTCGGGCGCGAGGCGAACGTAGTAGCGGATAAGCTCGATGGATTTGCTGATTTCGGCACGGCATTCGTGCAGGCAGCGTCCGACTTCTTCGCAAACCATTTCGGCGAGGCGTTCTTGGTTTTGGGTGAGGCTGTCGGCAAATTGCTGTAAGAGGGCGGTGCGCTCGATAATGCTTGATTGTGCGAAGGTTTGCTGAAGGGTTTGGAGGCGGTTTAATTCGTCGGTAAATTCAGTGTAGCTTTGTGCTGGTCGGCGGCAAATGGTTTCACCGGTAAAGACATGGGTGCTGTGAAACATGGTTGGCTCCTTTGTTTTTATGTTTTTATGAGGCCGTCTGAAAATGTTTCAGACGGCCTTTTATTGTGATAATTGTACTTCAAGCGACCAGTTGGGGAAAAATAGATTTTAGGCCGGCAACAATAATCTCTACGGAAATGGCGGCAAGCATCATGCCCATAATGCGGTTGAGGATGGTCAGGCCAGTCGTGCCCAAGCGTTTACTGATGCGTCCGGCAACGATCAGGATGAGATAGCAAATCAGGCTGACCAGAAAGCCGGAGATGATAATTAGAGCAATATCGCTGTAATTTTTGGCGGCAGAGGAGTAAATAATGACGGTAGAGATACCACCGGGGCCGATGGTAATCGGAATGGCAATGGGTACGACGGCAATGGCTTTTTCATTGCGGCGGACTTGTTGCGCACTTTGATGTTCTTCTGAATGGGAATCAATTTTGGGTTTGGCAGGATTATCGTTGCCGTTCATTAAGGAGATGGCAATCAGCAAAACCAGAATACCGCCGCCGACTTGGAAAGAGCCCACGCTGATACCGAGTACTTTCAACAAGATACCGCCGCCCAGCGCAAAGACGACAATCACGATGAAAACGGCTAGTGCGGCAGTACGCGCAATTCTGCGTTTTTCTTTGGTGCTGTGGTCTTGCGTCAGGTCAAGATAAATCGAGAGTGCGCTGAAGGGGTTGATCAGTACAAGAAGTGCAACGAGAAGTTTGCCGATTTCTACACCTAATTCCATATTATTCCTTGCTTGCAGTCAGGTCGTCGTTGTCCATATTACGACGGCGGAGGTTTTTGTGTTCGTTGGCAATACCCATCAACAGGGCGAGCACCACCATGATGGAAAGCGTAGCCGTACCGCCGTAGCTGACCAAGGGGAGAGGGACGCCGACAACGGGCAAAATACCGCTGACCATGCCCATGTTTACAAAGGCATAGCAGAAAAAGGTCATGGTCAACGCGCCTGCCAGAGTACGGCTGTAAAGGGATTGAGCTTGCGCGGCAATCCACAATCCGCGTGCCAAAATGATAAGGTAAACCAGCAGTAAAAGGATATTGCCAATCAGGCCGAATTCTTCGCCGAATACTGCGAAAATAAAGTCAGTCGTTGATTCGGGAATATAGTCCAAATGGGTTTGCGTACCGTTGAGCCAGCCTTTACCCCATACGCCGCCCGAACCGATGGCAATCATGGATTGGATGATGTGGTAGCCTGCGCCTAACGGGTCTTTGGTTGGATCGAGCAGAGTGAGGACGCGGGTTTTCTGGTAGTCGTGCATGCCGTAATTCCACAAGAGCGGCAAAGCGGCCACAAAGGCAATAATGGCGGCAAAAATAGCCTTCCAAGGCAATCCGGCAAAGAAGATGACAAAAATACCCGAAGCCATAATCAGCGCGGCTGTACCGAGGTCGGGCTGTTTCAAAATCAGGGCGACAGGAACAAGAATCAGAACGAGGGCGACAATATAATGTATCCATTTCAGACGGCCTTCATAGCGTTGGAAATACCACGCGACAGTCATGGGAATACCGATTTTCATGATTTCGGAAGGTTGGATACGGGTAAAGCCGAGGCTCAGCCAACGGGTCGAACCGTTGACGGTAACGCCGGCAACTTCGACGCCAATCAGCAGTAATACGCCGACAATATAAACAGGCAGGGCAACTTTGGCAGCCGTTTGCGGCTTGAATACGGCGATAATCCATAACAGGGCAAAGCCCAAAACGGTATGGATGGTTTTGTTTTCCAATTGGCCGAACTCTTGCCCGTCTGCAGAATAGAGCAGGAATAGGCTCATGATGTAGATAGCGAGCATGGCAAAAAACAGCCAAGGGTCAATCGGGGCTGTAATGGTGGATTTGAACGTTTTCCACGCTGATGTGTTATTCATGATGAACCTCCGGCTGTGAGGCAGGGCTTGTCGGAGTCAGTCCGTAGGCAGATTGGAAAATGCTGGTAATAGGCTGATGCTTGTCCATTGTTTCAGTTTTGGCCAAATCTGCCTCAAGGCCGTCTGAAAACTGTTGCGGCTTGACATTAAGCATATAAAAATCAGTCATTTCACGGGCCAATGGCGCGGCATACGCACCCCAACCGCCGTTTTCCAAAATAACGGCAATGGCAATTTCAGGTTTTTCCAATGGCGCAAACGAGATAAACCATGCGTGGTCGCGGTGTTGTTCGCGCAGGGCTGCGGCATTGTAGCGGCCGCCCTGTTTGATTTGTACGACCTGGGCCGTACCGGTTTTACCGCCCATCGTATAAGCGAGTCCGCCACCGATACGGTGCGCCGTACCACCCGGTTTCAATACCTTTTCCATTGCGCGTTTGACGTATTCGAAGTTATCGGCTTTGAACGGAATTTGACGCTCAGGATTGGGATTGATACGGGTAATTTTGCGCGCGCCGAAATCCAATACTTCTTTGACCAAATGCGGCTGATGAACGACCCCGTTATTGGCCAGAGATGCTGTCGCATGTGCCATTTGCAAAGGCGTGTAGGCATTGTAGCCTTGGCCGATACTGACGGAAACCATCTCGCCGGCGCGCCATTCTTTGGCAGTCGGGTCGGAAGATTTGGCAAAGCGTTTGGCTTTCCATTCGCGGCTGGGCAAAACGCCTGTGTATTCGCTGGGCAGGTCAATGCCGGTTTTTTGGCCAAAACCGAATTGCGCCAGATACGGAGAGGCTTTATCAATACCCATCTCGTAACCCAAGCGGTAGAAGAAAGTATCTGAGGATACTTGAATGGCTTTGCTCAAGTTGGCCGAGCCGTGACCGCTGCGGACAGAGTCGCGGAAAATATGGCGGCTGCCAGGTATGCTCCATGCGCCGGGAGCGGGGACAATGGTGTTTTGAGTGATTTTTCCGCTTTCCAACAAAGCCATGCCCATAAAGGGTTTGAATGTAGAACCCGGCGGATAAAGGCCTTGGGTAACGCGGTTGATCAAAGGCTTTTTCCAATCGTCATTCAGCATTTTCCAAGTATCGCTGTCGATGCCGTCAATAAAGAGGTTGGGATCGAAGGAAGGTTTGGAAACAAAAGCCAAGACAGTACCGTCTTGCGGATTGATGGCCACCAATGCGCCACGGCGGTCGCCCAAGATTCGGTCGGCTTCCTGCTGCATACGGATATCCATCCCTAGGCGCAAGGTTTGCCCCATTTTGGACGGGACATTTTTCAATACGCGGACGATATTGCCGTAAGCGTCTTTTTCGACTTCCTGATAGCCTGGAATGCCATGAAGCTGGTGTTCGTAATATTTTTCCAAGCCGGATTTGCCGATATGCGTACTGCCACGGTAGAGGGCGGTCAGACCTTCTTCTTCCAACATTTCTTTGTCTTTATCGCTAATACGGCCGATGTAGCCTAAGAAATGGGAGGTCAGTTTGCCGTAAGGATATTCGCGGAATGTGCGTGAGTTGATCTCTACACCTTTGAATTCGCGCAGATGCACGGACAAACGGGCGACCTCTTCATCGGTCAGCCTAAGCTTGAGCGGGATATTTTCAAATTTTCGATAGCTTTCGCGGTATTTTTTGAAGCGTTTTAAATCTGTCGGCGTGATATCGACGTATTTTTTCAATGCTTCAATAACATCTTCCATCTTGCCTTCGATGCGGCTGGGAATAACTTCGAGCGAAAAGACGGGATAGTTTTTGGCTAAAGGAACGCCGTTGATATCGACGATTTCGCCGCGTACGGGCGGCGTTGGAATCAGGGTGATACGGTTGCTTGATGCTTGACCGGAAAACTCATTGTGTTGAGTTACTTGCAGGTAGAAGAACCGCGCCAGTAAGATGGAAAAGAAGATGACAATCAGGATAAAGGCAACGAGCAGGCGCAACAAAGCATCGGCTTGTGCTGCCTGAGCGGAAGGTTTTTTGGTATGTTGACCACCGGAAAGACGGCGTGGAAGAATCGGTTTCATCTTTTCAGTGGGAGCGGTAAATACGGGTCACGATCAGCATCAGCTGGCTGAGTATCGGCCAAAGCAATGCGCCGACAAATGGGGCAACAAAGCCTTGCAAAGTAATGACCTGATGATTGAGGAACAGACGGGCAACAGTTAAGACGGCCTGATTGATAAGCAGCGCAGCCAAGACAGCGGCCAATTGCATAATATGGCCGTAAAGCATGATTTGGCGGCGGCGGTTTAAGATGAAATAAGTCATCACGACGTAAGACAGGGCGTGCAAGCCCAAAGTCGCGGCGGTTGCTGCATCGACAATCAGACCGATGGCAAAAGCCAGTCCCATGCCTGCGCGTTGCGGTTGGTGCAATGCCCAATACAGCAACATCAGTGCCGTCATTTCAGGCAGCCAGAAGAATCCGTCAAAGGAAAACGGCATAAAGTCCAGTATCATCATCACAATGAGACTGGCCGCCATGATGTGCAGCGGTACTGCACGGTAAGAATCGTCAAAATCGTTCATGAAATCAGCGTGGGGAAGAAGGGCCGGAAGAAAGTACCAAGACAAAACGGCTGCTGCGTAAAGCGGCCAAAGGCGTCAGTTGCGTATCGTAATAAGGTGTTCCCGATGCGCGGACAACCTTGCTGACGGTTGCAACGGGAATCCCCGCCGGATAAGTACCATCCAGGCCGGAAGTCAGCAGAATATCGCCGGGTTTCAAGTCTGAGCCGGTTGGAAAATAGCGCAAATCCAAACCGTTGCCATTGCCGTATGCCAAATTGCGTTCACCGGTGCGGCTGACGGCTACGGGGACAATGCTTTGTCCACTTGAGATCAGTTCAATTTCCGCGCTTTGTGTGTGAACTTGTGTCAACAGGCCAATCAAACCGCTTTGATCGATGACTGCATCGCCAACTTTCAAACCGTCTTGGCTGCCCTTGCCGATAATCAGTCTTTCGGAAAGCGGATCTTTGCCATTGGAAATGACTTCCGCACCGATAACGTTGTGAATGCCTTTTTGTTGCAAACCATACAGTTTTTTCAATTCGCGCAATTCATCGGTATTGACTTTATCCCGCTGCAAATCGATTTTCAGACGGCCATTTTCTTCTAAAAGCTGGCGGTTCTGTTCCAAGAGCTCGGATTTGGACTGGGAGAGGTCGGCAAAATATTGATAAAGTTGAACAGGTTGATTCGCCAGCCATTGAACAGGGTAGAGCATGGGCATTACTGCCGCACGCACCGGCTGCATCAATGAAAAGCGGTAATCGGCCACCATCAGGCCGGCAGCCAGAGTGATATAAACGACAAAACGAGGCAACAGCTTAGGGCCTTTTGCCTCGTCAAAGCGCAAAGAAGAGCGTTCCATAACCATCTACCTTATGGGTTTTCCGTAAACACGGTATCCCATTTGCCGATATAGTCCAAAGCCTTACCGGCACCATAGGCGACACAGTTCAGAGGCTGGTCGGCAATGCCGACGGGCAGACCGGTTGCATCGGCCAAGACGGTATCGATACCGTGCAGAAGTGCGCCGCCGCCGGTCAGCATAATGCCGCGGTCGGCTATGTCGCCGGCCAGTTCGGGCGGAGCTTGTTCCAAAGCCAGACGGACGGCGCGGATGATTTGATTTACCGTTTCACTCAATGCTTCACGGATTTCATTTGACGTAACCGCCAAGGATTTAGGCGTACCTTCGGCCAGGTCGCGGCCTTTAATGCGCATGGCTGTTTCGGTTTCAAAGCCCGAGGCCGAGCCGATTTGTTTCTTCAATTCCTCTGCCGTCGCTTCGCCGATCAAGACGCCGCGATGTCGGCGCAGGTAATGGATGATGCTTTTATCGAATTCATCGCCGGCTGCGCGGACAGAAGCAGAGTAGGCCATACCGCCCAGTGAAAGAATACCGATCTCAGTCGTACCGCCGCCAATATCGACAATCATCGAACCTGCCGCATCTTCAATCGGCAAGCCCGCGCCCAAAGCGGCGGCCATCGGCTCTTCAATCAAATGCACGCTTGCCGCGCCGGCGGCAAACGCCGAATCCAAAATTGCTTTACGTTCCACTTGGGTAGAGCCGCCAGGAACACAGATAACCACACGGGGCGGAACCAAAGATCGTCCTTCAGTGGCTTTTTTAATCAACATACCCAGCATACGCTCGGTAATCACAAAATCAGCAATCACGCCGTCCCTCATCGGGCGGACGATTTCAATATTGCGCGGCGCACGGCCCTGCATTTTTTTGGCTTCCGTACCAACTGCCATAATTTTACTTTTATTGCCTGCGCCGGATTGAATCGCAACCATGGACGGCTCATCCAAAACAATCCCTTTGCCGCGTACAAAAATCAGCGTGTTGGCCGTGCCCAAGTCGATGGCAATATCATTGGAGAGGAAACGAGATAAAAGACGAAACATAGGATTCCTGAAATTCCGGCCCAGCCCGGATGTGTTTAGCATTATTTAAAATAAGAAAAACAGGTACACGGTTTTAGACGGATAAATGCACCCTTTAAAGGCCGTCTGAATTAAAACACCATGCCAACCTGTTTGGTTTTCGGTTATAATTCTTCGCTTCATAGAAGACGAAATGCAATGATACCCCAAACCCAAGAGGCATTGCTATCAGACAAGGATTTTTTATGGCTTTAAGCTTAAATGATGTGGAAAAAATCGCAAAACTCTCGCGCCTCACTTTAACGGACGAAGAAAAAAACAAAACGCTTGCCGAGTTGAACGACATTTTCGCCATGGTTGAAAACATGCAAAGCGTCAATACCGACGGCATCGAACCCATGGCGCATCCGCACGAAGCCGCTTTGCGTCTGCGCGAAGATAAAGTAACTGAAACCGACCACGCTGCAGAATATCAGGCGGTTGCCCCCGAAGTGCGCAATCGTCTGTATATCGTTCCTCAAGTGATTGAGGAATAAGGCTTCAGACGGCCTTTGCTTATCGGCAAACCCCTATTGCAAGGCCGTCTGAAAGGATATTTTGTTCAGACGGCCCGATTTATTGATTTAAACGGATGTTTTCAATATCTGTTTTGAAAACAAAAACTGTTTTATAGAAAGTACGGCACAATGACCGCTTACACGCTCAAACAAGCCAGCAGCCTGCTGCAATCCAAACAAATTTCTGCAGTCGAATTGGCGACCGAATATTTGGCCGCTATTGCTGCGAAAAATCCTGCCATCAATGGCTATGTGACCATCGATCAAGATAAGACCCTTGCTGAAGCCAAGGCAGCCGATGCGCGTATCGCGGCCGGTAATGCAACGGCTTTGACCGGTGTGCCGGTTGCTTACAAAGATATTTTCTGCCAAACAGGTTGGCGCAGTGCATGCAGCTCCAAAATGTTGGATAACTTTGTTTCTCCTTATACTGCCACAGTGGTGCAAAACCTGTTGGATGCCGGCATGGTGACCCTTGGCCGTACCAATATGGACGAGTTTGCCATGGGTTCGACCAATGAGACTTCGTTCTACGGCGCAACCAAAAACCCGTGGAATCTTGAACATGTTCCCGGCGGTTCGTCAGGCGGTTCGGCTGCTGTGATTGCGGCGCGTTTGGCACCGGCTGCGTTGGGTTCGGATACCGGCGGTTCTATCCGTCAGCCTGCATCGCATTGCGGTATTACCGGCATCAAGCCGACTTACGGTACGGTTTCACGCTTCGGTATGGTTGCTTATGCTTCCAGCTTTGACCAAGCCGGTCCTATGGCGCAAACGGCCGAAGACTGTGCGATTTTGTTGAACGCTATGGCCAGCTTTGACGAGCGCGATTCCACCAGCTTGGAACGCGACAAAGAAGACTACACCCGTGATTTGGACAAGCCGCTCAAAGGTTTGAAAATCGGTTTGCCTAAAGAATATTTCGGTGAAGGCGCGGATGCCGATGTTCAGACGGCCTTGCAAAGTGTTATCGATTTGCTCAAAGCACAAGGTGCGGAGACTGTTGAAGTTTCCCTGCCGCAAACATCATTGTCGATTCCTGCTTATTACGTTCTTGCCTCTGCTGAAGCAAGTACCAACTTGTCCCGTTTCGACGGCGTACGTTATGGCCATCGTGCAGCGCAATTTGGCGATTTGGAAGAAATGTACAGCAACACCCGTGCCGAAGGTTTCGGCAGCGAGGTTAAGCGCCGTATCATGATCGGTACTTATGTATTGAGCCATGGTTACTACGATGCGTACTACCTGAAAGCGCAAAAATTGCGCCGTCTGGTTGCCAATGATTTTCAGACGGCCTTTGGTCAATGTGATTTCATTTTGGCGCCGACTGCACCGACTGCTGCGCCGAAACTTGGCAGCGACATTCAAGACCCTGTGCAAATGTACTTATCCGATATTTACACTATCGCCGTGAACCTTGCCGGTTTGCCTGCACTGACCCTGCCTGCCGGTTTCAGCGCAAACGGTCTGCCGATTGGTGTGCAATTTATCGGTAACTATTTCTCTGAAGCCAAAATTTTGGGTGCCGCACATCAAGTTCAACTGAACAGCGATTGGCATACTAAAGCACCGGAGTAAGGGCAGGGAGTCTATATGCCTGAAAAGTTTTCTTTTCCAGGATTTAAAACTGTTTATCAGAATGCGCCAAAGTTTAAAACGCAGCATTTAAAATTTACATTGAGGACATTGTGGTATCGTAAAGAAATTAAGGCATTTGAGCAGTTTGTAAATACTTCGAAAATATGCCAAAGTTTTTTTAGTGAAATGCCTCAAGATGCCTATCCTTTGATACATGAATTTGTTGATAAACAATTTAGTGGTGCCGATAGATTAAAAATTATGCAGTCAGATTTTGAGGCTGCAGAAAAGCTTTTTGGAAAAGAAAGAGTAATGGGTATGAAAACCCGTTCCTTTCATATTGTTTTGGCAAAACCTTCAGACGGCCTTGAGATTTGGCTTAACCGAAATGACAATTGTGTCGATGAGGGAATGTGGTCTCTTTCTTTGCGGGAAGACGGTGGAAAACGGCTGTATATGGCAACTTTTGCCTTTGTAAATAATATGCTGCTTGCCGCCTCTCTTCAGGGGCCTGCAGGAGAAGAGGCGAAAGATATAGTCCGGAGCTCAACTAAGAGGCTGCATGGATTGCGTCCTCAACAACTGATGGTGCATGCATTGCAATATTTTGCTATTGCACTAAAGCTGGATGGTGTGATTGGTATTACACAAGATAGGCAAGTTAAGCTACGTTGGCGCTTAAAGAAACGTGTCAAAATGAATTATGACCAATTTTGGCAAGAGCATGGTGCCCGAAAAGGTGTTGATGGATTATGGCATCTGCCAAAAGAGCCGATACGTAAGGACTTTGAGGAAATTGAAAGCAAAAAACGGTCTATGTATCGTAAGCGTTATCAGATGTTAGATGAAATAGAAATGCAAATAAGAAATGTTTTAGCATCTACAAATTAAACTATCATCTGACGAGAATACATGTTATGAATACAACCGACTTCATTCAAATCATTGGGACAGCCGCGTTTGCCATTTCCGGCTATTTGGTCGGCTACAACAAGCGGTTGGATGTACTCGGTGTCGTCATTACTGCGTTATTGACGGCTGTCGGCGGCGGCGTGATACGCGATGGCTTGGTCGGCCGGATTCCGCAAGTATTTTTGCAAACCGATGCGCTGATAGTCGTGTTTGCCACGCTTGCCATCGCATGGTTGATAAGGGTGCAACGTTATCGCAGCACCTATTTGGCCGCTGCTTTTATTATTGCCGATGCCATCGGTTTGGCAGCGTTCAGCATTACCGGCGCACAAATCGGTATGGCCTTGCAGCTCAATCTATTCGGCGTTATTTCTTTGGCTTTTGTGACAGCCGTTGGCGGCGGTATTGCGCGCGATATTTTGGTCAATGATGTGCCGATGATTTTGCGCACCGACCTTTACGGCAGCGTGGCCATTTTGATTGGCGGATTGATTTATCTGTTCGGGCATTTGGGCTGGATTAATATTTTTACGTTAAACCTGCTCTTTGCCGGTGGATTGTTGTTTCGCCTGACTGCATACCGTTTCCATTGGCAACTACCCGGTTTCCAACGCCGCAGGAAATAAACTTATCTTACAGACGGCCTGTTATGGTTTTTTATTCAGGCCGTCTGAAAAACGAATCACTCATTTAACCGATTAACTTTTTTTCGACAGAAAGACCCTTATGACTTGGGAAACCGTAATCGGACTGGAAATCCACGTCCAACTCAACACCCAATCCAAAATCTTCAGCGGCGCATCCACTGCATTCGGTGCCGAGCCTAATGCCCACGCCAGCGTGGTTGAGTGTGCGTTGCCGGGCGTATTGCCGGTAATGAACCGCGAAGTCGTCGAAAAAGCCATCAAACTCGGTTTGGCTTTGGATGCGAAAATCAATCAGAAAAACGTGTTTGACCGTAAAAACTATTTCTATCCTGATTTGCCGAAAGGCTATCAAATCAGTCAGTTGGATTTGCCGATTGTTGAACACGGCAAACTGGAAATCGTGGTGGGCGATGAGGTTAAAACCATCAATGTTACCCGTGCGCACATGGAAGAAGATGCGGGTAAATCCGTACATGAAGGTTTGAACGGTGCTACCGGTATCGACTTGAACCGTGCCGGTACGCCTTTGTTGGAAGTTGTCTCCGAGCCTGAAATGCGTTCCGCAGCCGAAGCTGTGGCATATGCTAAAGCGTTGCACGGTTTGGTGACTTGGCTGGATATTTGTGACGGTAATATGGCGGAAGGCTCGTTCCGCGTTGATGCCAACGTTTCTGTACGTCCCAAAGGTCAGGCGGAGTTCGGCACACGCCGTGAAATCAAAAACCTCAACTCTTTCCGCTTCTTGGAACAAGCCATCAATTATGAAGTAGAAGCGCAAATTGAAATCTTGGAAGACGGCGGTAAAGTACAGCAGGCAACCATGTTGTTTGACCCTGAAAAAGGTGAAACCCGTGTGATGCGTTTGAAAGAAGATGCGCACGATTACCGCTATTTCCCAGATCCAGATTTGCTACCGGTCATTATTTCAGACGGCCAATTGCAGAAAGCCAAAGAGCAAATGCCTGAATTGCCGTATGAAATGGCGGCGCGTTTTGTTGCCGATTACGGTGTGTCTGACTATGATGCGCGCCTGTTGACTGCCAGCCGCGCCCAAGCTGCCTATTTTGAAGAAGCAGCCAAAGCCTGCGGCCAAGGTAAATTGACGGCGAACTGGATGAACGGGGAGCTTGCCGCTATCTTGAACAAAGAAGGTTTGGAATTGGCTGAAAGCCCGATTACAGCTCCACGCCTTGCCGAGTTGGTTGCTAAAGTTGCGGATGGAACATTAAGCAGTAAACTGGCGAAAAAAGCTTTTGAAGCAATGTGGGCTGAGCCTGAAGCAGGTATTGCCGAAATCATCGAGAAACATGGTTTGCAACAAATTACTGACACTGGTGCAATTGAAGCGATGGTGGACGAAGTGTTGGCAAACAATGCGAAAGCCATTGAGCAATTCCGTTCCGGCAATGAAAAAGCCTTGAATGCGATTGTCGGCCAAGTGATGAAAGCAAGTAAAGGCAAGGCCAATCCGGCTCAAGTTCAAGAGTTGATTAAAGCCAAATTAGCTTGATAGATAGGACGGGCCGTCTGAAAAATAGGTCTTATTTTTCAGACGGCCTTTATTTTTAATTCTAAAATTATTCTAAATACCATGACACATACTATTACCTTATCAGATGAAATCACATTTACGGCAAACGAGGATGAAACCGTTCTTGCTGCCGCGACCCGTCAGAATTTAAATCTGCCTCATTCTTGTAAAAGCGGTGCTTGCGGACAATGTAAGGCCGAGTTGATGAGTGGTGAATTTGAGATGGGCGATCATATTGATAAAGCCATCAGCACAGAAGAAAAAGTGCAGGGTAAAGTGTTATTGTGTTGCACTACTGCGAAGAGCGACCTCAAAATCAATGTGCCTGGGTTTAATCCGAATGCTTTGCCGGTGCGCACTTTGCCTGTACGCATTGAAACGATTGAACTCAAACATGATGTTGCTTTGTTGCGATTGGCTTTGCCTAAAGCGCCGTCATTTGTATTTTATGCTGGACAATATATTGATTTGCTGCTTCCTGGCAATATCAGCCGCAGCTATTCAATCGCCAATTCGCCTGACCAGGAAGGCATTTTGGAATTGCATATCCGCAAACGTGAAAACGGCGTATGCTCAGAAATGATTTTTGGTGCCGAGCCTAAAATCAAAGAAAAAGGTATTGTCCGTGTTAAAGGTCCATTGGGTACGTTTACTTTGCAAAAAGGCAGCGATAAACCGATTGTTTTGTTGGCAACGGGTACAGGTTATGCCCCTATCCGCAGCATTTTGCTTGATTTGATTTATCAGAATAGCGAACGTCAGGTTCATTTCTACTGGGGAGCACGTCAGCAGGCGGATCTGTACGCATTGGAAGAAGCCGAAGCATTAATAGGCCGTCTGAAAAATGCGAAATTCTCGCCGGTTCTTTCTAAGCCTGATTCCGATTGGAAAGGGGAGAATGGCTATGTGCAAGATGTTGCTGCGCAAAATTATCCTGATTTGGGCCAATATGAAGTTTATGCTTGCGGATCACCAGAGATGACCGAAAGTGCACATGGTTTACTTACTCAAAAATGCGCTTTACCGGAAGATGCCTTTTTCTGTGATGCTTTTTCACCGGCATAGGAATATATTTTACGGAATTCATATGTTTGGATAAGGGTATTAAGCATAGAGTTTGACGACAATTCGTTTGAAGAAGAGAGTGTGTTTTTGCACACTCTTTTTTTTATACAGTAATTTTCAAAAAATATTTTTATCTTTAAGTAAAGACCATTCTGTTTGTTATCAAACATTAACTTGAGTATCTATCATCAAGAAAAAGGCCGTCTGAATCTTTCAGACGGCCTTTTTTTGAAGTAAGTATTAGCTACCCATCAGTTTTAAACGTTGACCAGGGGTCACAGTACGGGTATTGCGGTTCCAACGACGAATATCATTAACATCAACATTGAAATGGCTGGCAATGGTGTTCAAAGTATCGCCTTTGCGTACAGTGTAGGAAACGTTTTGAATCGGGTTGCCGCGGACTTTTGCCGGAGCAGCTGTAACACGGAGGATTTGGCCTTTTTTGATATTGTTGCCTTTAATGTTGTTGGCAATAATCAAATCGGCTACGCTCAAGTTGTAACGTTTGGAGATGTTAAACAATGTATCGCCATCTTCCACGCGGTGTGTGCCTGCTGCAAGTGCTGCAGTTTGTGTGTTTTGTTGGCCATTTACACGGGCAAGACGCGCATTGATGCGTTGTTGTTGTTTAGCGGTATTAGCTGCGATACGTGCGGCACGAGCGCTTTCAGCAGTAACAACAGTTTGAACTTGTTTGTTCTCCGGTGTGGTCTCGGCAACAGTTGCTGAAGATTCCTCTGCCGGTCGGTTTTGTACCAATGCCATCAGGTCGTCATGCTCTTCTTGCGCCGGCGCAGCGGCAACAGTTTCAACTACAGGAGTAGTGGCTACATCGTTTGCGGCAACAGTCGGCGCGGTCAAGTCTGCAGGGATGGCTGATTTGGGTGCTTCTGTAACATTTTTAGCAATGGTCTCGGTAGTCGCATGGGTCATGGCTGCAACTGGAGCAGGCACTTCCGCATTTGCAACTTGAGGTTGGGCTTTGGCTTCTGTTACCACTACGGAAGTAACGTTTTCAGTTTTGCTGCGTGCAATAAAGTCAACCGGTTTGCTGGACTGTGGAACAACAGGAGCAACAATATTGGTCACGGTATTTTGAGCGACTTTAACCGGTTCTGCTACGCTGGAAGCAATAATCGGAGACATAGCCGGCATATTGGATTGGTAAGTATCCGGAGTATTGTCTTTGTCGATAAAGTTAATAATGTCTTGATTTTGGGTAGCTGAGTTTTTAGCCACCAAAATGCTGCGGCCTTCAGAAATGGCGCTACCGCTCAGGCCGTTGAGGCGCTTGAGTTCGGCTACGCTCATGCCGGTATCGTTGGCGATGGCATTAAGCTTTTTGTTACCCAAAGAAGTATAAATATCCCAAGACATCAGGGTATCTGGATTGGCATTGCGGTAGTTCTTCTCAAATGCAGAAACCGCAGAAACCGGCAACAACAGGCGACGGTTATTTTTAGGGATGAATACTGGAGCATTGAAACCTGGGTTGAGTGCCAACAGTTCGCTTTCGCTGATATTTGCAAAGCGAGCAATTGTGCTGTTATCGATAGGTTTGTCGATGCTGACAGATTTGAAATACGGCTGATTGCTGATTTCACTGATATTCATGCCAAAAGTTTGCGGATTGGCGACGATATTACGGACAGCCAAGAGTTTTGGAACGTAGTTGCGTGTTTCGTTCGGCATACGCAGGTTTTCGTATGTCGGCTCCAAACCTTGCGCGCGGGCACGGTTTACGGCACGGCCGACGTTACCTTCCCCCCAGTTGTAAGCGGCAAGGGCCAAAGACCAGTCGCCGAACATACCGTGCAAGTATTGCAGGTAGTTCAATGCAGCATCGGTAGCGGCGTAAATATCGTGGCGGCCGTCATACAAAGGCGTTTTTTCCAAGCCGAAGTGGCGGCCGGTAGCCGGCATAAATTGCCACAGGCCGGATGCGCCGACGTGTGATTTGGCTTTGGTTACGAATGCGCTTTCAATGAAAGGTAGCAAAGCAATTTCGGCGGGCATATTGCGTTTTTTAACTTCATTGGCAATATGGTACATATAAGGTTTGCTGCGGGAGATGGTGCGGTCGAAATATGCGCTGTTTGCAGCAAATTTGTTTTCATGGCGGCGAACCAGTTCTGTGTTGACTTCGTTGATGCGGAAGTCTTTACGCAACGATGCCCATAAGCTACCGGAGCCGAAGGTTTGTGCTTTGGCTTGGTCGAGCAGGGCGGAGTTGAGGCGCATCATGGCCATGCCGACTTGGTTGGGCGTAGCGTTTTGCGCATAGGCTGTGGCGGAAACCGCCGACAGGCTTGAAACGGTCAGAGCGATGGTTTTTAGTTTTGCCATAGTAAATAAAGTTATCAAATATATAATAAAATTTCGTCTTTTTGATAGTATCGTTTCAGCATTTAAACGTCAAGTCGAGCAGGGAATTTGCTTGTGTGATGTGGCCGTGGTGTTAAAATTCTGTCACACAAGTCGGGATGAATAGGGGAGCATTTAATGGAAACTTTTTTTATGCAAATGCCAATGGGACAATATCTCGCTCAAAAAGAGGCGGATTTTTTCAGACGGCATTTGCAGTATTTGAATAGGCAAGTGGCGGTTCAATTAGGCGGTATATGGCAGAAGCCGTCTGAAAATATGATTGTGGTGCCTCGCGATGTACGGATGGATGCTGAAATGTTGGCATTTGAAACGCATTCCGTGGATGTGTTATTGATGCCTCATCTTTTGGAAGTTTCATCTGCAGATTTGGTGTTGCAAGAGGCGTTTAGGATATTAAAACCTGAAGGCAGGTTGATTTTGACGGGGTTCAACCCTAAATCTTTGTGGGGATTGAGCTCGTGGTTTGATGGGGAAAAGCTGCCTTTAAAATCTCAATGCTTGGCTCTGGCTGAGTTGAAACGAAAAATTGCGGATATTGGTTTTGAAATAGAATATGGGCAGTTTATGGATTATCTGCCTGCTGTGAATTCGCCTTCTGCTTTGAAGTTTTGGCGGTTTATGGAAAAGGCAGGGGATAGGTGGTGGCCGCAGTGTGCAGCGGTTTATGGGATGGTGTTAACGAAACATTTGGTTGGTGTCCATCCTTTGCCTGAATTGGAAACTGCATTCGATGGCAATACGGTTGCTTTAAGTACGGCACGCTTGGCCGAATAGTTTTCAGACGGCCTATATATAATGATGAATTTGGAGAATAATGATGCCTGAATTACCTGAGGTAGAAACGACTTTACGTGGAATCGCGCCGCATATTGATGGCAAAAAGATAGAAAAAGTCATTATTCGCCAGTTTAAATTGAGATGGCCTATTCATCCGAACTTGGTGCAAATTTTGGCCGGGCGCAAAGTTTTGGCATGCAGCCGACGTGCGAAGTATTTGATTATTACTTTTGAAACGGGTATTTTACTTATTCATTTGGGTATGTCCGGCAGTTTGCGGATTTTTACCGCTGATGATGAGCGTATCGCCACGCCGGATAAACACGATCATTTGGATTTTGTATTTGATGACGGTACCATATTGCGTTATCACGACCCGCGTAAATTTGGTGCGGTATTGTGGTATGAGGGTATTGCCGAACATCATCCACTGTTGGAAAAGTTGGGACCGGAGCCGCTCTCGGGCGATTTTGATGCAAATTACCTGTATCAGAAATTGAAAACCCAAAAGCGTGCAGTCAAATTAGTGCTGATGGATAATGCGGTGGTGGTTGGCGTTGGCAATATTTATGCGAATGAAAGCCTGTTTAAGGCGGGTATTTCGCCATTGCGTCCGGCGAATAAGCTGACCAAGAAAGAATGCGCATTATTGGTGGAAACCGTCAAAGCGGTTCTGCAAAGGGCGATTGAAACGGGCGGTAGTACGCTGCGGGACTTTGTCAATAGCGATGGCAAAAGCGGCTATTTCCAGCAGGAATATACGGTCTATGGCCGTCATAACGAGCCTTGCGTTCAGTGTGGCGGGTTGATTTTTAAAGAAACTTTGGGGCAGCGTGGAACATTTTATTGTCCAAATTGCCAGAAATAGTTTCAGACGGCCTTAAATGTCAGAGGCCGTCTGAAAATAATGAATACAATACAGAAGAAATTTTATGTCTAAACAAAAAGCTCCTTTTTTTAAACGACTGGGCAGGCTTTGCCGTTTGGCGGCTTGGTTGTTCCGAACCGGTCGGAATTTGCGTGCCATCGATGGCAATAATGCAGAGGAACGCAATCATGCGGTGGTTGTTTTGGGAAAAGGTGCGTTGGATGCTTTGGATATCGAATTGGAAATTGGCGTACCGCCTCAAGGAAATGTGAGTGGTACTTTGGTGGTGGCCAATCATGTATCTTGGTTGGATATTTTTGCCATGAGTGCCGTTTATCCAAGCAGTTTTATTGCGAAACAGGAAATCAGCGGCTGGCCGGTTTTGGGGAAAATGGGTAAAAATGCCGGTACGGTGTTTATCAACCGCAACTCCCGCCGTGATGTCGAACCGATTAATCAGGCGATTTGTGCAGCATTGAAAGCAGGGCAGAATGTAAGTTTTTTCCCCGAGGCGCGCACTTCTTCCGGCTTGGGTATTTTGCCGTTTAAAGCAGCCCTGTTTCAATCGGCTATCGATGCGAAAGCGCCGATTCAGGCGGTAACCTTACGCTATTATGATGACGAAGGACAACGGACGGACTTGCCGTCTTATGCGGAGATAAACCTGTTTCAATCTTTATGGCGCATTGTTTCGATGAAGAAAATCCGTATCCGTTTGGATTTCTCGCCTCAATACAAACCGACAGATATGCCGGATAAAGACCGCTATGCTTTGAAGGATATTGCGGAAACAGCCATCGGCGAAATTGTGGCTTCGGATTCGCCTGTTCAGCCCTTACCTAAAAAATAATTTCAGTCAGGTACTTGTTTTATTTCAGATGGCCTTCATTTAGAAGAACAGCTGTTTTCGATTTAATTAAATTGATAGTTTGATGTAATTAATATTATTTGAACTATAAATTATACAAATCGATAGGCCTGCATTAAAATGCAAGCATTGATTCATTTCTCAAACCTGAATTTTTAAGGAGCTTAAAAATGGCTTTGCAAGATCGTACCGGTCAAAAAGTACCTTCCGTAGTATTCCACACTCGCGTTGGCGACACTTGGAAAGATGTTTCTACTGATGATTTGTTCAAAGGCAAAAAAGTAGTCGTGTTCTCTCTGCCTGGCGCATTTACTCCAACTTGCTCTTCTTCTCACCTGCCACGCTACAACGAATTGTTTGGTGCGTTCAAAGAAAACGGTGTTGACGCAATCTACTGCGTATCTGTAAACGACACTTTCGTAATGAACGCTTGGGCTGCTGAAGAAGAAGCCGACAACATCTACATGATCCCTGATGGCAACGGTGAATTCACTGAAGGCATGGGCATGTTGGTTGACAAAGAAGACTTGGGCTTCGGTAAACGCTCTTGGCGTTACTCCATGCTGGTTAACGACGGCGTGGTTGAAAAAATGTTTATCGAACCTGAAGAACCAGGCGATCCTTTCAAAGTGTCTGACGCTGACACTATGTTGAAATACATTGCTCCTGACTGGAAAGCTCAAGAGTCTGTTGCCATCTTCACCAAACCTGGCTGCCAATTCTGCGCTAAAGCTAAAAAAGCGCTGCAAGACAAAGGCTTGTCTTACGAAGAAATCGTATTGGGCAAAGATGCAACTGTTACTTCCGTACGCGCTATTACCGGCAAGATGACTGCTCCTCAAGTATTCATCGGCGGCAAATATATCGGCGGCAGCGAAGACTTGGAAGCTTACTTGGCTAAAAACTAATTGCCTGTATGCTTGAGACGGCTTGAAAAGGCCGTCTGAAAGACCAAATATAGAGTTATTCAGACGACGTTTGCAAATCGGCGTTCTGAATAACTCTATATTTACAAGTAGAATTTGAGATTATTGTTTTAAATCGATATTTAGATATTGGCTATTGATTTTTAAATTTTGATAGTTTATGAAGTTTAGGCCGTCTGAAAACGGATAACCTGATGGCAATATCGGTTTGGATATAGACAGTAAGGATAAATTATGAAAAAGATTCAAGCAGATGTGGTGGTACTGGGTGGCGGTACAGCCGGTATGGGCGCATTTCGCAATGCCCGCCTTCATACAGACAATGTTTACCTGATTGAAAACAATGTATTCGGAACAACTTGTGCGCGCGTGGGCTGCATGCCTTCCAAACTCTTGATTGCCGCCGCAGAAGCGCGCCATCATGCTTTGCATACCGATCCGTTTGGCGTGCATTTGGACAAAGACAGCATCGTCGTCAACGGCGAAGAAGTCATGCAACGCGTCAAATCCGAACGCGACCGTTTTGTCGGTTTTGTGGTCAGCGATGTAGAAGAGTGGCCTGCCGACAAGCGCATTATGGGTACGGCAAAATTTGTTGACGAACACACCGTCCAAATCGATGACCATACTCAAATTACTGCAAAAAGTTTTGTGATTGCTACAGGTTCGCGCCCTGTGATTTTCCCTCAGTGGGAAGTTTTGGGCGATCGCTTGATTGTGAATGATGATGTTTTCTCTTGGGATACCCTGCCTAAGAGTGTGGCCGTATTCGGCCCTGGTGTAATCGGCTTAGAGTTGGGTCAGGCTTTGCACCGTTTAGGCGTAAAAGTTGAAATTTTTGGCGTGGCAGGCGCTATTGGCGGTATTTCCGACCCTGTTGTTGCTGAAGAAGCCAAAGCTGTTTTTGGCGAAGAGTTGGCTTTACATCTGGATGCTAAAACCGAAGTCAAACTGGATGCGGAAGGCAATGTTGAAGTTCATTGGGAACAAGACGGCGAAAAAGGTGTGTTCGTTGCCGAATATATGCTGGCAGCCGTAGGCCGCCGTCCGAACGTGGACAATATCGGTTTGGAAAATCTGACTATCGAAAAAGATGCGCGTGGTGTGCCTATTGCCGATCCGCTGACCATGCAAACCAGCATTCCGCATATCTTTATCGCAGGCGATGCGTCCAATCAATTGCCTCTGCTGCATGAAGCTGCCGACCAAGGCAAAATTGCCGGCGACAATGCGGGCCGCTATCCGAATATCGGCGGTGGTTTGCGCCGCAGTGTAATTGGCGTGGTGTTCACCAATCCGCAAATTGCCTCTGTCGGCTTGAAATACGCGCAAGTTGCGGCGAAATATCAACCTGACGAGTTTGTAATCGGCGAAGTTTCCTTCCGAAACCAAGGCCGCAGCCGTGTTATGTTGGTAAACAAAGGCCATATGCGTTTGTATGCTGAGAAAGCGACCGGCCGTTTCATTGGTGCGGAAGTTGTCGGCCCTGCTGCCGAACATTTGGCACACTTGATGGCTTGGGCGCATCAAATGAAGATGACGATTCCGCAAATGCTGGATATGCCGTTCTACCATCCGGTTATCGAGGAAGGTCTGCGCACTGCATTGCGTGATGCCGATGCAAAATTGAAACAGGCTTGATTATTTGATGGGATAAAGGCCGTCTGAAACTCGTAGTGAGGTTTCAGACGGCCTTTTTTTATGCTTTGAAGCTGTTAAATCAATTCTAAATCCGGACCGGCATTTTGCGCACGACGGCTTCGTAATTGAATGTCTAAGCGCAAGTCATGAGCGGAGTCGGCATTTTTAATGGTATCTTGATAGCTGATATCGCCGTTTTCATACAAGTCATACAAGGCTTGGTCAAAAGTGATCATGCCCATGCCGGTTGATTTTTTCATCATTTCTTTGATGTTGTGGACTTCGCCTTTTTGAATCAAGTCGGCAATAATCGGCGAATTGAGCAAAACTTCGACCGCCGCCACACGACCCCGGCCGCTTTCACGGGGAATCAGACGTTGTGAAATAAAGGCTTGCAGGTTGAGCGACAAGTCGGTCAGCAACTGGGTACGGCGCTCTTCGGGGAAGAAGTTGATGATGCGGTCGAGCGCTTGGTTGGTACTGTTGGCGTGCAGTGTCGCCATACACAAATGGCCGGTTTCCGCGAAGGAAATGGCGTAGTCCATGGTCTCGCGGTCGCGGATTTCACCAATCAGAATAACATCTGGCGCTTGGCGTAGAGTATTTTTCAATGCAATCGGCCAATTTTCGGTATCTACACCGATTTCGCGTTGGGTAATGATGCAGTTTTTGTGTTGGTGGATAAACTCAATCGGGTCTTCGATGGTAATAATGTGGTCGAAGCTGTTTTCGTTTCGATAGTCGATAAGGGAGGCGAGGGAAGTGGACTTGCCCGAACCTGTACCGCCGACAAAAATAACCAAACCGCGTTTTCTGAGGGCGATGTCTTTCAGAATAGGAGGCAGATTGAGCGTTTCAAATTTAGGGATATTACTGGTAATGGAACGGAATACCAAAGCAGTTGCACCGCGTTGAACCATTGCATTGACACGGAAGCGGCTGGTATCGGGCAGGCTGATGGCGAAGTTGCATTCGTTGGTGGAAGAAAATTCTTCGATCTGTTTGGAAGACATAATCGAAAAAGCGATTTCCATACATTTTTCAGCACTCAGCGGCTCATCGCTCAGTCGCGTAATTTTACCGTCCACTTTCATGGCCGGCGGGAAATTGGTGGTAATGAAAAGGTCGGAGCCTTTGTATTTGTTCATATGGCGTAGCCAAGCGAACAATTCTTCTTTTGCGCCCGGAGTATTTTCGTTAAACATAAGAATTTAGGTATTTAAAATAGAGTTATTTTATCTATAGTAATTATAACAGAGGCAATCATTATTTGCTGATTGCTAGCTAGAGCATCAATCTGTTTTAAATTGGGTGTCGTTCTGGGAATATAGCAGATTTTTCAGTATCCCTGTGATTTTAAATTCTGCTGTTATAATGTTGCCCGATTAGTGAATGGAAAGGTAACGAGATGTCAGTACAAACAATTGCCGTGGTCGGCGCAATGGAACAGGAAATCGAGCTTTTGCGTGAAAGCATGACCAATGTCAAGCATGTGTCCTTCGGTAAATTCTCGGCGTATGAAGGTGAATTGGCCGGAAAACGTATGGTATTGGTTTTGAGCGGTATCGGTAAAGTCAATGCGGCGGTTTCGACTTCTTGGGTCATTCATCAGTTTGCACCGGATTGCGTCATCAATACCGGCAGTGCAGGCGGTTTGGGTAAAGGTCTGAAGGTTGGCGATGTGGTTATCGGCGAAACTGTGGCGCATCATGATGTTGACGTAACGGCTTTTGGTTATGTTTGGGGACAAGTACCGCAACTTCCTGCTGTGTTTGTATCGGATTCAAACCTGATTCGTCAAGCAGAAAAGGCAGCGCAAGTGTTTGAAGGTGCGGCCGTAACGCAAGGCCTGATTGTCAGTGGCGACCGTTTTGTACACAGCAGCGAAGGTGTTGCGGAAATTCGCAGTCATTTTCCTGACGTAAAAGCAGTTGAAATGGAAGCTGCGGCGATTGCGCAAACCTGTCACCAGTTGGAAGTGCCGTTTGTGATTATTCGTGCCGTATCCGATTCGGCAGATGAGAAAGCGGACATTAGCTTTGAAGAGTTTTTGAAAACGGCTGCCGTCAGCTCGGCGAAGATGGTGACCGAGATTGTCAAATCGCTATAAAATCATGCAAAAGCGTTGAATTTCCGTTAGAATACGGAACGATTCAACCTTATTCTAAGGCCGTCTGAAAACCGAATCCCTGTTTTTTCAGACGGCCTTTCAGCCTTTAATTGCATTTATCTTAATAACAATATGAAAAACATACGGAATTTCTCCATTATTGCCCACATCGACCACGGCAAATCTACGCTTGCTGACCGTTTTATCCAATACTGTGGCGGTTTGGATTTGCGCGAAATGAGTACGCAGGTGCTCGATTCCATGGACATCGAAAAAGAGCGCGGCATTACCATTAAAGCGCAAACCGCCGCGCTCAACTATAAAGCACGCGATGGGCAGGTGTATCAGCTCAACCTGATTGATACTCCGGGACACGTCGACTTCTCTTACGAAGTATCCCGTTCGCTGTCGGCTTGCGAAGGTGCGCTTTTGGTGGTCGATGCGTCTCAAGGTGTAGAAGCGCAAACCGTGGCGAACTGCTATACCGCGATTGATTTGGGCGTGGAAGTTGTGCCTGTTTTGAACAAAATCGACTTACCTGCAGCAGAACCCGATCGCGTGGAGCAGGAAATTGAAGACATCATCGGCATTGATGCCGTTGGTGCGGTGCAATGTTCTGCAAAAAGCGGCATTGGTGTGGAAGATGTTTTGGAAGAGATCGTTGCCAAAATCCCTGCGCCGACTGGTGATGAAAATGCGCCGTTGCAAGCGGTTATTGTCGATTCGTGGTTTGACAACTATGTCGGCGTAGTCATGCTGATTCGTGTGAAAAACGGTACCATCAAGCTGAAAGACAAAGTGCGCTTTATGAGTACTAAGGCGGAAACACAGGTTGAGCAGCTGGGCGTATTCACACCAAAATCAGTTCAAAAACAAGAACTCAAAGCCGGTGAAGTAGGCTTTTTAATTACCGGCGTGAAAGAATTGGGTCAGGCGAAAGTCGGCGATACGGTTACGTTGGTTGCCAACCCCGCTTCTGAGCCGCTGCCCGGCTTCCAAGAAGTACAAAGCCAAGTATTCGCAGGCCTTTATCCGGTGGAAAGCCATGACTACGAAGCCTTGCGTGACGCTTTGGAAAAATTGCAGCTGAACGATGCTTCGTTGAAATTTGAGCCTGAGGTTTCCCAAGCATTGGGCTTCGGCTTCCGTTGCGGCTTCTTGGGTCTGTTGCATTTGGAAATCGTGCAGGAACGTTTGGAGCGCGAGTTCGACATGGACTTGATTACCACTGCGCCAACGGTGGTTTATGAAGTCGTGTTGAAAAACGGCGAGAAAATCGAAGTTGAAAACCCGTCCAAACTGCCTGAAATCAGCACCATCGAAACTATTCTTGAGCCGATTATCACTGCGACCATTCTTGTGCCGCAGGAGTATGTCGGCAACGTCATGACTTTGTGTAACCAAAAGCGTGGTGTTCAGGTCAATATGCAATACATGGGCCGTCAAGTCATGCTGACTTATGATTTGCCGATGAACGAAGTCGTAATGGATTTCTTTGACAAGCTTAAATCGACTTCGCGCGGTTATGCTTCGTTGGACTACCATTTCAAAGAGTTCCAACCGTCTGATTTGATTAAGCTCGACATTATGGTCAACGGCGAAAAAGTCGATGCCTTGAGCCTGATTGTGCACCGTCAAAGCGCCGTTCACCGCGGTCGAGAGCTGGCATCAAAAATGCGCGAACTGATTCCGCGCCAAATGTTCGACATCGCCGTCCAAGCCGCCATCGGCAGCCAGATTATCGCCCGCGAAAACGTCAAAGCCCTGCGTAAAAACGTTTTGGCGAAATGTTACGGCGGCGATATTACGCGTAAGAAAAAACTTCTTGAAAAACAAAAAGCAGGTAAGCGCCGCATGAAACAAGTGGGCAATGTGGAAATCCCGCAAAGCGCATTCTTGGCGATTCTGCAAGTGAGTGATAAATAATGAGTATAAATCTGACTTTAGGCGCAATCGTTGTACTGCTGGCCGGCTTGGTCCTCAACTTCAAAAGCAGCAAAGAGCGTCAGGAAAACGGCGAATGGAGCTCCGGCTTGCAATGGAGTTATCTCTTGTGCATGGTCGGCGTATTCGGAATTTTGTCCGAATTTATGAGCTTTACCGCCGTATTGCTGGTGTTTGTCGTGTTCACCGGTATTGTTTGGGCAATCCATAAAGGCCGTCTGAAAAAAAGCGAAACCGGCGAAGACAATGCACATTTTACCGACTACATGGGCGGCTTTTTTCCTATCATCTTGGTTATCTTTGTATTGCGTAGCTTTATTGCTGAGCCGTTCCAAATTCCGTCCAGTTCCATGCGTCCGGGCTTGGTCAAAGGCGATTTTATCTTGGTAAACAAATTTTCTTACGGTATCCGCCTGCCGATTTTGAATAAGGTCATTATCCCTGTCGGCAATATTGCCCGAGGCGATGTCGTGGTGTTCAATTACCCACTTCAGCCTGAGATGAATTACATCAAACGTATCGTCGGTATTCCGGGTGATGTTGTGGAATATCGTGATAAGGTTTTGACTGTTAACGGTGAAATTATTCCCGAAAAACCAAACGGCAATTATCAATACGCAGATGATACCGATCCGTCTATGATTCATACGCTTGAGCGTTTTCAGACGGCCTTGAACGGCAAAAACTTTGATGTGGTCAAAGAAGCCGGTCAGCCTTCCGTATCCATTGCCGTATTGAACAAATACACCTCCGAAGTAATGCCTGAAAGCAATTACTCGCTTGAAACGAGCGGTTTGGAAAATTGTGAGTACGCAGAAGACGGCAATGGCTTTATTTGTAAAGTTCCCGAAGGCCGTTATTTCGCGATGGGCGACAACCGCGACAACAGCGCCGATTCTCGTTACTGGGGATTTGTCGATGACAAGTTGATTGTCGGTAAAGCCTTCTTTGTTTGGATGAACTTTGGCGAACTCAGCCGTATCGGTACCAGTATTAAATAAGCAATAACAGATGAAAAGGCCGTCTGAAATTTTTCAGACGGCCTTTTTGGTATCTATTTTTTGTCTTTTAACGAACCTAAATAAATCGCCAATAAAGTCAAAGTAGCGCCGCTCCATTGGACGGCGTTAATCGGTTTATCTAGCCAGAAATAATCGATCAACATGGCGGCAACTGGTTCGGAGAGCAGTAGTAGGCCGGTCAGTGACAAGGATAAAAGCGGGATGGCGTAAGCAATCAATGCCCAAGCAAAGCATTGCATAACGATGCCGTAGATGGAGACTAGAATCACATCGTTTAAAGTTTTGGGGTAAAGATGGGCGGCATCGAATAGCAGAGATGGGATGACCAGCGCCATTGCGCCGCCAAAGCTTAAAATCATCATCAGTGGAAACAAACCGACTTTTTCCTGTTCATGGGTTTTGCGTACGAAAACCATAGACAGGGCCAGCATAGCACCGGACACTACGCCGCTGACAAATCCCCATGCGGCATTGTTGTTATGACCGAATTCTGGGCTGCCGATTAAGGCTACGCCTATGGTAGCCAATATCAAACTTAAAATTTGCAGGGCGCTTAGACGTTCCGAATAAAAGAAGAAGCCGATGGCGGCTAAAAAGAAAATCTGCAGGCTGTTGAGCAAGGTGGAAATGCCGGGGCCTACGGCGTGAATGCTTTCATGCCACAGAGCGAGGTCGAATGCGAGGAAAACGCCGGATAAGACTGCGTAGCCAACTGTTTTTCTTTTCGTGGGCATTTTTTGTCTGAAAAAACGCCCGAGCAGGAAGAATATAGGGGCGGCGATCAGCAAGCGCCAGAATGCGATGGCGTAAGAGCCGACATCGACAAATTTGACGATCAAACTGCCCAAGCCGAAGACGACGCAGCCGACGACTAGCAGGGGCGCTGCATAATTTCCTGAACGTGTGTTCATCGGCTTCTCCAAGAATTAAATGAAGACGATTATTCCATAAAAGACAGATGAGGCGTTAATGATAAATAGTGGTAAGCCAAGATAAAGGGTTTATGATGAAAGGCCGTCTGAAAACTGTTTCAGACGGCCTTTTGATGATTTTCTGGCTTGATTTCGTATTGTTGTAGTATAAAATCGTTTTACGCCGTGTTTTCAGACGGCCTGATCAGTTTTGGTTTTGAGAAAAGGATTATTGGAAATGGCAAACCCTATTCGTGCGTTTTTGGATTATGTGCCGTCGGTTGATGAGTCTTGTTTTGTAGATGAGACTTCGGTAGTGATTGGCGAAGTGTCGCTGGCGGAAGATGTATCGATTTGGCCTTATGCTGTATTGCGCGGCGATGTGAACAGTATCTCTATCGGTAAGCGCAGCAATGTGCAGGATGGCAGCGTTTTGCATGTGTCGCATAAGAATGCGGCGAAGCCTGACGGTTCGCCCCTGATTATCGGCGATGATGTGACGATTGGGCATAAGGTCATGCTGCATGGCTGCCGAATTGGAAATCGTGTTTTGGTGGGCATGGGTTCAATTATTTTGGACGATACGGTTGTCGAAGATGATGTGATGATAGGCGCGGGCAGTTTGGTGCCGCCGCGCAAGCGATTGGAAAGCGGTTTTTTATACGTCGGCTCGCCTGTGAGACAAGTGCGTCCGCTGACGGATGAGGAAAAGGCATTTTTGACGTATTCGGCTGCGCATTATGTCCGCCTGTTCGGACAGCATAAAATTTCAAAATAAGGAAGTTCAATACAATGAACGCAATTTATCTGGCCTCGGGCAGTCCGCGCCGTCGTGAGATTTTGGAGAATTTAGGTTTCACGGTACGCCGCCTTCCTGCGGATATTGATGAAACCCCCAAAGAAGGCGAAGCCGCAGTAGAGTATGTGCGCCGTATGGCCTGCGAGAAAAATCAGGTAGCGGTAGCGCAATGGTTTACTGCTCATGATCAAGAGCCTGAGTTTGCTGTATTAACGGCGGATACGACGGTGGCGGATGGTGCGGCTATTTTGGGTAAACCGGAATCCGAGGCGGATGCGGTCGATATGCTGGAACGCTTGTCCGGACGGACGCATCAAGTGCTGACGGCTGTATGCGTTTACTGGCGAGGCGTGCGCCATGATGTGGTGCAGACGAGCGAAGTGCGCTTTAAAACGTTGACGGCTGAGGAGATTGCAGCCTATGTTGCCAGCGGCGAGCCGATGGACAAAGCCGGTGCGTATGGGATTCAGGGCTTGGGCGGCGTATTTGTCGAGCATTTGCAGGGCAGTTTTACCGGCGTGATGGGTTTGCCGGTTTATGAGACCGCGCAACTACTGAAATCTTTGGGTTTGGAAGCGCCGCCGTTTGCTTAAAATTAGGCAAATGCCGTCTGAAAGCGTGCCGACAAAAACGCCTGTTTCAGTTACAATACTGCCTTAAACAGCTTGCTTGAAGAAAGATATGAAAGAACATAAGGCCCGGAAACGCTTCGGGCAGAATTTTTTGCAGGATACGCGGATTATTAGCGATATTGTCAATGCGGTCAGACCGCAGCCCGATGATATCGTGATTGAAATCGGCCCGGGCTTGGCAGCCATTACCGAGCCTTTGGCGAAAAAACTCAACCGCCTGCATGTTTGCGAAATCGACCGCGACATCGTACGCCGTCTGAAAACCTTGCCGTTTGCAGACAAATTGGTGATACACGAAGGCGATGTATTACAGTTTGATTTTAACAGCATTGAAGGCAAGAAAAAAATTGTCGGCAACCTGCCGTACAATATTTCCACGCCGCTTTTGTTCCGATTGAGCGAAGTGGCAGACGATGTGATCGATATGCACTTTATGCTGCAAAAAGAAGTGGTCGAACGCATGGTGGCGCAGCCGAAAACCAACGACTATGGCCGTCTGGGCGTAATGCTGCAATATTTCTTCGATATGGAAATGTTGATTGAAGTACCGCCTGAATCCTTTGATCCTGCGCCGAAAGTAGATTCGGCCGTCGTGCGCATGATTCCGGTGAAACACCGCATTGGTAAAGCGGAAGATTTTGAACATTTTGCCAAACTGGTGAAACTGGCTTTCCATCAACGCCGCAAAACCATACGCAATAATTTGAAGGAACTTGCCGGCGATGATGATTTGCAGGCAGTCGGCATCAATCCGCAGGACAGGGCAGAACACATTGCCGCTGAAAAATATGTGGCATTGAGCAATTATCTGGTTCAAAAGGCCGTCTGAAACAGTGATGGCAATTTTTAAGCAACCTCCTATTCAATGGGGGTTTCTAGGTAATTCATATTTGTGGCGCAAGTTGGCGCAGTATTTTTCCGGTAAGGATATGCCGCCTGAGCGGCACCGTTTTGAAGCGGCAATTATCGGCGCAGTTTGGGTATTGACCGGGCATCGTCTCGATAGGGAAGAGCAATTTAAAGTCAATCGGTACAATCAAGGTGGAACCTCCGACGGCATAGTCAGCTGCCGTTTTTGGCTTGAAACGGCCATTCCTTTGCTTTGGCAGCGGCAAGCGAAACTTAAGCCCCGAAAATTTTGGCAGTTTGGAAAGAAATAATGATTAAATTCAAAAATGTACACAAACATTTTAAAGATTTGCACGTTATCAACGGCGTGAATCTGGAAGTCAAACAAGGCGAAGTGGTCGTTGTATGCGGCCCTTCAGGTAGTGGCAAATCTACGCTGATTCGTACGGTAAACCAACTCGAGCGCATTGAAAGCGGCGAGATTTGGGTGGACGGCATCAATGTTGCCGATCCGAAAACCGATTTGAACAAAGTGCGCGAAGAAGTGGGCTTTGTGTTCCAAGGGTTCAATCTGTATCCGCATTTGACTGTCTTGGAAAATATTATTCTTTCTCCGATGAAAGTGAAAAACCAAAGCCGTGAAGAGGCGGAAAAGAAAGCGATGGAGCTTTTGGAACGTGTCGGCTTGGCGCATAAAAAAGATGCGCTGCCCGGTCAGCTTTCCGGCGGTCAGCAGCAGCGTGTGGCGATTGCACGCGGTTTGGCGATGGAGCCGCGCGTGATGTTGTTTGACGAGCCGACTTCTGCGCTTGACCCTGAAATGGTCGGCGAAGTATTGAAAGTGATGAAAGACTTGGCGGAAAGCGGCATGACCATGATGTGTGTAACCCATGAAATGGGTTTTGCGCGCGAAGTCGCCGACCGTGTGATTTTTGTCGATAAAGGCCAGATTTTGGAAGACGAAACGCCGGAAGAATTTTTTACCAATCCGAAACACGAGCGTGCCAAACAATTCCTGCAACAGGTGATGACACATTAAACTCGGGTCGTCTGAAATTTCAGACGGCATGATCGGTTTGAATGATTTTGAAAGTTGAAAATAATGTATTTTGTTGACCGTACTGCTGTTGTGCTGAAGCCGACCGCCCGTTTTTTGGAATGGCTGAAATCCGCCGATGAAAATATGCCCGACTTGACCGTCGAGCAACTGCGCACCAACTGCTCCGTATTCCTTGTGCCGCAATTTGACGAACCCGAATCCGTCATTTCTTATTTTGACGAACGCTACCAGCAGATTTTTGAAGCCGAATTGGCAGGCTGGGACATTGATAAAAGCAAATGGCCGCAAGACATGAGCTTGAAGGCTTTTTGGGAATTTTTCGATACCGAAATCCACGATATGGTTTTGGATATGGAAGAGGCGGAATTGAACATTACGCCTGTTTTCGACAATATGATGTAAAGCCGTGAGAAGTTTTCAGACGGCCTTAAAGCCCTCGCGTTCTTTGAAAATTCTGATTGTTTTCTTACACCTTTCGGCGTTGGCCTTATGCCTTGCCGAGTTTTACGGCTGGATGATGTGGTTGGGTTTGGCGGCATTGGCCGGCAGTTTTGCCTATGCATGGCACAGCGTTAATTTTCATGCTCAAAATTCGGTCAGAAAAATCATCATCGACCGCCAATACCGTGCGACGGTTTACTTGAATGACGAGGAAGAGGGAAGAAGCGCGGTTTTGCAAGACAGCAGTATGTTGACGGTTTATGCTTTGTTTTTGCAATGGAATGTTGACGGAAAAATGATCAAACACTGCATCTTGCCCGATATGGCCGACCGCGATGCCTACCGCCGTCTGAAAGTGTGGGCGCGCTGGTGCCGTGAAAAAGAAGACAAAGCAGAACTTGCAGCAGATATGGATTAAACGGCTGTTTCAGACGGCCTTTTGAAGCGATAAATACTAATGAAAACATTACAAGACTGGCTTTCTCATTTGGAGACTGCCCATAGTTCCGGCCTTATTGATATGGGTTTGGAACGCGTGGGAGAAGTGAAAAAACGCATGAATTTGGTGCCGCAATGTCCTGTCGTGGTGGTGGCGGGTACCAATGGCAAAGGTTCCGTATGTGCCTATTTGTCGCATATTTATAAAGAAGCCGGTTTTAAAGTCGGTACGCTGACCAGTCCTCATCTTCTGCGTTACAACGAACGAATCGCCATCAACACTCAGCCGGTTTCAGATGAATTGATTGTTTCCTCATTTGAGCGTATCGAAGCGGCGCGCGGCGAAATTTCGCTGACGTATTTTGAGTTTAATGCTTTGGCGGCCGTCGATATTTTCATGCGTGAAAATGTGGACGTAATGATTTTGGAAGTTGGTTTGGGCGGACGATTGGATGCTGTGAACGTATTCGATGGCGACTGCTCGGTTGTTACCAGCGTGGATTTGGACCATCAGGCATTTTTGGGTGATACTGTCGAGCAGGTCGGTTTTGAAAAAGCCGGAGTGTTCCGTAGCGGCAAACCTGTCGTATGCGGTCAGAATCCTGCGCCTGAATCATTGGTCAAACACGCAGAAGAAATTGGCGCAAAACTGTTGATGGTTCAGCGAGATTTTGATTTTGCGTCAATGGAAAGCGTACAGTGGAACTACCGCTTCCATCCGCAATCTTCAGACGGCCAAAGCCGTAACCGCAATTCCTTGCCGTTTCCTGCTTTGCGCGGTGCCTATCAGTTGTCTAATGCCGCATGTGCATTGACTGTGTTGGAATGTTTGAACGAACAATTGCCGGTTGATATCGGCGCGATTAAACGCGGTTTGCTGTTGGTTGAGAATCCTGGACGTTTCCAAGTTTTGCCCGGCCGTCCGCTGGTGGTTTTGGATGTCGGCCACAATCCGCACGCAGCCCGTGCTTTGCGCCGCAGTCTGATTAACCTTGCCTTTGCCCAAAAACGTACTGCTGTATTCAGTATGTTGTCCGACAAAGATATTGATGGCGTGCTGGAAATCGTTAAAGATCAGTTTGACGAGTGGAACATCGCGCCTTTAGATGTACCGCGCGGTATGACGATAGAGGCTTTGCAGGCCAAACTGGCTGAACACGGCATCGACAATGTAAATGTTTTTGAAACTGTCGCTGCTGCCTACCGCGCTGCTTTGGCTAAAGCAACCGAAAATGATAGAATCGTTGTTTTCGGCTCATTCCATACTGTTGCCGATGTAATGGCTGTTTTGAAAGAACACTAACGAGGAAATTATCATGTCCGACAATAAACAAAAAGAAACTCCAAACGGATACGATTTAGACGGTTACGAACAACTCAAACGTCGCAACCGCCGTCGCTTGGTCTTAGCCTCCGGCTTGGTGGTGGCATCGGGTATGCTGTTCGGTCTGGCACTGACTTCCGGCGACGATAAAAATTCACCGTTTAAAGAAGCACCTGTCGGTCAGAGCCAAGTCAAAACGGCTGATGAGCCGAGCAAGGCCGTTGTTTTAGAGCCGAATAAAGAGGATGTTGCGATGGCTGAAGAAGCAGCCCGCCATGCGGATGCCGAAGCGCAAAGCAAACCTCAAAATGCCGGCGACGAAGAAGACAATGCGCCGGTTGAAGTATTGAAGCCAAACCGTGAGTCTGCTCCCGAAGATGTCGGCGAACCGTTGGTTTTGATTAATGATACTTTGGATGACGGCAATATTAAAGGTTTGGAAGAGTCTGAGCGTATTCAACGAGCTGAGGCCGCCAAACGCGAAGCTGCGGAGCGCCGAGCCGAAGAACGCCGCCAACGCCAGGCAGAACAACGTGCTGCGGCACGCAAGGCACAAGCCCAACAGGAAGCGGATGAAAAAGAAAACGCATTGGCTGCTAAAAAACGTGCACTTCAAGCGCGTGCTGAAAAAGCAGAGCGTGAAGCTGCTGCTGAACGCAATAAATTAGCACAATTGGAAAAAGCAGAGAAAGCCATTGCCGAGCGTAAATCTGCCAAAAACAGCAAAGACAGCGTAAAAGACAAGGCCGAACCTACTAAGAAAGCAGAAGCCAAAGTTGAAAAACCAAAAAATGAAAAAGCTAAACCAGAAACGGCCAAAGCAGAAAAAGCCGATAAGGTAAAAACTGCCGAGAAGCCGTCTGAAAAAGCCAAACCTAAAGCTGAAAAAGAAAAAGCAGAAGCTAAACCTGCTAAAAAGGCCGCTATTCAGGCTGGTTATGCTGAAAAAGAACGCGCACAAAGCCTGCAACGTAAAATGAAAGCCGCAGGTATCGATTCGACCATTACTGAAGTGATGACCGATAAAGGTAAGGTGTATCGCGTGAAATCAGCCAGTTATAAAAATGCACGCGATGCAGAGCGCGATTTGAACAAATTGCGTGTACATGGCATTGCCGGTCAGGTGACCAGTGAGTAATTTGCCTGTTGCCGATTTATTGGCTGCCGCCGTCATCGTCATCTGCATCATTGTCTCGTTGACACGGGGTATTATTGCGGAAGCAGGGGCGATGGTGGCGTGGGTGGTATCGTTCATTGCAGCCCGAACGCTCGCTGTGCCGTTTGCCGATGTGGTCTTTAAATCGGTTGAACCGCATTCCTTGGCGGTTGCCATGGGTTTTGCCGCTGTGTTTTTTCTGGCATGGCTGTTGCAGAAACTGGCACGATCGCTGTTGAGCAGTTTGATGTCTGCCGTTGGTTTAGGAAGCATCAACCGTTTGCTTGGCGGCGTATTCGGTGCTGTGAAAGGTGTGATTTTAGTGACACTGGCAGTGATGGTTTTTTCACACACTGATTTGCCGAAAACGGAAGAGTGGCAAAGCTCGCATACGATTCCGTATTTTGAATCACTTGCCGATGCTGCGATGCCTTATCTGCCTGGAAAAGATACCGCAATGCCGCATCTTTCGGGTAAAGCAGCTGAAGTTGAAGAATTGGATGATTGAGTTTGACGGATTCAGACGGCCTATGGGTCGTCTGAATCCGTTTTTATTTGCGTAAATTTGACATCATATTGTCAACAATTCGAGCAAACTCATCTAAATTATTTTATAATGACAGCTTACCCATTTAATCTTCAAACTCGGAGAAGCACGATATGTGTGGTGTATTAGGTTTGGTTAGTCATGAGCCGGTCAATCAGATGTTGTATGATGGTTTGCAGATGTTGCAACACCGTGGTCAGGACGCAGCAGGTATTGTTACTGCCGAAGGCAATATATTTCATATGCACAAGGGCAAAGGCATGGTGCGCGAAGTGTTCCGTACCCGTAATATGCGCGACTTGGTCGGTAATGCAGGCATTGCACATGTCCGCTATCCGACTGCAGGCAATGCGGGCAGCAGTGCAGAAGCCCAGCCGTTTTATGTCAGCTCCCCATTCGGCATTGTTTTGGCACACAATGGTAATCTGACCAATACCGAAGAGCTCTATGAAAACGTATGCAACAAACACCTGCGCCACGTTAATACCAGCTCCGATTCTGAAGTCCTACTCAATGTATTCGCACACGAATTACGCCGCGAAGTCTCTAAAAATACAGCCCCTTATCAACTTACCATCGACAATATTTTCAACGCCGTTTCCGAAGTGCACCGTTTGGTGCGCGGCGCATACGGTGTTGTAGCCATGATTGCAGGATACGGCATGCTGGCTTTCCGAGATCCTTTCGGTATCCGTCCGTTGGTTTTGGGTTCGCAAACCGATGAATCCGGCAAAAAATCGTATGCTGTTGCCTCCGAATCCGTTGCCTTTAATGCACTTGCCTATGATTTGGAACGCGATATCCAGCCGGGCGAAGCCGTATTTATTGGTTTTGACGGCACGATTATTTCCCGTCAATGCAGCGAGAAAGCCAAATTAAGCCCTTGTCTTTTTGAATATGTTTATTTTGCCCGCCCAGACTCCGTCATCGATGGCGTTTCCGTTTATCAGTCCCGTATGGATATGGGCGTATCTTTGGCAGAAAAAATCAAACGCGAGCTGCCTGTCGATGATATCGATGTCGTGATGCCGATTCCCGATACCAGCCGACCCAGCGCGATGGAGCTTGCCGTTCATCTCGAAAAACCTTACCGCGAAGGTCTGATTAAAAACCGCTACATTGGCCGCACCTTTATTATGCCTGGCCAAGCAACACGCAAAAAATCAGTACGCCAAAAACTCAGCCCGATGGAAACCGAGTTTAACGGCAAAAGCGTTTTATTGGTGGATGATTCCATTGTACGCGGTACGACCAGCCGTGAAATCGTCGAAATGGTACGCGCGGCAGGTGCACGCAAAGTCTACATTGCTTCTGCCGCTCCTGAAGTACGCTATCCGAATGTGTACGGCATCGATATGCCGACCCGTGAAGAACTGATTGCAAACGGCCGCAGCGCAGCAGAAATAGCAACCGAAATTGGCGCGGATGGCATCGTCTTCCAAAACTTAGAAGACTTGGAAGCAGTAGTCAAAGCACTCAATTCAAAAATTGAATCCTTTGATTCTTCATGCTTTAACGGTGTTTATCAAACAGGCGATATCGATGAAGCATATCTGAACCGTCTCTCTACCGAAAAATCAGGTTGTGGCGGCTTGAAAGTACATCCAAGTAAAATGGAACACAGCATCAGTATCAGCGATAGCGATGATGAAGAATAAAGTAAATTGACTTACAATAAAGGCCGTCTGAAAATTAACGTTCAGACGGCCTTTAATTATGTTTTAGACACATCATGAGTACCGAAACCAAAAATTACATCACGCCTACTGGCTGGCAGGCATTGAAAGACGAACTTTATCATCTGGTCAACAAAGAACGCCCGGAAATCGTCCAAATCGTTAACTGGGCGGCAAGCAATGGCGACCGCAGCGAAAATGGCGACTATCTTTACGGCAAACGCCGTATGCGCGAAATCGACCGCCGTATCCGCTTCCTAACCAAACGCTTGGAAGCAGCCGTTGTCGTCGACCCTGAAGCGCGCGAAGCCACGGACCAGGTTTTTTTCAGCGCCACCGTTGATTTATTGCGCGGAGACGGTCGTGAACAAACCGTCAAAATCGTCGGTGTAGATGAAATCGATACCGCTAAAAATAAAATCTCATGGATTTCCCCTTTGGCACGCAGCCTGATTAAAGCACGCGAAGGCGATGAAGTTGTCTTGAATACACCGGAAGGGCGTGAGGTTATAGAGATTCTGTCGGTGGAATATATTAAGATTGACTGATTATGCGTGAATAAAAACTATAAAGGCCGTCTGAAAAATATACTTTCAGACGGCCTTTAAAATGATTTCAAAGAAAATCCTACATTTGCACCGAGCCGTTGACGGTCAGGCTGATCTCTTCCGAACCGGGGGAAGCAGGTATGCCATCTTCTATTCCTGCAGCCACTTCTGCAGCAGGGATTGCACGCAGCATTTTGGCGTGTGCAAAGTTGCCGCCGACTTGGCGGTTGCCGATATGGCCTAAGTTGAGTTTAACGATTTTGTAGCTGGAGAAGCCGAGCGTTTGGGCGAGATTTTGGGCGCGGTCTTTGAAGCGCAGGATGACGGCTTTGCTCAGTTGGTCGACGGTTTCTTCGCGTTTTTCTTTGGATACGGAAAATGAGGAGCTTTCCAAAACGGCGATATTGATGCTGTCGGCAATCAGGCGGTTGAGTGCTTCAAAGTCTTTGCTTTCTACTTTGAAGTAGGCGTGTTCTTCCCAGCCGGTTTGGGTGCGTTTGCCGTTGGTGTATTGATAGCGCGGGGATGCGTTGCGCTCCATCAGCTCGGCTTTAAATTTGCTGTTTTGGGAGATTTTGTTGAACTGGTTGAATTTCTTCATGAAGGCTTGGTTGACGGCTTGACGGTCTTTACCTTCTGCGTTGACGCTGAAATGCGCGGTCATGGTGTCCCGCGGCACTTCCATATTCGCGGATTCGGAAAATTCAACGATGTTGTAGTTGAGGCTTTCTGCTGCAATGGGCAGGGAGGCGGCTAGGAGTAGGGCGGTAAGGGTTGGGCGGAGCATTTTGTTTTCCTTGTGATGCGGATTTTAAAAAAGTAATTTAGCATGAAAGATGGAAATGTTGGCTTTGGCAAGCGTAAGGATTTGTATGGGTTGAGGCCGTCTGAAAATAAGTTACTTTGTGTCCATCAAGCCGACCTCATGGGGATTGAGGCGGGCTTTTCCTTCTTGGCCTAAGCCGACCAATTTCCGTAAGCGAGTCATGTAGGCATTGACATCAAGGCCTCGTCCGTAGCGTTGCGCCTCCCAGATGGTTTCTGCCAAGGCTTCCATCATATCGTGTTCGGCTTTGACCCAGTCGCCGTTGTAACGGGCGCAAAGTTGATGGTGGATGGCACGGATGCCCGGGGGCTGGTCAATGGCACTTTGCTCTTGCAGGGAAAGGTGTAGCGACATATGCAGGAATGGGTTGCTTTCTCCGTCTTCGGGCAACCATTCTTTATCTAAATATTGTTCGATGTCTTCGAGATAGTGTCCGTATTCGGGATGGGCTTCGATAATGCGCAAAGCTTTTTGTTGCAGGCCGTCCAATTGGAGCGGTGCGAGCCTGTGTTGCCAGACGTGGGCAAAGAATCGGCGGACATCGTGGGTGTTTACGTCATACATGATGGGTGTGATTTGATTTTGGGATATGTGATTATATAGCGATTGCGATAAAAAAGGCCGTCTGAAAAACATGTTTTCAGACGGCCTTTGTTTTGCAGGGTTTAGCGGCGGTCGATGATTCGGTAATACACTTCGCCGTCTTGGACATAGCCCAATTCGACGCGGGCAATTTCGGCGATAGCCTCTTGTCCGTGTGCCAAATCTTCAACTTCCGCATTGAGGAAATTGTTGCGTAAAGTGAGCGTTTGGTTTTTTTCCTCCTGACGGACGAGCTGCTCCTGCAATTCTTCCGTATGCCCGACACTGCCTTTACCGAACCAAAGGCTGTACTGACAGCACAAAAGTGCGAAGGTTAAAACAAAAGTTACCCACTTCATACAATCAATATCCTATATTTTGCTTATTTGCCCAGTTGGTAGAATGCGGCTTTGCCAGGGTAGTAGGCGGCTTCGGCCAATTCTTCTTCAATGCGCAACAATTGGTTGTATTTCGCCATGCGGTCGGAACGGGACAGGGAGCCGGTTTTGATTTGCATACAGTTGGTGGCAACTGCCAAGTCGGCAATAGTGCTGTCTTCGGTTTCACCGGAACGGTGGCTCATTACGCTTGCGTAGCGGTTGCGTTTGGCCAAGTCAACGGCTTGCAGGGTTTCGCTCAATGTACCGATTTGGTTGACTTTAACCAGCAATGCGTTTGCCACGCCTTTTTCGATGCCTTCGGCCAAGATTTTTGGATTGGTTACGAACAAGTCGTCGCCGACCAATTGAACTTTTTTGCCCAATTTTTCGGTCAGCAGTTTCCAGCCTTCCCAGTCGTTTTCGTCCATGCCGTCTTCGATGGAAATGATTGGGAATTCGTTAACCAGGCCTTCCAAGTATTCGGCAAATTCTGCGCTGGTGTAAGAGCGGCCTTCGGCTTCCAGATGATATTGACCGTCTTTATAGAACTCGCTGGATGCGCAGTCCAGGGCGAACAATACGTCTTCGCCTGCTTTGTAGCCTGCGGCTTCAGTGGCTTCTACGATCAGTTGCAGGGCTTCTTTGTGGCTGTTCAAGTTAGGTGCGAAACCGCCTTCGTCGCCCACGGTGGTTGGGAAGCCTTTGGCATCACACAGTTTTTTCAGTGCGTGGAAGATTTCGGCGCCGCAACGCAGGGCTTCGCGGAAAGATTTTGCGCCGACAGGCATAATCATGAATTCTTGGATGTTCAGGCTGTTGTTGGCATGTTCGCCGCCGTTGATAACGTTCATCATTGGAGCAGGCAGAGCCATTGGGCCTGCGCCGCCCAAGTAACGATACAGAGGCAGGCCTGCATCTTCAGCGGCTGCGCGTGCTACGGCCATAGAAACGGCCAAAGTGGCGTTGGCACCCAAGTTGCCTTTGTTTTCAGTACCGTCCAATTCGATCATGATTTGGTCGATATAAGATTGTTCGTTGGCATCGATACCGATGAGGGCTTGCGCGATTTGGTTGTTTACGTGGTCAACGGCTTTCAATACGCCTTTGCCCAAGTAACGGGATTTGTCGCCGTCACGCAGTTCCAAAGCTTCTTTTTGGCCGGTTGATGCGCCGCTAGGTACGGCTGCGCGTCCCATGACGCCGGATTCCAACAATACGTCACACTCTACAGTAGGGTTGCCGCGGGAGTCCAAAATTTCGCGTGCAAAAATATCAACGATTGCGCTCATGAATATCTCCAAATAGGATAGTAAAAGAAAAGTAGCTTTGTTACGTTTCAGACGGCCTTAAGGATGATTGCCAAAGTCTGATGAATGCAGACATTATACCGTCTTTGCCAAGTATGGCATCGGAGTCGGTATGAAACCGACTGTAAGTTTGTTTCACGTCAATATCGTTCAAACAAACATAAGCCGTATAGTGTAACATTTTTTACCCTTTTTAGGGTGAAAAGCTGATTAAATAAGGCATAAGGCCGTCTGAAAACCAGATTAGCCTGCTCCCAAAATCATCGAGCCTACGCCGTCATCGGTCAGCACTTCCAAGAGCAGGGCGTTTGGAACGCGGCCGTCTATGATATGCGTGGCTTTGACGCCGCTTTTGGCGGCTTCGACGGCAGAGGCAATTTTAGGCAGCATACCGCCGTACAGCGTGCCGTCTTCAATCAGTTCGTCAATGCGGCTTGGCGTCAGGGTGGTCAATAATTTGCCTTCTTTATCCAGTACGCCGGGAATATTGGTCATCATCAGCAGTTTTTCGGCCTGAAGTTTTTCCGCCAGTTTGCCGGCAACCAAGTCGGCATTGATGTTGAACGCTTCGCCGTTTTGACCTACGCCGATGGGTGCGATGACAGGAATGCAGCCGCGCTCGACCAAACCTTCCACCAAACGGGTGTCGATATCGGCCACTGTGCCGACTTGGCCGATGTCCACGCCTTTTTGTTCGGGCGTGTCGATCAGGAGTTTTTCTGCTTTGATGAAGTGGTTGTCCCGGCCGGTAATGCCGACGGCGCGACCGCCGAAGGTGGTAATCATGGAAACGATTTCTTTATTAACGTGTCCGCCCAAAACCATTTCTACGATGTCCATGGTTTCGCTGTCGGTCACGCGCATGCCTTGAACGAACTCTCCTTTTTTGCCGACTTTTTCCAGCATTTCATTGATTTGCGGACCGCCGCCGTGAACGATGACGGGATGCAGGCCGATCAGTTTGAGCAGGACGACATCGCGTGCGAAACCCTCTTTTAAGGCCGACTCGGTCATGGCGTTGCCGCCGTATTTGATGACGATGATGGAGCCGGAAAAACGGCGGATATAAGGTAAAGATTCGGCAAGGACGCGCGCTTTGATGGCAGGGGAGACAGATTGTTGCTGGGTCATGGTTTCAACCTTGTTTCATGATTTCGGCCTTTATCTTAATCCCAAAGGCCGTCTGAAACAATATTTCCAAGCACTTGAAATCCTGTTAAATCAGTTAAATGGTTGAAACCAGCCTCATGCAAACGGTAAAATGACGGTTTGCTTCGGCCTCTTCGCCGATTACTAAGGATACCCATGATGAAAATCAGCACCCAATTCGATGCCGGTTCGGTCGTTGTCAAAGACTTGAGCAACCCTGCCGATATCCGCCTCGCCCTGCGTCCCGACAATGCTTCGGAGTTTGCCCAATGGTTTTACTTCCGTTTACAGGGTGCGGCCTATCAAAACTGCGTGATGCATTTTGAAAATGCGGCGGACGCTGCGTATCCTTTGGGCTGGGAGGACTATCAGGCTTGTGCTTCTTACGACCGCCAAAATTGGTTTCGCGTGCCAACAAGCTACGAAAACGGCGTGTTGACCATCAACCATACGCCTTTGTCCAACAGCGTTTACTACGCTTATTTCGAGCCTTATTCCCACGAGCAGCATTTGAACCTTTTGGGCGATGCTCAGGGAAGCGGTTTGTGCCGTATCGACGACTTGGGCAGTACCGTTCAAGGCCGCGACATCAATCTTCTGACCATCGGCAACCAAGTCGAAAGCGACATGAAAGTTTGGATTATCGCTCGCCAACATCCGGGCGAAACCATGGCGGAATGGTTTGTCGAAGGTTTGCTGGGCCGTCTGCTTGATCCGCAAGATCCGACCGCGCGCATGCTGCTTGACCGCGCGACTTTCTACATTGTGCCGAATATGAATCCGGACGGCTCGGTTTTGGGTAATCTGCGCACCAATGCCGCCGGCGCCAACCTCAACCGCGAATGGGAAACACCGACTTTGGAGCGAAGCCCCGAAGTCTTTGCCGTCCGCGAAAAAATGATGGAAACCGGCGTGGATTTGTTCTTGGATATTCATGGCGATGAAGGTCTGCCGTTTGTCTTTGTGGCCGGTACCGAAGGCGTGCCGAACTACAACGAGCGCATCGAAGCCTTGGAAGACCAATTCAAACTGGCGTTGCTCAATGCCAGCCCAGATTTCCAAGACGATTACGGCTATGACAAAGATGCGCCGGGTCAGGCAAACATGACTTTGGCGACCAACTGGGTCGGCAATCATTTCAACTGCCTTGCCTATACTTTGGAAATGCCGTTTAAAGACAATGCCAACCTGCCGGACGACGATTTCGGCTGGAATGGCCAACGCTCGCTGCGCTTGGGCGAGGCAATGCTGTCTGCTATTTTGAATGTGGTTGGCGATTTGCGTTAAACCATCCGACACCGCATACAGGCCGTCTGAAAGTTCAGGCTTTCAGACGGCCTTTGAGATAAGGAACACACATTATGATGATACATCCCCAGTTTGATCCGGTGCTGATCAGCATCGGCCCGCTTGCCATCCGCTGGTATGCCTTGAGCTATATCGTCGGCTTTATCCTGTTTACGATTTTGGGCCGCCGCCGTATTGCGCAGGGCAATTCTGTGTTTACCAAAGAAACACTCGACGATTTCCTGACTTGGGGTATCTTGGGCGTCATCTTGGGCGGCCGTATCGGCTACGTTTTGTTTTATAAATTTTCCGACTATCTTGCCAACCCGTTGGATATTTTCAAAGTATGGGAAGGCGGTATGTCGTTTCACGGCGGCTTCTTGGGCGTGGTCGTTGCCATGTGGCTGTTTGGCCGCAAGCACAACATCAGTATCTTGAAATTGATGGATACCGTTGCGCCGCTCGTACCGCTGGGCTTGGCTTCCGGCCGTATCGGCAACTTTATCAACGGCGAACTTTGGGGACGCGTGACCGAACTCAATGCTTTTTGGGCAATGGGTTTTCCGCAAGCGCGTTACGAAGATGCGGAGGCTGCGGCGCACAATCCTTTGTGGGCCGAATGGCTGCAACAATACGGCATGCTGCCGCGCCATCCGTCTCAGCTTTACCAGTTTGCCCTTGAAGGCATTTGCCTGTTTGTCATCGTTTGGATTTTCTCGAAAAAACCACGTCCGGCCGGACAAACGGCGGCATTGTTCTTGGGCGGTTACGGTTTGTTCCGCTTTATTGCCGAATTTGCCCGTCAGCCTGACGACTATCTCGGCCTGCTGACTTTGGGTTTGTCCATGGGTCAATGGTTGAGCGTGCCGATGATTGTATTGGGTGTGATTGGTTTTGTTTGGTTTGGTCGTAAAAACAGTGTTGCCAAAGCGTAAATAAAACAAGAAATAAAGGCCGTCTGAAAAGGTTTTCAGACGGCCTTTTTATCGCTTCAAGCAAACGGATTTTGGGTTTAACCGAAAAAGCCCATTTTGACTTGAATGAGTTTTTCCAGCTCCGGCAGAACGCGGCGGCGTGAAACGAAGAAGATAATGTGGTCGCCGTCTTGGAGGATGGTTTCGGTGTGGTGTCCCATGATGACCTCGCCGGTTGCGCCGCGGACGATGGCGGCGATGTAGCAGTCGCTTGGCCATTTGATGCCGCTGATGCGGCGGCCGACGATGGCGGAAGTGTTTTTGTCGCCGTGTACCACCACTTCAATAGCTTCGGCTGTACCGCGGCGCAAAGGATGGACGGCAACGACGTCGCCACGGCGGATGTGGGCGAGGATGGAGCCGATGGTAATCAGGTGGGGGGAAACGACGATATCGATTTTGTTGCCTTCGAGCAAATCGACGTAGCTTGAGCGGTTGACGATGGTAATCACGCGTTTGGCGCCAAGGTTTTTCGCCAACAGACTGGACATGATGTTGTTTTCGTCATCATTGGTCAGCGCGCAGAAGACGTCGATTTCGTCGATGTATTCTTCATCCAGCAGGGTTTCGTCGGTGGCGGAACCTTGCAGGACGAGGGTGTTGTCCAGATTTTCGGCCAGCCATTCGGCGCGGTGGGGTTTGTATTCGATGATTTTGATGTCGTATTTGGATTCGAGCTGCTTGGCGAGGCGGTAGCCGATGTTGCCGCCGCCGGCGATCATGATGCGGCGGGTACGCGCTTCTTTCGGACGCAATTCGCGCATGATGGCTTCCACGCTGTTGATGTCGGCGGCAAACAGGACTTCATCGCCTTCGATGATGACGGTTTGCGGGGTAGGGACGATCAGGCGGTTGTTGCGGTAGATGGCGCAGATTTGGCAGTCCACGCCTTCGAGCAGGTGTTGGTTGATGTCGGCAATTTCACGGCCGATCAGCAAACCGCCTTTGCGGGCTTGAACAATCACCATGCGGACTTGGTCGTTGGCAAAGCTGAGTACCTGCAATGAGCTGGTGTAGTTGAGCAGGCCGACAAGTTGTTCGGTAACCAGTTGTTCGGGGCTGATGGTTTCGGTAATGCCGAAGATGTTGAGGCTGCCTTCTTCGGGGTTGTCGCTGCCGGCAACCGGATATTCGAGGTATTCGCTTGAGCGTACGCGTGCGATGCGGCTGGGGATGTTGAACAGGTCGGCGGCGATTTTGGAGGCAACGATGTTGGTTTCGTCGCTGCGGGTCAGGGCAAGCAGGAGGTCGGAGTCCGCCGCGCCTGCCTGTTCGAGGGTAAAGGGCGATGCGCCGTTGCCGACGATGGTTTGGACATCGAGGCGGCTGCTGATGCGGTTGAGCGCTTTTTCGTCGATGTCGATGATGGTAACGTCGTTGCTGGGAACGGAGGCGAGGTTTTGGGCGACGGTCGAGCCGACTTGGCCGCTGCCGAGAATAAGTATTTTCACGGTAATCGAGTGTGTTCGGTAAAAATGAAATTGTAACAAAAGGCCGTCTGAAATTGGAGTTTCAGACAGCCTGATTTTTCAATCGGCTAAAGGATTACCAATAGCCCAAGGCTTTCCACCACAAGATACCGACAGTGCCGAAAATCAGGATTTCAAGCACGCTCATGATGAAGCCGGCTTTCCACCATTCGGTCATGTTGACGTAGTTGGAGCCGTAAATGACAGGTGCAGAACCGGTAGCGTAGTGGGTCAGCGACATCATGATGCCGGTAGCGGCTGCCATAACCAGGGCAAACAGCATCGGTGGTGCACCCAAGGCCAAGCCTGCGCCGTAGAATGCGCCGAACATGGCGGTAACGTGTGCCGTGCCGCTGGCGAAAACGTAGTGGGCGTAGAGGTAGGCCAGCATCAACAGGGCACAACCGGCTTCCCAACCCAAGCCCATGTGGGCGATACCGCTTTGCATGGAGTCGGATAACCAGCTGATGAGGCCCAGTTTGTTGAGGAAGTTTGCCATCATAACCAAGGCAGCAAACCAAACAATGGTGTCCCACGCGCTTTTTTCTTTTAGCGCATCTTCCCAAGTCAGTACGCCGGTCAACAGGCACAGGCTCAAGCCGAGGAAGGTGGTGGCGGTAGCGTCCACTTTCACGCCGAATAGCATTTCAGGAATACCCGCCCACAACAGCAGCAGAACCAGGAAAATGCCCAGCATGATTTTTTCTTCACGCTTCATCGGCCCCATGGCAGCCAAATGCTCTTTTGCCAATGCAGTGGCGTTGGGGGTTTGTTTGATTTCGGGCGGATACAGGAAATACAGCACCAGCGGCATCAGTAGCATAGCAAGCAGGCCGGGTACGACCATCGCCAAGAACCAAGTACCCCAAGAGAGTTGGATTTCCGAATTAGTGGCTTTGGCAACCAATTCGACTACCAGCGGATTAGGTGCGGTGGCAGTGATAAAAATCAGACAGGTAATCACGTTGGAGTGAAAGTTGACCAGTGAAAGGTATTTGCCGATTTTGCCTTCCGTACCTTTTTCAGGATCGGAGTCGAAGCTTAAGGCAATGGATTTCATAATCGGATGCACGATTGCACCGCCGCGCGCGGTATTACTTGGCGTTACCGGACCGATGACCAAGTCGGCCAATGCCAAGCTGTAACCTACGCCCAGCGTGCGTTTGCCGAAAAGGGAGATCAGCAGGTAGCCGATACGCATCCCCAAGCCGGTTTTCAACAAACCGCGCGAGATGATGATGGCGATACCAATCATCCAGATGAGCGAGTTGTTGAGGCTGCTCAGAGCGTCTTTGGTTGCGTCGGCGGCTTTTTCGTTGGTCACACCGGTCAGTGCAACCAAGGTAATGCCCAAAATCGCCATTGCGCCGATAGGCATGGCTTTGCCGATGATGCCGGCAATGATGCCGACAAACAATGCCAAAAGATGCCATGCGTCAGGCGATACGCCTTGAGGAACGGGGATAACGAACCAGATAAGCAGCGTCAGCACAAGTGCGACCGCAGCAGGAATTGGCTTGAAGCCCATGTTGAATCTCCTAATTTGAGGATTGAAGTATTGGGAAATCGGTTTTCAGACGGCCTGAGTGTCGCTTAAGCCTGTCTGAACGTATTTTGGTAGGTTCGGAAGGTATTTTTCTTATTGGGTTTCTCTTCAATCTTGGAAAGAAGAGAATGGGAGTAGGGTATCGTTTTTCAGACGGCCTTTACAGTAACAGGCCGTCTGAAAACAACGCCGTTTTATTCCTGTTCTTGCGGCAGGCCGTACTCTTCGGGGAAGGTGCGCAGCGAGCTTTGCAACACGGTAACCGCGCCGTCAATCAAACCGCAACGACCGCTTCGTGGCAACAGTTGGCACAGGCTTTGCAGGGCGCGCAGATCGTCGGGAGTGCCGATGCCGGTGTCCACGCGGTTGAGCAGGCGGGAAAGCTGGAATGTGCCGCCTTTGCACGGCGGGCATTGACCGCATGAGTTGGAAGCGAAAAATTCCACATACTCGGCCACTTTGCGCACCACGCTGGTGCCTTCGGAAATCACAATCATCGCGCCGGTACCGAGGCTGGATTTGCGTTCGCGTACGGAAACGAAGTCCAAAGGCACGTCCAAATCTTTTACGGTCAAAAGCGTGTTTGACGGGCCGCCGGTGAAGACGGCTTTAAACGTGCGCCCTTCGAGCATACCGCCGCCGTGATCGTAAATCAGCGATTGCAGGGTCGTGCCCATCGGAAGCTCGTACAGGCCCGGATTCAATACGTCGCCGGAGAGCGAGTAGAGTTTTGTACCGGCCGCATCGCCCAAACCCAAAGATTTGTACCATTCCGCGCCTTTGGCAAGGATTTGCGGAATATTGGCGAAGGTTTCGGTATTGTTGATAAGGGTCGGCTCACCGTTGACACCGCTTTCGGCAGGGAAAGGCGGCTTGCGGCGAGGGAAGGGGAAACCGCCTTCCAGCCATGAAATCACGGCAGTTTCTTCGCCGCCGATATAACGGCCTGAAGTTTCGACCAGTTGCAGGTCTAAAGGTTTACCCAAGTAGTTTTCGATACGGATAAACAAATCGCTGTTTTTCCATTGCTCAATGGCCGGTGTGATGGAAGCGATGGAGTCGGTTTGATGCGGATTGACGTACAAAATCGCTTTATTGGCACGGCAGGCAACGGCGGCAATTAGGACGCCTTCGATGACTTGGTGCGGCGTATTTGCCAGCAGTACACGGTCTTTAAATGTACCCGGTTCGTCTTCGTTGGCATTGCAGACGACGTATTTGTCGCCATTTTTGCTTTGGGCGGCAACGGCAGCCTCCCATTTGCGCCAAGTCGGGAAACCTGCACCGCCCATACCGCAAAGATTGGCATCTTGCAGTTTGGAAACAATGCTTTGTGGATCGGCAAGCGCAGCCAGCAAGCCTTCGCCGCCGCCTACTTTGCGCCACGCGGCTAAATCTGCGCCGACTTGGCGGGAAGGATGCAGTAAGTTTTGATTGGCTTGATTCATGATTGTTGCTCCTGCAAACCGGCGTGTTCGCGCAAATCGAATTTGCCGTAGTCGGGATATAAAACGGGGGCTTTGATGTCGCTGGTCAGACCGGCGCGGGTCATTTCGCGTTGCAGATCGTGGACGTGACCGACACCGCCGCGTACTTTTTTCAGCGGCAGGCCACAATTTGCCGCGGCTTTACCGGCACGGCGGCCGAAGCTGATGATGTCCAGAAGCGCATTGCCCATCAGGCGGTTGCGGCCGTGGATGCCGCCGGTTACTTCACCGGCGCAATAGAGGCCTTCCACGCAGGTCGCGCCGTCGCCGTTGATTTCTACGCCGCCGTTTTGATAGTGCAGGGTCGGATGAATCATCATCGGCTCAACAGCAGGGTCGATGCCGCATTTGTGGGCGACGTGGCCGAGTGTTACCAAACGGTTCAATACATCGGGGTCGTTGGCAATCAGGCGCGGGGTGTCGAGGAACACGCCGACTTGACCGTCGCGCACCACGCCGCGGCCTTCGCGGCATTCGCGCAGAATCGCAGCGGCAACAACGTCGCGCGGTTGTAATTCGTCAACGAAACGTTCGCCCAAACCGTTGACCAGTTTGGTGCCTGCGGAGCGCACGGCTTCAGAAATCAGCGCGCCTGCCAAGTGTGGAGGGTGGGCAACGCCGGTTGGGTGATATTGGAAAGAATCGACATCGCGCAGTTTGGCGCCGATACGGTAAGCCATTACCAGGCCGTCTGCAGTCGCGCCATAGTGGTTGGAAGTGGCAAAACCTTGCAAATGCAGGCGTCCGCTGCCGCCGGTTGCCAATACTACGGCTTTGGCGTGAACCAATACCAAAGAGCGTTTTTCCAAATCGTACAAAATCGCGCCGACGCAGCGTCCGTGTTCGTCCGACAATAATTCGATGGCGGGGTGGCGGTTGAGCTGGGTGATGTTTTCGTCGAGTTCGACTGCTTCGCGCAGTACGCGCATCATTTCGAGGCCGGTAAAGTCGCGGTAGCTCAAAATACGCGGCACGGTCGTACCGCCTGCGCGTTTGCGGCTCAACATGCCATTACTGTCTGCGCCTTTGGCAAGGTCGAAAGTCATGCCCAAGCCAATCAGCCAGCGGATAGCGGACGGCGCATCAGTAACCATCTGGGCAACCAATTCTTTTTTGCCGACGTTGTGGCCGCCTTTGATGGTGTCGTCAAAGTGTTGTTGCAGGCTGTCTTCCGCGCCGACCGCAGCTTGAATGCCACCTTCGGCCATCACGGTATTACTGTCGCCGATACGCAGTTTGTTCGCCATGATGACGCGTGCGCCGGCTTCAGTCGCAGACAATGCCGCTGCCGCGCCTGCACCGCCACCGCCAATTACCAATACGTCAGTGTTCAAGTGTTCAGCACCCGACAAATTATAGTCGTCAATCAGAGGCTGACTGATTAAGAGTTTGGCCAAATCAGGATGGCAGTAATCGCCTTGGTTTGGGCCGATAGGCAGTTTCACACGTGCATTTGCCTGATAGTCAGGGTGAAATTGGCTCAGTAATTCGTTTTTTTCAGGTAAATCGCCGCGCAGCTCCAATGAGGACGCACGCAGGTTGGCAAGGGCAGTTTCGTAGTCTATGCCTTGGATTTTGTTAACCATTACACTGACTCCTCTTCAAATTCGACTTTCATTTTGCCGCTGTCGATTTCGCGCAGGCGGCGCATCAAATCCACAGGACGCAATGTGCGCGCCGCTTTCATACGGCGGGCGAACAAGCCCAAGTGGTTCGGACGGATGTGTTCAGGGCAGGAGAGGGTGCAGAGGTTGCACATCACGCATTGGTCAAAGGTCAGCGCAGCCGCACTGAAATCGCCGGAAACTACCTGCGCTACGCCGTTTTCCACTTGCAAACCTTTAGGACAGGCTCGATTACAGCCGCCGCAATGACGGCAATTTTGCGCTTCTGGGAAGGCTTTGGCGGTATCGTCCAACCAGTTCCAGCCATCACCAATTTCGCTGACGTCGTAATATTGGATATGCTCGGGAATGAAGTAGTCCAAGAAGCTGACCTGCATGCCTTCTTCGACTTTGGTCTCGCATGCCAGTGCAGTTGTTACTTCGCGCTCGCCTTCTTTACGAATCATGCAGCGGCAGGAACCGCATACGCCTTGACCCATACAGCCGACATTGGCAGTAATCGCATTGCCTGAATGGGCATAGGCTTGGATGATTGACGAGTCGGCGGAAGCTTTAACTTCATGGCCGTCTATGGTCAGGGTTAACAAATTTTCACTCATGGTTTGTTCCTGTGAAATTGGAAGTTGGAATAGTGGATAATTTGATTAATTGTATTTTTATTACATATGTTGTGTATGAGAAAATATCCAAGTGATTTACTCAGAAATTCTTTTAAAATCAATGTTTATCTTTATGAGTCGAAGTGTATCAGAATTTAGTAGTTTTGAAGATAGGAGCAATCTAAGGTTTCATAGAGGAAAGATTGTAAACAAAATATGCCTATTATTTAGACAAAATTATTACAAAAATTTGATTTTAAAAGTAAAATAAAATTACTTTTTATTATAAACTTTAAAATATTCTTCTATTTACTAGTAAAAATCATTATTATATGTTAGATAATTTTGCATAGATTGTTGTATATATTGAATAATATTTGGATATGTGAGCAAGTGAAAAGACTGTTATAAAATTTCAGAAAATCAAACAAGTTTGATATCAGTCAAGAAGATTGAGGGAGAAAATGACATGGATTTTACAATTGTGTATTGTATTGGAGAATAAGAAAGGCCGTCTGAAATTTAGGTAGTTTTCTTTTAAATACAGGCTACTAAATTTTTTCTCAGATACTTAAGGCAAGCATTTTCAGACGGCCTGGCAATAAGGTTATCGTTTAAAAATAATGTAGTTTTATTTCTATGTAAGTGAATGGCCAGTAGATATAGGTTATCAATAACCAAGTGATTTAATATGTTATTAAATTCTAATTAAATCAATGAAGTATGAAAATGATATTGTCTGGATTATTCATTTGAAAGCACTATTACGCTATTGAAGGCCGTCTGAAAAATCGGTCTCTTAAAAAATAAACAAACCCTTCCTACCATGACTCCCGAAAAGGAACACAATCATGACCGTCATCAAGCAAGAAGACTTTATCCAAAGTATTTTCGACGCTTTCCAATTCATCAGCTACTACCATCCTAAAGACTACATTCAGGCTTTGTACAAGGCTTACCAAAAAGAAGAGAACCCTGCCGCCAAAGATGCGATGGCGCAGATTTTGGTCAATAGCCGTATGTGTGCAGAAGGCCATCGTCCGATTTGTCAGGATACCGGTATTGCGACCGTATTCTTGAAAGTGGGCATGGATGTACAGTGGGATGCCGAGATGAGCGTACAGGAAATGGTCAATGAAGGCGTACGCCGTGCATATACCTATCCTGACAACAAACTGCGCGCCTCCGTATTGACCGACCCGGCTGGTAAACGTCAAAATACCAAAGACAACACCCCTGCCGTTGTACACATGGAAATCGTGAAAGGCGACAAAGTTGAGGTTACTTGCGCGGCCAAAGGCGGCGGTTCTGAAAACAAAACCAAAGTGGCCATGCTCAACCCATCAGACAGTATCGTGGACTGGGTATTGAAAACTGTTCCTCAAATGGGTGCAGGCTGGTGTCCTCCGGGCATCTTGGGTATCGGTATCGGCGGCACGCCTGAAAAAGCAGTGTTGATGGCCAAAGAAAGCCTGATGAGCCATATCGATATTCAGGAACTCAAAGAAAAAGCCGATTCCGGTGCAGAATTGTCTACCACCGAAGCCCTGCGCTTGGAACTCTACAAAAAAGTAAATGCCTTGGGCATCGGCGCACAAGGTCTGGGCGGCTTGAGCACCGTGCTGGATGTCAAAATCCTTGACTACCCAACCCACGCGGCTTCCAAACCGATTGCCATGATTCCAAACTGCGCGGCAACCCGCCACATCGAATTTGAATTGGACGGCTCAGGTCCGGCCAAACTGGAAGCCCCGTCTTTGGAAGACTGGCCGGATTTGACTTACAGCCCTGACAACGGCAAACGTGTCGATGTCAACAATCTGACCAAAGAAGAAGTAGCCACATGGAAAACCGGCGACGTATTGTTGCTGAACGGTAAAATCCTGACCGGCCGCGATGCCGCGCACAAACGTCTGGTTGACATGCTCAACAAAGGCGAAGAGTTGCCGGTGGATTTCACCAACAAACTGATTTACTACGTCGGCCCGGTTGATCCAGTCCGTGACGAAGTTGTTGGCCCGGCCGGTCCGACTACTTCCACCCGTATGGATAAATTTACCCGCCAAATGCTGGAGCAAACCGGTCTTTTGGGTATGATCGGTAAATCCGAACGCGGCGCAGCGACTTGCCAAGCCATTGCCGATAACAAGGCCGTTTACCTGATGGCTGTCGGCGGCGCGGCATATCTGGTGGCCAAAGCCATTAAAGCATCTAAAGTCTTGGCGTTCCCAGAATTGGGCATGGAAGCGATTTACGAATTTGAAGTCAAAGACATGCCGGTAACCGTTGCGGTGGATAGCAACGGCGAATCGGTTCACGCCATTGCACCAAAACAATGGCAGGCTAAAATCGGTATTATCCCGGTTGAAGCTTGATATTTGACTGAATAATCAAAGGCCGTCTGAACGATTTCAGACGGCCTTTTTTGCGTATAAATAATTCAAATATTTTCAAACGAGTAAATTTCCCTTCCTAAAAAACACTTGTCAAAATCAGTATTTGAAACTAAAATTCACAGATTATCGAGTCGGAGTGTGGCGCAGTCTGGTAGCGCACTTGCATGGGGTGCAAGGGGTCGAAGGTTCGAATCCTTTCACTCCGACCAAAAGATTTAGGGACTTAACCTGTTTTTCCGGTTAAGTCCTTTTTGTTTTTACTCTTTAAGTTTCAATATAGATTGCTCACTTCGGTATAGGCTATTAGGCTGAAAAAAATCTTGCAACCTTGTGGAACAGTATGATGATTTTGTGTAGCAAAGGCCGTCTGAAAAATAACGATAAAACAAAACCTGCTTAAAAAAGCAGGTTTTGTTTTTTCTAAAGCAGGTCTATTCGGCACTATCTTTCAGCGTGTCTTTATAAGTATAAAGATACGATGCGCCGACAAAGGATGCGCCACCGACGACATTGCCCAGGAATACGGGAATCATGTTGAAGAAAAATTGCCCCCAAGTAATGTTTGCGCCTGCCAAAATGCCGGCTGGGATAACGAACATATTGGCGACAAGGTGTTGGAAGCCGTTTAATACGAAAATCATGACGGGGAACCAAATGGCCAGCATTCGTCCGGTTGTGTTTTTAGCGGCAAAGTGCAGCCACGCGCCCATGCAGACCATCCAGTTACATGCGACTGCCGATACGAAAGCACGGCCGAAATCCATATGGACTTTTGCTTCCGCCACAGCAATGGTTTTTTCTGCCACGCTGCCTTCGGTCATGCCGACATAGTGTCCGAGAAAAAACGCCATCGCCAGCGTGCCTACCAAATTGCCCATGCAAACGATAACCCAGTTTCGCAGCAACATTTTAGAGGAAATCCGTCCGGCCAACCTGCCTAAAGACATAATCATCATGTTGCTGGTTACCAGTTCGCCGCCGCCAAGCAGGATACAAATCAAGGCGATTGGGAATACGGCGGCACCGAGTAAAGTTGCAACACCACCCCATTCGTGCGGAATGCCGCTGACTACTTTTAAATAGGCAAGATAACCGAAGCCGATGTATCCGCCGGCCAAAATGCTCAAGATTGCCAGTGTGGGGATGCTGGATTGTGCTTTGGCGCAGCTTTTGTCGAGAACAACCTGTAAAATTTCCTGTGGGTATAAATCGCGCGAAGCCATGATGTTCCTTAAAGTGGGTTGAGGAGGAAACGTTGTTTTAAAGGTGGTACAAACTGTCGCGGTAGAGTGGTGTTATAGGGAGCCGGTGTGCGGTCTTTGTCTTATCAATCAGCCTGGATTAAACCTAAAAAACAGATACTTCGCCTTGCTTTAGCTCAAAAGAAATATTATTACATTTTGTCTCCATATTAAAAAAAGGCCGTCTGAACATTGAAATTTCAGACGGCCTTTTTTTTGATTTCTTAAACTGACAAATGAGCCAGCTTTGCATTGCCTTCGCGTGGAATAGGGCGCGGATTGCCTTGTGCATCGATAGCGACGTAAGTGAATACGGCTTCGGTAACCAGTTGGCGGTCTTCCGTTACCATATCGTTCATCAAAGTCTTCACCCACACTTCGATTTTCAGTTGCAAAGAAGTATTGCCGACACGGACGCAATGACCATAGCAGCATACAACGTTGCCGACCTTTACCGGTCTGATGAAATTCATTTCTTGAACGGCCACGGTGACAATTCGTCCCTGTGCGATTTCTGCCGCCAAAATACCGCCGCCCAAATCCATTTGCGACATAATCCAGCCGCCGAAGATATCCTGATTAGGATTGGTATCGCGCGGCATGGCTACCGTACGCAATAAAAGTTGTCCTTCGGGTGCAGCATGGGTTTGTTTGTTGTCAGTCATAAAAAAATCCTGTCAAAAAGTGGTATTTTACGCCATTTGTGGCGCTAAACCTATGTAGGCCGTCTGAAAAATCAGCAGGTAAAGTGTTACAATTAAATATATTCATCAGACAAAGGAGAAAGCTCATGCATCCGATTCAAGAACCACGAAATAGCGGCCTTTTGCGCGTATCCGACATTCACGAAATCTATTGGGAGGAATCAGGCAATCCTGATGGCCACCCCGTGATTTTCCTGCATGGCGGCCCCGGAGCAGGCGCATCACCTGCCTGCCGCGGCTTTTTCAATCCAGAACATTTCCGCATCGTCATCATCGACCAACGCGGCTGCGGACGCTCCAAACCGTATGCCTGTATCGAAGACAACACCACATGGGATTTGGTTGTCGATATCGAAAAAGTACGCGAAATGCTCGGCATTCAAAAATGGTTGGTTTTCGGCGGCTCATGGGGTAGCACCTTGTCGTTGACTTATGCCGAAACCCATCCCGATCGCGTCAGCGGCTTAGTTTTGCGCGGTATTTTCCTGTGCAGGCCGTCTGAAATGGCATGGCTGAACGAAGCAGGCGGCGTCAGCCAAATTTATCCGGCTCAATGGCAAAAATTCATTGCCCCAGTAGCCGAAAACAAACGCCAAGCCCTAATCAAAGCCTACCATGAAATGCTGTTCAGCGAAGATGAAGCCACGCGCCTCAAAGCAGCCAAATCATGGGCAGACTGGGAAAGCTACCTTATTCAGTTTGAACCTAAAGACGTGGATGAGGACCCACAAGCTTCCCTTGCCATCGCAAGAATGGAAAACCATTACTTCGTGAACGAAGGCTGGTTGCAGGGCGATAAAGCCATCTTGGCAAACATCGGCAAAATCCGCCATATTCCAACCATCATCGTCCAAGGCCGCTATGACCTATGTACCCCGATGCAAAGCGCATGGGAACTCTCGCAAGCCTTCCCTGAAGCAGAATTGAGAATTGTTCAAGCAGGCCACTCTTCTTTTGATCCCTCGCTTTCTGAAGCATTAGTGAAAGCAGTAGAGGATATTAGAAGCAAGTTATAAAGGTTAATCAACAACAATGCCGTCTGAAAAAGTTTCAGACGGCATTTTTTAGTTAGGATAAATGTAATTTAAATATATTTAAGAAATTATATTGCAGTTGAATATTTGCGAGTATATGATTTGTGGTAAGTTACAGTAATAGTATTGTATGCCATGAAATTTACTTTTATTGCACATGTTCGTCAAACTGATAAGTGTCCTCAATCTGTTCAAACCCATTTAGTAGAAACGTCAGAACTTGCAAAAATATTTGCTCGAAAACTAAATTTAGAACCAGTGGGCGAGCTGCTCGGACTCATGCATGATTTCGGTAAATACTCCTGCAAATTCCAAAAATATATCCACGATGAAACGGGGTTGTTCAATCCTGACTTGGATGATGAAGAAAGTACGCCGAACGGCAGTAAAGTGGATCATTCCACCGCCGGTGCGCAATGGGTTTACCGCGAATTGAGAAAATTTGGTGCAGAGCAGGGCATCGGCGAATTGTTCGGACAAATGCTGGGTTTATGCATAGCATCACACCACGGCGAAGGCTTGATTGACTGTTTGGATGGAGAGGGTAATCCGAAATGGATTAAGCGGTTTAATAAAACTGATGAACTGACGCATTTGGCAGAATGCGAGCAAAATGCCGATGAAGTCGTTCAGCAAAAAGCACATGAATTGGCAGGAGAAAACCTGATTCGCAGCCTACTCAAAGCAGTAAAACTGATACTTTCCGACTCAACGACCAATGACAAAATTAAAGAATTCTATCTCGGCTGCCTGACCCGTTTTTTATTCAGCTGCCTGATTGATGCCGACCGTATCAACAGTTCGGATTTTGAACGGGAAGCGCAAAAAGAAGTCCGCTGCTTGACGGAAAAATCTGATTGGCAATCGGCAATCAATAAATTAGAAACGCATTTGGCGAGTTTTGAAAACCGTTATCCTATTGACGAAATCCGCCGTCGAATTTCCAGCGACTGTCTAAAAAGAGCGGTCGATTCTCAAGGTATTTATACACTCACAGTGCCGACCGGCGGAGGTAAAACATTGGCCAGTCTGCGCTATGCCCTTCATCATGCACAAAAGCACAATCTCGATCGCATCATCTACATCATTCCCTATACCTCCATCATCGATCAAAACGCCCAAGCCGTACGCGAAATTCTTGGCGAAGATTGGGTACTGGAACATCATTCTAATCTAGAACCCGAAAAGCAAAGCTGGCAGGACAAACTGCTGTCCGAAAACTGGGATAAACCCATTGTCTTTACCACGATGGTGCAGTTTCTAGATGCGTGGTTCGGCGGCGGTACGCGCGGCGCGCGGCACATCCATCCGATGACCAATGCGGTGCTGATTTTTGACGAAATTCAAACCCTGCCCGTGAAATGCGTACATTTGTTTTGCAATGTGCTGAACTGGTTGACGGCATTTGGCAAAAGCACGGCTGTTTTGTGTACAGCGACGCAGCCTTTGCTCAGCGAATTGGGCTTGCAGAATTTCCCAAAAGATAAAAGGGAAAGCATTGCCGTACGCGGTTTGTTAAAGCTACCTGAAAACGCCGAAATCATGGGCAAGCATCAGGATTTGGACAAACTGTTTGCCGACTTGTCACGCGTGGAAATCCAATTTAACGAAAAATCAGGCGGTTGGAATGTGGAAGAAGCAGGCACATTTTTGCTGAAACAGTTTCAGACGACCCCAAGCTGCCTGTTTATCGTCAATACAAAAAAATGGGCGCAGGAGCTTTATCAATATTGCCAAAAGCAGAATGTGCCGCTAGAGGCCTTGTTTCATTTAAGCACCCACCAATGCGCGGCGCACCGCAAAGCGATTTTTGACACCATCAAAGCTCGTCTGAAAAACGGCAAACCTGTTATCTGCATCAGCACCCAGTTGATTGAAGCCGGTGTAGATATTTCCATGGCTTGCGTAATTCGCGCCTTAGGCGGATTGGACAGCATCGCCCAAGCGGCGGGGCGTTGCAACCGGCACGGCGAGAAGGGAGGAAAGGGGCAGGTTTGGGTGTTAAATTTGCAGGAGCAGGATTTTACGCGGATATTGCCCGATATTCAGGCAGGCAAAACCCATGCCGAACGTGTGTTTCACGATTTTGCTGGGCAGGATATTTTGCAGCCTGCCGCGATGGAGCGTTATTTTGAATACTACTTTTACCAGCGTAACGATGAAATGTCGTATTCCGTCAAAAACAGCGTAACGGGTTCACTGCTGGATTGGTTGAGTGATAACGCGCTGAATCCTTATGGCGAAAAAAACAATAAAAGAAGCAAACCATTGCCGTTGCTGATGCAATCCTTCAAAAGTGTAGGGCGTGCTTTCCAAGCCATAGACGCGCCGACCCATGCCGTGATTGTGCCGTATGGCGAAGGTGTGGGACTCATTGCCAAACTTTGCGGCGAATGGGATCCAAAAGAAATGTATGATGCAAAGAAAAAAGCCCAGCGTTACAGCGTGAACGTCTTCCCCAACGTTTGGGATAAATTGCAAAAAGAAAACGCCTTACATGAAACCATTGAAGGATCAGGTATTTATTATTTGGATGAACGCTATTACAACGATGAATTCGGCTTGTCTTTAGATGAAACAAGCGAAATGACTTTTTACGACTTATAGGAGCAATATGGACAGCAAAATCAGTTTCCGCGTATGGGGGCGGCAAGCCTTGTTTACCGACCCCGTTACCAAAATTGGCGGCGAAAAATTCAGCTACCAAGTGCCGACATACGAAGCCATTAAAGGCATCGTTAAAAGCATCTATTGGAAACCCACCTTGATTTGGTATATCGACCGCATCCGTGTGATGAACCCCATCCGAACCCAAAGCAAGTCCACCAAGCCACTGGATTGGAACGGCGGCAATACTTTGGCGATTTACACCTTTTTGCAGGACGTGGAATACCAAGTAGAAGCCCATTTTGAATGGAATGAGCATTGGGAAGAATTGGCAGGCGACCGCAATTTCGGCAAACATATCGCCATTGCCAGAAGAATGTTGGAACGCGGCGGGCGGCAGGATATTTTTCTTGGTACGCGCGATTGCCAAGGCTATGTTGAACCCTGTGAGTTTGGCGAAGGTAAAGGATTTTACGATGAAATCGATAATTTAGATTTTGGCCTGATGTTCCATAGTTTCGGCTATCCCGAAGAAACTGGAAAGCCTGAATTGGTTAGCCGTTTTTGGATGGCGAATATGCAAAATGGTGTGATTGAATTTCCAAGCATCAATGACACAGAAGGTCGTCTAAAAACTCGACTTATCCGCAAAATGCAGCCTGAAAAACCGTTCAAGCGCGGTGAGAATGTGAAACCGGTGGAAGATGAAGCCAAGGAGCTGGGATTATGAGCTGGATGCAGAAACTTTATCGGACCTATGAATATGCTCAAGAACACGGTTTAGACGATGAAAACTTAGCATTGCCGTTTCATATGTCCAAAGCAGTTCATTTAAAAGTTATTTTGAATGACAAAGCAGAGCTAGTTGGAACAGAGCGATTTGATGGAAAAAAACAAGTTCCGATACAGGTAACAGAAAAATCATCAAAACGTGCAGGTTCAACCATCGCTTCTTATGCGTTACATGATAGTTTGCAATATATTGCTAAAACAGCGGGAAATTACTTAACAATTGAATATCTTTCTAAAGTCGCTGAGAAGGAAAACGGAAAGAAATGGAAAGAATTTCTTGCAGGGACTGATGAAGATAAACAGAAATTTGCCGATACGGAAAAAGCAAAATATAAAGATTGTTTTGAGTTTTATGAAAATCAATTATCAGGCTGGAGTGAATTCGGGAATTTGAAAGAAATAAAAATTGTTTTGCAATATATTCAAAAAGGTTCATTGATTGAAGATTTATTAGAAAAACAGATTTTTTCTTTCAAGGATAATATCTTGTCAGCTGGAAAAGATGATCCTTTTAGCTTGACCATTGTATGGGCTGTTGAAATATCTAACGATCCACATTCGGATTTATGGAGCAAAAACAGTATAAAAAAACAATGGATAAAATATCAAGAGAACCAGTCTGGAGAAGAAAGTGAACAACCAGAATTATGCTACATCACTGGTGAAAGAGATTATTCGGCAAAGGCTTATCCCAAAATTGAGGGTAATGCAAAATTAGTTTCTGCTAATGATACTAGTGGCTTCACTTTTCTTGGTAGATTCTTGTCAGATAAGCAAGCGGTTGCTCTAGGAAGAGATGTATCTCAAAAAGCATTCAATATGTTGAAATGGCTTATAAAACGCCAAGGTATCAGGAACGGTGACCAAGTTACCATTGCATGGGCAATCAGCGGCAAACCTGTTCCATCGCCGATGAAAGATATTTCCACCGAACTGGATTGGGCGGATATGGAAAACTGGGACATCAGTGCAGTTGAAAATCCCGATGAAGCCGCCGCGCAAAGGCTACCTGAAAATTCGGAAGCATCCCACGATTGGTCGGTAAATATCGGGCGTGCTGCTGCGCAAATCATCAAAAAGAAACTGCACGGCTATCAGGCAGAATTGAAAGACCACGAACAAATCTCCCTGATTATGCTCGATTCTGCCACGCCGGGGCGCATGGCATTAACTTATTACCAAGAATTTCTGCCTACTGACTATTTCGCCAATTTAGACGCGTGGATTGACGATTTTTCTTGGTATCAGCGTTACAGCATTGAAGTCCCAAACGGCAAGAAAACCGACAAGCGTACCCAATGGCGTTTCCTCCCGCCATCGCCTTACAGCATTGCCGAAACCGTGTACGGCAAATCCCTGTCCGACACGCTTAAAAAACAGCTTTATGCCCGACTTCTTCCTGTTATCGCAGGCGGAACATCCGTGCTGATTCCCGAAGATTTGGTGCGTCAAAGTTTTCAGGCGGCCTGCAATCCTAATGGCTGCGAAAACTGGGAATGGCAAAGAAACATCGGCGTTGCCTGTGCCCTATACAAAGGCTGGCGCGCTCGTCATCACGATTTATTACAACGGAGAACTTACCCTATGAGTTTAGATACCCAAAACCGCTCGCGCGATTACTTATACGGCAGATTGCTTGCCGTTGCCGAAAACACAGAATCCTACGCCCTGTATTTGGCGGGCGAAAAACGCGCCACCACCGCCGAACGCTATATACAGCGTTTCGCCGAACATCCGTTTGCCACATGGCGCAATATCGAGCTGGCGTTGAAACCCTATCAAGAACGCCTGCGCAACAACGGTAAAGATACCGGTGCACAGGCAATCGGCGAGATTATGGAATTATTTGCCACCGATGATTTTACCCGCGACGACAAATTAAGCGGCGAATTTCTTTTGGGCTATCACTGCCAAAAAATGGAAATAGCCCGCCGTATTGCAGAGCTTTCCGCCAACAAATCCAAAACTGATGAATAACCCAACTTAAAGGAAAACCAAAATGAGCTTAACCAAAAAAATCGACTTCGCCTTAATCCTGAAAGTAACCAATGCCAACCCTAATGGCGACCCTTTAAACGGCAACCGCCCGCGTGCCGATTTCCAAGGCTTCGGCGAAATGACCGATGTATGTTTGAAACGCAAAATCCGCGACCGCCTGCAAGACAGTGGCGAGAGTATTTTTGTGCAATCGGACGAAAAGAAAACCGACGGCATGACCAGCCTAGCCAACCGTGCTAAAGACAAAGATGTCGGCTTGGGCGCGGATGCATTTAACGCTAAAAAAGCCAACAAAGACGACACCGCTAAAAAAGCCTGCGAAAAATGGCTAGATGTGCGTAGTTTCGGACAGGTTTTCGCATTCAGCGGCGACGGCAGCAGCGGCATATCCATCGCTGTACGCGGCCCCGTTACAATTCAATCCGCATTTAGCGTTGAGCCGATTAACATTATCAGCACCCAAATCACCAAAAGCGTCAGCGGCGAAGGTGATGGCACGAAAAAAAGCTCCGACACCATGGGCATGAAACACCGCGTCGATCATGGTGTTTATGTTGCTTTCGGTGCCATGTCGCCGCAGCTTGCCGAGCGCACCGGATTTTCAGACGACGATGCCGAAAAAATCAAAGCCGTACTCACCAAACTCTTTGAAGGCGACGCATCATCCGCCCGCCCCGAAGGCAGCATGCAGGTGTTGAAACTCATCTGGTGGGAGCACAACAGCAAATCAGGACAATACTCTTCCGCTAAAGTGCATGGCAGCCTGAAAGTGAATGCCGATGGTAGCTATGAACTGGAAAAACTTGATGGTTTAACTCCGCAAGAAATCGACGGCTTCTAAAATATTTAAAAAAATGACCGCACTTTTAACCGAAACCCAAGGGGAAAATCAGGACACGCGCCTGATTTCCCTTTCCGCCCTGCAACACTACGCCTTCTGCCCGCGGCAATGCGCCTTGATTCACAATGAGCAGGTATGGGCGGAGAACTATTTGACCGCGCAGGGCAAGGTACTGCATGAGCGGGTGGATTCGGGCGAGCTGGAAATGCGCAAGGGCGTGCGCTTTGAGCGGACGGTGCATGTGTCTGCGGAGAAACTGGGCATCAGCGGCGTGTTGGATTTGGTGGAAGTGGACATGAAAACAGGCCATCTGAAACCTGTGGAATACAAACGCGGCAAACCTAAACCCGACCCGATGGACGAAATCCAGCTTTGCGCCCAAGGATTGTGCCTAGAAGAAATGACGGGGCAAATCGTCTCTGAGGGCGCGCTGTGGTATATGCAAACCCGCCACCGCGTCCCCATCTTGTTTTCAGACGACCTACGCGCTCAAACACTCGCCACCATCGCCGCCGTGCGCGAACTCTTGAACAGTGGACAAACTCCGCCGCCCAACTACGGCAAACGCTGCAAAGCCTGCTCGCTGGTGGAGATTTGCCAGCCGGAACTATTGGGGAAACGGGATAAGAGTGTAAGGTATGTAGAGGGGTTGTTTGGGGAGTGAGAAACATTTAATTGTAACTTTGATTTAATGATTTAATAAGGAAAAATATGACTACTTTGCCAGAAAGATATGCGGAAGTATCAGAAGAAATTTTAAGTGATATTTTCTATCTAAAGGGATTGTCTAATAGAGGACGCGTAACACTTATTCGGCAATACACTGAAATTCTATGCCGAATATTGCTTAAAATAAACGACCATTTTCATTTGGGGAAATTTAATAAGAGATTTGATGAGAAACTGCCAAATGCAATTTTGTCAGATGAAATTAAAAGTCATATTAAAAATTTAGTAGATTTAGGCAATGCAGCAACACATTTAGATACTGAATTAAAGGAAACAATTGAAGATTCAGATTGCGAGTCTGCACTAAATAGTTTAAATTTTGTTATCAGTTATTTATTTATTAACTATTTTAGCAAATATAGATTTGGTTCAAAACCTGAAGCACAGAGCATTATTTCTCTATTACCACCCTTCATAAGAGTGACTATTTTGGAGAGTCTCTATAAGCAGGATAAAAGCAATATAGCAGTTATAGATAAATTGTTTCTAGCTATTTTAAAATCAGAAGGGGAGCAAATTGCTCTTAATTGGTTGAAGAAAGAAAAAAGCGATTTAATTTATTTAAAATGTGTTTCGGGGGAAGCGCTGGAAGACCTTAGAAAACAAGGTTATTCTGAGAAACATATTGAACAAATATTAAAGGGGGGGGCTGATAATATGTATGTGCTATGTTTGGAAAAATTAGAAGAGTTAAAACAGAAATATCCAGGACTCATTTTCCCTTATTACACATTTGAAGAAGCGAAGTCTACATATCTTCATGAAATTGGTATATATAAATTAAGTTGTGATAAATCCATCAAAGAATTGATATCATTAATGGATTTTGTTTACGTTGGTAGAAATATTTTAGAAATAGTTTAGCAAGCCGTAGCTAGCAAGCGTAGGTTGGGTTGGCTATAGGCGTAACCCAACAAAATGTTGAGATTTCAAGCTCGAGGTCGTCTGAAAAACAATATTTGAGCAAACGAACCGTTTCGTTAGGTTACGGCGTTCCGCCTAACCCAGCATACAGATAATTTTCAGGTAGCCCAATCGCCCCAAAAAGTGCGGTCAAAACCCAAGGAGTTCCCACGTGCGCAAACTACAAAACACGCTCTACATCACCACTCAAGGCAGTTATTTGCATAAAGAGCGGGAGACGCTGGTGGTGGAGCAGGAGCGTAAGAAGGTGGCGCAGTTGCCGGTGCATTCCATCGGGCATATTTTCTGTTTCGGGAATGTGCTGGTGTCGCCATTTTTGCTGGGGTTTTGCGGCGAAAATAATGTGAATTTGGCGTTTTTTACCGAAAACGGGCGTTTCTTGGGGCGGCTGCAGGGGCGGCAGAGCGGCAATGTGCTGCTGCGTCGGGTGCAGTATCGGGTGTCGGAGCAAAATCCCGTGCCGATTGCACGCAATATCATTGCGGCGAAGATTCAGGCGAGTAAACGGGTGCTTCAGCGGCAGATTCGCAATTACGGCGAGAATGCGGCGATTCAAAGTGCGGTCAATGCTTTGAATATTTCGCTGCGGCAGTTGAAGGGCGCGGCGGAGCTAGATGTGGTGCGCGGCATTGAGGGCGACGCAGCGGCGCGTTATTTCGGTGTGTTCGGGCAGCTTTTGAGCGAAAAAAGCGGTTTTACTTTTGACGGGCGCAACCGCCGTCCGCCCAGAGACAGGGTGAATGCGCTGTTGTCGTTTGTGTACAGCATCTTGGGCAAGGACATCAGCGGCGCGCTGCAAGGCGTGGGGCTGGATCCGCAGGTAGGCTTTTTGCACGCCGACCGACCGGGGCGCGATAGTCTAGCGCAGGATATTTTGGAAGAATTCCGCGCGTGGTGGGCGGACAGGTTGGTGTTGTCGCTGATTAACCGCGGGCAAATCAAACCGCAGGATTTTGTTACCGAGGCGAGTGGTGCGGTAAGCCTGAAAGCCGATGCGCGTAAGCTGTTGTTCCAAGCCTTGCAGGCGAAAAAGCAGGAAAAAATCGTTCATCCGTTTTTGGGCGAGGAAGTAGAAATCGGCTTGCTGCCGTATATTCAGGCCATGCTGTTGGCGCGGCACTTACGCGGGGATTTGGCGGAATATCCGCCGTTTTTGATGAGATAGGTTTGCAGGTCATCTGAAAACGGGTTGGATGTTTTCAGACGACCTCTAAAGCAGCCTGCACATGGGAATACAAAATGCTGATGCTGATTACTTATGATATTTCGCTGGAAGACGCGGAAGGGCAGGCAAGGCTGCGGCGCGTGGCGAAATTGTGTTTGGACTACGGCGTGCGCGTACAGTATTCGGTGTTCGAATGCGACATCTCGCCCGACCAGTGGGTTGTTTTAAAAGACAAACTTTTGAAAACCTACAACCCTGAAACCGACAGCCTGCGCTTTTACCATTTAGGCAGCAAATGGCGGCGCAAAGTGGAACACCACGGCGCGAAACCGGCGGTGGATGTGTTTAAGGATACGTTGATTGTGTGAATCGCCAACCTACGGTTCTCATGAAAATGCGGCAGGGTTGGCGAATTAGGATTGTTCTTTAACAATCAGGATATTGCGAATACGGGCGCAACGGAAAAGGCTGTGTTATACTCGCATTTCTGCTTTTCTTGAGAGTTTAGCGAGATTAGGCTTGCGAAACCTGATGTAGCAAGGCTTTTGAGAGAGGCACCAGCCGCCTTCGGGCGGCTGTGTGTTGAAACAACCAAAAAAGCTTTAGGGGGAAATGGGTACAAACCCAGCCGCCTTCGGGCGGCTGTGTGTTGAAACCATGCGAAAAAAAAACAAATTGGCGCAATCGCAACCAGCCGCCTTCGGGCGGCTGTGTGTTGAAACGATCCAAAGGTTTTCGTATATTGAAATAGTAGGGCCAGCCGCCTTCGGGCGGCTGTGTGTTGAAACTTGTGTCGGCCTTGCCTATTTTGGATATGCGGCTCCAGCCGCCTTCGGGCGGCTGTGTGTTGAAACTTTGATACGTCTATTCCTAAGTACATTGTTTTACCCCAGCCGCCTTCGGGCGGCTGTGTGTTGAAACCAGTTGGCGCCCACCTTACAGGGAATCCATTTTCCAGCCGCCTTCGGGCGGCTGTGTGTTGAAACTTGTTTTTTGCCTTTTGACCCTTGATACTCAGTCCAGCCGCCTTCGGGCGGCTGTGTGTTGAAACAGTTCATACAGGACATAGCTAACGAAACCGGTCTAGCCAGCCGCCTTCGGGCGGCTGTGTGTTGAAACTTTCAGGCGCAACACAAAATTATTTTCCGCGCGTTCCAGCCGCCTTCGGGCGGCTGTGTGTTGAAACGCTTGAGTGGTACATATCGCGCTGAATCTCAAGCCAGCCGCCTTCGGGCGGCTGTGTGTTGAAACCAGAATACTCAGCCGCAAGCGGCGAAACCGTGCAACCAGCCGCCTTCGGGCGGCTGTGTGTTGAAACCTCTTCAGTCACTACGCCCAAGTTAAATGTATAACCCAGCCGCCTTCGGGCGGCTGTGTGTTGAAACAGATAATGACAGCGGATATAACGGCATTGATGTGGCCAGCCGCCTTCGGGCGGCTGTGTGTTGAAACTACGTAGAAGAAATACAAGCTACAGTAAAAAATGCCAGCCGCCTTCGGGCGGCTGTGTGTTGAAACTCTTCGGACGAATATAAAGCCGCTCAAATATACTCCAGCCGCCTTCGGGCGGCTGTGTGTTGAAACGACAGAATAGATGCGAAAGCCAAGAAAGATTACCCAGCCGCCTTCGGGCGGCTGTGTGTTGAAACATGTACCCCGGTCAAATGACTGGTAAATGGAAATCCAGCCGCCTTCGGGCGGCTGTGTGTTGAAACCAGCCGCTTGAATTGCTTGTATTTGGATTGGTTTCCAGCCGCCTTCGGGCGGCTGTGTGTTGAAACTCAGACGCGACTATTGGCGAGACCGTGATGGGCGCCAGCCGCCTTCGGGCGGCTGTGTGTTGAAACTTCAAGGTGCGCGTGGCCAAAGGTGCGCCGCTTGGCCAGCCGCCTTCGGGCGGCTGTGTGTTGAAACCTATGCTGTCCTCGTCAACAAGAGTTTGGCTATTTCCAGCCGCCTTCGGGCGGCTGTGTGTTGAAACGGTGCAGATGGCCGCGGCCAGCGGTACGGCAAGGATCCAGCCGCCTTCGGGCGGCTGTGTGTTGAAACAAGTCAGGATGTTCTGGATCGGTACAGCCATGGTCCAGCCGCCTTCGGGCGGCTGTGTGTTGAAACAGCCTTTTGCGTAAATTGTTATAACTTGGATTGTCCCAGCCGCCTTCGGGCGGCTGTGTGTTGAAACGCCTTCTGGAATAGGCAAGTTAGGAATAATTTTGCCAGCCGCCTTCGGGCGGCTGTGTGTTGAAACCGAAATCTCCTAAAGCAAGAACTGAACCCTCAAATCCAGCCGCCTTCGGGCGGCTGTGTGTTGAAACCAAGTTACGTTGCAATTTTGATTTAAAATCTGCAGCCAGCCGCCTTCGGGCGGCTGTGTGTTGAAACCAGCGTATGGCCGTCAAAAGCTCGCAAAATGTTGGTCCAGCCGCCTTCGGACGGCTGTGTGTTGAAACTTATGAGGGTTTGGGTTTTGCTTTTGATGGAATTTCCAGCCGCCTTCGGGCGGCTGTGTGTTGAAACAACCCGAATGGCGGTGTCGTGGGGTCAAATTAGAGACCAGCCGCCTTCGGGCGGCTGTGTGTTGAAACATGCCGATGGTGACCAAAGACAGGGCGATGGATTCCAGCCGCCTTCGGGCGGCTGTGTGTTGAAACAATACGCGCGTAAACGGAGACAACGAAATCCAAATCCAGCCGCCTTCGGGCGGCTGTGTGTTGAAACTCAGATCCATCATCCTCAACCCTGAACGAAGATCCAGCCGCCTTCGGGCGGCTGTGTGTTGAAACCATCAGCGCGGCCGCCCAAAAAGCCGCAGCCAAAACCAGCCGCCTTCGGGCGGCTGTGTGTTGAAACTGGCAAACGCTGATTAATAGCACGGACGGCAAAACCAGCCGCCTTCGGGCGGCTGTGTGTTGAAACGGGATAGTCGGCGTTTAGATGGCCGCTGCCACACGACCAGCCGCCTTCGGGCGGCTGTGTGTTGAAACCCCTGTTTACGAGGGGCTATCAAATAGCCCTCAGAACCAGCCGCCTTCGGGCGGCTGTGTGTTGAAACTACGAAATCAAGCGCGATGAGGGTTTTTACCCTGAACCAGCCGCCTTCGGGCGGCTGTGTGTTGAAACTGCTTCACCAATCACTTTTTCAAAACGATTTACCCAGCCGCCTTCGGGCGGCTGTGTGTTGAAACATTTACACAAATTTTATATGCCTTTTCAAGCATAGCCAGCCGCCTTCGGGCGGCTGTGTGTTGAAACATCTTGTCTAACAAACTCATTTTTACTTCCTTTTTCCAGCCGCCTTCGGGCGGCTGTGTGTTGAAACAACTTTTGCTGGCCGTGGCCGCATAAAGAATAATCCAGCCGCCTTCGGGCGGCTGTGTGTTGAAACCCTTATCGTTAGTGATAGAATCACCGTGCCTCGCCCAGCCGCCTTCGGGCGGCTGTGTGTTGAAACAAGTACATTGTACACAACAGACACAGTGCCAATTCCAGCCGCCTTCGGGCGGCTGTGTGTTGAAACAACAAATTGCATCCCGTAGTAAAGACGGCTATTGCCAGCCGCCTTCGGGCGGCTGTGTGTTGAAACCCAAAAGGCATTTATTATCTGAATCACGGGGAATACCAGCCGCCTTCGGGCGGCTGTGTGTTGAAACAATAGTCCAGACGTTTGAGTTAATCGCAAACGGTCCAGCCGCCTTCGGGCGGCTGTGTGTTGAAACAATCTCATAGCCGCCGTATGTGTAATAGTCAATATCCAGCCGCCTTCGGGCGGCTGTGTGTTGAAACTCATGTATTCGTTTTTGGCAGACGACATAAAATCCCAGCCGCCTTCGGGCGGCTGTGTGTTGAAACATCAGCAACGACACTGATTTGGCCTTGTTTAAGACGCCAGCCGCCTTCGGGCGGCTGTGTGTTGAAACCACAAGAAGAAACGGAGCAATAAATGAGAGTTTATCTCCAGCCGCCTTCGGGCGGCTGTGTGTTGAAACCGAAAGAGGATAAGCAGCAGCCTAAAGATCCTTTGCCCAGCCGCCTTCGGGCGGCTGTGTGTTGAAACTCTTTATCCATCTCGAATCCTTTTAAATCAATATCCAGCCGCCTTCGGGCGGCTGTGTGTTGAAACCAGTCGATGCGTGAGGGTATGGCGGATGTCGTGTCGCCAGCCGCCTTCGGGCGGCTGTGTGTTGAAACGTATCATTAAGCCAATCAGACCCTATTTGCGAAACCCAGCCGCCTTCGGGCGGCTGTGTGTTGAAACCAAAACACATGCCACTTTCGTGATAGTAGTTATATGACCAGCCGCCTTCGGGCGGCTGTGTGTTGAAACTCCTTTTGGCAATGGAGACGGTGAGCCTGACTGGGGCCAGCCGCCTTCGGGCGGCTGTGTGTTGAAACGACAAAAAAGCCTTTGGCCTTTATAAGTCGGCGCCAGCCGCCTTCGGGCGGCTGTGTGTTGAAACAAATTAGAAAGAAAAGGTCGTTTGTTTCAGACCCAGCCGCCTTCGGGCGGCTGTGTGTTGAAACGAGATTACCGGCACGATACAAAAAGGCAGCCGACCAGCCGCCTTCGGGCGGCTGTGTGTTGAAACTCACTCAAGGGGGGTGAGGATTGGAGTCAGATGGCCAGCCGCCTTCGGGCGGCTGTGTGTTGAAACGAGAACAGCACCGTGTTTGAAGCAACTTTAGAAGGCCCAGCCGCCTTCGGGCGGCTGTGTGTTGAAACAACAAATTGCATCCCGTACTGAAGACGGCTATTGCCAGCCGCCTTCGGGCGGCTGTGTGTTGAAACTTCAGCTGCGGCGGCGGACTGCTTTGCAACTTCCCCAGCCGCCTTCGGGCGGCTGTGTGTTGAAACGGCCACAAATTGATAAGCCCCATCTACTGCACCGGTCCAGCCGCCTTCGGTCGGCTGTGTGTTGAAACTCTGGCCGTCTCCAACATCAAAAACAATCGCAATCGCCAGCCGCCTTCGGGCGGCTGTGTGTTGAAACATTTAAAATATCATCAAGCGTATAATTATCTTTAAGCCAGCCGCCTTCGGGCGGCTGTGTGTTGAAACAAATGGTTAATTAAACTAATTAAGTCTAAGCCAACCAGCCGCCTTCGGGCGGCTGTGTGTTGAAACAAGAAACACGCTTGTGGGAGGGGAGCAGGAAAGGTCCAGCCGCCTTCGGGCGGCTGTGTGTTGAAACTAATCTGTTGATATGATGTTACCTTTTATGTACAACCAGCCGCCTTCGGGCGGCTGTGTGTTGAAACTTTGACACTCATCTACAACGATTATTGCGCCGGGAGCCAGCCGCCTTCGGGCGGCTGTGTGTTGAAACCATTTGATGATTCAACATATAATTTTGGCTTAAACCAGCCGCCTTCGGGCGGCTGTGTGTTGAAACGGCTGATTTCAGAGGGTGGCAACGACGTGAAAATGCCAGCCGCCTTCGGGCGGCTGTGTGTTGAAACCGGGTGCTAAATCATCATCCGCCCGATATGCTCTTGCCCAGCCGCCTTCGGGCGGCTGTGTGTTGAAACTGACTATGACGTTATAAGAAATTGGTCGGAAGTCCAGCCGCCTTCGGGCGGCTGTGTGTTGAAACCGAAAATCCAGTTTAGACAAACCCCTATGCCTAAACCAGCCGCCTTCGGGCGGCTGTGTGTTGAAACAGTATCAGCGGCCAGCGCAATGTATCGGAGCGTGCCCAGCCGCCTTCGGGCGGCTGTGTGTTGAAACCTTAAGGGCTTTAGCACTGCTCTCGGCACTACTTTCCAGCCGCCTTCGGGCGGCTGTGTGTTGAAACCATTGCGGATAAGTGTAGTACGCGCTGCGAATCTCCAGCCGCCTTCGGGCGGCTGTGTGTTGAAACCAGACAGCACCATTTTATGTAAACAAAAGGGTAAAACCAGCCGCCTTCGGGCGGCTGTGTGTTGAAACCGCCGCGATACTCGAAAACGGAAATTGCGGTTGTGCCAGCCGCCTTCGGGCGGCTGTGTGTTGAAACTTATTATCAGGAGCGATAAATGAACGTGAATCAACCAGCCGCCTTCGGGCGGCTGTGTGTTGAAACCATTCAGATGCCAGTGTGGAACGCGCCAATGACCCAGCCGCCTTCGGGCGGCTGTGTGTTGAAACCGCGGCAACGTCATCAGAAAGTATTTTGGGGTCTTTCCCAGCCGCCTTCGGGCGGCTGTGTGTTGAAACCATACTGTACCGTTGTACTCAGGTTTAATGATTTTCCAGCCGCCTTCGGGCGGCTGTGTGTTGAAACATCCGGCAAAATATCCCAGTTCGGCAGGTCGTCGCCAGCCGCCTTCGGGCGGCTGTGTGTTGAAACGATGGGAACGGTTTACGACAATTTAGACGATAGCGAACCAGCCGCCTTCGGGCGGCTGTGTGTTGAAACAATGTCTCGAATGTGTTGTTTTTCCCTGTCTTGTCCAGCCGCCTTCGGGCGGCTGTGTGTTGAAACTACTCAAGCCGTCTGCCTGCCTACGTTCAAGGCGCCAGCCGCCTTCGGGCGGCTGTGTGTTGAAACAGGTAGGCAATAGCCGACAGCAAGACATCGAAAGCCAGCCGCCTTCGGGCGGCTGTGTGTTGAAACAACGTCTTTGGTAGTGGGGTGCAGGAGCTTGCAGACCAGCCGCCTTCGGGCGGCTGTGTGTTGAAACCCTGAAAAAGACGACTAATCCCGACAGGCAGACGCCAGCCGCCTTCGGGCGGCTGTGTGTTGAAACGTTAATCAAACGTGTAAACAGGCAGGCTTTCCGACCAGCCGCCTTCGGGCGGCTGTGTGTTGAAACATTTGGGCTTTCGGGATTCCGTTTTTTTGCCATTGCCAGCCGCCTTCGGGCGGCTGTGTGTTGAAACTGTTACTGTGAACGGCTTGCCTGACGGTGCGGAAGCCAGCCGCCTTCGGGCGGCTGTGTGTTGAAACTCTATATAAACACCTTTTAAACGGTCTTTAGCAGCCAGCCGCCTTCGGGCGGCTGTGTGTTGAAACGTGATTGCCATCGTGAAACGCTTATTGCGCTAATACCAGCCGCCTTCGGGCGGCTGTGTGTTGAAACAGATGATAAGCCTGATAAACGTCCAGATGATAAACCAGCCGCCTTCGGGCGGCTGTGTGTTGAAACTTTACCTCATAATTAATTGATTAAATCCCGCTTTCCAGCCGCCTTCGGGCGGCTGTGTGTTGAAACATCACACCTTTAGAGCGTTTCAAGCCTTGCACCTCCAGCCGCCTTCGGGCGGCTGTGTGTTGAAACTACACTATAAAACACTTTTTTGATACCAGCCAACCAGCCGCCTTCGGGCGGCTGTGTGTTGAAACATCACAGATTGATTTTATACTGTTGACTATATGCCAGCCGCCTTCGGGCGGCTGTGTGTTGAAACCGCTTCAAACGGTAAAGGGATACCATTGAATTTACCAGCCGCCTTCGGGCGGCTGTGTGTTGAAACAATAGACGCTATCACGGCCGAACACCTTTTCCTTCCAGCCGCCTTCGGGCGGCTGTGTGTTGAAACAGCAGGGCAAATACCAATTCATCTGGATGAACAGCCAGCCGCCTTCGGGCGGCTGTGTGTTGAAACCAACTCATCACGGATCCTTAATTTTTAGCTGCCGCCAGCCGCCTTCGGGCGGCTGTGTGTTGAAACAATGACGGTTGAAATGCCATAATACATGGCACGACCCAGCCGCCTTCGGGCGGCTGTGTGTTGAAACACACAAATGGAAAGCACTTTGACCCATTTCTTCACCAGCCGCCTTCGGGCGGCTGTGTGTTGAAACCCGAAAAACACAATGCTCATCACGCCATTGTCGACCAGCCGCCTTCGGGCGGCTGTGTGTTGAAACAATTCATCACACAAATCCATCAATTTTTCAACGTGCCAGCCGCCTTCGGGCGGCTGTGTGTTGAAACCGCCGGTGGTGCTGGCTTGTCAGCAGGCCATTGTCCAGCCGCCTTCGGGCGGCTGTGTGTTGAAACTATGACGGATGCGGTCATTGAATATAATGGAAAATCCAGCCGCCTTCGGGCGGCTGTGTGTTGAAACGATAAGGACTAAATCATGGTTTTATTAGGCAGCCCCAGCCGCCTTCGGGCGGCTGTGTGTTGAAACTCACAGATGCTTGATATGCTTGAAGTAGAATTTTTGCCAGCCGCCTTCGGGCGGCTGTGTGTTGAAACGCGACATTGAAGAATTGGCAGACTGGCAGCCCGACCAGCCGCCTTCGGGCGGCTGTGTGTTGAAACGCTCCTGTATCGCGCCGTCCACGCTGCCGACCAGGGCCAGCCGCCTTCGGGCGGCTGTGTGTTGAAACCTGCCCACCAGCCGAAAGCGTGTTTCTTGAAATTTCCAGCCGCCTTCGGGCGGCTGTGTGTTGAAACATGTGTTCCCAATCAACATTAACATAACCAGTTTCCAGCCGCCAACGGGCGGCTGTGTGTTGAAACAATGGCTTTATCGTCGGCATCTGCCGCCAAGCCCCCAGCCGCCTTCGGGCGGCTGTGTGTTGAAACGCCGCTGTCTATCATGTCTTTTGCGCGCTGTGTCCCCAGCCGCCTTCGGGCGGCTGTGTGTTGAAACGAGCCTGCTGGAGGTGGCGGGTGGTCAAACTTGTCCAGCCGCCTTCGGGCGGCTGTGTGTTGAAACAGGGGTATATGGCGCACTGAGTGCGGTATCAGGGCCCAGCCGCCTTCGGGCGGCTGTGTGTTGAAACAAGAGGCAATTGCTTTTCACGGCTCAATAACCATAACCAGCCGCCTTCGGGCGGCTGTGTGTTGAAACTCCTACATTCATCAGAAGCGGATGATGTTGCGGCAACCAGCCGCCTTCGGGCGGCTGTGTGTTGAAACATGGTTGCCTATCCTATCTGGGGTATCCTGATTATCCAGCCGCCTTCAGGCGGCTGTGTGTTGAAACGTTAGAATGCAGGCCACCAATGCCCATTGTGTACCAGCCGCCTTCAGGCGGCTGTGTGTTGAAACTCGTAATACCATGTGCCAAAGCAACTTAGTCGAACCAGCCGCCTTCAGGCGGCTGTGTGTTGGAACTCTGCCACCGTATCTCATGTCTGAGTAAGGAGGAGGGGCTGTATGTTCAAATATCGTCCAAGCAGACCGCTCTTCTTTTGATCCTTCGCTTTCTGAAGCATTAGTGAAAGCAGTAGAGGATATTAGAAGCAAGTTATAAAGGTTAATAAATAACAATGCCGTCTGAAAAAGTTTCAGACGGCATTTTTTCTATTTACATATTAAATTTGATAGCATATTATCATTGCATCTGTATCAATTTGAATTTTTTTAGAATTTCAAAATGAAACCCCTAATTTACTACGCCCATTCCGCGCAAGACAAACTCGGTAATCTCTTACCTTACGAACATTGGCAAACCTTGCAAAGCCATTCGGTCAATGTTGGGGAAATGGCGGCGAAGTTTGCTCAGGTATTCGGTGCCTGCCATACTGGACAGCTTCATGACTTAGGGAAATATTCAGAACCATTTGACCGTCGATTGCATGGCGGCCCATCAGTCGATCATGCTACTGCCGGAGCCAAAATTGCAAAAAACGCTTGCTTTAGAGTGGAGGCCAAAGTATAACCTGTTGTTATCTCACTTAGACTAGATAACTTTATTAATGAATTAAAAGGCAAAATAATGGAAATTAAACAAACCAATTCAACCATCAAATCTCGTGCGGCGGTGGCATTCGCCCCAAATCAACCCTTACAAATTGTGGAAATCGACGTAGAAATGCCGCGCAAAGGCGAGGTGTTAATTCGTAACACTCACACTGGCGTGTGCCATACTGATGCGTTTACGTTATCAGGAAGCGATCCTGAAGGCGTATTCCCTGTGGTACTTGGGCATGAAGGTGCGGGTGTGGTTGTTGCTGTTGGCGAAGGTGTGTCAAGCGTAAAACCAGGTGATCACGTTATTCCTCTTTATACTGCAGAATGTGGCGAATGTGAGTTTTGTCGTTCAGGTAAAACCAACTTATGCGTTTCAGTGCGTGATACGCAAGGTAAAGGCTTAATGCCGGACGGCACGACGCGTTTTTCTTATCAAGGTCAGCCGATCTATCACTATATGGGCTGTTCGACTTTCAGTGAATACTCAGTTGTTGCCGAAGTTTCACTTGCAAAAATTAACCCGGAAGCAAACCATGAACAAGTATGTTTGCTTGGCTGCGGTGTTACCACAGGTATTGGTGCGGTACATAATACAGCAAAAGTGCAAGAAGGCGACTCTGTTGCCGTGTTTGGTTTGGGGGCGATTGGTTTGGCTGTGGTACAAGGCGCACGTCAAGCTAAAGCTGGCCGCATTATTGCTATTGATACCAATCCTTCAAAATTTGAGTTGGCAAAACAGTTTGGTGCGACGGATTGTTTGAACCCGAACGATTACGATAAACCGATCAAAGATGTGTTGTTAGACATCAATAAATGGGGCATTGACCATACCTTTGAATGTATCGGCAACGTAAACGTAATGCGCCAGGCATTAGAAAGTGCACACCGTGGTTGGGGACAATCCATTATCATCGGCGTAGCGGGTGCAGGACAAGAAATTTCAACTCGTCCGTTCCAGTTGGTCACAGGTCGTGTTTGGAAAGGAACGGCATTTGGTGGCGTGAAAGGCCGCTCTGAACTTCCGAAAATGGTGGAAGATTCAATGAAAGGCGACATCCAGTTGGAACCGTTTGTAACCCACACAATGACACTCGATCAAATCAATGAAGCCTTTGAGTTAATGCACGAAGGTAAATCGATCCGCGCTGTTATTCATTACTAAGGTACGCGATGAAACTGATTGAACAACATCAAATTTTTGGCGGTTTGCAGCAAGTTTGGGCACATGATGCCCAAACGCTTCAATGCGAAATGAAATTTGCCGTCTATTTGCCAAATAATCCGGAAAATCGACCGCTTGGTGTGATTTATTGGCTTTCTGGCTTAACTTGTACGGAACAAAATTTCATTACCAAATCGGGCTTTCAGCGTTATGCAGCAGAACATCAAGTGATTGTGGTTGCGCCTGATACCAGCCCTCGCGGAGAGCAAGTGCCGAACGATGATGCTTACGATTTGGGGCAGGGGGCGGGCTTTTATTTGAATGCGACCGAGCAGCCTTGGGCGACGAATTATCAAATGTATGATTATATTTTGAATGAGTTGCCTAGTCTGATTGAGGAAAATTTCCCTACCAACGGCAAACGTTCCATTATGGGGCATTCAATGGGCGGACACGGCGCATTGGTATTGGCATTGCGAAACCGAGAGCGTTATCAAAGTGTTTCTGCCTTTTCGCCTATTTTGTCGCCAAGCCTCGTGCCTTGGGGGGAAAAAGCCTTTTCTGCCTATTTAGGAAAAGATCGCGAAAAATGGCAGCAATATGATGCTAACTCGCTCATTCAACAAGGCTATAAAGTGCAAGGTATGCGCATTGATCAGGGATTGGAAGATGAGTTTTTGCCGACACAATTGCGTACCGAAGATTTTATCGAAACCTGTCGTGCGGCAAATCAACCGGTCGATGTGCGCTTCCACAAAGGCTATGACCATAGCTATTACTTCATCTCCAGTTTTATTGGTGAGCATATTGCCTATCATGCGGCATTTTTGAAGTAGGCCAAAGAAGTGATTCGTGAATCGATAAACGTTGGTATGAACGTTAATTTTTTATGTTAACGAAAATAAAAGGCATCAGGTTGATGCCTTTTATTTTTATAAATAATAATAAAAGTATTATTAAAATGATCTCCTTCCTGGAATCAGCATGAGGGGGGCTTTGCAAAACCTCCTTGCTCACTCTACTTAAATATCTCCCCATTCTAATCCGAATCGCTGTAAATACTTTCTCAATCGGTCGCTGTCATTGACTTTTGCCCTTTCTGTTCGGGAGACGTTGAACAATGCACGGCCGGCAGCGGCCATATTGGGATGTTTGCGGCATTCGTCGATGACGTGTTGCAGTTGTAGTTTGTCGAACAAATCCAATGTGTCCCAATCGACTTTATCGGGGTAGTCTTGTGTTTTTTCAGACGGCCTGTTATGTAGGAGGCCGTCTGAAAAGGGTTCTTCCGACCATAACCATTTGAGGCGTTCGATTTCGGCTTGGACTTGTTCTACCTGTATCCTGCCTTGAGGTGCAAGTGTGGCAAGGCGCATGATGCTGGCGGCGAGGTCGCGGAAATTGCCGCGCCATGGTGCTTGGTTGGAGAGGGCAAAGTCGAGGTAGGCGGCCAGGGCTTCTTTGTTGAAGCGGGTAGTGCGGCCGAGTTCTTGCGAGGCTAGGGCGAGCTGGTGTTCGACGTTGGGCTCGATGTCTTCGCGGCGGTTGGCGAGTGCGGGCAGTGGATAATTCCAGATATTGATGCGGGCGAACAGGTCTTCGCGGAAGCGTCCGGCGCGAATTTCGTGGCGTAGGTCGCGGTTGGTGCCGGCGATGAGTTGGAAGTCGCTTTCGACTTCGCTGTCGCTGCCGACGGGATAAAAGTGTTTTTCTTCAATGGCTTTGAGTAACATGGCTTGTTCGTCTAAGCCCAATTCTCCAATTTCATCTAAAAACAATACGCCGCCGTCGGCAGTTTTTAGGTAGCCTTCACGTTTTTCCGCCGCGCCGGTAAAGGCGCCTTTTTTGTGGCCGAACAGGGCAGATGCTGCGCCGTCGCCGCGAAGGGTGGCGCAGTTTACATCGACAAATGTGCCTTTAATCAGATGGCGCGCTTTTTTCAATTCAAAAATCCTGCGTGCCAGCATGGATTTGCCTGCGCCTGTCGGGCCGGAAAGCAGAATGGGGGAAGGGGAATTGAGTGCGACCTGTTCGATTTCGGCAATCATGCGGTTGAAGGCAGCGTTTTGGGTTGAGATGCCGCTTTTCAGGTAGCGCACTGCGTCATCGCGTACGGCAGCAAGGCGTTCGGCCAGTACGTCGTAACGAGCCAAGTCTAAATCGATGATTTCATAACTGCCGACATTGCCGTCCTCCATACTGCGTCTTTGGTTTTTGGGTGGAGCGGTTTGTAACAGTACGCCGGGGATTTGACGTGATTCCACCAATAAAAACAGGCAGATTTGCGCAACGTGCGTACCCGTGGTGATGTGGGTGAGATAGGTTTCTTCTTCTGTATCAAATGGATAGCTCGCCGCCCAATCATGCAGTTTGGTATAAACCTCGGAGAAATCCCACGGGTTTGCCAGCTCCATAGGCACGAGATTGACGACTGTGTGCGGCGACACCTGCTGAATATCGGCTTTTACATGATCCGCCAACTCGCGGTATTTCTCCGCATAAAACAGTTCCATGCGGTCGAGATGAAAATCTTGACGCTGATTCATGGCGACATTCGGCCGCCATTTCTGCCAACGCCCTTGACCGAAACCACTGTCCAATACCGTACCGAGAAAGCTGACGGCGACTTGTTTTTTAGGATGAGTATTCATGTTTCAGACGGCCTTTAAATTATTTTTTCCAATACAAATTTGCCGTTGACTTAACCGCAGGCGTTTGTCCAAATCATCGAATCGCATCATATATTCTCTTATATCTTATTTTCTATATAACTATCTATAAATATATTTTTTACTATTCTACGCTTCTTGCCGATAAAAGCTACTTTAAAATATATTCTCTTTATATTCAATCAATTAAAAATTATTTTTATAAAAATTTTATTCTTGGCACGCTGTTGGCTGCGTTGTGAATGTAACGATACAGCAGATGCTTCGGGAAATACAGTTACCGGAGAAAAATTTTCCGTAAATTTAGTTGCTGTGTGGTTACAGGGCGAATGCCAACAAGACTACATTTGGATTAACAGGTTCGAATCCTGTCTCGTCTGATAGACGTTGAACGTCTTGTTTATTTAGTCGCCCACCCTTTTCCAATATGGCAGGCAAATGCCTAGGGAAACTACAACATGGATACCCTTGTGTCACAGGTTCGAGTCCTGTCTCTGTTATCCAAAATAGCAGAGTAGCTCAGTTGGTAGAGTAAAGGCATGTTTCCCTTAAAAACTTGTTGCGTGCCATATTACTTTTACGGCAGCAGGCGGATGCTCGGAGAAGGTACATTAACCTTTTACGTTAAAACCGTTTCTCTTCATGTTTATCCGCTACGTTGCCGCCGTCTGAAATATTCAGGCAGGCAGATATAAAAACTGTTTTTGGTGCAAACGGCAAATGCCGAAGGAATTACAGCCTGCTAAGCGCGAGGTCGCGGGTTCGAGTCCCGTCTCTGCCGCCAACTATGGCAGAGTAGCTCAGTGGATAGAGCGCGTAAAAATTTCTCCACTCTTTGTTGCCCAATGTGCCACCCCTTATGGGCGAATGCCATTAGGATTACATTCCTTTCTTGCTACAAACCTGAATGATCCTAATTAAACTGGTCGCCCTACGGCAGTAGGCGGATGCCCGGAAGAGAATACATTAGCTTTCAGTTAAAAACGCTTCTCTTCATCTTTAGCCGCCACACTGCCACCCATTCAAGGCCGTCTGAAAAACAAAGCTAAAACAAGTTCAGGCGGCCTCAAACCAACAATATGAAAGAAAATGAAAATGGCTAATACTACCTTGTTTCAATCGATTAAAAACCGTTTTACTAAAACCGATACCCATAATGAAGCTGGCGGCATCGCCTACACGCTGACCCCTAAACAACAGCTGGCACAGCTTGCCGCTACCGGTTGTCTGAACAATACCTACTATGCCGATGCCCAAAGTCAGCTTGACCAAGTATTGAAGTTGGCAGAAAGCCTGGATGCCGAGTTTATCGCCAAAACTGCCGTATATGCCCGTCAAAAAGGTTTTATGAAAGATATGCCTGCGCTGTTGCTTGCCGTATTGGCGCAAAAAGACGTGAACATGCTTGCCCGTGTATTCGACCAAGTAGTGGACAACGGTAAAATGTTGCGCAACTTCGCGCAAATTATCCGTAGCGGCGCAGTCGGCAGAAAATCTTTCGGCAACCGTCCGAAAAAGCTGATGCAGACTTGGCTTTTGACCGCCACCGAAAAACAATTGTTGAACGCCGCTATCGGCAACGCCCCGTCGCTGGCGGACGTGGTCAAAATGGTGCATCCCAAACCGCGTGAAGCATGGCGTGCCGCATGGTTTGCATGGCTGATTGGTAAACCGTACGACCGCGAAGCATTGCCGCCCATTACCCGCGCTTTTGAAGACTACAAACAAAGCCGAGAAGGCGAATTGCCCAACGTTCCTTTCCAAATGCTTACTGCTTTAGACTTGAACAGCGGCGACTGGGCGCAAATTGCCTGTAACGGTTCATGGCAGCAGGTTCGTCAAAACCTGAACACTTTCCTGCGCCACGAAGTATTTGCGAAAAGCAAAAACATCAAAATGGTGGCAGAAAAACTGCGTGACGAAACCGCCATTGCCCGCGCCCGCGTCCTGCCTTACCAATTGCTGACCGCGTATCAGGCAACATCTAATCAAATGCCGTCTGAAATCCGTGAAGCCCTGCAAGATGCGATGGAAACCGCCGTACAAAACGTACCGGTAATCCAAGGCAAAGTCATGGTTTGTCCGGACGTCTCCGGCTCCATGCACAGCCCGGCTACCGGCTATCGCGGCAGCGCGACCACCAAAACCCGCTGCATCGATATTGCCGCGCTCGTGTCCGCCGCCATGTTGCGTACCAATCCGCAAGCCCGCGTGATACCGTTTGAACAAATCACGGTAAACGTGAAGCTCAACCCGCGCGACAGCATCATGACCAACGCCGAAAAACTCGCTAATGTCGGCGGCGGCGGAACGGCATGCAGCGCACCGCTCGCCATGTTGAACCGTGAAAAAGCCGACGTGGATTTGGTCGTCATCGTATCAGACAACGAAAGTTGGGCAGATGACAGCCAAGGATGGGGTACCACAACCAGCCTGATGAAAGAGTGGGATATTCTGAAACGCCGTTGCCCAGAAGCCAAACTCGTTTGTCTGGATATCCAGCCCTACACCAAGGCTCAAGCACGAAACCGTCAGGATATTTTGAACATCGGCGGCTTCTCCGACCAAGTATTCTCCCTGATTGGTTCCTTTGCCGAACGAGGTATGGGTACAGATTTCTGGGTAGATGAGATTGAGAAAACGCCGTTGGCAGCTGTGAACTGAAGCTAAGGCCGTCTGAAAAAAGGGTAGAAATATTTTTTCAGACGGCCTATTTATTCAGGACAAGCTGAGAAAAAGAATAAGGAAACAAAATGCAAAAATTTATCTTAATCCGCGGTCATCAAGGTTCGGGAAAATCGACTTTTGCCGAACAAAAAGCCGCTGAATTTAAAGCGCAGTATCCGGATGCGGAAGTGGTCCGTATTGAAAATGATTTGTTCATTACCGATGAATACGGTGAATATCGTTGGTCGGGCGAAGCGGTGGATAAGGCGCAGAAACGCGGCAATGCCTTGATGACTGAAACTTTGAGGCTTGGACGCCAAAATCCGAATCGAAATATTCTGATCATTAATTCCAATACCAACCAAAAAGCTTCGCGTTGCCGTCATTTATTGGATCAGGCGGAGAAAAGCGGTTTTGAAACAGAGGTCTATCGACTGCACAATTTCTATCCCAACCTGCATGGCGTGAAAGAGCATGACGTATTGGCGGCGTATATCAAGCTGAACCAAAACCGTGTGGCAAACGAAATCCATATCGAGGCCGTGCAACCGGCAAATGCGGAGCAGTTAGAAAAAATCGAACAGATGCAGGCTGTCGAGCATAAGCCGCTGCTGTTTGATGAAGCGCAGCAAACCTTTGTGACTGATCACTATCTGCAACACGGCAGCCGTAACTTTACAGCCAAAGCATCCAAGCGTTATCCCGAATTGCGCGTGTTGAAATACGCCCGCAGCGTGTTCTATAACAACCGCTTTGATGATGCTTTGCTGGAAATGCGCGGCTTGATTATCGATGCGCATAATCGAATCATCGTGCGCCCGTTTAAAAAAGTGTTCAATTATTCGGAACGTATTGCCAAAGGCAGCCGCTATCCGATACGAATCAGTGACGAGAAGCTGGTGGACTCGGTTGTAAAAGTGAACGGCTTCCTCGGTTGCTGCACTTTCGTCTCGCTTTCAGACGACCATCCGTCTCACGGCGCAGCGTTTGACGGCAAAGTGCTGTATTCGACTACCGGTTCGCTTGATAGTGCGTTTGCGGACATGACCGCCGCACACTGCGCGCAATACGAAACCTTGTTCCGCGCATATCCGAACCATACTTTTTTGTTTGAAATAACAGACGCGAAAGACGTGCACATCATCCGCGAAGAATTGGGCGAAACCTTAATCGGCTGCATTGACGTGGCGACCGGCCGTCAATTTTCTGAAGCGGAATTGGATGAAATCGGCAAACAATATGGCGTTCGCCGCCCAGAAATGCTGAAAAACATCACGTTCGGCGAGCTGAAAGGCCGTCTGAAAAACGTGGAACACGAAGGCTTTATGGTATTTGATGCGCAAACCGGCGAAATGCTGTTCAAACTGAAATCGCCGTATTACTTGATTTCCAAGTTTCTGGGGCGAAGCAACGAAGGCAACATCGGCCGCAAACTGGACAAACGCCATGTTGATGAAGAATTTTATCCTTTAATCGACTATATCCACGAGCATCAGGAAGCATTCAATGCTATGCCGGAATTGGATAAAATCGCGTTTATCCAAGCATTTTTGAGACAGTTGTAAGGCCGTCTGAAAATAGAGGAAGCAATGCGTATTTATTTTCCGCGCTCGTACGCTTCGATTTCGCCGACTTTAGGTGCATAGCTGCTGCTTGTGTTGTGGCGTAAGTCCAACCAGATATCGACCAATGCCCAAGCGGCCGGCACGGCAATCACGTTTTGCCCCATACATAAAACCTGTGCATCATAGTTTTCCACCGATCCGCGGAGCGTGAGCAAATCGTGCGCCGTAGCCGCCCGTATGCCGCGCACTTTATTGGCGGCGATTGCCGTACCCACGCCTGTGCCGCAAATCAACAGCGCACGGTCGGCGCGTCCTGCTGCGACTTCTTCGGCCGCGGCAAACGAGAGTTGCGGATAGCTTCCTTCTGGCGAGGATAAATCGACCAAGCTGCTGACGCGCGGGTCGTTTTGCAGATGCGCTTTGAGCGCGTCTTTCAATATTGCGCCGTTGGCCGGCGCAGCAATAACCAAACGCATAAAAACTCCTTGAAGCACACAATAAACATTACTCAGCATACGCCCGCGCGTGATACGATTCAAGCCTGCAACGCAGAAAGCACGGTATGAGCAAAACCTACTTCACATCAGACCTACATTTTTCACATAAAAACATCGCTAAATTCTGCCCCCAATTTCGACCGTTCGATAACGTGGAGCAGATGGATGAATTTTTAATCCAGACATGGAATGAAACCGTTACGCCTGAAGATACGGTGTACAACTTGGGCGATTTTTCCTTTGCCCAAGACTATAAGCAGATAGAGCGCGTTTTGTCGCGTTTGAACGGGCAACATCACTTGATTTACGGCAATCATGATCATGTGATTCGGCAGCATGCTGATTTTTTCCGCAGCCAAACCAAGCATGACGGCCATCCGCTGCTGTCGTCCATACGGCCGTATATGAAACTGAAATTGCCGGAAATTAAGAATACGCTGGTTCTCTTTCACTATCCGATACAGGAATGGGACGGCTGCTATCAGGGCTGGTATCACTTGTACGGTCATTTGCATGACAGGGTGGCGGAAATCAAAGGGCGTGCTTTAAATGTCGGATTTGATTTGCACGGCCGCTTTTTGACGGCGCAAGACGTCGATAAGTTTTTGTGTGATTTGCCTAAAATTTCGTATTTTGGCGAAGCAGGCTTGAAGGCCAATTCGCCGGAAGAAGCGGCTGAGCTGGTGTCTCGGAAACTGGCGCAGTTAAATCAGGTATAATTTCAGACGGCCTTTGCGGATTTCTAGCAAAGGCCGTCTGAATATCAATTTCCCATTTTTGAGTGATACATGGAAAAGCTTTTGGCTTACTTACTACAAAAAATCAGCCTCCCAAACCAAACCGGCAAGGACAAGTCATGAGCGGTAAGCCTTTGAAGTATCCCGTTTCCGCTTTGGTCGTTTTGCATGATAAAGACGGCAATATCCTGCTGATTGAACGCACGGCGCCGCAAGGTTTTTGGCAGTCGGTTACCGGCAGTTTGGAAGAGGGCGAGCGTATCGAAGAAACCGCATGGCGTGAAGTGTGGGAAGAAACTGGTATCCGCCTGGCAGACGGACAGCTGGAAAACTGGCATGACAGTACTGTTTATGAAATCTATCATCACTGGCGCCATCGCTATCCCAAAGGCGTTTTTGAAAACCGCGAACACATCTTCTCCGCCCAAATTCCGCGCGATACGCCCATCGTCCTGCAACCGGACGAACATGTTGCCTACGGCTGGTTTGGTGCGGAAGAAGCGGCGGAAAAAGTGTTTTCCCCTTCCAATAAACGCGCAATTTTAGAATTGGTCAAAAGGCTGAATGCCAAAAAGGCCGTCTGAATACGACAGTTTCACATTTTCAGACGGCCTTGGGTTTGCTATACTTTCGCCGTTTGACTCTATTTAAAATCAAAGGAAACCATCATGGCAGACTTCAACAAAATCCTGACCCCGGGCGACGTGGACGGCGGCATCATCAACGTTGTCAACGAAATCCCTGCAGGCAGCAACCACAAAATCGAATGGAACCGCAAACTGGCCGCTTTCCAACTTGACCGCGTTGAACCGGCAATTTTCGCCAAGCCGACCAACTACGGCTTCATTCCGCAAACTTTGGACGAAGACGGTGACGAATTGGATGTATTGCTGGTTACCGAGCAGCCTTTGGCAACCGGTATTTTCCTGGAAGCACGCGTTATCGGCGTGATGAAATTCGTTGACGACGGCGAAGTGGACGACAAAATCGTCTGCGTTCCAGCCGACGACCGCAACAACGGCAACGCCTACAAAACTTTGGCCGATTTGCCGCAACAACTGATCAAACAAATCGAGTTCCACTTCAACCACTACAAAGACCTGAAAAAAGCAGGTACCACTAAAGTTGAATCTTGGGGCGATGTAGAAGAAGCGAAACAAGTCATCAAAGAATCCATCGAACGTTGGAACAAACAAGCCTAATCGGTTTGTCCCGTCCAATATCAAGGCCGTCTGAAAGCGAAGTTCAGGTGGCCTTTTTATGTTTCAAACCAATATAACAAAATCGTCTTTAAAACAAACAAACCATTCTTTCTCATTTTCAGACGGCCTCATTAAAGTAACGCCTATATCAAAAATAAGGAGTGCTTCAATGACTGCTACCACAACCGACCCACGCGCCAAGCTGCCTGAGACGCCTTTGTCCGGTAACGAAGCCTTGAAAGAGCGCAGCGATTATCTACATGGCACGATTAAGGAAGAGTTGAAAGACGACTTTACCGGCGGCTTTACTGCCGACAACTTTCAGCTTATCCGCTTCCACGGCATGTACGAACAGGACAACCGTGATATTCGTGCCGAGCGTACCGAACAAAAACTTGAACCCTTAAAAAACATGATGTTGCGTTGCCGTTTGCCCGGCGGCATCATTACGCCGAAGCAGTGGCTGGGTATTGACAAATTTGCCGGTGAAAACACGATTTACGGCTCCATCCGCCTGACCAACCGTCAAACCTTCCAATACCACGGTATTCTGAAAACCGATTTAAAACAGGCGCATCAGGCATTGCACAAACTTGGTTTGGATTCCATTGCCACAGCCAGCGATGTCAACCGCAATGTGTTGTGTACCAGCAATCCGGTGCAAAGCACGTTGCACCAAGAAGCCTATGAATGGGCGGCGCGCATCAGTATGCACCTTTTGCCGCGCACGATGGCATATGCCGATGTCTGGCTGGACGGTGAAAAAGTGTTCTCGACCGAGCCGCCCGAGCCGCGCAATAAAGAAATTGCCGATGAGGTCGAGCCGATTTTGGGTAAAACCTATCTGCCGCGCAAATTCAAAACTGCCGTCGTGATTCCGCCCGATAACGATGTGGACATTCATTCCAACGACTTGGGTTTTGTGGCGATTGCAGAAAACGGCAAGTTGGTGGGCTTCAATGTATTGGTCGGCGGCGGCTTATCCAGTGAACACGGCAATACTAAAACCTATCCGAACACTTCTTACGAATTCGGTTTCGTTCCGCTTGAATACACACTCAATGCTGCCGAAGCTGTCGTTAGCACCCAGCGCGACTGGGGCAACCGCAGCGACCGCAAAGCTGCCCGTACACGCTATACGCTGCAACGCGTCGGCGTGGATGTGTTCAAAGAAGAAGTTGAAAGGCGCATGGGCATTAAGTTTGAACCCATCCGTCCTTACGAATTCACCCACCGTGGCGACCACATCGGCTGGGTACAAGGGCATGAAGGCAACTGGCATTTGACTTTGTTTATTGAAAACGGCCGCCTGCTCGATTATCCCGGCAGACCGTTGAAAACAGGCATCCGCGAAATTGCCAAAATCCATCCCGGCGACTTCCGTCTGACTGCCAACCAAAATCTGGTGGTTGCCAATGTGCCGCCGGAATTGAAAGATACGATTGATAAAATTGCCAAAGAACATGGGTTAATCAGCAAATCAATTACCATCCAGCGTGAGAACTCGATGGCCTGCGTTGCCTTGCCGACTTGCCCGCTGGCAATGGCAGAGGCCGAGCGTTTCCTGCCGACATTCTCCGATAAAATCGACGAAATGTTCGCCAAATATGGCTTGGAAGACGAATACATCGTTTTGCGCGTAACCGGTTGCCCCAACGGTTGCGGCCGCGCCATGCTGGCGGAAATCGGTTTGGTCGGTAAAGCCGTCGGACGCTACAACCTTTACGCAGGCGGCAACCGTGAAGGCACACGCATTCCGCGCCTGTTTAAAGAAAACATTACCGAACCTGAAATCCTTGAAATTGTCGAAGACTGGGTGGCAGATTGGTCTCGAAACCGTTTGGATGATGAAGGTTTTGGCGATTTCGCCATCCGTACCAGCATCGTCAAACCTGTATTGGACGCTCCGCGAGACTTCTGGGCATAACGCATACAGACAGATCCACAAGTCTACAATAAGAAAATAGAAGAAAACCAAAGGCCGTCTGAAAATCTGATTTTCAGACGGCCTTTTATATTGTGCGAGTTTATATCAAAGATGGGGTATAAACCGAATCAGCGACGGCGGCCAAAGCCCCGACCCATGCTGGGGCGGCGGTAGTTGGAAGGCTGACGCGCGGTTTCGCGGTAACGCTGTTGCTGTTGAGCGTTTTGTTGCTGGGCACGCAGGGTGCGCGTATTCAGCTGTTGGCTGGTGCGTCCGTTTGGACGTGCGGTTTGATAATAGTTGGTACGGGCTTGACGGGCAATCGGGCTGTTTTGATTGCGCGCCTGAGTAAATTTATTGGCCAATGTGTTGCCGATAAATGCACCGGCTGCAGTACCTATCAAGCTTTGCAGCAGCCAGCTGCCGGTGGATTGGTCGTAGATGTATTGTTGGCCGTCTGTACCGGTTACCGGGTGGCCGTTGTTGCCGTTGGCTTGTGCTTCGGCAGGAATGGTGTCTTTCACGGCTTCAGGCGTAAGCTGGTAAACCGTATTGTCTTCTTGTTGGCCGTTTTGTTGTGCCAACTGTTGTTGTAATGCTTCGATTTGTTTTTGTTGCTGCTCAAGCTGCGCCTGGGTATTGTCTTTGCAGGCAGCGAGGGCAAAAGTGGAAAGGGCGGCTAAGGCAATCAGTTTTTTCATTTTTTTTCCTGAGAGAAGTTTGTCTTTGCCGAGATTTCGGCGGAGTGTGTTCGCCTAATATTAAACCATTTCCCTGTTTTTCAAGTGGTTTTACAAAATAATATTGGAAAGTTGCGCTGCAAATGCACGGCTGTTGGCAGCCAGATTGCCCAGCGCAGGCATTTCGTGTTCGGTTTCGATAATCAGCAGGTTGGCAGGGCGGCGGGTGTGCAGGGACATTTGCATTTCAGCGGGAGAGAAGGGCATATGATGGCGTTTGGCGAAAGCTTCGGCGCGTTTGTTGGCAGTCTTGAGCATAGGTAGCAGGGTAATGTCCAAATGGAAACGGCGTACGCCCAAAACCAAAATACGCGCCGCAAAGAAGTCCGCTTCATCAGTAAAAACGTTGGGGCTGCTTTGATTGAAGTCGTGGCGCTCTGCGGCAATCAAGGTCGCGATGGTGCGTACTTGCGGAATCAGGGCTTCGCTGATGAGGCTGTCAGGCGAATCAGGCAAAGTGTGCATGTTGAGCATGCTGTGGTGGCTGTTGCTGTCAACGACCATGCGGCAGGTGTGTAACATTTGTGTTTGGCTGTGGATTTTAGTTGAGGCAGTCATGGCTGTATTCCTTATTTCTTAAAAATGGGTGGATTTAAGCGGCCATGGTGGGTATAAAAAAAGCCGCTCAAATGAGGCGGCTCTAATTTGCGTATTTTCAATTTGGTCTGTTTTAGACAAGCGCAAAAAAGTACCGCACGTTTGTGTGGTACCAATAGAAGAAAGTAGCAGAGCGTTGCGCGGTTTGCATGATGAAAATACGTCTTTAATGTATAAAAGAATGGAACGTAGTTTAAAACAAGAATGCCAGTAATTTCAATATCCAATCGATAAAACCCACCAATAAATCTACAAGTTGTTGTAATCCTTCCAATTTATTTTCTTTCGAGTGAGTCAAATTTGCACAATTATAATGCAAAACCGGGTGAATTGATAACAATCCGAGCAGGCTCTTTAAAAAGGCCGTCTGAAAACTGAATTTCAGACGGCCTTTATTTTTGTTTATCCAATCAATAAACGTCGCGTTGGTAGCGTTTGTCTTCGCGCAGGTCGTTGAGGTAGTCTTCGGCTTCGTCGCGGCTGAGTTTGCCTTGGGTTTCGATGACTTCGATCAGGGCGTTTTCGACATCGCGTGCCATGCGTGTAGCGTCGCCGCAGACGTAGATGTGTGCGCCTTGTTGCAGCCAGTTCCAAACTTCGGCGGCGCGTTCGGTGATTTTGTGTTGGACATAGACTTTGTGTTCGCCTTGTCGGCTCCATGCGAGGTCGGCGCGGGTGAGGAGGCCGTCTTTGCGCCAATCGCTCCATTCGAGTTGGTAGAGGAAGTCGTCGGCCAGGCGTTGGTTGCCGAAGAAGAGCCAGTTTTTGCCGCTGTCGCCATTGACTGCGCGTTGTTGCATAAAGGAGCGGAAGGGGGCAACACCTGTGCCTGCGCCGATCATGATGATGGGGGTATCGCCGTTTTGTGGCAGGCGGAAGTTGGGGTTGGGTTCGATAAAGACGCGGATTTCGCTGCCTTCTTCGAGGCGTTCGCCCAAGTAGCCGGATGCTGCGCCGGTGTAGGTGTGGTCGTGGTGGTCGAAACGAACGACTCCGATGGTGAGGTGGACTTCTTCACCGACTTCGTCTTGTGCGGAGGCGATGGAGTAAAGGCGCGGGGTTTGTGGGCGGAATAGGCTGTATAGGTTTTGTGCGTCCAGTGGGTGCGGATAGGCGGCAAGTACGCCTACGGGCGGTGTGGCGGCGAGGTAGGCATCCAGTTGGGCTTTATCTGCAACTATGGTTTTGAGTTCCTCGTTGTTTGTTAATTCGGCGTATTGTTGGACGAATGCCGGTGTGTTTTGGGTGATGTCTGCGGATTCGGTCAGGGCGGTGCGGATGTCGGTTTCGCGGCCGTCTGAAAGTTGGACGGTTTCGTTGCCGTTCAGTTGGTTGAGGTCGAGGATTTCTTGAACGAGGTCGGCGGAATTAAGCGGCCATACGCCGAGCGCGTCGCCTGCCTGATAATACAAACCTGAGCCGCTGAGATCGATTTCGATGTGTTCGACGTCTTTTTCCGCGTCGCGCGAGGTGATTTTTTGGCGCACGGATAGGGTGGCTATGTAGGGGTTTTCTTTGGTGTAGATGGCATCGTTGCTTGGTGTGGCTGAGCTGTTTGGTGCAGCGGTTGTACTTGGACTTGTTGCTTGGGCGGTTAACTCAGCCACTTTGGGTACGACGGCGGCAATCCATGCGTCGGCATCGGCCTGGAATTCTAAGTCGCAAATGCCCAAGTCGTTCAGACGGCCTGCACCCAGTTCGGCAAATTTGGCATCAAAGTCTTTGCCTGCTTGGCAGAAGTTGGGATAGGAGGAATCGCCAAGGCCCAAGACGGCAAAGGTCAGTTTGCTGAGATCAGGTTTCTTTTTGCCGTAGATGAATTTGTACAAGGGTAGGGCTTCTTCGGGCGGTTCGCCTTCGCCTTGGGTGGAGGTAACCAAAAGGACGATGTCTTCGTCGGGCAGGGTTTTGCTTTTGAAATCGCCTGCGCTGCTGAGGCGGGCTTCTACGCCGGCGGCTTGAAGTTTGGCGTGTAGGGATTCGGCAACGCTGCGGGCATTGCCGGTTTGGGAGGCGGAGAGGACTAACACGCGGCGGCTGACTGCCGAAGCGGCCGTTTGCAGGGCAGATGGTTCGGCTACTATACCGGATACGCCTTGGCTTTGCGCCCAGCAATAGCCGGAGAGCCAGGCAAGTTGGGTGGGGGATAGTGTGGAGAGTTGGACGGAGAGTTCGGGGGGAAGCGGATTGGCTTGGCTCATTTGGATTCCTTTATTGGACGGCTATAACCGATTGTTTGAATAATGGACAGTCGCCACTTTAAACAGGCCGTCTGAAAAAAGGAAAGAATGCTTGGTTTTAATTTAAGATGATTTCGTTATATTCGGGAAGGTATTAGGCCGTCTGAGCATACCTGTTCAGACGGCCTTGGATTGGATAGAAACGAGATTTTCAGTTTCCGCTGGAGAGTTTCATCACTACGACGCCGGAGATGATGAGAAATGCGCCAAGCCAGCGGCCGAAGTTGGCAGCATCGTTGAAAAATACAACGCCTACCAAAAAAGCCCCTGCCGCGCCTATGCCTGTCCAGACGGCGTAGGCTGTACCCATCGGAATACTTTTTTGGGCAAGGTAAAGGAAGTATCCGCTGCCGACGATGCAGGCAAGCGCGGCGGCAAAGCCATGCCAGCGGTAGCCTTCCTGTTGTGCCAGCTTCAAGCCCAATGGCCAGCCGATTTCCAGCATACCGGCTAAGATTAAATAAAACCAACTCATAATATGTCCTGATAGTGTGTTAAGGTTTCAGACGGCCTTAGAAAGATTGTTTTCTTCCGAGAGTTCAACGCGTTGTCCGATATCTTTTAGATTGGAGTATTGTTCGACCAAGCGCGGTACATCGTCCAAGCTCATTGCAAACATCCATAAATAAGTGCTGACGGAATAGATATGGCCGGCGCTTCCGTAGCCTTTAAGCGTCATGTGTATAAAGGCGAAGCCGAACAATACGCTCATCGCCATGCCGATACTGAGATAGCCTAAGGCTTCGCGGTTGGAAATCAGCACGCGTAGTTTGGCAAACCAGCCATAGTGGCGGTAGAGCTGATGCTCGTTGCCGTCGCGGATAAGGTGGTTGTCGCGTTCAAACCGATTGTTTAAATGGAAATATAGGTTTTCGCTGATGGCGGCAAAACGCGGCAGCAACCATAAAAACAGGGCAAGTATCGCGACAGCCAATACGCCCACCCAAAATTCCAATATCAGCAACATCATACATGCACCGAAGATGGAGACCAGCGAAGTAGCAGCGATGGGCAGGTGTTCTTCAAAAAAACTGACAAACTCGCGCGATAGGGCAACGCGTGCGGTAATGGCGGAATGCGGTACTTCTCGCTTGCGCTGTTCCAAAACGACCGGGACGGCTATTTCAGTATAGATTTTGGTAAATGTACGCGTATCGGCTATCCTTCGGGCGGCGCCGATTATCCACATTAATAAGACCACCACACCATACAACATTGCCTGCCAGACGTTGCCTTCCATAACGGCATTAATCGCCCAGCCTCCAAACACGGGATATACCAGCAAGAGCAGATTATCCAAGCCGACGAGAGAGAAGGTTGTGATGAGTTTGCGGCGGTGTGTTTGACCGATGTGTTTCAACATTTTCCACATGGTTGCCCTCCTTCCTTATTTAGTATTGAGGGTTTGCGCCATTAATTCGGCCAACGCGTCCAAATCGGCAAACAGTCGGGCTGCACGTTTTTCACCGAAGGCGGTAAAAATTCGTTTGCTGAATTCCTGCATGTTTTGCACCAATGGTGCGGCGGATTCTTTGCCTTGCTCGGTCAGCGACAATAAGCGTTCGCGTTTGTCTTGTTCGCTTTCGTGAAATGTCAGCAAGCCTTGTTCCGCCAGCGTTTTGCATGTGCCGGAAACGGTTTGCTTGGGCAGGCTCCATTCTTCGCCTATGTGTTTTTGAGTGCGGCTGCCTTCGGTGGCCAAGGTGTAGAGAACGGCGAAGGTATTGTAGTTGGTGTTTTGCTGTTTAATCCATTGGTCAAATGCGCTGTCTATGTGGCTGATACGCATGCCGAGTTGGTCGAGCTGATTTATAAATTGGTCTCAATATTGACTAATTGGATGCGGATTATAGTCATGTTTAGGACTAATTGCAAATGGAGGGCCGTCTGAAACAATCATTTTCAGACGGCCTTGAAACCGTTAAAATAATTAATGTAGAAACGATATATTCAAACTACGATAAACCTAATAAAACCATCTTCAGCACATACGCCATGATTCATTTCTTATCTCAAAACATCTCCTCTAAACAAGCCACTGCCATCGGGCTGCTTGCCGTTGCTTTGTGGAGCTTCGTCATTTCTCTGATACGCTCTTTGAGCCTGCATATGGGGGCAGTGGGCGGCGCGGCAATGATGTACACCCTGTCCACCGTATTGATTTGGCTGATTTTCGGCCGGCCGCATTTGCGTAATTACAACCGCAGCTATCTGTTTTGGGCGAGCGTGTTTTTTGTCGGCTGCGAACTGTGTTTGTCGCTCTCGGTCGGTTTTGCGCAAAACGCGAGACAGGCGGTGGAAATCGGCATGGTCAATTATTTGTGGCCGACGTTTACCATTGTCGGAGCGGTATATTTCAACAAACAGCCGTCAAAATGGTGGATAGTCATCGGCTTTGTGCTGTCATTTTTGGGGATTGCCACTGTATTGGGCGGCGACGTCGGCTTGTCGATTTCCGGCATTTACCACAATGTCCGCACCAATCCCGGCGGCTACATCATGGCATTTGCGGACGCAGTGTTTTGGGCGGCATATTGTACGCTGACGGCGCGCGTGAAAGCGGAAGGCAGCAGCGTCGGTTTCTTCTTTGCGCTGGTGTCGATACTGTTGTGGATAGAGTATTTTCTCAGCGGCGCGGATACGTTGAGTTTTGATTCCGTATCGCTCGGCTATGCCGTTGCCGCCGCATCTTGCATGGGGTTGGGCTATGCGGTGTGGAATATCGGTATTTCGCGCGGCAATCTGACCGTATTGGCAGGCGCATCTTATTTCATTCCGGTATTGTCTGCGGTAGTGTCCTCGTTTTTGATCAGCGCGCCTTTGTCCATGACGTTTTGGCAGGGTGCGGGAATGGTGTGCTTAGGATCGATTGTGTGTTGGTTGGCGACCCGGAGAAAACAGATGGCGTGAGGCAATATCCCATAGCTTCGGGATATAACGAAAACAGCTTTTTTAACAACCAAACATTCTTTCCCATTTTCAGACGGCCTGTTTAAAGTAGCAGTCAGTTTGAGAAATCACGAGAAATGGGAAAGAATCATGACTGCAGCTTCCGCTCCGCTTTTACGCTTCATCACTGCCGGCAGCGTCGATGACGGCAAATCCACCCTCATCGGCCGCCTGCTCTACGACAGCAAAACCTTACTGACCGACCAGATCGACAAGCTTAACCGTGCTGCCGAAAACGGCGAAACGCCCGACTTCGCCAGCCTGACAGACGGCCTTGCCGCCGAGCGCGAACAAGGCATTACCATTGACGTGGCCTACCGTTATTTCGCCACGCCCAAACGCAAATTCATCATTGCCGATACGCCGGGACACGAACAATACACGCGTAATATGGTTACCGGCGCATCGACTGCCGATGCAGCCATTATTTTGGTCGATGCCACGCGCGTCAATTTTTCAGGCAGCGAGCCTGTCCTCCTGCCCCAAACCAAACGCCACAGCGCGATTCTGAAACTTCTGGGCTGCCCCAACATCATCGTCGCCGTTAACAAACTCGACCTGCTCGACTTTGACGAAGCCAAATATCAAGCCATTACCGAGGCTTATCGCAAACTGGTGGAACAAATCGGCCTCCAAGCCCAAATACACTTCCTGCCCATCAGCGCATTAAAAGGCGACAATATCGTTAATGCCAGCAGCCAAACCCCATGGTATCAAGGTTTGCCGCTTTTGCCTTTGCTCGAAAGCCTGCCCGTCAACCGTCAAAATGCCGTCGACCAAGCCGCGCACTTTCCCGTACAACGCGTGGCGCGCCAAGACGGCAGCAGCAGTGACGACTTCCGCGGCTATCAAGGCAGATTGGAAGCAGGCCGTCTGAAAGTGGGCGATGAAGTTAAAGTTTTACCCAGCGGCCATGTTGCCAAAGTTGCCGAAATCTATAATGCCAACGGTAAAACCGAATCTGCCGAGGCAGGGGAAGTGTTGACTGTCGTTTTGGATACCGACATCGATATTTCACGCGGCAACAGCATTGTTTCAGCCGACAGCGCCATTGTTCCCGAACAACAATTTCAAGCCGCGCTTTGCTGGTTTGACGATATTCCGCTCAATCTGCGCCGCAAATATTTGTTGAAACACACTACCCAAACCACGCCCGTAAAAATCAGCGAAATTGCCTACGTTTGGGACGTGAACACCCTCAGCCGCGTCGAATCCGCCGAAACGCTCAAGCTCAACGACATCGGCAGCGTCAGCTTCAAAACCCAGCAGCCGCTTGCTGCTGCCGCATACGAAGACAACCATGCACAAGGCGCGTTTATTTTGATTGACGAAGCCACTAACTATACTGTCGCGGCAGGCATGATACGCAAAGTTAGCGAAACAAACAGTTTTGAAATTTAAAAGAAAAGTTGCAATAAAAAAAGGCCGTCTGAAGTTTCAGACGGCCTGTTATTTTATCCAAGGCAAAATGTTTATGCGCCGTAAACCGGATATTTATCGCACAAAGCAGTCACTTGTTCGCGGACTTTGGCGAGATTGGCTTCGTCTTCAGGGTTGGCCAATACGTCGGCAACCAAGTTTGCCAATACGCGCGCGTCGGCTTCGTTAAAGCCGCGTGTGGTCATGGCGGCGGAGCCGATGCGGATGCCGGAGGTAACGAATGGTTTTTCCGGATCATTCGGGATGGCGTTTTTGTTGACAGTGATATGAGCTTTGCCCAAAGCGGCTTCGGCGGCTTTGCCGGTGATTTTCATCGGTTGCAGGTCAACGAGGAAAACGTGGCTTTCGGTATGGCCGGAAACGATGCGCAAACCACGTTTAACCAACTCTTCCGCCATAGCGGCAGCATTGATTTTCACTTGTTTTGCGTATTGTTTGAACTCAGGTTGCAACGCTTCTTTAAACGCTACGGCTTTGGCAGCAATAACGTGCATCAGCGGACCGCCTTGCAGACTTGGGAAGATGGAAGAGTTCAGCGCTTTTTCGTGGGTATTGTCACGGCACAAAATCACACCGCCGCGAGGACCGCGCAGGGTTTTGTGGGTGGTGGTGGTCACGAAGTCGCAGAATGGCACCGGGTTAGGATATTCGCCGCCGGCAATCAGACCCGCATAGTGCGCCATGTCGACAAAAAGGTATGCGCCGACTTTATCGGCGATTTCGCGGAATTTTGCCCAGTCGATTTGCAACGCATAGGCAGATGCACCAGCCACAATCATTTTGGGTTTATGTTCAAGAGCCAAGCGTTCTACTTCGGCATAATCCAGAACTTCGTTTTCATCCAAACCATAAGTAATGGCGTTGTAGAGTTTGCCCGAAATATTGACGCTGGCACCGTGGGTCAAGTGGCCGCCGTGTGCCAGAGACATGCCCAAAATGGTGTCGCCCGGTTTCAAAACAGAAGCGTACACGGCTTGGTTGGCTTGCGAGCCAGAGTGCGGTTGGACATTGACATATTCTGCGCCAAACAACTCTTTAGCGCGGTCAATCGCCAATTGTTCGACAATATCAACGTATTCGCAGCCGCCGTAGTAGCGTTTGCCAGGATAGCCTTCAGCGTATTTGTTGGTCAATTGCGAACCTTGGGCTTCCATAACGGCACAGCTGACGTAGTTTTCAGAGGCGATCAGCTCGACGTGGTCTTGCTGGCGCTTGTCTTCTTGGGCGATGGCTGCTGCCAAATCGGGGTCATATTGTGCGAGGGTAACGCTTTTTGAAAACATGTTCTCGATTCCTTTGTGATGGGCTGAAAATATAGGATGGAGTGCTGCGGATTGGTTCAAGATGAACTATTTTTCTTGCATTGTCAACAATTGTGTCGGGTGTTTGGTTTCAGACGGTCTGAAATTGAAGGGTTTATTTGAAAATATCATCTTGTTTTAAATGAAAATCCATTTTTTCCAGAAGCGCGGCTAAGTCGGCTTCGGCTTGGGCGGCTTTAAGATTTTTTGCCAGTTCTACTAAGGCTACCGCATTTAAGCGTTCTTTCTCCAGCCGTAGAGCTTCTTCGCTGAAGATTTTGATATTGTCTGTCGATTCGGCGGTATCTATTTTTTCAAATGGATAAAATGATTCTTCGTGCACGGACAAACCGTCGGGCAAGGGGGCAGCATGGTTGAAATCGGCATCATTGACCGGCATCCATGAAGGATGGTTTTCAAGCAGGATAAATTGTCCGTCCATGCCGTTGATGTGACGGAATAGGGTGGTTCGGCCATTGTGTAAACGCATAAGCCCGATTGTATGCCCAAGTCGGCAAGCCGTCTATAAAGCCGTTTCTTTCTATTTTGGCGCTAACTTATGTTGATATTATTAATTTTGATGTAAAACAGTTTCGACTTAAAAAAGACTGGATAAAACGCCCGTGTTTGTTATAATGAAGCTAAAGATTAATTCGTCCTAGTTTTTGGCAGCAGTACTTTTTTATTTAATTAACAAGAGAGGAAAACAAAATGTTTCCAGAATATCGCGATCTGATTTCTAAACTGAAACAAGAGGATGCACACTTTGCCCGTTTGTTTGAGGAGCACAACGAGCTGGACGATAAAATTACCGGTTTGGTGAATAACGTGGTAACCAGCGGCTCCGAAGAAATCGAGGAGCTGAAAAAAGCCAAACTCAAACTCAAAGACGAATTGTATGCTCTTCTGCAAAAAGCAGCAGGCAAATAATTAAAATTTGAATAAGGCCGTCTGAACGGTATGATGGAAATCTCAGATTCCCTTTCATGCCGGTTCAGACGGCCTTTTTAATTATTAGGCATTTGGTTATTTTTATTGGCTTAATTTAACGAATAATTGTAAATCACTCTTAATTGCATTGAAAACTCTGTTAAGTTTATTTAAAATCTCGAATAATTTTTATTTTGATTTTTAACAAACAAAGTTAAAGAGAAACGATGCAATGAAAACATTCACACTCGCCATTTTGCCTTTGGCGTTAATTAGTGCATTCTCACACGCAGCTGAAGAGAAAGCAGTTGAGCAGGCTGAAGTCGATACCGTTTACGTTACTGCCGAGAAGCAACTGCAACAGTCGCTCGGCGTATCGCGTATTTCGAAAGACGACATCGACAAGCGTCCCGCAGTCAACGATATTTCCGAATTTGTCCGCACCATGCCCGGTGTCAATCTGACCGGCAATACGGCAACAGGTCAGCGTGGCAACAAACGCCAAATCGACTTGCGCGGTATGGGTCCTGAAAACACTTTGATTTTGATTGACGGCAAGCCAGTTAATTCGCGCCAGTCCGAGCGTATCAGTATGCGCGGTGAACGCAATACGCGCGGCGACAGCAACTGGGTGCCGGTTGAGGAAATTGAATCCATTACTGTTTTGCGCGGTCCGGCGGCAACACGTTACGGCTCGGGCGCGATGGGCGGCGTGGTCAATATTGTCACCAAAAAAGTGTCTAAAGAATTTAAAGGCCAAGTCAATCTTTACGCCAATCAACCGCAAGACAGCAAAGAGGGCGCAACCCGCCGTATCGGCTTTAATTTGAGCGGTCCGATTATCCAAGATACTTTGGGCTTCCGCATTTACGGCAATCTGAATAAAACGGATGCAGATGCGGCCGATATTAATGCTGGGCACGGCAATGACAGCGCGGCCGGTGTCGAAGGCGTACGCAATAAAGACATTGCAGGCCGCCTGCAATGGAAAATCAGCCCTGCGCAAACGCTGATTTTAGACAGCAGTTACAGCCGTCAGGGCAATATCTACAACGGCGATACGCAAAACAGCAATCCGCGTTCTGCTTTAGTCAATTCTTTGGCCGACAGTAAAGCCGAAACCGCCCGCTTATACCGTTCCGCTTATTCTTTAACGCATGACGGTGCATGGGAATGGGGCGATACCAAAAACGTGATCAGTTATGAGCGTACAGTCAATAGCCACTTGCCTGAATATTTGACCGGCGGTCCGGAAGGCAGCTATACAGGCTTGGATTTTGTTCAAAGCCGTCTGAAAAACTTACGTTTCAGCAGCGAAGCGAATATTCCGTTTAAACTCGGTGTTGATAATGTAATGACGGTCGGCGCAGAATTTACTGACAGTAAGTTAGATGATCCTACATCTAACTCGCAAAGTCTGACAGATATTATTCCCGGTCGTCCTGGTCAACCGCAACGTGTAATTGTCAACACCTTCCCCGGCGTATCGGAACATCGTAGCGGTAAAACTTCACAACGCAACTGGGCGGCCTACGTTGAAGACAATATTTCGTTGACCGACAAAACCCATCTGATTCCGGCTATCCGTTTCGACCATAACAGTGCCAGCGGCAGCAATTGGAGTCCGGCTTTGAACTTCTCGCATCAAATCGGCGAAAACTGGTTGGTTAAAGGCGGTGTTGCCCGTGCGTACAAAGCGCCAAATCTGTATCAAGCTAGTTCTGACTTTATCCTGTACACACGCGGTCAGGGCTGTCCGCTCAATGCGCCGAACACTGTCAGCTGTTTCTACATGGGCAACAGCAATTTGAAACCTGAAACCAGTATCAATAAAGAGATTGGTCTTGAGTTTAACAAAAATGGCTGGCAGGCTTCCGCGACTTATTTCCACAACGCGTACCGCAATAAAATCGTGATCGGCGACCAGCTTATTGCCACTAGTAATATCGGCAACTGGCTCCTGCAATGGGAAAATACGCCGAAAGCGACTATTTCGGGTATCGAAGGCAACTTGGTGATTCCGTTGCATGACACACTCAAGTGGAGCAACAATTTCACTTATATGCACAAATCTGAAGATTATCAAGGCAATCCATTGTCTTTGGTGCCGAAACACACCATCAACAGCACATTGTCTTGGACGCCGAACGAACGCTTCGATGCCAACCTGACCTTTACCCACTACGGCCGTACTAAACCGCGCGGCGTAGCGATTAATATACTGGAACGAGACGGTAATCTACGTTCAGGTATCACGCCTTTAACTTCCGAGCGCAACCAAACCCAAGTCGGTTCTTACGGCATTTGGGGCATCAACGCAGGCTACAACTGGAACAAACGCGTGGCCGTCCGTGGCGGTATCAGCAATCTGTTTGACAAAAAACTGTACCGCACGACTGCCGGTACACAAACATACAACGAACATGGCCGTGCCTTCTACGGCAGTTTGAAAGTATCGTTTTAAGTAGAAGCGTATTAAATCAGGCCGTCTGAAACGGTGTGAAATGAAATCTAGGATTTCTGACACATGGTTTCAGACGGCCTTCTGATTTTAAATTTAGAAGTATTTGTTGTTACGGAATTTGCTTCACTTTTTTAGAAAAGTAAAAGGGCGACATTTGCCGCCCTGAGAATACAAACTGCTTATTCGACCCAAGTCACCATTTCATCAATCGGTTTGCGTGATTTTTTAGTGATTTCTTTGGCGCGATAGCCGAATGTTGCCGCTACGGATACACCCCATTCGTTGGCATCAAACAGGCCTTCTGCCGCCAATACTTCGTTCATTTTGTCGTAGTTGAAGCCTTCGATTGGGCAGGAATCGATGCCGATGGCCGCTGCGCCCGTGAGCATATTGGCCAAAGCAATATAGGTCTGCTTGCCGCTCCAGTCGAAGAGTGCGCGTTGGTCGTCGGCAATTTTAATGTCGGTTTCTTGGAAGCTTTTGTATCTTGCCAATGCTTTTTCCAGCTGCTCTCCTTGCAGGCCCCTGCGTTCGGCAACACTGCGGAAGAAAGGGGTGTCGTAACGGGCATTTTTCTTGGCAAGGATAATCACCAGATGGCTGCAGTCGTCCAGTTGGGATTGCATCCCCCAGCTGAAAGGCTTGATTTTCTCACGCAGGGCTTTGTTTTGAATCACCAAGAATTTCCATGGTTCGGAGCCGACAGAGCTGGGCGAGAGGCGGGCAAATTCTAAAATTGCTGCAAAATCTTCTTGGCTGATTTTTTTATTGGGATCGTAATAACGGGTGGAGCAGCGATTTTCGAATACTTGCAGCATTTGTTCGCGTGTAATTTGATTCATCTGGTTTTCCTAATAAATGAAGATGTTATTCCAATATCCGGTTCCTTTTGAGGCATCATTACCGGCATAACCTTAAGGAAGAAACAGGCTGGGGCAACACCATGTTAAATCAAACCTGACGGTCAGGCTATCTTTTAATTCTGAATTTCGCAAAAAAATTCGATAAATATCAATATCAATGCGAAAGGCCGTCTGAAACTTTAAACGTTTAAAGTTTCAGACGGCCTTTGATTTCAAATCCTGATTACAGATGAGGATTAATCAGGTTTTCTGGGGAGAGGATGCGGTTGAGCTCTTCTTCGCTCAACAGGCCGCGCTCCAGTACGACTTCGCGCACGCCTTTGCCGGTTTGGGCGCAGATTTTGCCGACCAAGTCGCCATTGCGGTGGCCGATGTATGGGTTCAGATAAGTGACCAAACCGATGGAGTTGAAGACGTAGTGTTCGCAGATTTCGCGGTTGACCGTAATGCCTTTGACGCATTTGTCGGACAGGTTGACCGCGGCATTGCCCAAGAGGGAAATAGTTTCAAACATACATTGGGCGATGACCGGCTCCATAACGTTCAGCTGCAACTGACCTGCTTCGGCTGCGAAAGTGATGGTGGTGTCGTTGCCGATGACTTTGAAGCAGACTTGGTTGACGACTTCGGGAATCACGGGATTGACTTTGGCAGGCATAATAGAAGAACCGGCCTGTAATTCAGGCAGGTTGATTTCTTTCAAACCGGCGCGCGGACCGGAAGAGAGCAGGCGCAAGTCGTTACAGATTTTGGACAGTTTGACGGCTGTGCGTTTCAATGCGCCGTGTACCATCACATATGCGCCGCAGTCGGAGGTCGCTTCGATCAGGTTTTCAGTCAGTTTGCAAGGCAGGCCGCTGACTTCGGAGAGTTTCTCAACAACCAAAGCCGCATAGCCTTTAGGCGTATTCACGCCGGTACCGATGGCGGTGGCGCCGAGGTTGACTTCAAGCAGCAGGGAGCGGGTACGGTCGAGATTGAGGATTTCTTCTTCCAACAACACTTGGAAAGACTGGAATTCTTGGCCGGCAGTCATCGGCACGGCATCTTGAAGCTGGGTGCGGCCCATTTTCAAAACATCTTTAAACTCTTCGGCTTTGGCGGCAAAGGCGTTTTTCAAGATGGCCAGTTTGTCGAGCAATTCGCCGATGCTGTAATACACGGCAAGGCGGAAGCCGGTAGGGTAGGCGTCGTTAGTGGATTGGCTGGCGTTAACATGGTCCATCGGATTGACGATGTCGTAGCTGCCTTTTTCGTGACCCAAGACTTCCAATGCGAGGTTGGCAATGACTTCGTTGGTATTCATGTTGACCGAAGTACCGGCGCCGCCTTGATAAACGTCGGACGGGAATTGGTCGAGGCAGCGGCCTTTGACCAATACTTCATCGCAGGCTTTTTCGATGGCGGCCGCGATTTCTGGCTTGATGGCACCCAATGCGCCGTTGGCTTGCGCGGTGGCTTTTTTAACCATGACCATGCTGCGGACAAATTGCGGTACGTCGGAAATTTTTTGTGTGGAAATTTTAAAGTTTTCAATGGCGCGCAGCGTGTGGATACCCCAATAAACATCGGCGGGGATTTCGCGGTCGCCCAGTAAATCGTGTTCGATTCGTACAGTCATTTCTCTTACCTTCTCGTATAGTTGTGTTGGTGTGCGTTATGCGTTTGGAACATTAGCCCAGTTTGGCAAGATTGTCCAGTCGGTAAGGCTTAATCGTCAGGGTGAAAGCGCGCCGCTTCGCGCTCTTTTGCGGCTGTCTCTTTATCTTTCAATTTCGCACCCAAGCCCAACATTTTTTCATATTCGGATTGCGGCGTGCCATCCTCTTCCATGCCGAATGCGCTGGCATTGACCCAAAGGGAAAGCAGGGAAACGATGAAGGCGAAAAAACCAACGATATACCAAAACATTTTTTTCTTCCTTGTGTGTCTGCGTGTGCAGATTGTTGTGGTTTGTAAAGATGTGAATGTAGCACAAACGCGGTTGGGTTTAAATTCTTCTCCCGCATCCTTTCATTGATTTACCTGTAATTGTTTAGAAAGGAAAAGGCCGTCTGAAAAGTAAGACTTTTCAGACGGCCTTGGGGGCTTTGTCGGGAAGATTAGCCGCCGCATGCGCCGCAGCAACCGCCTTCGCCATGACCGCCGCGTTTTTCTTCGTTGTTGATAACGGGCAGCTCGGTTTCTTCGGTTTGCTCTTTTTTATCTTCAGGCAAATCGTTTACTTTGATTTTGTTTTCTTCGGCCATGATACATCCTTTCAATGGATTGAGGAGTGGAAAGATTCATAAAGATAGCATCTTTAAGCCGATAAACCAAGCAGCACAAAACTGCCTTGTGATAATGCCATGACTTGGAACAATAAATTTGCTTGTAAAAGCGTTCAGGCCGTCTGAAAAAATCCAAAGAGGAGTGTTGGTTTTTATGGTTTGAAATGGCACTAGAAAGATTTAAGAATGCTTGATTTGAAGGGATAAACTGACATTGATTTCAAAAAACAATACAATGTTATCATCATCTGGAAACAGCCAATTTATCGGAGCATATATGTATTCACACCACAGCGAACGCCATTTCAGCGACCGTAACAACTGGCTTCGGGCAAGCGTATTGGGTGCCAATGACGGCCTGATTTCCACTGCCTCGCTGTTGACGGGCGTAGCCGCTGCCACGCCAGATTTCCAAACCCTGCTGTTGACCGGTGTTTCGGCACTGATCGGAGGCGCAGTGTCAATGGCGGCGGGGGAGTACGTTTCCGTGTCCAGCCAATCGGATACGGAAAAAGCCGATTTGCACAAAGAACGCCACGAATTGGCAAATAATCCTGATGCGGAGTTGGAAGAGCTGACGGAAATTTACCGCCGCCGCGGTTTGTCCGACCCACTCGCCGCAGAGGTGGCCAAAGCCTTGATGGAACACGATGCACTCGCCGCCCATGCGCGTGATGAGATCGGCATTACCGAAGCTTCTGCCGCCCAACCCATGCAGGCCGCGCTGGCTTCTGCCGCTTCATTTTGTGCCGGAGCGATTTTGCCTTTACTGGTCGCATTGACGGCTTCTACCGCCATTGTTCCGGCCTTGGCAGTTTCCACTTTGTGCGGATTGGCCGGACTGGGCTATGTCTCCGCTAAACTTGGTGGCGCGCCTGTTGTTCCTGCCGTTTTGCGCGTGTGTTTATGGGGCGTTGCGGCATTGGTGATAACCGGATTTATTGGAAAACTGGCAGGCGTGGCCGTCTGATTGTAAGGCCTTATATTCTTTTAAACCTGTATCCAGTAAAATTGAAAATTGATTTGATCGCTAAAGGCCGTCTGAAAATTTTTCAGACGGCCTATGGTGCTTGTATTTACTTATTACAAACTGTTTTGTCATGACCTATCCGATTCCCAAACCCCGTGAAAAATCCCGTTGGCTCAATCTGTCTCAAGGCTCGCTGCCCTTGGCTTTGGCGCGTTATCTGCCGCATAAGCAGCTCAAGGTTGTCTTGACTCAAGATGCGGAACAGGCGCTACGCCTTCAGACGGCCTGGCTGTTTTTCCGTCCGCACGACACGGCGGTGTTCCTGCCGGACTGGGAAACGCTGCCTTACGAGCGGTTTTCGCCGCATCAGGATTTGGTGTCGGAACGCTTGTCTGCGTTGTGGCAGATTAAAAGCGGCGCGGCGGACGTGTTGTTTGTGCCGGTTGCCACGGCGATGCAGAAGCTGCCACCCGTGCCGTTTCTGGCGGGGCGCACGTTTTGGCTGAAAACGGGGCAGACTTTGGATATAGGCCGTCTGAAAACCGATTTGGTGGATGCGGGCTACAACCATGTTTCCCATGTTGTCGCGGCGGGCGAGTTTGCCGTGCGCGGCGGCATTGTCGATTTGTTCCCGATGGGCAGCGAAATGCCGTACCGCATCGATTTGTTCGACGATGAAATCGACAGCATCAAAACTTTTGACACCGAAACGCAGCGCACCATTTCCCCCGTTTCCGAAATCCGCCTGCTGCCGGCGCACGAGTTCCCCACCGATAGCGAGGCGCAAAAGATTTTCCGCAGCCGCTTCCGCGAGGAAGTCGATGGCAATCCGAACGATGCCGCCGTGTACAAAGCCGTCAGCAACGGCCATTTCGGCGCGGGCGTGGAATATTATCTGCCGCTGTTTTTTGAAAACGAGCTGGAAACGCTGTTTGACTATATCGGCGAGGATGCGCTGTTTGTCTCTTTGGGCGATGTTCACGCCGAGGCAAACCGTTTTTGGAGCGACGTCAAATCGCGTTACGCCATGGCGCAGGGCGATGAAACCTATCCGCCTTTGCTTCCACAGTATTTGTATCTCTCTGCCGATGTGTTCGCAGGCCGTCTGAAAAACTACGGACAAGTGCTGCCCGATGTTTCCGGCAAAGAACACACCTTGCCCGATCTTGCCGTCAACCGCCAGTCCGATGAGCCGTTGCAGGCACTGAAGGATTTTCAGACGGCCTTTGACGGACGGGTTTTGCTGTGTGCCGAAAGTTTGGGACGGCGCGAAACCATGCTCGGTTTTTTGCAGCAAAACGGTTTGAAAGCCAAAAGCGTGTCCGACTGGCAGGGCTTTTTGTCGGCACATGAACCGCTGATGATCACAGTGGCGCCGTTAGCTTACGGGTTTAAATTAGAAGATCAAAACATCGCGGTTATTACCGAATCCGATCTTTATCAATATGTTGCCCGCTCGCGCAAACATCATCGTAAAAAACACGCCGCCGTTTCAGACGGCCTGTTGCGCGACCTTGCCGAAATCAATATCGGCGATCCTGTTGTACACGAAGAACACGGCATCGGCCGATATATGGGCTTGGTCACAATGGACTTGGGCGATGAAACCAACGAAATGATGTTGCTTGAATACGCAGGCGAAGCGCAGCTTTATGTGCCTGTTTCGCAACTGCATTTAATCAGCCGCTACTCCGGTCAGGCGCATGAAAACGTTACTTTGCACAAGCTCGGCAGTGGCGCGTGGAACAAGGCGAAACGCAAAGCCGCCGAAAAAGCGCGCGACACCGCCGCCGAGTTGCTCAACCTCTACGCCCAACGCGCCGTCCAATCAGGACACAAGTTTGAAATCAACGAGTTGGACTATCAGGCGTTTGCCGACGGCTTCGGCTACGAAGAAACCGAAGACCAGGCCGCTGCCATCGCCGCCGTGATTAAGGATTTGACACAGGCGAAGCCGATGGACCGCCTTGTGTGCGGCGATGTCGGTTTCGGTAAAACCGAAGTCGCCCTGCGCGCCGCGTTTGTGGCGGTGATGGGCGGCAAACAGGTCGCCGTACTCGCCCCAACCACGCTTCTGGTCGAGCAGCACGCGCAAAACTTTGCCGACCGTTTCGCTGATTTTCCCGTGAAAGTCGCCAGCCTTTCGCGTTTCAACAACAGCAAAGCCACCAAAGCCGCGCTGGAAGGCATGGCGGACGGCACGGTCGATATTGTTATCGGCACGCACAAACTGGTTCAGGACGACATAAAATTCAAAAACTTAGGCTTAGTGATTATCGATGAAGAACACCGCTTCGGCGTGCGCCAAAAAGAGCAACTCAAACGCCTGCGCGCCAATGTCGATATCCTTACCATGACCGCCACGCCGATTCCGCGCACCCTCAGCATGGCGCTCGAAGGCCTGCGCGACTTCTCGCTGATTACCACCGCGCCCAGCCGCCGCCTTGCCGTCAAAACCTTTGTCAAACCCTTCAGTGAAGGCAGCGTGCGCGAAGCCGTATTGCGCGAACTCAAACGCGGCGGGCAGGTGTTTTTCCTGCATAATGAAGTGGATACCATCGAAAACATGCGCGAGCGGCTGGAAACCCTGTTGCCCGAAGCCCGCATCGGCGTAGCGCACGGACAACTGCGCGAGCGCGAGCTGGAACAAGTCATGCGCGACTTTTTGCAGCAAAGATTTAACGTGTTGCTCTGTTCCACCATCATCGAAACCGGCATCGACATCCCCAACGCCAACACCATCATCATCAACCGCGCCGACAAATTCGGGCTGGCGCAACTGCACCAGCTTCGCGGGCGCGTCGGCCGCAGCCACCACCAAGCCTACGCCTACCTGCTTACGCCCGAATACATCACCAAAGACGCAGAAAAACGCCTCGACGCCATTGCGGCGGCAGACGAACTCGGTGCAGGCTTCACCCTCGCCATGCAGGATTTGGAAATCCGCGGCGCAGGCGAAATCCTCGGCGAAGGGCAGTCCGGCGAAATGATACAGGTCGGCTTCACGCTCTACACCGAAATGCTCAAACAAGCCGTACGCGACCTCAAAAAAGGCCGCCAGCCCGACCTCGACGCGCCGTTGGGCATCACCACCGAAATCAAACTGCACAGCCCCGCCCTGCTGCCCGAAAGCTACTGCCCCGACATTCACGAACGGCTCGTCCTCTACAAACGCCTCGCCGTCTGCGAAACCGTGCAGCAAATCAACGCCATACATGAAGAACTGGTCGACCGCTTCGGCCTGCCCGAACAACCCGTCAAAACCCTCATTGAAAGCCACCACCTGCGGCTCGCCGCAAAAGAATTGGGTATCGATGCCATCGATGCCACTAGCGAAGCGGTAACGGTAACCTTTGGCAAAAACAACAATGTCGATCCAACCGAAATCATCCTGCTGATTCAGAACGACAAAAAATACCGCCTTGCCGGAGCCGATAAGCTGCGATTTACGGCGGAGATGGAAAATATCGAAGTACGGATTAATACGGTGAAGAATGTATTGAAGACTTTGAAAGAAAGGGGGATGGTTAAGTAAGGATGAAGGACAAAAGGCCGTCTGAAAAATTTTCAGACGGCCTGCAGCCCAAAATGTTGGCTTTAAGAATCCGACCTACGGCTGCTGAAACTAAATTTTAATTTTCATTTTTTTCTGGAAATAATTCATGGATCCTTTAAAAAATACTGATGAAAAAATTAATAAATATTGTACTCTTATTTTTTATATTTTCTTAACTATATTAGCTTGTATTGGTGCATTTTATGCTATTTTTGCGGCCTACGACTGGAAAATTGAAAAAAATGATTTTACAAATTGGCTTATTACAGTAGGTACAATCGCTTCTGCTTTTGGTTTGATATGCTTCAGTGGTTTAACTTATAAAAATCAAAAAAATAATGAATTTCATAGTCTATTTAAGGTGCTATTAGAAGAAAATAACAAACTATTAAAGGAAATAATTGAGTTTGAAAATAATAACTCACAAATTTCAAATAAATATTACAACCCGCTAATTTTAAATAAACATATTATTGATTTATTTAAAAATACTCTCCTAAAAGATGAGTGTAACTTAAGAAATGAAGCTCAGTTCGAAATAAATTTCAACGAAGAAGTTGTAAAAGAAATTGATTTACATCATAAATTGAAACCGTACTTAATTACATTATTTAGACTTTTGAAACTAATCTCAACAAGTAACAAAATAAGTGATGATGATAAAAGAGAATATTATGGTCTAATTCGAGGATTAACACCACCACACATTCAATTTCTTATTTTGTTTAATTCACTAGGCTATAGAGAAAAAGGAAAACAACCAAACTATACAGATTTATTAGTTGAATCGAGATTCTTTGAGCATTTACCAATAACTGAAAGCTGGTTAACTGACGTTTACTTATCTGGTCAGGGATTTGTAGGAAAGGATGAATGTCCTTTTTTGACTAGCAAGGAGGTAAAAAATTTTTCCTCTCTTCTTGAGAAATATATTTTCTCTGGAAAAGTCATAGATCTACAAGCTTTTGGGCAAAGCATTTATTTAAAGCAAGCAAGCCGTAGCACGCATTAAACCTGCAGAGACAGGGTGTGTGAGGTACGCAGGCACGCGACTTTAAGTGTAAATATAGAAGCAGGATAAAAAAGGTCATCTGAAAATAAATACAATGAAAGGCCGTCTGAAAAAGATTCAGACGGCCTTTAAAATTATAAATGGATAGATTTTTGGGCTATCCTATTTCGGCAACATTTCAAGATTTTTCTGCACAGAAAAAAGAATACAGCAACTGTATCATCTCGGTTACCCTAGGATCCGTAATGTAATATTGCCGTTCCCGATGGTTCACTTCAAACGATACCAAACCGGCTTCACGCAGTAGTGCTAATTGGCTGGACATTGCCGCTTGCGGCAGTCCGGATGACTCAGCCAACTCGGTTACATTGTGCGGCCTTTCATGTAGTTTGCACAATACGGCGAGGCGGTTAGGATTAGCCAGAAGTTTGAGAAAAGCGCTGGCTTCTTCGTAGGGCGGTTGATTGTCGGCAGTGGTCATTTTTCACGCTTGTCGGCAAATGAGGAGGTCGAATTATCAGTCATAATGGCCTCAGCAGCAACTTTCAGACGGCCTTTGCTTAATGGTTCCATGGCATTTTGGCCAGCAGGCGAGCCATGCCGCAGAATCCGGTTAACCCCGCTGTTAATAGGCCTGCGCCGACCATCACGTCTATCAGATAAAACCAAGGCGATACCAGCCAACCTGCCAGCACACCCAACAGAATCAAACTGCCCGCAATGGTTTGCACCTGCCGCATGATGTCCGGTGCAGCACGGTTGGCAACAATAGGAAGCCCTGCAGCTTTCCATGCCTGTAAGCCGCCTTCTAGAATATAGCATTCTCGACCTTGGCCAAGCGTTGACAATATAGTTTCTGCCTGAGTTGTACGTTTGCCGCTCAGGCAATAAAAAATCAGGCATGGGGCTGTATCATCGGGCAGTTTGTCTCGCTGCCGTTCAGGCGGAAGGGATAATGCACCGCCAATATGCCCGCCCCGATATTCGGCTTGGCTTCGGATGTCCACTGCCAACGCGCCCTCACGGATTTTTGCCATTGCTTCGGAAGGCATAATTCGCGGGAGTTGTCCGACCGTGCTCATGTTTTGCCTTCGTTATTTTTTGTTGATGCGGCAGGTGTTGATGCCCAATAAGCTGTACAACGCGCAGTTGCCAATCAGTGCTGTGCCCAGAGGGATAATGCCCAGCCAACCCCACCAGCCAATTTGTCCGGTAGCGGCTGCAGCAATCAGCACTACACCGATAACAATACGGATTACGCGATCCAAAGTACCCAAGTTTCGTTTCATTTTATTGCTCCTTGTTTCAGAATGAATTGTCTATAAATAAATATATATAACAAAAATCATATATGAAAAATATTATAGCTTTAAAGATGACTTTGTCAAATGGTTTACAGTAAAAGTGTAATGAATATTTGCATTGTATTTTTTAAACGCACAAATAGAATCAATCTCCAACGGCATAAATACAGCCTGATATTTTCAGACGGCACTGGAGATGATCTATATAATATTTTATTTATATTGGAAGAATTGGTAGTCAGTTTTCAGAAGGAATCAAATCATGACCGATTCGGAAAAGAAGTCCAATGGAGACGATTTGAAAACTGGATAATCCGTTGTGTAACTAGCAAGAGAGAGGAAATACTTTAAAATCAAATTGTCTACAAATTATAAAAGGCCGTCTGAAAATTGAATTTCAGACGGCCTTTAATTTCTTTATAAGGTCGTTCGTATCATTAGAAACGATAGTTCACGCCCAAGGCAAACTCGCGACCGCGTTCGTAGAAGGGCACGCGTCCGTTGCCGTCAGGGAAGCGTTGGCTGTGCGAACGGTATTGCTTGTTGCCGATGTTGTTGACGGCGAAGTTGACGTTCAGGTTGTCTTTTTTCAGCGGCTGCCAGTTGGCGTATATGTCGTGTACGCCGTAGCCTGATTTCTTGCCGTGTATCGTGCCTTGTCCGCGGGCGACGTCGGTGTATTTCACGCTTTGGGCGTAGCGGCCGCGCCAGCCGATTTCGAGTTTGGGGTTTTCAAACTGATAAGACAGACCGGTCAGCCATTGGCGGCCGGTGTTCCAGAAGGTGAACGAGCTTTCGTGGTCTTCCGCTTGAATCGGGCTTTCGCCGTAGTACATTTCGCCGTTCAGACGGGGTTTGACGTAGGACACGCCGGCGCGCGCGGTCAGACCGCCCCAGCGGTAGGATGCGTCAAGTTCGTAGCCGTAGGTTTTGAGCGTGCCGCCGTTGTAAATCTTGCCGCGTTCGGTGATGGAGGCGGTGTTGTTGTTGATTTTTGCCCAACGGTAGACGATGAGGTCTTTGATGCGTTGGTGGAACACGCTGCCGCTGACGTTGAAGTTATCGTTGCGCCATTTGAAGCCGAGTTCGGCACGGCGGGCGGTTTCGGCTTTGAGGTTGCTGTCCAAATCGGCGGCGGCGCCTGCGCGTTCGTTAGCCAACAGGGCTTCGTTCAGGCGGGGCGCGCGGCTTGCCTGATTGAGGTTTGCCAAGAGCGAGAAGTTGTCGTTGATGTCCCAAATCGCGCCAATGCTAGGGTTGAGCTGGCCGTGGGACGCGCTTTGTCTGCTGGCGGCGTTGTATTTGAAATGGTCGTAACGCAGGCCGGTGGTCAGGGTAACGGGGTGCAGGTTCCAGATACCTTCCGCGTACACGCCGTATTCGGATTTCTTCTCTTTGTCGCGGTCATACAGGCCGAGAATCTTCAGCCACGCGCCTTTGTCGGACGGCTCGGAGGTTTCGTGGCGGTAGTTGACGCCGTATTTCACCATGTGTCCGTCGCCGAAAGAGCTGGCGAGGTTCAGATTCGCGCCGGTTGCTTTGATTTTGCTTAACTCAAGCTGGCCAATGGGAACGCCGCCTTGCGCCGTGCCGGAAGCTTGGGCTTTTGGAGAAGGAGCGCCTTTAGGCGGTTTGGTGTCGTCGGTGTTGATTTGGAAGACATTGGCGTCGATTTTGTCGATGAAGCCGACGTTGCGGCCACGGTATTCCAGATTGTAGGTCTGCTCTTTTTGATAAGTGCCGTCCACGCCGACGTAGCTGTCAACGTTTTGGAACTCGGCTTTATCGGTGCGGTTGCCTTTTTGGTATTCCTGACGGTAGGTCAGGCGGATGCCGTGGTCGTCGTTGAAGTCGTAGCCGATTTTGGCGAGGTAGCTGTGCTGTTTCAGACGACTGCCGTGGTTGACATTGCCGTTGCCGTCTTTGTAGTCGCGGTTGTTGAGGAAGTTGCCTGCAAACAGGGCATCGAAGCCGTTTTGATAGCCGTAAACCGCCGCGTTGCCGGTTGAGCCTTTATTGCTGCTCAAGCCCGCGCCGAGTTTGAAACCGAAAGGTTTGCCGTCGGTCAGCAGGTCTTTCGCGTCAACCGTCGTCACGCGGATGGTACCGCCGACCGCGCCCAAGCCCGCGCTCGCCGCGCCCGTGCCTTTTTCGACGTTGATGCTTTTCACCAAAGCAGGGTCAAGCTGGAAGCGGCTTTGGTGGTGGAAAATTTTGGTGGATTGGCTGGTGCCGTCCACTTCCAGATTAATTTTGTCCTCGCCGACGCCGCGGATGCTGTAAAACTGCGCCACGCCGTTGCCACCGCCGACATCCATACCGATTTGGTCTTTCATGACTTGTTTCAAATCGGTCGAAGTCTCGCGGTCAAGCTGGTTGCGGGTAACGCGGGTCGGTACGGCGGTACCGGTAACCTTAATTTCATTCAGTTCGGCAGTTTCTGCGGGGTGCGTATTTTCGGCATGGGCGAAGCCTGTTGATAGTGCGAGTGTAATGAGACTAAGGCGGAATACAGGAAAAGAGGTTTTATTCATGATTTTTCCCAAGGAATAAAAAATTGACCGCTTATTCTAATTATTTTAATAATGATTATCAAACTACAAATAAATGTAAAAGAACATATTGGTCTCATTTTGATTTGTAGTTTGAATATTTTTATAAATATCAATCGGTTTATTTATGGTTAAATTTTGTAAAACTATTTTAAGAGAAAATATAGTGAGGCTTACTTTTTTGAAACTGAAGAAAAGGGATGAGTTGAATATTTATCGATGATCAATATTGTGTATAGGTGTTTTAAAAGGCCGTCTGAACAGTGCTTTCAGACGGCCTCACTACTTCTTTTTTACAGCAAAGGACTCATCAGGCGGACGGCATTTTCTACGAGGCCGCGGAGTTTGGAGCGTTGTTGCCATGATTTGATGGCAATGTAGCTGCTGTTTTTGAGGTAGTCACGTTGGAGGTTGCAGATTTGTTTGGTGGTGTCGCGATCGTAGATGGCGAGGCTGATTTCTAGGTTGAGGAAGAAACTGCGCATGTCCATGTTGACCGTACCGAAGAGGGAGTAGTCTTCGTCAATAGTCATGGTTTTGGCATGTAGAAGACCACCTTCAAACATGGCGATTTTGACGCCGGCTTCCAGCAGCATAGGGTAGTAGGCGCGTGAGGCGTAGCGTACCATCAGTGAATCGACTTTGGCGGGCAGTATCAGGGTTACTTTGACGCCGCGTTTGGCGGCGACGGTTAATGCCATGAGAAGCGGCTCGTCAGGGACGAAGTAGGGGGTGGTAATTGTGATTTGTTTGGTAGCGGCATAGATGGCGCTGATGATGGTTTCGTAGATGACGAAGCTGCTTTGCTCGGGGGCGGAGGGAATGATTTGGGCAACAATATTGCCTTGCTGCATTTTTTCGGGAAGGATTTGGGGCAGCAGGTTTTTTGCTTGGTTGAGGTATGTTTGTACGTTTTGGAGGTTTTTATCGGTTTCGACGGCAAGGTCGGCGAAGAAGACGGCTGACAGCTCCAGTACCATAGGCCCTGTGCAACGCATCATGGCATCTATCCATTCTCCGACGCCAGAGTTTTGTTTGAAATAGCGTGGGTCGACAAGGTTGAAGCTGCCGGTGTAACCGATTTTGCTGTCGATAACGAGGATTTTGCGGTGGTTGCGCAGGTCGGTGCGCGTGAATAATGTACGCCAGATGCCGACAGGTAATGAGGTATGTACTTCAATGCCTGCTTGGCGCAGTATCTCTACCCAATCGCTTTCAAAAAAGCTCCTGCTGCCGACGGCATCGGCCAGTATGGAGCAGTCTACGCCTCTGGCTTTGGCGGCAAGAATTTCATTTAGAATTTCTTCAATGCGGCCTTTGGGTTCGATAATGTAAAAGGCCAGTAGGCAGGAATGGGTTGCGGCGCGTATGTCTGCGAGCATGCTGTCGATGATTGCATCGGTGGTCGAGAGCAGGCTCATGGCGTTGCCTTTGGTGGCACCCAGCCCCGTTCCTTTTTCGGCAACTTTACTGATGCCGTGGTAACGTGATTTGACTTGGTCGGCAATGTCGAGATAGATATCGGCTAGATGGGTGGCGGCAAAGTTGCGGTAGAAGCGGTTCATTTCGCCGGTACGTTTGGCGCGGGCGGTGCCTAGACGAGGCTCTCCGATAAGGATGTAGGCGATGGTTCCGAATACGGGGAAAAGGAATAGGATAATCAGCCAGGCAAAGGTTGAGCCGATGTTTTTTTGTTTGTACAACACGCGCAGCATGCAGATGAGTGCGGCGCAGGTGTGGGCGAAGATAAAAATTTCGGTCCAGGTAATGTCTTTTAAAAAATTCATATTCGGTAGCGGGAGTAGATGTGTTTTAAGTTTGAAGGTGTCAGCTGATAAGCTTCAAATATTAAGTATATAGAAAAACTGTCTAAAAACAAATTTACACGATAATCGTGTTTTTGCTTTCAGACGGCCTTTGAGTTGCTTTAATTAACGGTGATACTGACGGGATAATTCATGTACGGTATCGACCAAAATTTTGGCGTGTTCGGGGTCGGCGTGTTGGTTGATGCCATGGCCGAGGTTGAATACATGGCCGCTGCCGTTGCCGTAGTCGGCGAGGATGCGTGCGACCTCGGTGCGGATAGATTCCGGTGTACCGAAGAGGGCAAACGGGTCGAAGTTGCCTTGCAAGGCAACTTGTTCGCCGACGCGACGACGTGCTTCGCCGATGTTGCAGGTCCAGTCTAAGCCCAATGCGTCTGCGCCGATTTCTGCCATACTTTCCAGCCATAAGCCGCCGCCTTTGACAAATACGATAACAGGCACGCGGCGGCCTTCGCTTTCGCGTTTGAGTCCGGCAACGATTTGTCGGATGTACTTCAGGCTGAATTCTTTAAATGCTGCATCGCTCAACACGCCACCCCAAGTGTCGAAAATTTGTACGGCTTGTGCGCCGGCATCGATTTGGGCGTTGAGATAAGCGGTAACGGCTTGGGCATTGGTGTCGAGGATTTTATGCAGCAAATCAGGGCGCGAATATATCATGGTTTTGATGGTGCGGAATTCTTTACTGCTGCCGCCTTCGACCATGTAGCAGGCGAGTGTGAACGGGCTACCGGAGAAGCCGATGAGTGGAACGCGGCCGTCCAGTGCTTTGCGGATGGAAGTTACCGCATCAAAGACGTATTGCAGTTTTTCCATGTCGGGAACTTGCAGTTTGGCGATGTCGGCTTCGTGTTGCAAGGCGCGTTCAAATTTTGGGCCTTCCCCTTCGGCAAAATATAGGCCCAAACCCATGGCATCGGGTACGGTCAGAATGTCGGAAAACAGAATCGCTGCATCCAGATCGAAGCGGTCTAAAGGCTGGATGGTAACTTCAGTCGCCAGCTGGGTGTTTTTGCACAAATCGAGAAAGCTACCTGCGCGTGCGCGCGTGGCTTTGTATTCAGGCAGATAGCGTCCGGCTTGGCGCATCATCCAGATGGGCGTGTATTCGACAGGCTGTTTGAGCAGGGCGCGGAGGAAAGTGTCGTTTTTCAGAGCAGTCATGATCAATAGGCTTTCTGATTTGGTATGTTGGAACAAAGTTCAGACGGCCTTAGTTGTTTATTCAGGCCGTCTGAAATAATTAAATAGAAGCTGGTATGAAAGATTTCATGAGTTGTTAATGTGAAGCCGGCACATCAATTTGGTTGAGGAAGGGCTGCCGGATGTTCTTCCTCGGCCACGCTTTCCAAAACCAGATTGCGTTGTTCTTGCGCTTTTTGCGGCTGATCGGTTTCATCAAACACGCGCGCTAGGACTAAATGTGCGGATACGCTGGGTTGCAGGGCGATGCTGGCTTCGAGGTAGCCTTGGGCTTTGCCCCAAAGTTTGCGGCCGTAAGCCAGTTGGCCGAGATACATCAATAGTAGCGCATTGTTCGGTTGTTCCTGCAGCCAAGAGTCTGCCAAGTCGATGGCTTTTTGTTGCTCGCGCTCGCTTAGGAAACGCACGGATTCGACAAATGCTTCCAAAAGCTCGGGCTGGCGGGTTTGCGGATAATGGGTTTTGACCCATTTGACTGCTTCGGCATACAAGCCCAAACGCTCGTATTTTTCGGCAATCGCGACGCACAATTCGCCAGACTTCACACTTTCGGGAATCTGTTTCAAACAGGCTTTCAGACGGCCTGCATCGGTTACTTCGCTTAAGAGGCGGCGATATGCCCAGTTTTGATACTGTTCTGCTTCGTAATCGTTGATGGCGCCGGCTTTGACCAGTTTTTCTGCTTTTGCCAAGACATCTGAAGCATCGCCATGATCAAAGGCATAACGTAATTGCAGGCGGACCAAGCGGCTTAAGTTGCTATTGATTTTTGCTGCGGCTTCAAGGTTTTGTGCGGCAGTCGGATAATCGCGGCGGCTCAGCGCAGATTCGGCCAGCAAAAGATGACGGGAAAGCTGTTGTTTTTGTGGCAGGTGTTCGATTTCGTGCAGATAGCGGTTGCGCAACTCGAAGTTTTCCATTTGGTCGGCCGCGTGCGCGCCCAACATCAAAGCCAGGGTACGGTTGTCGCCTGCTTCTTTATTTTGCAAGACTTTGGCGGCTTCTTGCTCGGCTTTTTCAAAACGGCCTTCAAAATATGCCAAACCTGCGCTGTTCAAAGAGGCAGAAGCCTGACGGCCTTTGCGGGCAATGCCGAAGCGTTGCATACGCGCCGGAATGTTCAAGAGGCCGAACACGAATTTAATCAGGAAATACAAGACGAATACGCTCAACAGCAGGCCTAAAACAAAGGCATGCAGATTGATACGCAGCATGGTTTGCTCAACCACGACATATACGTTGCCGGTATAAATGCCGGAAGCCAACGCTAAACCAACGGCGGCGGCAAACAGAATGACAATCCAAACGACGGTTTTCATGCTTGCTCTCCTTTAATTTTGGCAGCAGGCTTGGTTTGGTTTTGTGGTTTGGCAGCTTCGGCGGCCGGTTCTTTTTTGTTTTCAGACGGCAAAGCAGGTGCTTCCAGAGATTGAGGGGCAGAAGCGGCGGCCGGTGCGGCCGTTGTGGCTTGCTCGGTAGTTGCAGCCGGAGCGGAAGCGGTTTTCTCGGCAGCTTGGGTTTGTGCAGCTTCTTCGGTCGTCATTTGTGTACGCGAACCTTCTTGATAAGCGCGAACGGCGCTCAAGCTGGCTTTCAGGCTGTCGTCTGAAATCATGCGGACATCAAGGGCTTTGAGTTCGGCCAACTCTTTCAACCATGACTGCGTAGCAGGGGATTTGCTGTCGAAGTATTGTTTTACAGTTGCTTCAACGTTGTTTAAATCGCTTTGATACACTTCGCCATTGTGTTGCAACAGGGCAATGCGCGCATCCAAAAGGCGCAGGCGCAGGTTTTCACGGATGAAGTAGGTTTGTTCGGGCGAAATCAACATGGCATCGTTGCTGTCCAGATGACGGACTTCAACCAAGCCTTTGAGGGCATTGAGGGATTTCTCCCATGTGTTTTCCCACCAAGTTCCTGAATTGGCGGTTTCGACAGGCGCGGCACCCGGTTTCAATACGCCGTCCAAGACCAAAGGCAGGCCGGAAATACCGGTTTCCAAACGGTCGATACGTAAGGCAGTTGCGGAAATATCGACATAAGGACGGTTTTTCAGTGCGGCCAAATCATTGCTGATGGCTTGTTTGACAGGGATAAGCTCAGGTTGTTCAAAACGGCTTAAGCGGCTGTCGATGTGTTCCAATACGCTGACCGCGCCTTGAAGGTTGCCTGACAGCATCAATTGTTGCGAAGCAGTGTTCAACATCGATTCGGCTTCGTCAACCAGCCAGTTGATACGGCCTTTGAGTAACTCTTGATAAGCTTTCTGCGTTTGCAGGATTTGATCACTATTGTTTTTTTGACCGTTGTTCAGGCGGTCTAACTCGGCCTGAATAGCGGTTTGGCGGTTGAGGTTGTCTTTTAAAAGGCTGGCGTTTTCAGATTCGCCCAACGCAGCTTTGTCAATTTTTTGGTTGAATTCGAGCTCTTGGTTTTTTAAAACATTTTGGCCCTGTACAAACAGGAATCCGCTCGCGCCTAGACCTAGCAGTGCCAAGACGGTTGCACCTGCGGCCAAGGCTTTGCCTCCAGATTGTTTGATGATAACAGGGGCGTTGTTTTGTGGGAGATTGTTGGACTCGGGCATGCTCGCCTCCACTCGCTGAGGTTGGGTAGGTTTGATTTGTTCAGACGGCCTGGTGTTTTCAGAACGTTCAGGCGCCGGAGCTGCCGTATTGGCAACTTGTTGGGTATCTTTATTATCTTCGACTTGGTTCACTGCTTGGCTCCTTTGTGGCATGGATGAAAGTGCAGCGGATAAAGAAGTGACGGTTTCTACATGTTTGGCACCAACGATGCGAAGCGCATCGGCAATGCGCGGATGATGGGTAAAGTATAGCAAGGATTCGAAGAATCGGGAAAATTGCGGCGGAATCTGATGGAAAAATTCGCGTGCGAGTTCGCCGGATGTGATGTAGGCGGCGGCGATGTCTTCGGTTTTAAAGTGCTGCCAATCGATGGCGTGTGGCCGTCTGAAATAGATTTCGGCGATGTCGATTTGGAAACCCAGTTCGGTCAGTTTGTCTGCTAGAAAATCACGGCCGCCATGACCTCGAATGATTAAAACTCGGGCGTTGGGCGGCAGGTTTTTCCAAATAGGCATTCTCAAGACGGCTTCGCTGTCGTTTCCATCTTCGGGTGAGAATACGGGATAAGGGGAGAATTGCGCCAAAGTATGTTGGCTGGTTTGGCCGACGGTAATGTGTGCTCTGGGGCCGTCTGAAAAGTTCAAGTGCGGCACTGCGGTTTCAATAGCGGTGGGGCTGACCCAAAACACGACATCGGCTTGCTTGAATTGTTCGGGAAGTTTTTTTAGCGCCGAATGATCCGCCTCTATTTCAATCGGACTCAATACCTGAGCCTGCCAACCGGCTGCATGGCAGGTTTGGATATCTTGTTGTGGGCGGTTGGACGGACGGATGATGAGTAGGGTAGGCATAATGTGGGATAAATTATTAAGGTTTTAGGCCGTCTGAAAGAAGGGTTTCAGACGGCCTGTTGCTGACGTACGTTATTGATCGACGAATGCGCGCTCAATCAGGTAGTCGCCGCGAACGCCTGTTTTCGGAGAAACGGTTAGGCCGAATTCGTCCAAGACGTTGCAGGTATCTTTCAACATGGCTGGGCTGCCGCACAGCATAGCGCGGTCGTCTTGCGGATTGATTTTAGGCAGACCGATGTCTTCGAAGAGTTTGCCGCTGCGCATTAAATCGGTCAGACGGCCGTGGTGTACATAGTCTTCGCGTGAAACAATCGGGTAGTAAATCAATTTTTCTTTAACCAAATCGCCCAGGTATTCGTGTTCGGGCAATTCTTTAGTGAAGCGGTCGTAGTATGCCAAGTCTTTTTTGTAGCGTACACCGTGAACCAAGATGATTTTTTCGAATTGCTCGTAAATTTCAGGGTCTTTGGTAATGCTTAGGAAAGGGGCGATGCCGGTACCGGTGCTCAGGAGATAGAGGTGTTTGCCCGGATTTAGGTCGCCGGCAACCAGTGTGCCGGTCGGTTTTTTACTGATAAGGACATCATCGCCGACTTTAAGGTGTTGCAGGCGGCTGGTCAATGGGCCGTCTTGTACTTTAATGCTGAAAAATTCCAGATGCTCTTCCCAGTTGGCAGAAGCCACGCTGTATGCGCGCATCAGCGGCTTGCCGTCCACCATCAATCCGACCATGACGAATTGGCCGTTTTCAAAGCGCAAAGATTCGTCGCGGGTGCAGGTAAAGGTAAAATATGCGTCTGTCCAGTGATGTACGGACAAGACTTTCTGGGTATTGAATGCTGCCATTGATATTTTCTGTCGGATGGGGCCGTCTGAATAGGATAAGTCGGGGCGGCCGAGGTTAATAAAAAGAGTGGAATACGGCTTCAGTTACTTGCTCGCCGGTACGGCTGATTTTTCGCTGAGGCTGTGCAGGTCGGCATAGCGTCCGCCTGCGCTGATTAATTCTTGGTGTGTGCCTTGTTCGACTACATTGCCTTCGTGCATCACAACGATATTGTCGGCTTTTTCGATGGTAGAAAGTCGGTGGGCAATCACCAAAGTGGTACGGTTTTGCATCAGGTTTTCCAATGCGGTTTGTACCAAACGTTCGGATTCATTATCCAATGCACTGGTGGCTTCGTCTAAAATTAAAATCGGCGCGTTTTTCAAAAGCGCACGCGCAATAGCGAGACGTTGACGTTGGCCGCCGGACAGTTTTAAACCGTTTTCGCCGACTTCAGTGTGCAGGCCTTGCGGCATTTTTTGGATAAATTCCCAAGCATTCGCGGCTTTTGCAGCATTGATAATTTCTGCCTCACTGAATTTGTCAGTTTGAGCATAGGCAATGTTTTCAGCAATCGTACCATTAAACAGGACAACGTTTTGGCCGACGAATGCCATGCGGCTGCGCAAGCTTTCGAGCGTATATTCATTGACGTTGATGCCGCCGATCAAAACTTCGCCTTCATTGGGATTAAGGAAGCGCGGCAACATATTGGCCAAGGTGGTTTTGCCGCAACCCGATGCGCCGACCAAGGCAGTCACTTTGCCTTGCGGGACAAGCAGGTTGATGTGGTTCAAGCTGTTGCGTTCGGCTTCGGGATAACGGTGTACAACATCGCAAAATTCGATATTGCCAGGGTTTGGGCTGAGGGTTTGTTTGCCTTCGTTGCTTTCTTCGGGTTGATCCAAAAAGGTAAAGACGCTTTCTGCCGCCGCCAAACCACGCTGCAGGGATTGCATCACGCCGGTCATGCGTTTGATGGGGTCAAACATCAAGATCATGCTGGACAAAAACGACATAAAATCGCCTGCGCTGAAGCCTGAAAGTCCGGCTTGGCGGGCGGCTGCGTAAATAATTGCGGCCAGTGCAACCGAAGCCATTAATTGCGTAATGCCGGTACCGGCAGAGCTGGCGGAAACCTGTTTGAGCAGGTTGCGGCGCACATCGTCGGCAATACGGTTGAAGCGGCGATTTTCATAATCTTGACCACCGTAGATTTTTACAACGCGTTCGCCATTAATGCTTTCGCCCAAAACCTGCATCAGCTGGCCAAGATAAATTTGGTTGTTGGCAGACAATTTGCGCAGGCGTTTGCTGACTGTTTGGATACATACGGCGACGACCGGCAAAATAATAAAAGTAATCAGAGTCAAACGCCAGTTCAGATAAGTCAGCAAGCCCAACAGGCCGACTACGCTCACGCCGTCTTTGGCAATCACGGTAATGACGTTAAATCCTGCATCGGTAATTTGGTTGACGTCGCTTAAAATGCGCGACATCAGACGGCCGCCGGTATTGCTGCTGAAATACGAAGTCGGCAGGTGCATCATTTTGTTGAACATTTCACCGCGCAAGCGCTGCACCAAGTGGCTCGACAGATACGTCGTGCAATATTCGTTGATGAAATTGAACAGGCCGCGAACGAAAAACAGCGCCACAATTGCCAGCGGCAACCATGACATGCTTTTCATGTTTTTATCGACAAAACCTTCATTGATTAAAGGTTTGAGCAAGTAACCGAAAGCCGGCATCGTACCGGCGACAATCAGCATGGCCACTACGGAGACGATAAACATCTTCCAATAGCTTTTCAAATATCCAAGCAAGCGCTTGTATAGCTCCCAGTTGGATGTGGCTTGTGTTGTCTGCATATCAATCCAAATTTAGAGCAAACATGCAATTCTAAACGAAAATATCTGTCATTACAATGTTTGCAATTGAAAGTCAAAAGGAGTCGGTATTGTTTTAACGCCTTGATTTTATATTGGGAACGACTGTGGTTTGGTGGGTTTGGCAATAATGTTGCCCACTTCTCAAATATCGGTTGCGGCCGTCTGAAAGAAGGGTTTCAGACGGCCTGTTGCCGGGGATACGTTATTGATCGACGAATGCGCGCTCAATCAGGTAGTCGCCGCGGACACCGGTTTTCGGAGAAACGGTCAGGCCGAATTCGTCCAAGACGTTGCAGGTGTCTTTCAACATGGCAGGGCTGCCGCACAACATGGCGCGGTCGTCTTGCGGATTGATTTTAGGCAGACCGATGTCTTCGAAGAGTTTGCCGCTGCGCATTAAATCGGTCAGACGGCCGTGGTGTACATAGTCTTCGCGTGAAACAATCGGGTAGTAAATCAATTTTTCTTTAACCAAATCGCCCAGGTATTCGTGTTCGGGCAATTCTTTAGTGAAGCGGTCGTAGTATGCCAAGTCTTTTTTGTAGCGTACACCGTGAACCAAGATGATTTTTTCGAATTGCTCGTAAATTTCAGGGTCTTTGGTAATGCTTAGGAAAGGGGCGATGCCGGTACCGGTGCTCAGGAGATAGAGGTGTTTGCCCGGATTTAGGTCGCCGGCAACCAGTGTGCCGGTCGGTTTTTTACTGATAAGGACATCATCGCCGACTTTAAGGTGTTGCAGGCGGCTGGTCAATGGGCCGTCTTGTACTTTAATGCTGAAAAATTCCAGATGCTCTTCCCAGTTGGCAGAAGCCACGCTGTATGCGCGCATCAGCGGCTTGCCGTCCACCATCAATCCGACCATGACGAATTGGCCGTTTTCAAAGCGCAAAGATTCGTCGCGGGTGCAGGTAAAGGTAAAATATGCGTCTGTCCAGTGGTGTACGGACAATACTTTTTGGGTATTGAATGCTGCCATTTGGGTTTCCTGTCAGTAAAAGAAATGGGAAGTGTTTATTTGGGACGTGTGTCAGAATGAAAATATCTGCCCAATTCGGGATAAAGCTAAAATTCTAAACGAAACGGATGGTTGCGACAATGCTTGATGCACAGCGATTATATGCCGTTTGAAGGGCTTTCAGACGGCATAGCGGGATAGGCGGTGCCTTACGGCGGCATATCCGCAAGGTAAATCAGGGAAATCGAGGCTGCCAGCCTGAGCGCGTCCCGTCCCCAGCGGGGGTGTTCCAGCCCGCGTATTGGGAGGATCGGTTTGACGGTGGCGGCAATCAGCCTTTGTATTTCTGCAGGCTGCGCTGACAGTACGCTGCCCCATTTTTCCGCTGCCGCTTCCAGCAGTCCGCCGTTTTTCAATATCAGCGCGGTAGAATGAATGTAGCAGAGCCAATCGCGGGCTTGGCATTGCGCTATGGTCAGGACTTCGGAAGGGTCGTCTTCAAAGTCCAAAAAGCTGATGTTTTTTCCGTCCGACATCATATTCCGTGCAAACGCCTGACTGAGGAACTGCCGTTTTTCATGCACATGGGCAATGGCTTCCAAACCGGCAAGCCAAGCGTCTGCCTTTCCGGCTTCGGCTTCTTTGCGGATTTGCGTATCGAGCGGGACCCCTTCCAAATTGCCGAACATAAGGGCATTTTTCCGGACGGCGAGCAATTCGGGAACGGCTATCCCCGCAGAGCGCAATTCGTACAGGCGTTTCGACTCGGTTGCAATGGCAGGCTCACCTCCGAGGCTGGGGACCGGCTTCAACAACCCCAGTTTCAAATATCGGGCAACCATACCGAGCAGCGCGTAACGCCATCGCGCATTGTGCCTGCCTGCTTTGCGTACCCATACCTTGGTTCCGTCGGCTAGCAGGTGGGGGGCGATGGCGGCCTCCTGTTTTGCCGCCAGTTCGTCCAGCAGGATGGAAAAACGGGTTTCATGCATAGGTAAAGTCATTTTCTTTCAATCTTAAGTTTGGACGGAATGCCGCCCACACGGGACATCAGGCAAGGGTTTGTTTGATGATGCCTTTTACCGCATCCGCACTGTTCGGCACGGTTTGCACGCGCTGCGGCAGGTTTTCCAAACCTTCCAGAGCGGTGGGGCGCGGAATGGCGACATCGCCGACGGCTTCGCGTATGGTCGCATCGAATTTCGCTGCCAACGCAGTTTCCAAACAAACAACCGTTTCACCTTCTTCACGCACTTCACGGGCAACTTTGACGCCATCGGCTGTATGCGGATCAATCAATTCATGATCTTGCTCGTAAACCTGTTTGATGGTGGCAAGGCGGTTGGCATGGGTCGATTTACCGGAAACAAAGCCATATTGTTGATGTACTTTGTTTAAGGCAAATTCCAAATTGAAGCCTTTGCCGGAGGCTACTTCCGCCCATAAGGTTTGGATTTCGTCCGCATCGCGATCCATCAGGTCAAACACAAAACGCTCGAAGTTGGAGGCTTTAGAAATGTCCATAGACGGGCTGGAAGTAACATGGGTATGTTCGCTATTGCGCGGACGGTATGCGCCGGTTTTGAAAAATTCGTCCAATACGTCGTTTTCGTTGGTGGCGACAATCAAGCGGTGGATGGGCAGGCCCATTTGGCGGGCGATATGGCCGGCGCAGACATTGCCGAAGTTGCCGCTTGGTACGCAGAAGCTGACTTTTTCGTCATTGCTCGAAGTGGCATTGAAATAACCGGCGAAGTAGTACACGACTTGGGCGACGATACGGCCCCAGTTGATGGAGTTGACTGTGCCGATGTGGTATTTGGCTTTGAATTCGGCATCGTTTTGTACGGCTTTGACGATGTCTTGGCAGTCGTCAAACATGCCTTCAACGGCGATGTTGTGGATGTTGGCATCTTGCAGGCTGAACATTTGCGCGCGTTGGAATGCGCTCATTTTGCCTTCCGGCGACAGCATGAAGACGTTGACACCTTTTTTACCACGCAGGGCATATTCGGCGGCAGAGCCGGTGTCGCCGCTGGTGGCACCTAAAATATTGAGTTCTTTGCCTTCTTTGTTCAATACATATTCAAACGCATTGCCCAAGAATTGCATGGCCATGTCTTTGAATGCCAAAGTCGGGCCGTTGGAGAGGGCTTGGATTTTGATGCCGTCTGAAAGTGTGCGCACCGGAGTGATGGCTTTGGTACCGAATACTTCTTCGGTGTAGGTGCGGTTGATAATGTCGCGTAAATCATCAGCAGGGATGTCGGTGGCAAACAGGCTCATGACTTCAAACGCCAGCTCAGGGTAGCTGAGTGTGCGCCATTGGTCTAAGGTAGCACGGTCGATTTGAGGGTATTGCTCAGGCAGCATCAAACCGCCGTCAGGAGCCAAACCCATCAATAAAACTTCGCTGAATTGCTTGCGTGCGGTTGCACCGCGGGTGCTGATGTATTTCATGGTTTCTTCTCTATGTATTTAAAATTCAAATAGAAAGTCAAAACGAATTCAGACGGCCTCGATATTAAAAAAGGCCGTCTGAACGATTATTTGTAGAGTCGTTTGAAGCAGGCGGTAACCGTTTTCGCGGTAACGGAAGCAATGGCCTGATCGCGGGTTGCCGGGCTCAATACCTGCATCATTTCGGTTGCAGTCAATTGATTTGGCGCTTCTTCGCTGGCGCAGCCGCAGATTTTATTTTCCCATTCGGCTTGTTTTTCCGCGCTCATGGCCAAAGCAATGACGCGCCATTCGTTACGTTTGTTTAATTCGGTACGGCATTGGCTGTCTACCGCCATTTTCACTACGCTGCTGCCGATACCCGTACCGCTGCCCAAACCGCCGAAAGAGTCGCCGCCGGTAGCGCATGCACCCAATAAGAAAGCTGATGTAACAGCTGCCAAAAGAGTTTTTGAAGTCATGATGTTTCCTGTAAACAAGGCCGTCTGAAACGTCCGAAGAATTCTCAAAATAGCATGTATTATACCGTAATGCGGCCCGATATGTGTGTTTGCGAAACTACCGTATAATGCTAGCGAGTTTTCTTTTCAATCAATCAGCACGAAAGCCGCTATGTCCGACCTTTTTGCACGCCAACCCGAAGCCCCTTTAGCCGAACGCCTGCGCCCGCATTCTTTAGATGATGTCATCGGGCAGCAGCACTTAATCGGCGAGGGCAGACCTTTGCGCGTGGCGGTGGAAGGCGGAAAGCCGCATTCTATGTTGCTGTGGGGGCCGCCAGGCGTGGGCAAGACGACGTTGGCGCGGATTTTAGCGCAGAGTTTCAACGCCCAGTTTCTGCCTGTTTCCGCTGTGTTTTCCGGCGTGAAGGACATACGCGAGGCAATCGATAAAGCCGAAATCGCTTTGCAACAGGGACGCGCGACGATTTTGTTTGTCGATGAAGTCCACCGCTTCAACAAGGCTCAGCAGGACGCGTTTTTGCCGCATGTCGAAAGCGGTTTGCTGACCTTTATCGGCGCGACTACGGAAAATCCGTCGTTTGAAGTCAATCCCGCGCTGTTGAGCCGCGCGCAGGTGTATGTTTTGCAATCCTTGTCTTCAGACGACCTGAAGAAGCTGATTGCCAAAGTATTGGCTTTGCCTGAATACCAAGATTTCACGATTGAAGCCGATGCGCGGGAATTGCTCGTCAATACCGCCGACGGCGATGCGCGCAGATTGTTGAATTTATTGGAACAACTTTTACGTGCTGCTAATACACGCCGTCTGAAAACCTTAACCGCCGAATTTCTTGCCGATAGTTTGGGTGCGCAAATCCGCCGTTTTGATAAGGGTGGCGAGAGTTTCTACAACCAAATTTCTGCGCTGCACAAATCCGTGCGCGGCTCGCATCCCAACGCTGCGCTGTATTGGTTCTGCCGTATGCTCGACGGCGGTACCGACCCGCGCTATCTTGCCCGCCGCATTGTCCGCATGGCATGGGAAGATATTGGCTTGGCCGATCCGCGAGCTTTAACGATTGCCAATGATGCCGCCACTACTTATGAGCGCTTAGGCTCGCCAGAAGGGGAACTCGCTTTAGCTCAAGCCGTGTTGTATCTCGCCGCTGCAGCCAAATCCAATGCAGGCTATAAGGCATACAACCAAATGCGCCGTTTCGTCAAAGAAAATGCCAGCAACGAAGTGCCCGTCCACCTGCGCAATGCACCGACCAAGTTGATGAAAGAATTGGGTTACGGACGCGAATACCGCTATGCCCATGATGAACCGAACGCCTACGCCGCCGGCGAAAGCTATATGCCCGACGGCTTGGACGAACCGGACTTCTACCAACCCGTTCCACGCGGATTGGAAATCAAAATCGGCGAAAAGCTGAAATGGTTGAAATCCTTGGATAAAGATGCGCTGGATGATTAAAACAATAAATGTACATAATACAAATCTAAGATCAAATTGAATTTTTCAGACGGCCTTTGCTGTTTGAATATTTTTAACCTATACTATACGCATACATTTTCATGAATATTTTTGAAGCCTTACTATTATTGTGCCTGCTGATTATCATTAGCGCGTTTGTATCCTGTTCCGAACTCGCGCTTGCTTCGGCACGCAAAATCAAATTGCAGGTCATGGCGAAAGACGGCGGCGATACGCGCGCGCTTGACGTAATCAATATGCAGCAACAGCCGGGCAGTTTTATTACCGTTGTCCAAATCGGTTTGAACGCTGTCGCCATTCTTGCCGGTATTGTCGGCGAGGCGGCAATACGTCCGTATTTTGGCAAACTTTTGGAGAACGCAGGCAGTTGGGGCAGCACAGTTGCCTCTTTGCTGACTTTCTCGCTGGTTACAGGCAGCTTTATTTTAATTGCCGACCTAATGCCCAAGCGTATGGCAATGACCCATCCCGAAGCGGTGGCGGTACGCATTGTCCGTCCGATGATGTTTTTGATTTTTATCTTAAAGCCCCTTGTCTGGGTTTTTGACGGGTTGGCAAACGCAATATTCAAACTCTTCAAAATTTCAACCGTCCGCCAGGAGCAGCTGACCTCGGAAGATATTTATGCCGTCGTTGATGCCGGCGCTCAGGCTGGTGTGTTGAAAGAGCAGGAACACTATCTGATTGAAAACATTTTTGATATGCAGGAGCGTACGGTCACTTCCACCATGAGCACGCGCGAATATATCGCCTATTTTGATAAACACGATGACAGCGATACCGTGTTGGAAATGATGTCGGACAAACCGCACAACAAATTCCTCGTATGCGACGGCGACTTGGAACGCGTCATCGGCTATATCGAATCGCATACGCTGCTGACTTTGTTTTTAAAAGAAAAAGACGTCCGCCTGACCGACAAGCGCGTGTTACGCAAAGCCTTATTCATCCCCGATACGCTGTCGCTTTACGATGTATTAGAGACCTTCAAAACTTCCGGCGAAGACTTTGCCGTAGTGGTAAACGAATACGCGTTGGTGGTTGGCGTGGTAACGCTGAAAGACGTGATGAGTATCGTCATGGGCGAGCTGGTCAATACCGAAGAAGAGCCGCAAATCATCCGCCGTACCGAAGATACATGGTTGGTGGACGGTGCTACGCCACTTACCGATGTCATGCGCGCGCTGGATATTGAAGAGTTTCCCAATTCAGAAAACTACGAAACCATCGCCGGCTTTATGATGTATTCCCTGCGCAAAATCCCGAAGCGTACGGATTTTCTGGTTTATGCCGGTTATAAGTTTGAAATCATCGATACTGAAAATTTGAAAATCGACCAGCTTTTGGTTTCTAAACAAGGAAATATAGTGGGGAAAATGTAACAAGTCGCTGGGAATACTTGAAAAGAAAATTAAAAAATGAATAAAAAGGAAAAAATATTATGACGACAACCGAACCTCAAAAATACGCCCGCAGCCTGCACGCGCCCATCAGCCTCGGTACCACTTCTGACGACCGTTTTATGCCGCGCGGCTTTCTTTCATATTTTGCCTCACTGCCGAAATTGGTTTTAACCGAAAAATTAGATGGGCAAAACAACTGCTTTGCCGCACACGGCCTCTATGCCCGTAGTCATGCTGCGCCTACCCAGCATCCGTGGGATAAACCTTTGCTGCAACGATGGCAGCAAATCAAAGATGATTTAGGCGATCTGGAACTTTTTGGCGAGAATCTGTATGGCATTCATTCGATTGCCTATTCACAACTGGAAAGCTATTTTTACCTGTTTGCAGTCCGACGCGGCGGACATTGGCTTTCATGGGAAGAGGTTAAATTTTATGCGCAGCTGTTTGATTTTCCGACTGCACCAGAAATCTCCATCGTCCAGCCGCTTGCAGATTTCACTCAAAAATACGCCAATGAAGATATTGCTTTAGCGCAATGGCTTGCCGCTAATTTGGGAGAGCCGTGGACGGACAGCGTACAAACTGCCGGCAAGCTTGGTGGCTACGATCCGAACACAGGAGCAGCATGCAGTGAAGGTTTCGTTATCCGGAACGCCGCTGATTTTGCCACCAACAACGGCAATCTGCCTGTTCAATCCAATGAATTCGACAATCTTTTCAAATTGGTACGAGCCAAACACGTTAAAACCGACGTTCATTGGACAAAAACCTGGAAGCCTGCCCGTCTTATTGATTACGACAAATACCATTGGCAAAGCTGGCAGTTTCAGACGGCCTGAAGTCCAATGATCCAATAATAAGAAAGACGATTATGTGGACATTCCCATATTACATACCCGGTCACCTTCCTGATTGGCAAGCATTAGAACGTCGTTTCAGCTGGTTTGCCGATATGAAGGATGTTCCGCAAGACCCTGAGTGGCATGCCGAAGGCGATGTATTTACGCATACCAAAATGGTGTGCGAAGCCCTTTTACAACTGCCCGAGTTTCAAGCGCTTGATGAACAGGAGCAGCATATTTTGTTTGCTGCCGCCATGCTGCATGATGTGGAAAAACGCAGTACGACCAAGCGTGAAATAGAAAACAGCAAAGAGCGTATCGTTTCGCCGCATCACGCAAAAAAAGGCGAGCATACCGCCCGTACTTTGCTGTATACCGAACTTGCCGCTCCATTTACCGTAAGAGAAGCAATCGCCAAACTCGTGCGTTTGCACGGATTGCCTTTATGGGCGATTAACAAGCCTAATCCTGAGCGAGCTGTCATAGCGGCCAGTTTGCAGGTCAACACTGCGCATCTTGCCATGCTTGCTAAAGCCGATGTTCTGGGTCGTATATGTTGCGACCAACAGGATATTTTGCTGCGCATTGATTTATTTCGTGAACTCTGTGAAGAAAATGCTTGTTGGGGTAAGGCACGTACTTTCGCCAGCGACTACGGACGCTATCTCTATCTTAACGGCCGTAGCGAAATGCCGGATTATCAGCCATTTGATGATCAGACCTTTGATGTGTACGCCATGTGCGCCATAGCAGGTAGCGGTAAAGACAGTTACATCAGGCAACATCTTGCTCATCTGCCTATGCTGTCGCTGGATGAGATTCGCCGTGAGCGAAAACTCAATCCCGCGGATTCCAAACATACCGCCGAAGCAGTGCGTTTGGGTAAAGAGCAGGCAAAAGAATACCTACGCACCCGTACGTCATTTGTCTTTAATGCGACCAATCTTAACCGCGACCTGCGCAGCAAATGGCTGCCGATGTTTGCCGATTACGGCGCACGCGTGCATCTCATTTATTTGGAAGTGCCTTACACGCAATTACTATCGCAAAACCGTAACCGCGAACATTCTGTTCCGAATGATGTGTTGCACCGCATGATAGAAAAGCTGGAAATCCCTGATTATAGTGAAGCGCATACGGTAGATTTTGTGGTCTCTTCTTAAAAAGTAAAGGGTTTTTGTAAGTAGGCCGTCTGAAACAATCCAATGTTTCAGACGGCCTTTTTATGAAATCAAAAATTACTAGAGCTAAGGCGGAGGTCTTTATTCGCAGCTCAAGTTTTTTGTTTTTTCGGCAAATGTATCCATGGCAATCTGACACATGCGCTCACGTTGGCCTACATCGGCGGCAGGCAGGATTTGGCGCAGGTATTTTGTGTTGTCGCGTTGGAACGATGCTTTATCGCCTGCTTTTTGGTAACACGCATCCGCACGGGTAAAGTATTGCTGGCAGATTTTCGGCAATTCTTCAAAGGACAAGGGTTTGCTTTTGTGCATGCCGTGCGCGGAGACGGAGAGGGAGGAAAGGGTACACAACGCGATGATTAAGGTTTGGGAAATGGTTTTCATGGTCAGCCTATTTATTGAAGTGGTGTTTAAATCAATTGTTCGCCCCAATGCAGCTTTTGGCGCAGGGTTTTGAAGTATTGGTAATCGGTGGGGTGGAGGACGCGCAAGGGGTTGTGATAGCGGCGGATGATGATGCGGTCGAAGTTTTGCACGTCGATATGGGATTGTCCGTCAAAATGTGCGCGTGCGTCGCCGCTTTTGGTGATGAGGATTTCGATCACGCTGGTGTCGGGGATAGCAATCGGACGGTTGGTCATGGATTGCGGACAGATAGGCACAAGCGTGAAGGCGTGCAAACCGGCCTGCATGATGGGGCCGCCGGCGGCAAGTGCGTAGGCAGTCGAACCTGTCGGTGTGGAAATAATCAGGCCATCCGAGCGTTGGGTATAGACAAATTCTTGATTGATAAAGACTTCAAATTCAATCATTTGGCCTGCGCCGCCACGAGACAGTACGGTGTCGTTGAGGGCGAGGGCGCGTTCGATGGTTTCGCCGTCACGAATGATGCTGGCTTCGATGAGGATGCGTTCTTCGGGCAGATATTTGCCTTCCAGTACGGGGCGGATGCCTTCAACCATGGTGTCGCGTGAGATTTGGGTGAGAAAGCCCAAGTGGCCTTGATTGATGCCGATAATGGGGACGGCGCGCGGGGCGACTTCGCGGGCGGCGGAGAGGAAGGTGCCGTCGCCGCCGAGCACAATGACGAGGTCGCAGTATTTGCCCAGCTGGGCTTTGTTGACGGTTTCGCAGTAGGCGGAATCTTGGATATAGACGCAGTGTTCTTCTACGCTCAATTCATCCAGATAGATGGTGAAGCCGTTTTCGCGTAGAAAAGAAACCAATGTGTGGACAGTATCTTGAATCTCGGGCGTATTGGGACGCGTAACGATACCGATGTTTTTAAATGGGCTTTTCATGTAATAGGCCGTCTGAAATTAAGTATTTAATCTATCCAGATATCGCGCTCGAGGCGGTCGAGGCGTTCGTTTAGGCGGGCAACGTCGTCACGCAGTTTGTCCACTTCTTCCAGCCATGCGGCAAGCGTGGCTTGGTCGATAACAGGGGATTCGGGTTCGCGTGAAAAGTCGCTGATTTGTTCGGCAATGCTTTTGCCGATTTTTTTCATGGTGCGGCCGATGTCGCCGGCACGCGAGCTGATGCTTTCTGCGGCCACATGACCGAATACACGCGCCAAATCTTCGCTCGGATAATAGCGCAGTCCACCCAAAATAGGAAGGACGGACATGCCCAATACCAAGTCGCCTTCGAGGCTGATGTCGCCCACGCCAGGCTGGCCGCCTTGGAGGATTTTTTGGATGGCGCTGTTGTGGAATGTGATGTTGGTGTCGGCGGTGTCGTTTGCGGTTTCAAGAAAACCTTGTTCGCTGATGCGTCCGGTCAGTCTGAAACCGGTCAGGCTGATGCAGATGATGCTGCCTGCAAATTCAGACAGCTCGCGCTGTTGCTCTGGATTTTGCTGTATCAGGTGGTTGATAAGGGGAAATAGGGCGGACATGGTTTACTCTAAATGCCGTCTGAAACGGATTAATGGGTTGAGTCGCAATTTTACAGGCTTAGCCCGTCTGCGCAAACGGTATTTACAATTTTGCTGTTGCTTTTGTCATCAACGATGAAATCAGGAGCCGGCAGGCCGAGTTTGGCCGCTTCGGCAGTATAAAATTCGGCTCGGCTTGGGTGGCGGGGTTCGACAATATTGCGGATACGCTTGCCGTCAGCTTGGCAGGCCGTCTGAAAAAGGATTTGGACGGCTAAGTCTTTATGAAGGATATTGATGGGTTGGTTGCCACCTTGAATGCGTGTTTTTTTAAGCAGCTTGGTAACGGGATGACGGTCGGCAGAGTAAAGCCCGCCCAGTCGCAGTATGTCGATATGGGGGACGGCGCTTTCAAGCAAGGCTTGCTCGACTGTAAGGATTTGACGGGCAGATTCGGTTTGCGGATCGGGAGGTGTAGTTTCATCGCATATGCGTGCTTGGTCGCCATACACGCTGGTGCTGCTGGTGAAGATGATGTGTTGTACCTTGCATCGCTCGGCAAGTTGAATCCATTTTTTCAGGGTATCGGCGTAATGGTTTAATGACGAAGGCGGAAGTAGGCAGAACCATGTCGGCTTGTTGATATGGTTTTGCCACAATGCCGAACTGTGAAAAATATCGTCTTGATTCAAATCGATGATGTCGAGTTCTATCGGCAGATTGATGTCATCGGAAGTCAGGGTGCGTTTGATGGCGGCTACCTGACTGCCTTGTTCATAACATTTTTGCGCCAACGGCAGGCCGAGATAGCCTAAACCGAGAATGGAAATATCGGGAAGGTGCATAAATAAAGCATCCGAAAATTAACAGGCCGTCTGAAAATAGCTTTAACTTGGTTAAAGCCACGTTTTCAGACGGCCTTTGTATGGAAAAATTAATGGTTGCTGCCGATTTTTTGGTCGAATTCGGCACGATGTTCCGGCAGGAGGTAAGGGCGCAACAGGCTGAGTGTGCGGCTGATGCCCCGTACTTTGGAATCTTCGGTCAACTTGGCGCGGCCGCGCAGGGAGCTGTCAAAGTCGAACCAGTATTTTGTCACCATCCACATATTGACGGCGAGGTCGTTCATCGCGGTTTGGTCTGCGCTGATGATGTTCAGACCGTTGAGCTGGGTCAGCAGGTTGACCAACAGCGGGGACACTTTGGCTTGGGTAAAGGTATTGTGCTCGCCCAATAATTCGGCACTGCGGGCAAGCAGGGTATTCACATCGCTGAAAAGGAAACGGTATTCCCACATCACATCATAAATACCGGCCATGTAGTTGATGGAGTCTTCAACATTAGACGGCAACACAGCTTCGTTAAGGTAGACAAGCAGGGCCTCGCTGTAACGTTTGAACAATTGGACGATGATTTCGTCTTTGTTGCGGAAATGGTAGTAGAGGTTGCCCGGGCTGATGCCTAAGTGGGCGGCAATATGGTTGGTGCTAATATTGCGCTCGCCTTCTTCGTTGAACAAGGCGAGGCTGGCATTGATGATTCGTGTGTAAGTGTTGACTTTAGCAATGCGCGGCATGGAATACACTCCTTTGTTTTATAGGCTGTATGAAGTAGGCAGCCAGTTGGGTTCTGCGTGTAATTCTACCTGAAATTGAGTAAATACTGTATTACAAACATATTGTGCCAGCTGGTGGACATCTTGCGCGGACGCATTGTTTTTATTCACCAAAACCAAAGCCTGTCTGTCATGCACTGCCGCACCGCCGATCTGATGGCCTTTCAGACGGCATTGGTCAATCAGCCAGCCGGCCGCGAGTTTGACCGAACCGTCAGGCTGCGGATAGCGTGGCATATTGGGGTATTGCTGCAACAAATCGGCAGCTTTTTCGGCGCTGACAACAGGGTTTTTAAAGAAACTTCCGACATTACCAAGTATGTTAGGATTAGGCAGTTTACTGTTGCGGATTGCACACACTGCATCGGAAACATCTTTGGCCGTCGCCTCTCGGCCTTGGCTCAGTTCGGCAACCGCTGCCGCCAAATCGCCATAGCCCAAGTTCGGCACAAAATGCTCTTTCAACGCAAATACAACCGAAACAATCACATAACGGCCTTTGCCTTCCTGTTTGAACAGACTTTCACGATAGGCAAAGTCACAGTCGGCATTGGAAAGCTCGACAAAGGTGTCCGTATCCAAATCAAAGCAGAGTACGCTATGGATAACATCTTTCGCTTCAACACCGTATGCACCGATATTTTGTACCGGAGACGCGCCGACCGTGCCAGGAATCAGGCTGAGGTTTTCCAGCCCGCTCAAACCCAGTCCAACCGTATGTAAAACAAAATCATGCCAAATTTCCCCGGCCTGCGCTTCGATATAAACCAGGCCGTCTGAACGCTCAATTTCGCGTATTCCCTTGTTTTCCATATGCACAACAAGACCGGCGTAGTCCTCCATCAAAAGGATATTGCTGCCGCCGCCGAGCCATAAAACAGTATCTCGGTTGAACTCGGGCAGCTGGACGATATCGCGCAACTCGTCGGCATGTTTGAGCGCGATAAAAGCTTGGGCTTTGGCGCGAAGACCGAAAGTGTTGTAGGGGGTGAGGTCGGTTTGGTATTGGATGGGTTGCATGATGATTTGTGATTTTGTGGATTCAGGTCGTCTGAAAACTTACTATTTAACAATTACGATAGGTAATGGGATATTGGGGGGCTTTATAGTTTTCTTGGGAAGAATAGGTCAGCTTGTCCACGATTTCTTGATAAATGTCGGACTCTTTTGGCAACGGCTTGCCTTCAAACATCCAGCGACCTTTAATAATATCGTCGGCAGAAATCCATCTTTCGATTTCATATACTGCTAATGTCCAGCCGCGATAGACTGCAACTGCATATTTTGCTTTTTCACGTCGGCTTCCGATTTTCCAATATTTTCGTGTGCGCTCATAAATTTCCTTATCCCTATTGGCTTCAGGAATATTTCCGGATCTAATATCTTTTTTGAGTTTCTCATATTCTTTATTAATTGTAATTAAAACAATGGGTTCACCAGTTTTTAATTCCTGAGCATCATATTGTCGCTTTAATTCCGAAAAGTCCATTAATCCTACTTTTGAAGAATGTGTGCCCCCTTGAATATTAGTCAGCGGCTGCTGGCTCGGCTTGACCAAAGAGAGTAGGTCTATTGCCATCGATTCATATTCAAAAGCCTGTTCGTCTGTTTGAATGTTGTGTCGCAGAATGTAATACACGGGTTGGTTTCCGCTTTTATGTATTTCCCTAATCAAGGCAATTTTATCACTTGGCTTTTCTGTTTCTTGTAATGAGGCTTGGGCATGATGGAAAACGCGATTGCCTACGCCTTTACCTACATAGAAAATATTGCCGTCTCTAGGGTCAATCAAGCAATAAATATAGTAAGCAAGTTTTTCTATAATGGAAGTTGAAAACATTTTTTTCCTTAAAAGTTAATAAGTCATAAATAAAACATCAATGGAGGTTGTCTGAAAGAAATTTCAGACGGCCTTATGTGATTTGACCATCTCTTTACTGCAAAGCTCCAGGCACCATACCAATGCGATGGCAGCAATCGTCAGTGAAGCGGTCAGCGCGGTCCAAAAGCCGTAAATGCCCATATCGGCATGATAGGCAAGCAGGTAGCCGGGCAACAGGCCGCAACCCCAGAAAGCCACGGCATGGATGAACATCGGCATTTTGGTCACTTTATAGCCGCGCAACGCATATGAAGCGATACATTGGGTGGCATCTGCCAGTTGGAATAGGGAGGCAAAAAATAAAACGGTCGCAGCAATACCTAATACTGCCGCATCGTTGGTGTACATACCGGCCAACTGGAAGCGAAAGATGACCAAGAGCAGCGCGGTGCAGGTGGCAAGTACCCAGCCCAATACCAGCGAAACTCCTGAAATATAACGCGCCCGAAAAAAATCGCGTCGTCCGAGTGAAAAGCCTACGCGTACCGTGCTTGCCGAGCCGACGCTTTGTGGAACCATATACAAAATACCCGACAGGCTGATGACGACTTGTTGCGCGGCGACATAGTCCTCGCCAAATGGTGCCACCAAAAAGACGATAAACGAAAACGCGCTGGCTTCTAGAAAATAAGACAAGCCGATGGGTGCGCCGATTTTCCAAATCTGTTTGAAAGCCGTCAAATCGGGTTTGCCGATTTTTGCCGTCAAACCAAACGGACGGAAGAATTTTTCTTTGGCGATATAAAGCCACAAAGCCAATGCGCTGAACCAAAATACCGCCGCCGTTGCCACGCCGCAACCTGCGCCGCCCAAAGCAGGCATACCGAATTTGCCGTAAACGAACACATAGTTCAGTGGCACATTCAACACAAATGCCGCGAAGCTGACCAACATAATCACGCGCGGGCGGTTCAAGCTGGAGGCATAAGCGTGCAGGGCGCGGTGTATCATGGCGGCCGGCATTGCCAAGCTGGTAAAGAACATATATTGCGCCATCGTGTCTTCGACATAATCGTTCAATGTCAGCCAATGACGGAACGGCGTTATCATCGCCCACATCAACAACATGCCGAATACGCCCAAACACAAGCCAAACCAAATGCCCTGCATTCCTGTTTTGCCGACTTCTTCGGTTTTACCTGCGCCGTACAACTGGGCAATCATCGGGTTCAATGCCGCCATTACGCCCATAAAGGTAATGTAAATCGTGGAAAACGCGCTGCTGCCCAAAGCCACTGCGGCCAAATCTTCCTTACCTGCGCCACCGGCCATCACCGTATCGACAAAACCAATGCCCACTTGCGCCACTTGTGCCAACAGCATAGGCAGGGCGAGGGCGGTAAGCAGGCGGGTTTCTTTTAAGAAAACAGGAAAGGCAAAGCGGTTGAGGTTCAGTAGCATAATGTGTGCGATTTGAGGATAAAGGCCGTCTGAAACAGAAACTTAAAATTATAAAGGGTAAAGCTGATAAACAGGCAATATGTTGTTTAATCGCTAAATTCTTCAGACGGCCTTAAATGTCGGATGTCTTTTTACTGCTTCCAACCAGCTGTCCGGCGTTTGAAACTGCATCAGGCCGTCTGAAAGCGAAACTGCGGCTTGGGTAGTCGAAGCGCGGGTCAGTTTTTCATTGGTTTCGGCATCGTAAATGGTGTAATCGATACGCAGGCAGCTTTCGATCTCGACGATGTCCATATCAACGCGGATTTTTTGGCCGAAACGGGCAGGGCGGATGTATTTGAGGTTCATCTGCACAATCGGCCAGCTGTACCCCTGCCGTCCCATCTCATTGTAGTCGTAACCGATGGAAGACAAAAAAGCACAACGTGCGGTTTCAAGGTATTTGACATAGTTGCCGTGCCACACGATGTGCATGGCATCTACGTCAAAAAAAGGAACTTCGGTTTCAAAGCTGTGTTGGCAGTAGATGTGTTTTTTCATGGTTTAATAGAGTGAGTGTGATGGTTTCAGACGGCGTCTTCGCCCCAAAAATCATAAAAATTGAACCATTGTAGCGGATTTTGCGCACATTCTTGCGCCAAAATGTCGGCAAAACGCTGCATTGCGTCTTTGACGGCAGCCTCGCGGTTGCCGCGTTTCCAGCTGGAAGTATCGGTAAAGCGGCGCAGTTTCAAATGATAGCGGCCGTTTTGTTTGACGCAAAACAGCGTGTTTACCTGCGTTTTTAAAAGCGAAGCCAATAGCCATGCGCCTTGCGGCATAGGGGCCGTGTGGCCTAAGAAATTAATGTCGGCGGTTTTCTCGCCACGTACAGGCACACGGTCGGCCGCGATGGCAATCCATTCGCCGTCTTCGATACGGCGGTTCAATTCCATCATCAGGGTGGTGTCCAAATCTGTCACCTGAATCAGACGGATATGATCTGCGCCGGCTTTTTGCAATGCCTCGTTAAATGCCTGCGCGTGTTTGCTGTGTACTAATACATTGAGTCTGAAATCTTTGTGGTGCGATACCAGCGCACGGCAAACTTCGGTATTGCCCAAGTGTGAGCAGGCAAAAATCTGGCCGCGTTCGTTGCGCTTGACTTGCGAATAGATGTCGTCCGGGTCTTCAATTACCAAATCTTCATAACGGATTTTGCGTTGCCACACGGCAAAACGGTCGCAAACCGCTTCGCCAAATGCGACGAATTGTTTGAATACGCTGTGTTTCGGCAGGACAGTATGGGGAAAGGCCGTCTGAAGACGGGTTTGATAGCGTAAAACATGACGGCGCGGTTTGGGCGCGGTTGCATAAAAATACAGCACCACAAACCAAATGCACGGCCTCATGAAAAAAGCCGGCAGATAGCGCACCATCAATGTGGTCAGAGCGAGAAATAGGCGGCTGCCGCGTTCGGGCTGCGCCGCCCAATGGGTTTGTTTATTGTCGGTCATGGTTTCAGACGGCCTTTCCGAAAACTTTACCCAATCGGTGTTTCAACATACCGAAAAATAGCCGTGTGTGCATTTTGCTGATGCGGACATTGTCGGCAAAGGCATCGAAATGGGACACGCCGTCGGCGGCGTATTGGACGGGCGTTTTAATCCAAACTGGCTTGACGTCGCGCCAGTACAGGCGGATAAGGATTTCCGTGTCGAAGTCCATGCGGTCGCCTACGGTTTCTTCGCGGACAACGGATAGTGCGGGTGCAAGCGGATAGAGGCGGAAGCCGCACATGCCGTCTTTGATGTCGCATGACCAAGTGTGCATCATATTCCAGAAGTCGGTAATTTTGCGTCCGTACAGCCGCGCTTTGGGCGCATCATCGCCGTATTGCGGCCAGCCGCAAACAACGGCTTCGGGGTTTTGTTCTGCTGCTGCGAGGAGTTTGGGTGTGTCGCTCAAGCAGTGTTGGCCGTCTGCATCGACCTGCAAGACGTGGGTATAGCCATGTTCTTGAGCGTATTCCAAGCCGGTTTTGACCGCTGCGCCTTTGCCGCCGTTGATTGGGCGGTAAAGGACATCAATGCCGTCTGAAACCAAAGCCTGCAATACAGGTTTGCATTCTTCGCGTGAACCGTCGTCTACAATTAAAACGTTTAAACCGAAGCCACGCATGGTTTGGGCAACGTGGCTGATGGTGGTCGGGTGGTTGTAATGTGGAATAAGGGCCAGGGTTTTCATAAATATTTTTTAGACGACGTTAACACAATGCAGAGTATAGCAAATAAACATGCCATGGCGTTTGAAAAGGCCGTCTGAAACGGCGATGACAAAATCGTTTGATTTCGTTTTTCACTGTTTCAGACGGCCTTTTATATGCCATTAATTCAGCATTGTACATGACCGACATCGAGGCATAAATCATGAAATTCGTTGAGCGTGCTGCGGTGGCCGATACTGATGATGATGCTGTCGGGTAGTTTTTGCTTTAAGGCGCGGTAGAGCAGGGCTTCGGTCGGTTCGTCCAAGGCAGCGGTGGCTTCGTCAAGCAGGATAACTTTGGGCTGCGAGAGTAGGGCGCGGACGAAGGCGACGCGTTGCAGTTCGCCCGGGGAGAGTTTGTGTTGCCAGTCATCGGTTTTATCTAATTTATCGACCAGATAACCTAATCGACAAGTATTCATGGCTTCGGCTAACTCGGGATGCTGTTTGTCGATGTCGGGATAACAAATCGCGTCGCGCAGGCTGCCTTGTGCCGTGTACGGGCGTTGCGGTAGGAAGAGGATGTCTTGATGCGGCGGATGGCTGACTTTGCCGCTGCTGCCAAACGGCCAAAGCCCAGCCAGCGCGCGCAGCAGCGAGGTTTTGCCGCAACCGCTCGGGCCGCGTATCAGCAGGGAATTACCGCTTTTGAGGTTGATATTGATACCGTCTAATAAAACTTCGCCGTTGTGGCGGTATAGGGCAACGTTTTCTAAGATTAGGCCGTCTGAAACTTCGGTAAGGTCGGGTTGTCGTGCGGTGTGTCTTTCTTCCGTACTCAGCAAAAAGCCGTACAGACGTTCCAATCGGGCGCGGTAGGCGGTGAATTTGTTGTAGAACATTCGAAAGAAAGACAGCGCGTTTTGCAGTCGTGCGAAAGCTTGGACGGTCTGCTGGATGTCGCCGATTTTGATTTGTCCGGCAAACAGGCGCGGAGCTTGCAAAATAATCGGGAAGAGTTTGATGCCGTTGGTGAACATATCGTTAAAGCCGCTCAGGCAGACGCTTTGCCGCGCAATGCGCCAACGGTTGCGGATAATGGCTTTAAAACGGTCGGAAAGCTGGTCATGTTCGTGTTTTTCACCGCTGTAAAACGCCACGCTTTCGGCGTGGTCGCGCACGCGGATAAGGGAATAACGGTAGTCGCCGTTGAGCTTTTCGTTTTCATAGTTGTAACGAATCAACGGGTTGCCTATCCACATGGCGATAAAGGTCGCCAAAATCACAAACATATAGACAAACCAAACGATGCCGTGCGGAATGTCGAAACCGAACACGGTCAGGATGCCCGCCAAACCCCATAAAACAACGGCAAATTCCAGCGAGGTAACGACCGAATTGACCATGCCGCGCACAAATTCTATGGTCGAGGCGATGAAATCCTGCGCATCTTGTTGGATACGCTGGTCGATATTGTCTGGCGCATGACGGCGCATTTGCAGGCGGTAGTAGTTTTTGTCGGCAAGCCAGCGTGAAGTCAAAACTTCATTGAGCCGCTCCGACCATTTAATCGCCAAGCCTTGATCGAGAAAGTCGTTGACGACGTTGTTAAACGCCCGTATCAACACCACGCCCGCATTCATCGCTGCAAACATCCAAAACGCGGAGGCATTCAAATCCTGCATCGAGTCGTAAAGCCCTTTGGACATAAAGGTACTCAAAACATTCAACCGCACTTCGGTCAGCAGCAGCGTAATCATCGCCGTAATCAGCAGCAATACTTTAACTGCACTTTTCGGCGTCAGACACAGCCGCAGGATATAGCTAAACTCGCGCCCGAAGCGTGTGTTGCGTGCAAAAAACAGAATTACCGCCGAGGCTGCAGCGACCATCAATAAGGTCTGCAATAGCCAAGACGGCGTGGAATAAAGCTCGATTTGCCATTTTTGCATGGGGTGTTCTCTGAAAGGAAGTAAAGGCCGTCTGAAAGGACGGCAAATTTATTTGACTATGGTAACTGTAATAATAGTTTTCTGAACTGTTGTATTTTTGTATTTACAAACGGTTCTTATTTGTTTTTGTGGAAAGCAGAAATCTTATCAAATATAATCGCAAAACCAAATTACTTTGTAATTTTTTACTCGATATAAGAAATAAGAATTATTAATATTTCAAACCAGAAGGTATTTTATGAACAGCAAATTAGCCCTGATGCCGCTTGTGGTTGCAAGCGCATTCGCCTACGCCGCCGATGAAGCCACTTCTGCTCCCGAAGCATATGCAGAAGTGCAGGAAGTCAAAGTCCATGCCGACGCCAAACGCGTGAAGGCCGCACGCTCCTATTCTATTGCCAGCGACGGCGATATGCGCGACCGTGTGAATTTGGGTGTGTTAGGTAAAGCGAATGCCTTTACCGCTCCGATTACTGTGGTCAATTACGACGAAAAAGCCCTTAACAATACCGAAGCGCGTACTTTGGTAGATGCCGTAGCGAAAAAAGACGCTTCGACTTGGCAGTTCGGCGGTGAAAGCAACACCTTGACTGGCCTGTATTTCCGCGGTTATCAACTTGATGCGCGCCAATTCAGCGTCAACGGCTTGGCCGGTATGTACGGCACACAAGGTACGGCCAGCGTGCAAGTCGGCTCCGCGCAACTGATTAAAGGCGCATCCACTGCCGTAAACGGCATGGACCCTGAAGGCGCGGTATCCGGTTCCGTCAACATCGAAACCAAAAAAGCCGCCGACGAAGGCAACCGCAAAATCGGTTTGGGCTGGTTCAGCAACAACCGCGCCCAAGGTACGTTCGACTTGGGTCAACGCTTCGGCGAAAACAAAGAATTCGGCGTGCGTGCCAACGGCAAACTGCGCCACGGCGACACCCCGCGCCACGGTTACAGCGAAGACAACAAAGAATTTGCATTGAATGCCGATTATCGCGGCGAAAAACTGCGCGTGGCGTTCGATTCCATCTACGCGAAACGCAAAACCAATGGCGGCCGCGCGCGTATGCAGGACATCCAAAACGCTGATGGTCGTTTGTTCGATGCACCGGATGGCAAAACAAATCTGTTGCCAAGCTGGAACTGGCAAAATACCGTCGGTCAAACCAATATGCTGACTTTCGAATGGGATGCGTTTGACAATGCACAGATTACAGGCGGTATCGGTTACAACAAGGCGCGTTATTACGGCACGCTGATTTCTCCAACTATTTGCGGCAAAGATGGCGCAAGCAGCCAAATCGCAACTTGCTCAAGTGCCAACCAATACCACACAGGTACGGCACGCCTGACCGACCAATATTTCCGTACTTTGAGTATGAATTTATCCGCGCGCGGCGAATTTGAAACCGGCCCGGTAACGCATAACTGGAGTACTGCTTTTGACCGCATTATCCGTCAACGTGCAACGATCAATGGTAGTGCAGCCGGTAAAAGCAAGGTAGAAGTAAAAGCAAACGAAAATATTGAGAGTAAATTGGCATCATTTAGAGCTGACTATCCAAACTCATGGGCGAACTCTGCCAACTTGGATGCCAATATCAAAGTCAACAGCCTGGCTTTGTCCGACACCTTGGGCTTTGCCGACAATAAATACCGCCTGACGCTGGGCGGACGTTTCCAAGCAGTTGAATACACCAATAAAAAAGAAGGTCAAAGCGGAGATTCCAAACGCTTCAGCCCGATGCTGATGGCTGCATGGGTACCGCAACCTGACTTGGTCGTGTACGGCAACTACATGGAAGACTTGGAGCCTGCCGACATCAAAACCGATGATGACGGCCATACCACCATGTCCAAACCTCGTGTCAGCCGTCAGTTTGAAGTCGGTGTGCGCAAAAACTGGGGTAATTTCGTGACCACGTTGAACGCGTTCCAAATCAAACGTCCGGGCTACTGGCGCGGTCAGACAACCACCAAGACAATAAATGGGGTAACAACAACAACGCTGACCTATGGCAACAATTCTGATTTTGCCCACTATAAAGCCCAAGGCGGCGCGGCCGGAGACGAACAAGGCATGGAACGCAGTCGCGGTATCGAGTTCAACACCTACGCGAACTTGCTCAACAATACTTTGCGTCCGACTTTGGGTCTGATGTATCTGCAATCGACCGTGAAAGACTACCCAAATTCACGCGATATGCTGGTTAACGGCGTACAAGTCGCCAACCCGCGCGTGATTGCCAAAGCAGGCGTTGAATGGGACACCCCGTTTGCCAAAGGCTTGACCTTGAGTAGCAATGTTTCGTATTTCGGCAAGTCTTACCAAGACACGCAAAAACAATACGCCTTCCCATCCTACACTTTGGTTGACGTAGGCGCGCGCTACAAAACCAAGCTCGGCAAAAACACCCTGACCGTCAGCAGCTCGGTAGAAAACCTGTTCAACAAAAACTACTGGCAGGTGCAACGCGGCCAATACGACCGCAGCTTCGCCGTCGTCGGTATGCCGCGCACTTATTGGCTGAAAGCGGAATTGGATTTCTAATCTGATTTCGGTTTGACCGTAATAGCAGGCCGTCTGAAAAGGAATGATAAAAAGCAAGAATTTGGTTTTTATCCCTTTTCAGACGGCCTAATTTGATTGCCTTATGTTTTTTGCTTGAAAAATCTTACATGTTTTTTATGGATTTCACGCGAAACAAGGTTAATATTCCATTTTCACAATACATCATTCGAGAAGACATATGAAAAAATCCATCAAACTGACCTTGTGCGCCCTTGCACTCTCACTTTCCGTGCAAGCGCAAGCGGTTACCCATGCCGTGATTGAAACCAATATGGGCAACATCCAACTGGAGCTGGATGAAGTCAAAGCGCCGAAAACCGTGGCAAACTTTGTCAATTACGCCAAAAAAGGTTTTTACGACAACACGATTTTCCACCGCGTTATCGACAATTTTATGATTCAAGGCGGCGGATTTACCGAGAATATGGTACAAAAATCTACCGATAAAGCCATCACTAATGAAGCATACAACGGCTTGAAAAATAACGTCGGCACCATCGCCATGGCGCGTACCGGCGATCCAAATTCCGCAACCAGCCAGTTCTTTATCAATACAGCCAACAACGACTTTTTGAATTTCAAAAGCAAAACCCCTCAAGGCTACGGCTATGCCGTTTTCGGTAAAGTCACTTCCGGTATGGATGTGGTTCGTAAAATCAGCAAAGTGAAAACAGCGACACGCGGCTATCATCAAGACGTTCCAACCGAAGCCGTGATTATCCGTAAAGTCAGCATCAAATAATTTTGATTACTTGAATCCAAACAGCAGGCCGTCTGAAACATTCAGACGGCCTGAATTTATTTATTTGATAATAAGCGGTAATTTGGGCGATAATTCAGCATCCACAATTTAAGGAGTCGATTATGCAAACCCGCCTGCCTTTTTTCGGTGTTGTCCGTGTCAGCGGCGAAGACAGAGCTTCATTTCTTCATGGTCAATTATCCAACGATATTAATAATTTAGCTATCGGTCAGGCATGTTACGCCACATACAATACACCTAAAGGCCGTGTGTTGGCGAATATGTTGGTCGTCAATAGTGGAGAAGATTTACTGTTGATCATGGCGCAAGACCTGACCGAAGCCATCGTCAAACGCCTGAGAATGTTTGTCTTGCGTGCAAAAGTTGTCTTCGAGTTGATGCCTGATTTGGCAGTCAGCAGCGAATTGGCAGACAATGCAGAACCTCATCCTGCTACCGAACCGCAACTGTCTTTCCCTGCCCAAATTCAAGAAAACGCCGTAGAAATTGCCTTGCCGCACACAGGCCGTCTGAAAATTTCAGCAGCCGAAAACGCAGCCGAATATCAAGCAGGAGCCGAAAACGCGTGGAACCTGCACGAAATCCGCAGCAGCTATCCGTGGATTTGCGCCGCAACCAAAGAAGCGGCTGTTGCTCAAATGCTCAATCAACACATCATCGGCGCAGTCCATTTCCGTAAAGGCTGCTACCCCGGCCAAGAAATCATCGCCCGCGCCCAATACCGAGGCCAAGTCAAACGCGGTCTGGCCGTATTAAGCGGCGATTCTTTAGAAGCCGCCGGTATTGCCGTCAAAGTCGGCGAGGAAGAAGCAGGCGTCATCCTTAATACAGCACTGACTGAACAAGGCAGCCTCAGCCTTGCCGTTATCAAGTTTTCCGCAGCAGAAGCAGCATTGACCGATGTAGACGGCAATGCTTTGAAACAGGAAGAACTGTTTTTTACGGTTGAGAAAGATTGATGTTAGATGATTGAATAAAAAGCTTAAATTTAAGGATTAATCAGCTTTAAATGAAAACAGAAAGGCCGTCTGAAAATTATTTTTCAGACGGCCTTTGATATTGAGTTTTGTTGGTACATGACCCAAGCAGCGTTTGCTGCCGACTGAATTACGGCATGGTTTGGGATCATTTGGTAACAACAAAAACCGCGTGCGTGCGTACCGCACACACTCTACACCTCAATCTTAAGGTTTGCGTCGCTCGCAGGTAGGGTGTGTGGCGTAGCCACGCACGCGGTTGGTAGGATGCAGGCTACGGCTTGCTAGATAGCTTCAATATAAATGTTTCATTTGGTCATATCCTACCTACGCTTGGATACAGCTTTCTTACAATAGAGTCCCATTCTTATAGTTTGCTAAAATCTGCTCAGCTAAATTACCGAAAAAATGGCGTCTGAGTGTGAAAAAACTACTCAACCTATGTTTTATCGGAAAAAGTTCTATTTCTGTCCAATATACCATCTCATCATCTGTATGTTTATCGAGTAAAGATTCTAGTTCTTTATAAATTTCTTCCCGTTTGGTTATTAAAAACGGACAGTTCAAATTTAATATATTTATGGTGTATAGAGCTTTATCTTGTTCTGTTTGTGATAATCGTGCATTTGGTTTAATACTGCCATCAGATAAATAGATAAAATAATCAGAGCAATTTGCTTGAAGCGGAGAAATAAACTGATTCATATCTACCGCACCATTTACACCTCGTTTGCCAACTGCATGTCCACCAAAAACATTATTTGGAAGTTTCTTTAAATTATCGGAACGAAATGCACTGGCTACTAAATTTGTATAATCAAAAGTTCTAGCAGGATTTTGGCTTTTATTTTCAATATGCTCAATATGGTAGTCAATACCTTCTTCATCTGCACGAAGTTCACTATAGCAACAAAGATGGTATTGCTCATATAATAAGAGTTCTAAATTTTTTAATTTGTCATTAAATCTTTGCCACCGAGTAGTTGCTTCTTTCGAAGTAGTGGGTGGATGATGATGTTGATTATGAAGCATAGCCGTTCCTCCCTTATTGATTTTCTTAATATGCCGCATTATTTGTCCTGTCCTTTTAATTTTGAAAACCGTTGTTGTCGTTCAATGCTGCGTTTGATTCGTTTAATTGCCTCTGCATTTTCGCCAAGTGCCATGGTTACGTTGTCCAATAATTTCTTTACCTTTGGATCGTTATACAAACCGCTGTCCACTAGCCTTGTTAGTTCGTTCAAATCTTGACGCTCAGGAACTGGCGGACGCGGATTAACCTCCATTACGGTATATAAAACATCACTGCTTAATTCGCCATAGGTCTGTATTGCAGCATTTAACTTTATCAGTTCCCCATCTTTTACAATACGAATATGTTCCTTCTTGATTGTGCTTAATACCTGTGGGCTATGTGTAGTAACGATAAATTGCAATTTTGGGAAGGCTGTTTGTAAATCCTGTAGAATGGTCTGCTGCCATGCTGGATGTAAGTGCATATCTACTTCGTCAACCAGAACAATACCTTCAGTTTCTTTGGCTGCATTTTTTCCTAGATGAGAATTGAGAAGGTAACAACGATAAGCAATATCCGCAACCATACCGAAAATATTTTGAATACCATCACTTAACTGATTGAGTTTTAGTAATCCATACTGTGGATGCTCTAAAACAATTTCATTATCAAATATTTCACTATATTCTGGATTTTGCCATCCAACAATTTTTAATACAATATTTATTGCATCACTAACATTAGCTATTTCTGACTGAATTTTTCTGAATATTTCCGATATATCTTCCTTTGTTTCTCTAGAAATAGCGTATTCCCTAGATAGTTCTTTATATTTTTGAATAAACCAATCTTCAAATTGTTTATAACTAGATGCAGGATCTAAACTGTTCTGATAAGCAAAAGTGCGAATTTTTTTATCATTTTTATTTTGTCTCTGCTTTTTCATAAGCCGTTTTTCATGCCATAATCTCCCTGTTCCATAATAAGCAAAAAGCGGTAAATCTTGGGCTTCTAACTGCGAATTACGAATATTTTTCTGTATTTTCTGTGCTTTTTTTTGTAATAGTCGGGCATTACTATCTTCTTTGGTACGACTTCCCGCTGTTTCACTATCTTTATAGCGCTTCCATGTGAAATCATTTAAATCTGTTGCAATGATTTCCGTATCAAGCTGTCGAATCATACCTCCTTGTAGCCTATATTCTACAATTTCTTCTATATCTTTAATGATACGGATATCATTTTTACTAATACCGATATTATAAGCAGGGGATGGTTTAGCTAAGTCGAATTTCTTAACAAAATCCCATAAAGCAATACTAATTGCATCTAGAATCGCTGTTTTACCCTGTCCATTTGGTGCTACTAACACCGTTAGCTGTTCATGTAGTGGAACAGTTAAATCTTCATAGCAACGGAAGTTCTTTAGACGAATTTCTTTTAATTTCATCAAATTTATCCTTTATATTAAATTCAGGCTGCCTGAAAACCCACTTTCAGGCAGCCTGCACTTTCCTACATTACAGCTTCTCTTTAACCCAACCTTCCACACTTACCAGCATTTCAGGCAATTTATCGGCATCCGTGCCGCCGGCTTGAGCTAAGTCAGGACGGCCGCCGCCTTTGCCACCGACTTGTTCGGCTGCAAATTTAACCAGATCGCCTGCTTTGACTTTGCCTGTCAACGGTTTGGATACGCCTGCACACAGGGAAACTTTGCCGTCGTTGACTGCGGCGAGCAATACGATGGCTTGTTCTGATTTGCCGGTTAAGTCGGTCACGATTTCGCGCAGGGCGGCTGCGTCGGCTTCGATTTGGGCGGCGACGAGTTTGGCTGCGCCCAAGTCTTTTGCGTTGTCCAAGAGTTTGGTGCCTGCGTGGACGGCGAGTTCGGCTTTGGCGCGTGCCAATTCTTTTTCCAATGCTTTGGCGTGTGCTGCGCCTGCTTGGATTTTCGCCAGTACGTCTTTTTCGGTTTGAGCTTTGGTTTCGGCAATAATGTCTTTAACCAAACGCTCTTGATCTTGCGCCCATTTGAGTGCGTTCAGGCCGGTGATGGCTTCGATACGGCGCACGCCTGCGGCAATACCGCCTTCGCTGATGATTTTGAAGAGGCCGATGTCGCCGGTGCGTGAAACGTGTGTACCGCCGCACAATTCGGTAGAGAAACCGCCCATTTGCAGTACGCGTACTTCGTCGCCGTATTTTTCGCCGAAGAGCATCATGGCGCCGGTTTTTTGGGCATCTTCCATGCTCATAATGGCTGCGTTGACGGCAACGTTGGCCAAGATGGCTTCGTTGACGCGGCGTTCTACTTCGGCGATTTCTTCGGCAGTTACTGCTTGAGGATGGGAAATGTCGAAACGGGTGGATTCGGCGGTAACCAAAGAGCCTTTTTGTTCAACGTGTTCGCCCAATACATCGCGCAGGGCTTTGTGCATCAAGTGGGTCGCGCTGTGGTTGCGCATATTGGCATTGCGGATTTCGTCATCCACTTTGGCAGTAACGCTGTCGCCGACTTTCAGACGGCCTGAAGTTTGTACGCCGAATTGGCCGAATACGGCTGCTTTGATTTTTTGGGTATCGTGTACTTCAAAGCGGTTTTCGCCTGCGAAGATATAGCCGACATCGCCGACTTGACCGCCGGATTCTGCATAGAATGGGGTAAAGTCAATAACGATGGCACCTTCGTCGCCTTCGTTCAATTCGTTAACTTGCTCGCCGTCTTTGTAGAGGGCGAGGACTTTGGATTCGGTTTGGCGTTCGCTATAACCTTTAAACTCGGTGTCTTGACCTTCGTAAGGCAGTTGGGCGTTGGCTTTGAAGCTTTGTGCGGCGCGTGCGCGTGCGCGTTGGGCTTCCATTTCGCGCTCGAAGCCTGCTTCGTCCAGTTCGATATTGCGCTCGCGGCAGATGTCGGCAGTTAAGTCGTATGGGAAACCGTAGGTATCGTAGAGTTTGAAGATGATTTCGCCGTCGAGTTTTTTGCTGCCTTTGGCAAGCGCGTTTTCCAACAAAGCCATACCGGTTTCCAGAGTTTGGGCAAAACGGCTTTCTTCGTTTTTCAACGCTTCTTCGATTTGAACTTGTTTTTCTTTCAATTCAGGGTAGGCATCGCCCATCTCTTTGACTAAATCGGCCACCAGTTTGTGGAAGAATGGTTTGCTTTGACCCAGTTTGTAACCGTGGCGTACGGCGCGGCGGATAATGCGGCGCAATACGTAGCCGCGGCCTTCGTTGGAAGGCAATACGCCGTCTGCAATCAGGAAGGAGCAGGAGCGGATGTGGTCGGCGATGACTTTCAGGCTTGGTTCTTCCAGGCTGAAAGCTGCGCCGGTTTCGCGGGCAACGGCTTTGAGCAGGTCTTGGAACAAGTCGATTTCGTAGTTGCTGTGAACATGCTGCATAACGGCGGACATGCGCTCCAAGCCCATGCCAGTATCGACGGAAGGCTTAGGCAGCGGATTCATATTGCCTTGTTCGTCGCGGTTGAACTGCATGAATACGCAGTTCCAAATTTCAATCCAGCGGTCGCCGTCTTCTTCAGGGCTGCCCGGAATGCCACCCCAGATTTCTTCGCCGTGGTCGTAGAAAATTTCGGAGCAAGGGCCGCAAGGGCCGGTATCGCCCATTTGCCAGAAGTTGTCGGACGCGTATTTCGCGCCTTTGTTGTCGCCGATACGGACGATGCGCTCAGCAGGCATGCCGATTTCGTTCAACCAGATGTTGTAGGCTTCGTCGTCTTCTGCGTAAACGGTTGCCAACAGTTTGTCTTTAGGGATGTTCAACCATTCCGGGGAAGTCAGGAATTCCCAAGCGAAGTGGATCGCATCGCGTTTGAAGTAGTCGCCGAAGGAGAAGTTGCCCATCATTTCAAAGAAGGTGTGGTGGCGGGCGGTGTAGCCGACGTTTTCCAAGTCGTTGTGTTTGCCGCCTGCGCGTACGCATTTTTGCGCGGTAGTGGCGCGGTTGTAGGGGCGTTTGTCAAAGCCGAGGAACACGTCTTTAAATTGGTTCATGCCAGCGTTGGTAAACAGCAGGGTCGGGTCGTCGTGTGGCACGAGCGAGGAGGAGCGGACGATGGTGTGGCCTTTAGATTCGAAAAATTTCAGGAATTTTTGGCGTAGTTCGGTGGTTTTCATAATATCTCGATAAATTTTTTACAAGGATTTCAGACGGCCCGGACGGCGCGTTGCGATTAAAAACGAATGGGCGTTATCTTACCGCAAAACCATATTTCAAGCTATCGGCAGAAAGGTTTTAAGTTGGCTGCAACCCGTCTTTCAGACGGCCTCAAGCGGGGCAATATCTTTTAACAATGAAGCCTATCCGCTCGGGCTTGCCTGCTTTATAATGCCTCTCTATTTTCAACCGGATACGCAAGGAATGATAATGACCAAACATCTGCCCCTCATCGTACTGACTGCGCTGGCGCTGGCCGGCTGCGGCGGCTCGGACAAAACTTCTGCCGACAAGGCGGCTCAAACCGATAATCAAAAGGTATTGAGCATTTACAACTGGTCGGAATATGTCGATCCCGAGACGGTTGCCGCGTTTGAGAAAAAACACGGTATCGCAGTAACTTACGATGTATATGACAGCGATGAAACGCTGGAGAGCAAGGTGTTGACCGGTAAGTCGGGTTACGACATCGTGGCTCCTTCCAATGCGTTTGTCGGTAGGCAGATTAAGGCAGGTGCGTATCAGAAAATCGACAAATCCCTGATTCCCAACTATAAAAACTTGAATCCTCAGTTAATGAAACTGATGGAAGGCGTTGATCCGAACCACGAATATGCCGTTCCGTTTTATTGGGGTACTAACACCTTCGCTATCAATACCGAGCGTGTGAAAAAGGCTTTGGGCACGGATCTGCTGCCGGACAATCAATGGGACTTGGTGTTTAACCCCGAATACACGTCCAAACTCAAGCAATGCGGCATCAGCTATTTGGACAGCGCGGCGGAAATTTATCCTATGGTATTGAACTATATGGGTAAAAATCCAAACAGCAGCGAAACGGCGGATATTAAGGCGGCTACGGAAGTTTTGAAGAAAAACCGTCCGTACATCAAGCGCTTTACCTCGTCCGGTTTTATCGATGATTTGGCGCGCGGCGATACTTGCGTAACGATTGGCTTTGGCGGTGATTTGAACATTGCCAAACGTCGTGCCGAAGAAGCAGGCGGCAAGGAAAAAATCCGTGTGATGATGCCGAAAGAAGGCGTGGGGATTTGGGTGGATTCGTTTGTGATTCCGAAAGATGCCAAACATGTGGCCAATGCCCATGCGTATATCAATGATTTCTTAGATCCTGAAGTTGCGGCTAAAAACGGCAATTTTGTTACTTATGCGCCATCCAGCAAACCGGCTCAAGAGCTGATGGATGAAGAGTTTAGAAACGACAATACAATTTTCCCAACCGAGGAGGATTTGAAAAACAGCTTTATCATGGTGCCTATCCAACCGGCGGCGTTGAAATTTATGGTCCGTCAATGGCAAAGCGTGAAAGCAGGAACCTAAGCTGATTTAAACGTATTAAGGCCGTCTGAATGGTGTAATCGAAATCCTTGATTTCGTTTTACGGCTGTTCAGACGGCCTTTGGTTTGTATTAGCTTGGCTTGGGTAAGGTTTAAAAACAAAGGGCATGTCTATCAATCAAAGGGCGTGTCTATCAATCACGCCCTTTGTGTTTGTTTCAGACGGCCTTAGAATTTCACGCCTTTATGCAGGGCGACGATGCCTGCGCTCATGTTGTGGTAATCCACGCTGTCGAAGCCTGCATCCAGCATCATTTGCTTCAAGGTTTCTTGGTCGGGGTGCATACGGATGGACTCGGCGAGGTATTGGTAGCTGTCGGCATCTTTGGCAATCAGTTTGCCCATAATCGGCAACAGTTTGAAAGAGTAGAGGTCGTACACGCCTTCCAAAGGTTTGTACACTTTGGAGAATTCCAACACCAGCAGGGTGCCGCCCGGTTTCAATACGCGGTACATTTCTTTCAGCGCGGCATCTTTGTGCGTCATGTTGCGCAGGCCGAATGCGACGGAAACCAGATTGAAATAGTTGTCGGGAAACGGCAATTTCTCAGCATCTGCCAACGATACGGGCAGAATCATGCCTTCGTTGAGCAGGCGGTCGCGGCCGACCGTCAGCATGGAGGAGTTGATGTCTGTCAGCCAAACTTCGCCTTCTTTGCCCACACGTTTCGCCCAGCCTCGGGACAAATCGCCAGTACCGCCGGCGATGTCCAATACTTTGTCACCTTTTTTCAGGCGGGCGGTATTGATGGTGAAATGTTTCCAAACACGGTGCAGACCGCCGGACATTACGTCATTCATAATGTCGTAGTTTTTTGCCACGGAGTGGAAGACTTCGGCAACTTTGCCTGCTTTTTCGTCTTCGTCAACGGTAGAGAAGCCGAAATGGGTTTTGTGGTCGCTCATAGTGTCTGCCTTCTTAAAATAATACGGATTCAGATATCGAATACGTCGAAATCGCCAACCACTTTCGACGCGGGAAATATAGTTTGTGCCTGCCGCTTCAGCATCAGGCGTTGCTCTTCTTCGGTATAACGTGTGCTGATGTGGGTCAGGTAAAGTTGTTTCACATTGGCTTGCAAAACCAGCTTGGCGGCATCGGATACGGTCGAATGGAATACTCGTTCCGCTGTCTCTTCATCGCCTGCCGCAAAGGTTGCTTCATGCACTAAAACGTCTGCGTTTTGCGCGGCGCGCACTGCCTGCGGGCAGGCTTTGGTATCGCCGAAGATAGCCGCTACTCGTCCTTTTTTAGGCGGAGAGGAACGCTTTGCCGTCAATGATTCTGCCGTCGTTGAATGCTACGGTCTCGCCTTTTTTCAGACGGCCTTTCCGCCGCAACCTCCGCTACCGCAGGAATGCGTGTGTTTGGGTTTTAAATCTTCGGCACTTGGCGTTCTGGACGCGCCGGCTTTTTCGAGGCGGTCGAGATAGTCTTGCCAAAGCGCGTCTTGATTGTGCGCCAGCCGGTAGAGATAGTCCCAATCGTAAAGGCCGCTGTCGTGGCCGTCTGAAAAAGTAATTTTCAAGGCATATTGGCCGACGGGGTCTAAATCGGTAATGCTGACTTCGGCTTTGCCTGTTTGTAAAACATCTTGACCGGCACCGTGTCCGCGCACTTCCGCGCTGGGCGAGTACACGCGCAGGTATTCGGCAGGAAGGCTCTTGGCACCGTCAACATAGACCAAAGTCAGTACGCGCCGCTCTTGCTGGAGGCGGATTTCTTGTGGAATTTTATCGGCTTGGGTCATGTCATGCTCCGTTCTTTTTACGCAAATAGGCAACGCGTACAGAAAAAATACCGCCAAGTACGGCAAACAGCACGATTGCGTAGAGTGAAAGCCGTATCAGGCTTACTTGCGTGCCCGCCGTCAGCCCCAAAGGCAGCAACATCACGGCAACGAACAGTAAAAATGCGGCCAACATGGCGGCAATGCTGGCAAAGGCATAGCGGGTATTGGCTGCTGTTTGCGGATGTTTGGTCATATTGGATAGCTTGCCGTAGGGTGGTGAGGCGGTATTTTATCAGCTTTTTGGTGCTTCATGCCGTCTGAAAACGGCTTTATTTCCATAAATAAAGTGTAATGGCGCGCCTGTCTTCGCCTTCGGGCATTAAGCGGATGCTGCTGCCTTTGCTTCCGTTGACACGGATAATGATGCCGCCGGCCTGCCGCTCGATAATGTCGAGTTGGGTGTCGCGGTTCATGCGGTAGTTGTAGCGTTCGCATTGCTTCAAGCACCAAAAATCCTGCCAATGGATAAAATATTTTTGTCCGGATTCGATGGCCAGCGTTTCGCCGCCTTTGACGATGAAATAAGGATAATCGGGTTTTTGCGTGCTGAATGTCCATTCGACCGTTCGGTCTTTTCCGTTTTGACGGTATTCGAACACGGCACGGTAGTCGGTGTCGTATTCCAATGGCTGTAAAGGAAACAGCGCAAATTGGCGGTCGGTCAGGAGGTGGTTTGGGTCATTATCTTTATCTAAGATTTTGACATCTCTGATTTCTTTTGTGTCCTGATACAGTTTGAACGAACGCATTTTGACCGGAGGCGATTGTTCTGAGAAGGCGATGCTGACCGGATTGCCGGTCATTTCATAATGCGGCATAGGGTCGGGACGTTCGCCATGGAAAACCGGCGAAGCAAAGTTGCCTTGCGGATAGGTGATGTAAGGCCGGAGTTTGCGGTTGGAAATTTCATCCGCATAAACAATGGCATGACCATGACAGGCATCTTGATAAAACGAACGGCTGAGGTCGGAGAGGGAGCGGTTTTTCTGGCAGAGGCTGTTAAATCTGCTGTCGCCTTGATTGATGCTCAACGCGATTTGTTTGCCTTGTGATTCAAATGCGGCTCCGGCCTCGTCGATATTTTGATCGAGCAAGGAGAGGCGGTGGTAAATCGCTGTCATCAGATTATCCAGCTGATGTTGGGCTGGTAGATGGTCGTTGATTTTTTCGTTTGGCGGATGCTGGCCGGTACTGACGTTTTCATGCACGCCTTTATAAGCATAACCGGCTTTGCGCGTGCGGTCTGATGGGCGTGGGCCTGTATAAAAGGGATTGCGCGTATTGTGTTCGTCATGGCCATCGTCAGGGTTTTGCAGCAGATAGCGGGCATGATTGCGTGCGGCGCGTTCGAGTGTGTCTGAGTGCGCCAGTGCGGGCAGATTGGCTGAGGAGCGGAGGAAGTTTAAATACGCCAAGGCGTCAAAATCGGCGACGGCAGAACGATTTTGCGGCGGTTGGGCATAGATGAGCTGGCCTTCGGAATAGCGATGGGTTTCGTAGTATTGGAATATGCCGAGGGCGACGGCAAAACCACCCAGCCAGTAAAGAATGTGTTTCATTATATGTACTGCGTTCAGACGGCCTTGAGCTGCGGCTCTTTCCCCTTGAAACTCATGCCGTTAAATGATTATTTTGATAGCGGCTTGACTTGGAATGCTTCAGGATGGGATTTGAAATATTCGACAGCGATAAATCCGCCGCCAATAATAATCAACAGGGCAATGGCCATGCCGATCATCGCTAAAATGAATTTGTCCATATTTGTCCGTTTGAATGAAGGCCGTCTGAAACACTTGAAAGCGTTCAGACGGCCTTAAAGTCAGGTTAATTAACGTTCGATTTGCGATACGTCGCGTACTGCGCCTTTGTCGGCAGAAGTCGCCATCGCGCCGTAGGCACGCAGGGCTGCGGAGACGTAGCGGTCACGTTTTTCCGGTTTCCACGCTTTGCTGCCGCGTGCTTCCATTTCGGCACGGCGTGCGGCAAGCTCTTCATCGGAAATGACAAGGTGGATGCTGCGGTTTGGAATGTCGATTTCGATGGTGTCGCCTTCGTGTACCAAACCGATTGCGCCGCCTTCTGCCGCTTCAGGCGAGGCGTGGCCGATGGAGAGGCCGGAAGTACCGCCGGAGAAGCGGCCGTCGGTCAGCAGGGCGCAGGCTTTGCCCAAACCTTTGGATTTCAGGTAGGAAGTCGGGTACAGCATTTCTTGCATGCCCGGGCCGCCTTTAGGGCCTTCATAGCGGATGATGACGATATCGCCAGCTACGATTTGGTTGCCCAAAATACCTTCTACTGCGTCTTCTTGGCTTTCAAACACGCGGGCGCGGCCGGTAAATTTGAGGATGCTCTCGTCTACGCCTGCGGTTTTCACTACGCAACCGCGCTCGGCGATATTGCCGAACAATACTGCCAAGCCGCCGTCTTGCGAGTAGGCATGTTCGACATCGCGGATACAGCCTTTTTCACGGTCGAGGTCGAGGGTTTTCCACATACGGTTTTGCGAGAACGCCTGAGTAGTGCGCACACCACCTGGAGCCGCTTTGAAACGCTCGATGGCATGGGTGTTTTCAGGATTAGTCACGTCCCATTTTTCAATTGCGTCTTTCAGCGTCGGCGCATGGATGGTGTACACGTCGGTGTGCAGTTTGCCTGCTTTGTCCAATTCTTTCAGGATGGCGAAGATGCCGCCTGCGCGATGCACGTCTTCCATGTAGTAGTCGTGGTTGTTTGGCGCGGTTTTGCAGATGCAAGGTACAACGCGGCTCAGGCGGTCGATGTCGGCCATTTTGAAATCGACACCGGCTTCGTTGGCAACGGCGAGCAAATGCAGGATAGTGTTGGTAGAGCCGCCCATGGCGATGTCCATGGTCATGGCGTTTTCAAACGCTTTTTTAGTGGCAATGCTGCGCGGCAGTACGGTTTCGTCGTCTTGCTCGTAATAGCGTTTGGTGATTTCGACGATCATGCGGCCGGCTTCGAGGAACAATTCTTTGCGGCCAGCGTGGGTCGCCAGATAAGAACCGTTACCCGGCAGGGAAAGGCCGAGTGCTTCGGTCAGACAGTTCATGGAGTTGGCAGTAAACATGCCGGAGCAGGAGCCGCAAGTCGGACAGGCGTTTTGTTCGACTTCTTCGACTTGTTTGTCGCTGATGTTGTCGTCAGCCGATTCGATCATGGCGTCAATCAAGTCCAAACGGCGTTCGGGTTGAATGTTTGCAACTCCGATAACTTTACCTGCTTCCATCGGGCCGCCGGAAACGAAGATGGTCGGAATATTCAGGCGCATGGCGGCAATCAGCATGCCCGGGGTGATTTTGTCGCAGTTGGAAATGCACACCAGCGCGTCGGCGCAGTGGGCATTCACCATGTATTCAATGGAGTCGGCAATCAGGTCGCGGCTGGGCAGGGAGTAGAGCATACCGCTGTGGCCCATGGCGATACCGTCGTCAATGGCGATGGTGTTGAATTCTTTGGCAATGCCGCCAGCTTTTTCGATTTCACGGGCAACCAGTTGACCCATATTGTGCAGGTGCACATGGCCTGGGACGAATTGGGTGAAGGAGTTGGCAATGGCGATAATCGGTTTGCCAAAGTCGGTTTCCATGACGCCGGTCGCACGCCACAATGCGCGCGCGCCTGCCATATTGCGGCCGTGGGTAGAGGTTTTGGAGCGGTATTCAGGCATTTTTGTTCCTTTGTTTTATGCTGAGGCCGTCTGAAATAGGCTGGTTGGTTGGCGGCCCGTTGTAGAAATAACTCGGTATTTTATACCAATTACGAGCAATGAAGCACGCTATTTTGTAATAAAACTAAACTGTATTTGCTTCACCTGAATTTGCTGCTCATTCTTTCAGACGGCCTGAAGTTTTCTTAAGATGAAACGCTGTCTTTCTCAGTTGCAAAAGATGTTAGCATCAAAAAGTGATATGATAGGGAACTTCTCACACTTTTAAGGATAAGACGATGAAAAAAATCATGTTTGCATTGTGTTCGGCCATGTTGGCTTCTGCTGCGTCTGCCGCTGTTTATAAAGTGGACGAATTCCATGCCAATGCCCGCTTTGCCATCGACCATTTCAACACCAGCACCAACGTCGGCGGTATTTATGGTTTGACCGGCAATTTGGAATTTGACCGCGCCAAACGCCAAGGCTCTATCGATATCGTATTGCCTTTGTCCAAACTGCAAACCGGTTCTGAACACTTTACCCAACACTTGAAATCTGCCGATATTTTCAATGCAGACAAATACCCTGAAATCCGTTTTGTATCCACCAAATTCAATTTCAACGGCAAAAAACTGCTGTCTGTTGACGGTAATTTGACCATGAACGGCAAAACTGCGCCGGTAAAACTCAAAGCCGACAAATTCAACTGCTACCAAAGCCCGATGTTAAAAGCAGAAGTATGCGGCGGCGACTTCAGCACCACCATCGACCGTACCAAATGGGGCTTGGATTATTTAGTGAGTGCCGGTATGAGCAAAAAAGTAAACATCAATATCCAAATCGAAGCAGCCAAACAATAATCCTGCTTGATTTCAAAATAAAAGCCGTCTGAACAGCTTAGGCAGAAATCGTTGATTTCGTTTATCCCTGTTCAGACGGCCTTATGATTAAAGACGTTTAGGATTCTTTATTTTTATCGGCTTTGGCTGCCCAATAAGTTGCCAGAAGCGAGCCGGAGATATTGTGCCACACGCTGAACAATGCGCTGGGAACGGCAACAACCGGCGCGGCGGCAAAGTGTGCGGCGGCAAGCGCGGCGCCTAAGCCTGAGTTTTGCATACCGACTTCGATGGCCAGCGTTTTTTGTGCATCATAAGGCAGGCCGGTCCATTTGGCGGCAAAGAAGCCGAGCAGATAACCGATGCCGTTGTGGAGTACGACAACCGCGAAAATCAGCAGGCCGCTTTCAATAATCTTGCCTTTGCTGGCGCCGACTACCGCGCCGATAATCAGTACGATGGCGGCAACGGAAACCAGCGGCAGCGCGTCGGTCAGTTTTTCAGTTTTGTTGCCCAAGACTTTATGGACAATCAAGCCCAAAACGATGGGGAACAAAACCATTTTGACGATGGACATCAACATACTGCCCGCTTGTATTTCCAGCATTTCACCGGCAAGCATCAGGAAGATGGCGGGGGTCAGCAATGGGGAAATCAGGGTGGAAACCGATGTAACGGCAACCGACAAAGCCACATTGCCGCGCGCCAGATAAGTCATTACATTGGAAGCCGTACCGCCCGGGCAGCAGCCGACCAAAATCACACCGACTGCGATTTCGGCAGGCAGGTTCAACAGCTTGGCCAGCAGATAGGCGGTTGCTGGCATGATGGCGAATTGTGCAATCACGCCGATGATGACGGCTTTGGGGCGTTTGAACAAAATGTCGAAGTCGGAAGGTTTGAGCGTCAAGCCCATACCGAACATGATGATGCCCAGAAGCCAAGGAATGTAAGGACCGACCCATTTGAAGGTTTCAGGTGCGGAAAAAGCGATGCCGGCAAAGAGCGCCGCCCAAAGGGAAAATGTTTTTCCAATAAAGTTGCTGATTTTGTTGAGGGTATTCATGATGATATGTTGTGAAGTTGTTTTTAAGGGAAGTCAAGGATACACGCCTTAACCTTAATTTGCAAAATGACTTAAAAATAAACCAGGCCGTCTGAAAATAGAGATTGATTTTCAGACGGCCTGCAATTTGTATTTATGATATAGACAGTATTACTCTTTTGATAAAATATTGCGCAGCCATCGGGCGGCAGGTGCGATTTCTCCGGCGAGCATGCCGGTTTCGATTTGGCTACTGTGTTTGATGACATCGGCCGCCGCACCATGCAGCCAAACGCCGGCACAAGCGGCCTGGAATGCCGGAATGCTTTGTGCCAGCAGGCTGCCGATCATACCGCTTAAGACATCGCCGCTGCCGGCGGTGGCCAAACCGGCATTGCCGCTGGTGTTGGTATAGGTCATGCCGTCAGTTGCGGCAACTAATGTATGATGGCCTTTCAATATGACAGTCGCGCCATATTTTTGGCTGATTGCGGTTACAGCTTTCTGTCTGTCGGCTTGAACTGATTGAGTATCGGTACCGAGTAGGCGGGCGGCTTCGGCCGGATGGGGTGTCAGGACGATATGTTTGTACGATTTGAGGCGTTCGGCTAATTCGGGAGAACGGGCCAGCAGTGTCAAGGCATCTGCATCGAGCAATAAAGGCCGGTCATGGTGTGTCGACAGGATTTCGGGCAGCAGCTGCTCCGATAATCTGTCCAGACCGAATCCGCAGCCGATTACCCGTGCGCTGACATCGTTGCGCTCCATCAGTTGGGCCGCAGTGGCCAGCATGATTTCAGGGCGTTCGGGAATGATGGCAAAAGGCAGCGCGGCTTGGTTGAAACCTGCCCAAACCTTGCCGCATCCTTGATACATGGCGGCTGTGGCTGCTAAAACCACTGCGCCGCTCATTCCCGTTGCGCCGCCGATAATGGCAAGCGTGCCGTATGTGCCTTTGTGCGACTCTTGGGCGCGGGAGCGGAATACGTCGGGAAATGCTAAGGCCGTCTGAAAAGCTTGAAACGATTCGGGAAGCGTGTAGATGGGCTGCATGGCGTAACCTTCCAAGATAAGAAATTTAATTTTAAATCAGAAAGTAAAAGGTAATGAAGCAAAAAATAAAAGTTTGGGACGCACCTACGCGCCTGTTCCATTGGCTCTTGGTGCTGTTGATGGGATTCATGTGGTACAGCGCCACCCGAGGCGGCGATATGCTGGTATGGCACTTGCGTGGCGGTTTGTTGATGTTGGCGTTGGTGGTTTTCCGCTTGTGTTGGGGGATATGGGGCAGCGATACGGCAAAATTCAGCCGATTTGTGCGTCCATTTTCCGAAATCCGCCGCTATACGCAAGGCCAGATGTCTGAAGGCGAATTGGTCGGCCATAATCCTTTGGGCGCGCTGATGGTCATCGCTTTATTGGCCGCCTTGGTTTTTCAGACGGCCACTGGCTTATTTGCCGCCGATGAAAATACGTTTACCAATTCCGGTTTTTTGAATCATTTGGTCAGCGAACACGCCGGTACGCTGGCGCGAAAAATCCATGTCAATTTCTTTAATATTTTGGCCGTTTTAGTGGGCGTACATATTGCGGCTGTTTTGCTGTACCGCTTTGTGAAAAAACAGGATTTGATTACGCCGATGATTAACGGCTTTAAAACCATCGATGCCCGGCAGCCTAAGTTGGCCGGAATGGGGCAACTGCTTGCCGCTTTGTTGGTAGCGATTGCGTTAGTGTGCGCAGTATGGATGTTGCGCGGCTGATGTTTTAAGGCGGACACCCAAAAACAAACCGACCCCGATAGCTGCAATGGCTGTTGGGGTCGGTTGCTTTTTAGGGTTTAAAAGATGATGTTCAGACGGCCTTAACGCAGCGCAAGATGCTGTGGCCGCGGCCGATGCCGTCTGAAATTTCCGCTACTTTCAATCCGGCTTTTTCAACGCAACGGATCAGGTCTTCAGAATGGAAGATTTTGCTGTTGCCGTTGGCCATGACAGTGAAATACAGGCTGGTCATGGTCAGGCAGTAGGCGGCGGTTTCGTATCGTTGTCTGTCCCAGAAAGGCTCCATGATGTAGAGGCTGGTGTGTTCGCTCATGGACGCAGCGGCGCGTTGAAGAATGCTGGTGGCTTGTTCTTCGGTGAAACAGTCCAGGAATTGGCTCATCCAGATCGCGTCAAAACCGGTTGGGAACGGAATTTCAGGATCAAGCAGGTTGGCCGGATGGGCGTGGATACGGTCCACACCGTTTTTGCCTTTGGTTGCTTCACGCATCAAGCCGATTTGTTGCGGCAGATCCATGATGGTTACTTCGACTTCGGCATTGTGGTTGACGCATTGCTCCGCCCAGCGGCCGGTATTGCCGCCAACATCGAGCAGTTTTTTAACCGGTTTGGCGAACACGGTGTTGAGCGCTTCGGCGAAGGAGTTGTCGGAATAATAATGGTCGAACGCAAACCATTTTTCTTGCGCGATGCTTGGCAATGAAGACAAGCCTTCGTAAATAGTCGGCCAGTCGCCGAATACTTTCAGGCCTTCGGGCTTGCCGGTTTGTAGGGTTTTTTCCAAATGAAACATGCCTTGGTAGCAGATTTCCTGCGTGAAATCCATGTTGACGCGGGCCATTTTGTCTTTGAGGACAAACCAACCGGCCTTGCTGATGAAATAGCGGTTGTCGCGAGTCAAGACAGTGCCGATAGACAGCGAGGCTTCAAGCAGGACTTGTGCCGCGTAGTTGCTGATTTTCGTTTTTTCAGCGATTTCGGCTTGAGTGAGGCCGTCTGGATGGTCGTTCAGCAGGTCCAGAATGCCAAATTTCACCATCAGGCGGGAAACTTGGAACACAATCGGTGCAAAAGCGATTTCTTGAGCCAGACGTTGAGCCTCGCCTGCGGACTGGTGTTCGTGGGAGTAGCGTTGTTCTAGGGCGGGGAAGAGTTGCATATTGTTGGTTTTCCACTAAAAAGTTAATAAGTATATTCAGACGGCCTCAAACACAATCCGTCCTGATGCACACGGATGCTCTCCGTTGTTGATTTTAAAGCTCAGTTTGTTTTTGCCTTCATCGTATTTCAGCTCTACCGACACTTCATCATGAGGACGGATAAACTGCTGATATTTTAGATTTTCGATGCGGATGACGCGTTGTTTGCCCCATGGCTGGGGCACGATCAGGTTGCGCACCCATTGCAGCTCGACCACGCCGGGAACCAGCGGGAAGGTGGCAAAATGGCCGCTGAAATAAATCAAATCTAAAGGCACGCGGCCGATGAAGGTTTCGGTATTGGTTTCATCGTCAGATGATGTTTTCGACCAAACGGGCGAAGTTTGGGCAACAGTAAAGGCCGTCTGAAAATCCGCCGCAGCGATTTTGGCTTGGGCGTTGCGCGGCAGGCTGTCGGTAAAACGCCAGTAGCGCGGCAGGGCGATGGTGTCCTGCGTGGCGGCCAGATGGTGTTTGAGCGTATCGGCAACCGCAGCGCGGCCTTTCTCGCGCAAGGCGGCGATACCGTCTGCGTTCAATGCCGCCCATATGGCAATGCGTTGGTGTTGCGGATGACGGCCGCAGTGGGCGTCGGCAATCCAAGGGTGTTGTAAAAGTTCGTGTTCGATTTGGGTCAGCGACACGCGTTTGTCCTCAAATTTAATAATACGGTCTTGGCGACCGAGTAACAGGAAACCGTTATCTTGCGGCTCGATCAAATCGGCTGTTTGGCGGCGTTCGGGCGACCAAGGCGAAGAAGCCCACAGTGCGCCTTCTTCGTTTTGTCCGATTTCCACGCCATTGAAAGGCTGCCATTCTTGGCGTTCGCAACGTGAGGCAATCACGCCGGTTTCGGTACTGCCATAAACTTCAAACGGGCGGACGGCAGCCTGTTGCAGCAAATCCGCCGTGGCTGCGGGCAATGCGCCGCCGGCTGAGACAATGCCTGCAATTTTATGGCCGATACTCTGCCAGTTGCGGTTTTCGCCCAAGCGGTTGAGTACGGCCGGGCTGGCAATCCAAACCACTTTATCATGTGAGGCCGTGCTGGAAAGCAGGTTTTCCGGATAAACCGCCTGCTGTCGTTCCATAGTCCAACCCATTGTCAGCGCGAGTGCGAAGCGGAATGTGAAGCCGTAAAGATGTTGCGGAATCACGCTGCCGACCACGGTTTCACCGTATTGCCCAAATGGCAGCGTATTTGCCAAAGTCAGGGCTTCTGCCTGCATTTGCGCGGCGGTTTTCACAATAATCTGCGCTTCGCCGCTGGAGCCTGATGTTTTCAGCCACGCTTCGGCATGGTCGGGAATCAGATGGTTTTCAGGATAGGTGTGCAGCCCTTCCGATTCTGTTTGAGTCAATACATCAGGCAAGTGCCAGATATTCAGGCCGTCTGAAGACAGCTTTTTATCTGTTGAATCTGTTAAAAACGCTTCTGCCGTTTTGCCCCACTCCAAATTGTCTTGCGCCAAATTGGGCAACAATAGAACCTTTCCGCCAGAATGCCACACTGCCAACACGGCACAGGCAAACAGCGCGGCATCGTCAAACCACAACGCGGCTGTTTGCACGCCTGCCTGCTTCAGACGGCCTGACAGATGGAAAACCGCACGGTTGAAATCAGCACGCGTCCAATTCGGATGGGTGGCGATAAGGTCGTGTTGGGGTAGGTTGGGAGATAGGATTTGGGTTAGGTGCATGGTTTGGTAATCGAAAAATGTATTAATGATTAAATTACGAAGAGTTTTTAGATTTAAGTTGCTTTAGTTCGGAGCGTAATTTTTCATTTTCATTAAACAGTCTATCATTTTCAGAGTTTGCATCTTGTTGGATGAGGTAAAGCTGTTCATCGTGTTTGTGCATCATCTCGTTATAATCAATTTGTGCTTGGTTTTGTATAACTGAAATTTTATCTTCTAATTCAGCTATCACATCGTTTAAATTCTCAATTTTTCTTTGATAGTCAGTATGAATACTTAATATTTCATTACTATGCATCTCGTTAATACGTTCTATCAGATTATTATGATCATTTGATAGGCTTTCAATTTTTCTCGATAAATCATTTATTTGATCCTCTTTGTCAAATAGTTGTTCTGCGTACCTCTGTTCCATCCGGTGATGATTGTCCTGTTCTTTAGTGTAGATATATGAAATCTCTTCACTTAAGGAATCTTTTTCTTGATTTAACTGTTCAATTTTCTTTTTGTAATTGTGATGAATATTTTCTATCTCATTATTATGAATTCTATCAAGTTCATTTATCTGATTATTAAAATCCTCTTGGGATTTACTAATCTTATCTAGTAAATCTAATATTTGATTATCTTTGGAAAGTATTTGCTCATCCTTTTTACGCAGTTTTTCTTCAAGGATTTTGTCGTTAGCATTTCTATTTTGTAAATCTCTATATTCTTGTTCTTCCTTTTCTATTTTGATATTCCTTTTTCTTTTTGCAGTTTCTAATTCAGCAAAGATATCAAAATGTTCTTTTTTATACTGGAAAGCAATTTATCAACATGAAGCTGTATATAAGGAAATATAATTGTGTAGATACCAGCTATGATTATAGAAAAGAAAATAGCTAGCCAGAAGGGATGGGTGCTAAAATTTTTTTCAATCAAATTAATTTCTTCATCTATTGTTTTAATTCTATCTTCAATTTTTGTTGTGGAAAGTAGAAAGATGCTGATTGGTTTCCAATAAATCCATATCTTAAATACCAAGAAAGCAATTAAAAATGTAATAAATGTAGGAAGTTTTATTTTTTCCTCTTGCGCTTTTAAGAAATTTGATAGTAAATTTTTTATAGTTTCCATAATGGGGGTACGAATATTGTAATTTTTAAAATCAAGATAATTAGTTATTGGTATGGATTGCAATCATCATCTTTGTAATGGAAGGTAAGGCAGAAACATGTACATGATGTTTTCCAGCCGACCTACACCTTCAAAACCCATTTCCGATAAATCCACTCTCCGGCAAATAAGATTCCCATTAGTACATACGACACAATGCCTGTATAAGCCGCCCACCAGTCGTAATATTGCAAGCCTGCCAGAATGGCTGCGGTTGCGCCGTTGAAGATAAAGAAGGCGCACCAGATTTGCGTAACTCGTCGAGTGTGGCGCACGCCTTCAGGCGGCAGGTCGGGGTGTTGCAGTCGGGCGAGGCGTTCGATGACGGTTTGTTTGGCAAATAGGCTGCCACCGAAAACGGCAAGCATCAGCGCATTGACGGCGACGGGATACCAATACATCGAGTCAGGCCGTCTGAAAACCAGTACCGCCGCAAAAAAAGCAGCAAGGATAATCGCCGTAATGCGTTGGCCTGTGGTTTGCGGCATGGCGGCGCGTATCAGCCATAACACACACATGGCCGTGGCAAGCCAGAAAAATGCGCCGTTTTCCCTGCCGTAATACCATAGGAGCGGATAGGCGAGGCTGGCAAGGGTCAGTAGGAGTTTTCCTAGTATTTTCATGGTTGCGATTGATTTTCAGACGGCCTTGCGGATTGACAAGGCCGTCTGAAAATATGCTGATTCAAAGCAAAATCAGGAATCTTGTTGTACTTTCAAAACCGCTTGAACCACGTCTTCTACGGTACGCACATTGCGGAAGTCTTCGGCTTGCAGTTTGCGGCCGGTTTCGCGTTTGATGTGGTCGATAAGGTCGATGGCGTCGATGCTGTCGATTTCCAAATCTTCGTAGAGGTTGGTTTCAGGTTTGATGCGTTCCGGTTCGATTTCAAACAGGTTAACCAGTGCATTGGTCAGCAGGGTGCGTACTTCTTGTTCGGTCATCTTCTCTCTCCCTTATGCTTGGCGGCTCTTGACGAACTCGGCCAGTGTTTTGACATTAGCGAAGTTTTCGCGCAGGTTGTCGTTTTCACCGTCGAGCTGGAAGCCGAAGGTTTTTTGTACGGCCAAACCAAGTTCCAATGCATCAACCGAATCCAGACCCAGGCCGTCGTCGCCGAAAAGCGGATCTTCGCTGCCGATGTCGGCAACGGTAATGTCTTCCAGACCTAAGCTGTCGATGATTAATTGTTTGATTTGGTTTTCTAAATTGCTCATGTGGTTTTCCTTGTAAAATAGTCTTGCAGGTATTCGTTTAAACGGCGTGCGGCGATGGGTAGGGGTTTTTCTGCCAGCCATTCTTCCGGCAGGATGTCGTCGCCGACGGTAATTTCATAATGAATTTTTTTCGGTGGGATTTTGTACCACGGTTGCCCCTTTTTAAAATTGGGCGGCGTCATCTTGATGCACACGGGCGTGATGACTGATGCGCTGCGCAAACCGAGTGATACGGCGCCGCGGTGCATTTTAACCTGTCCGTCCCAACCTGTGCGCGTGCCCTCGGGGAAAATCAGCAAACTTTGCCCGCTTTTGAACACGGCATCGATTTCTTCCAGCATTTCCATGCTTTCATCGTTGGGGATGTAGCCGGAAGCGATAATCTGGCTTTTCATGCTGGGGTTGTGCAACAGGTCTTTTTTAACCAGTACGTTTGGCTCCGAATAATGGCTGATCAGCAAGACGACATCCAAAAGCGAGGGATGGTTGGCAAGAATGAGCTGGCCGGGCCTGCCGAGTTTTTCTAAGCCGTTGAAGCGGACGCTCAATACGCCCGACCATTGCAGGTAGCCGACGAAGAAACGCCAAACTTTGCCTATCATGCGCCTTGCTTCAAGTTGGCGTTTGATGTCGCCTTTGGTCGATTTGAGCGTATAGGGCAAAAGTGCGATTTTGAACAATACGCCTGCAACGCCGAAAAGGATAAAGCCGAAGAGTGTGGCAAAAAAGCGACGGAAATAGTCTAAAGTCTTCATGCGTTTTTCTGCCAGTGCCAGTTTCTACCGATATATTGTTGCGTGTGTTGTCGGCCGTCTGAAAGCAGGAAGCGTACCCACTCCAAGCTGCTCCAATAGGGCTCGACTGTTGTATCTTTAGGGTTTTCAGACGGCCTTGCGGATGTGGTTTCCAAGCTTAAGGTATAGTCTTCGCCCTTTGTGATGACCAGTGCCAATGCATAGGCAAACGGCGCACGTGTAGCCAAGACAGGATAGTCTTCGGACAACGGATCATCGGCGACAATCACTAAAACAGACGGCGCGCCGTCTTGCAAAAGCGCGAATGCCTCGGTCAACGCGGTTTCAAAGGAATCGGCGGCAACGGCCAACGCGGTATGTTCGCTCATGTCTTCGCGCAACATCGACCATTGTCCAATCGTTGCGTTGTGGACGGATAGACCGAATGAGGTCGGCGAGACGGTATGCATGTTCAAAAGCTCTTGCCATAATTCAAAGCTGCGGTTGCTTTCGCCGTCGTGCGAAACGTAAACCGGTACGCTTTCGGGATATTGGTCGGCCAGATTCCATGCGGCATCACAAACCAAGCGTGCTGCTTTTCCCAAGCGGCGGCGTTGCATAGGCGGCAAAAAGGAGAGCGCGGGTTTGCACTCCGGCAGGGAGGTGGTATCGAGTTTTCCCTGCGCCCAGTCCTGCCATTGCTCCGGCGTACTGATTTTGCTGGAGGAGGCCTGCCATGCGGCGATATTGAAGCTGAAACGGCAAACGTTTTGAGGCATGATGTCTTTCAATGTTTTACATTTTCATACATTGTAATGAAATGGGTTAGTAAAAGCTAGGCTCTGTTATAATGCATATTGTAACGTAATTTATTCCCGGATGACATTTTATGCCTTCAATACCGAGTGCCCCGATTTATGATGTGGCGTCGCTACTTCCGCACAGCGGACATATGGTGCTTATCGACTGTGTGAAAGAATTTGGCGATGACTATACGGTTTGCCGTGCGCCGGTTGGCGACAAGCATATTTTGCTGCAGGATGGCGTGTTGTCGTCTATGGCTTATATGGAATTGATGGCGCAGGGTATAGGCGCGTTTGCAGGTATTGAGGCTTTAAAGGCCGGAGAGCCTGTACGCTTGGGTTTTTTATTGGGAACGCGCAAGCTGGATTTGTTTGCCGATTCCGTGCCTGTCGGTACTGAGCTGGAAGTCAGGGCGCATGTGTCCATTCAGGATTTGGGCGGCATGGGCGTATTTGATTGCGAGTTGCGCTGGACGGATGCGCCGGAAGATGTGAAGCATCTGTTGCCGCCGGACGGTTTACTGGCAAAAGCTTCTTTAAATGTGTACAGTCCGAAAGACGGTCAAGTCATTTAAACCGTTTACAAGGCCGTCTGAAAAGACAAAGATTCAGACGGCCTGTCGATATAGTGAGAAAACGTATGAGTGAAACTATTTTAATTACAGGGTCTAATCGCGGTATCGGCAAAGCCGTCGCGCTTGGTTTGGCGCAGGACGGCTTTGATATTGTCGTCCACTGCCGCAGCCGCCGTGATGAAGCGGAAGCTGTTGCGGAAGAAATCCGTACATTGGGTAGAAACGCGCGCGTGTTGCAGTTTGATGTGTCCGACCGCGAAGCCTGCCGTGAAATGTTGACTGCCGACATTGAGGCAAACGGCACATATTACGGCGTGGTGTTGAATGCCGGCCTGACGCGCGACAATGCGTTTCCTGCGTTTACTGATGATGATTGGGACTTGGTGCTGCGTACCAATTTGGACGGTTTTTATAATGTGTTACACCCTTTGACCATGCCGATGATCCGCCGCCGCAAAGCCGGACGGATTGTGTGTATGGCGTCGGTATCCGGTTTGACGGGCAACCGCGGTCAGGTCAATTACAGCGCGTCCAAAGCGGGTTTGATCGGCGCGGCAAAAGCTTTGGCGGTTGAGTTGGCAAAACGTAAAATTACCGTCAACTGCGTGGCGCCGGGCCTTATCGATACCGATATTATCGATGAGAACGTGCCTGTCGAAGAAATCTTAAAAGCCGTCCCTGCCGCGCGTATGGGATTGCCCGAGGAAGTGGCGCATGCGGTGCGTTTTTTGATGGATGAAAAAGCGGCGTACATTACGCGCCAAGTGATTGCTGTGAACGGAGGTTTGTGTTGAATACCAGAAGAGTCGTTGTAACAGGTATCGGCGGTATTACCGCCTTCGGCCGTGATTGGCAAAGTATTCAGACGGCCTTTAAAGCCGAAAAAAACGCAGTCAAACACATGGACTGGAGCGAACGCTTTCCTGAATTGGAAGCGCAACTGGGTGCGCCGATTGAAGGCTATTCCCCTCCAGAGCACTGGACACGCAAGCAGCTCAGAAGCATGGGGCGCGTGTCGCATTTGTGTGTCGATGCGGCGGAACAAGCCTTGACGGATGCGGGTTTGCTGGGTGATGAAAGCATTACCGACGGCCGTATGGGCGTGGCGTGCGGTTCATCTGTCGGCAGTACCAAAGACATCGGCGATATGGGCGAACTTTTGATAACAGGCACATCGCGCAATTTCAACGCCAATACTTATGTGCGCATGATGCCGCATACGACTGCCGCCAATATCGGCATTTTCTTCGGCTTGAAAGGCCGCATTATCCCGACTTCGAGCGCGTGCTCTTCCGGCAGCCAAGGCATAGGCTATGCCTACGAAGCGATTAAATACGGCCTGATTGATATGATGCTGGCCGGCGGCGGCGAAGAATTTTGTCCGTCCGAAGTTTATGTTTTCGATTCACTTTATGCCGCCAGCCGTCGTAACGGCGAACCTGAGCTGACGCCGCGCCCTTACGACAACGCCCGAGACGGCTTGGTCATCGGCGAAGGCGCAGGCATTTTTGTATTGGAAGAATTGGAACACGCCCGTGCGCGCGGTGCGAAAATCTATGCCGAACTTGTCGGCTACGGTGCCAACAGCGACGGCAGCCACGTTACCCAACCGCAAAAAGAAACCATGCAAAAATGCATGGAGCTTGCGCTGAAAGACGCCGGTATTACGCCCGACAAAGTCGGCTATGTCAGTGGTCACGGTACGGCGACCGAAAAGGGCGATATTGCCGAAACATTGGCGACCGAGGCCGTGTTCGGATTCATCCCCATGAGTTCGCAAAAAAGCTACCTCGGCCATACACTCGGCGCGTGTGGCGCGTTGGAAGCCTGGTTCACTATCGAAATGATGAACAGCGGCTGGTTTGCGCCGACCGTCAATTTAGAAAACATCGATCCGCGTTGCGGCAAGGTGGATTACATTCAAACAGGCGGACGCGAGATCCAAACCGATTATGTGGTCAGTAATAACTTTGCTTTTGGCGGCGTCAATACTTCGCTGGTGTTCAAACGTTGGCAAGAATAATCATTGCTTGATTTCATGATTAAAGGCCGTCTGAAACTTATCTTGAGTTTCAGACGGCCTTTATTTTATTTACGGATTGAGCCGCTTTTGGATTTTATTCGTTTGTTTTCTTCTGATTCAAATCTACCAGCCTTGTTCCGGCCAAGAAGTCGTAGAGGAACTGGTGGTCGGGATGGAACAGGGCGAAACCCCATGGCAGGATAAGCCAAATGAGCGCTGCGCCGAATGCGCCTTTGGGCGGTATATTGAGCAGATGGCGCAATCCGGCGTAGGCAAACAGGGGAATGAAGACAATAAAAATACTGGCCCAAATAAAGCGCAGGCGCAGCTGCGGCAGGGGCGGCTGGGTATCGTTTTTATCAGCCAAGCCGATCTTCCATGTCTGCATGGCGAGGGTTTGGCCTTTTTTGTGCCAGTTGGCGCGGAAGTAGAGCCACCATGCGTAGAACAGAATCAGACAGGTTGTCAGCATGGACAGGCGAGTGGAAACGGGATTGAGAAAGATAGCGACAATACCGGCTGCAAGGGCAACAATGCTGGTCACGGCGCCGGTCAGCAGAAGTTCGTAAACCAGTGCGGCGAGGCGGCGTTTGAGTGGGGCGGTGGGAAGACGGGTCATAATGCGATGGAAACGGAAATGGGTTTGATGGAAATAAAAACAGGCCGTCTGAAACGGAGTGGGATGTTCAGACGGCCTGTTACTGTCGGGATTAGCGATGTGGACGTTTTTGACCGCGTGCCTGTTGGGCAGCCATTTGGTTCATTTCCTGACGGGTCGGACGTTTTTTGAAGATGGCGTGCGCTTCGTCAACGGAACATTTTTGCGACAGGCAAACCAAGGTAATCGCGTCTTTTTGATGTTGGCCGCCACTGTGGTACATGCGGCGCAGGTTGGCTTCGTTGATACGGCCTTTTTCCGGATCGATGTCGAATTTTTTCAGGCGCTCGAGGAATTGGCGTTGCTGACGGCGTGAAGTCCAAACGAAACCGCCTGCGGCAGCGGCTACGATGATGACGGCCAACAGGATGGCCAGCGGCCATGAATCGACGATCAGAACGATGATGAGGCTTAATACGGCAGTGGTCAGCAGAGCCAGACCGCCGATACGAAGTTTGGTTTTATTATCCATACGGTTGGTGTTTCCTTGTTTTTTGCTGGAAGAGGCCGTCTGGAATGCGAGGTTCAGACGGCCTGAATTTAAGTTTACGCTATTTTACAGTATTTTCTGTTTTTGGGGCGTATTGCGTGCAAGTTTCTTGACGCGTGGCAACGGTTTCAAGCGGCCAGCGAAGTAACGAGTTGTTTGAACTCGGTCCATGCATCGCCTTCTTCCGCGCCTTTGATGATGCGGTCGATTTTGGCGCAGGTTTTGAGCGCATCGAGCAGGCGGTTGATGGAAATACGTTTGGCCGCCATCGGTGCAAGGGTCTGCTTGTCGCCCCATAAACGCAGGCTGTTGCGCAGGCTTTGGATGTTTTGGCCTTGCTTGAGTGCGGCAGTCAGGCGGATTAGGATGCGGATGTCTTCGGCAACCGCCCACAACAGCAAAACCGGCTCTTCGCCTTCTTCTTCCAAACCGTCCAGCAAACGGGAAACGCGCAGGGCATCGCCTTTCATCCATGCGCCTGCCAGTTGGAATACATCGAAGCGGGCGACGGTGGCAACCGCGGCCTCTGCGTCGGCAATATTGATCAAATGGCCTTGGGGATGGAGCAGGGCGAGTTTTTCGATTTCCTGACGGGCGGCCAAAAGATTGCCTTCGACGCGCTCGGCAAAAAGGGCGAGTGCTTCTGGTTCGATATCCAAACCCTGCTGTTTCAGACGGCCCTGTATCCATTGCGGCAAAGCATGTGGCGCAACGGCTTTGGCTTCTAAGACGATGCCTTTGCCTGCCAATGCGGAAAACCATTTGGACTGGATTTGCGCTTTTTCAAGCTTGGGTAGGAGGATGAGCGTAACCGTATCTTCGGGCAGGCGTTCGGCGAAGGCTTGCAGGGCATCGCCTCCGTTTTTGCCGGGTTTGCCGTTGGGAATGTGGATTTCCAGTAGTTTCAAATCGGCAAACAAACCTGCGCTGCCGGCGCTTTGCAACAGCTCGTTCCAGTCAAAATTGTTTTCAGCGGTATAGACTTCGCGGTTGAGATAACCTTGTTTTTTTGCGGCTGCGCGCAGCGTATCCAATGCCTCGATGCGCAACAAATCCTCTTCGCCGTGGATGATGTACAACGGCTTGAGCGGCGTATCGGGGCGCAGGCTCTCAATGGGCGCGGCAGCCATTATTGCGCCTTCAGAAAAGTCAGGCGGCGGACGATTTGATCTGCTGCATCGATGCGCATTTCAGACCAAATGGTTTCTTCCTCTTCTTGTTTGCCCAAAACTTCGCTGTCAGCGTAGTCCATGGTGCGGTGCACCTTAACTTCCATCGGTTCGCCAACCGGCTCGCCGTTGCGGAAGGCTTGGGCTTTGACGGTCATGGCCAGCAGGTATTCGTTGATTGCGGCGGCGCGGGTGATGGTGTAGATGTCGCGGCGTTTTTGAAAGTCGACAACGCGCAGGGTGATTTGTGATTCAGCTTCGCTAACCGGATGGCCGTCGGCACGGCGTAAGGCATTTTCCAGCGCTTTTTGCATGACGGATCCGCCTTCTACATGCCAGTTTTGATAAGGCAGCGGCTGAGAAGTCACGCCTGTGCCTTTCAGGTGGAAACCGCAAGAGGCAAGCAATAGGGCGAGTGCAGGCAATAGGATTTTTTTCATTGGATATTCCTTCGTTGAAACCGGTTACGGTATCGTCGGATTATAACGAATAATGTTTAGGCCGTCTGAAACCGTAAACGGAAAGTATTTCAGACGGCCTTGTCTTTGATGGTGCAAATCTTATTTTTCCAACCAGATCAGGCTGACCATGCGGCCGGTTTGTCCGTCGCGGCGGTAGGAGAAGAAAGTATCGCGTTCCAAGACGGTGCAATGGGTGCCACCATAAATCATGTTCACGCCTTCGCGGTGCAGAACCATGCGCGCCAAAGCGTAAATATCGGCAAGGTATTTGCCGCCGCCGATGTCTTCAAACGCATCGGCAGCTTCCGGCATGGGGGTGCAAAACGCATCAAATACATCTTGCCCCACCTCAAACGCATCAGGGCCGATGGCAGGGGCGAGATAGGCCATGATTTCCAACGGCTCGACCTTCATTGCCGCAATGGTGTTTTGCAAAATGCCGCCGGCCAAACCGCGCCAACCCGCATGGGCCGCTGCAACCACCGTCCCTGCTTTGTCGCAAAACAGGACGGGCAGGCAGTCGGCAGTCATTGAAGCGCAGGCGACCGTACCCGTCGTATCAACTGAGGCATCGGCGTCGGGCGTATTGCCTAATGCTTCGGCGGCGTTCACAACAATGGTGCTGTGGATTTGATTAAGGTAGGCAACGGGCAGGCCGACTTGTTCCTGCACGATTTCACGGTTGCGGAACACGGCTTGCAGATTGTCGCCGACGTGCGAACCAACATTCAGGCTACGGTACACGCCTTCGCTGACACCGCCGTTGCGCGTGGTAATAAGCGTTTTAACATTGGCAGGGGCAGGCCAGTCGGCAGTCAAAAAGTTCTTGCTTTGCGGGGCGAGGTTTAGGGTTTCTGTGATGGTTTTCATAAAATCTTTGAATCGCTGAATATTGGAACGGATTGATTTCAGACGGCCTGAAATAATATTTTATGCCGTCTGAAAAATGGGTTTAATCCCTTACATAAACGACTTCGACATCGTAGTCGTCTTCATTCCAATCATCGTCATCGTCCGTACCGAATTTCTCCTGCCATTCTTCCTCATTACTTAAAGACGAATCCAAACCGGCTTCCAAACGCAGGACGGAAAGCAGGTGGTACATATCGTCAGGCATAGGTGCTTCAAAAGAAACGGTTTCGCCGGTTTTCGGATGGACAAAGCTCAAGCGGTAGGCATGCAGGGCTTGGCGTGCACCGAGGGCTTTGACGGCTTCTTTAACTGCGTCGCTGCATGGATGGCGCAGGTTGCCGTAAACAGGGTCGGCGGCCAGCGGATGGTTGGCTTCGCGCATATGAACGCGGATTTGGTGGGTGCGGCCGGTTTCGAGCGAGCATTCGATGTAGCTGTGTGCCAGATAACGTTCCAACACTTTGACATGGGTAATGGCAGGTTTGCCGCCGAATTTGACGACTGCCATTTTCAGGCGGTTATGCGGATCGCGGCCGATTTGGGTTTCGATTTTGCCGTCAAAAGGAACGATGCCGTTGGCGACTGCGCGGTAAATGCGTTTGACTGTGCGCTCTTGAAGCTGTTGAACTAATGAATTTTGCGCTGGCAAGGTCTTGGCAACCACCATCAGGCCGCTGGTTTCTTTGTCCAAACGGTGTACGATGCCCGCACGCGGCACTTGGCTTAATTCGGGACAGTGCGCCAACAGGCCGTTGAGCAGGGTGCCACTCCAGTTGCCTGCGGCAGGATGGACGACCAATCCGGCCGGTTTGTTGATGACGATGACGGTATCGTCTTCATAAATGATGTCCAAATCCATCGGTTCGGGTGTGAACGCGAGGTTTTCTTCGCTCGGACGTACCGTAACGGCAATCAATTCACCGCCTATCATTTTATCTTTGGGTTGAGCGGGCTTATCGTTTACAATGACTGCACCCTCTTTAATCCACGAACTCAGGCGGCTGCGCGAGTAGTCGGGCATGAGTTTGGCCAATACGGCATCCAGTCTTCCGCCCGCCATTTCGAGCGGAACGGTCAAATTAACACAACTTTCTGTTTCAGGGGATGACGGAAAGTCTAAATCATCGCTATAATCGGCTTCGTTATCAAAGGAAGTATTCTGCATGAAAAAAATTCTTTTAGTAGTTTCTTTAGGTTTGGCACTGAGTGCCTGCGCAAATAAAGGCACAATCGATAAAGACGCCCAAATTACTCAAGATTGGAGTGTGGAAAAGCTTTATGCCGAAGCGCAAGACGAATTGAACAGCAACAATTATACGCGAGCTGTCAAGTTATACGAAATTTTAGAGTCCCGTTTTCCAAACGGCCGCTATGCCCAGCAGTCCCAGTTGGATACGGCGTATGCCTATTATAAAGACGATGAGCCGGAAAAAGCCTTGGCTGCCATTGCGCGCTTCCAACGCCATCATCCGCAACATCCGAATATGGACTACGCGCTGTACTTGAAAGGTTTGGTCCTGTTTAACGAAGACCAGTCTTTCTTGAACAAGCTGGCTTCCCAAGACTGGTCCGACCGCGACCCGAAAGCCAACCGCGATGCTTATCAGGCGTTTGCCGAGTTGGTTCAACGTTATCCAAACAGCAAATACGCTGCCGATGCAACCGAGCGTATGGCCAAACTGGTGGACGCTTTGGGTGGTAACGAAATATCTGTGGCGCGTTATTACATGAAACGCGGTGCTTATGTTGCAGCGGCCAACCGTGCGCAAAAAATCGTCAGCCGTTACCAAAATACCCGTTACGTCGAAGAAGCTTTGGCGATGATGGAATTGGCATACAAAAAACTGGACAAGCCGCAACTGGCTGCCGATACACGCCGTGTTTTGGAAACCAACTTCCCGCAAAGCCCGTTCTTGCAACACGAATGGCGATCTGACGATATGCCTTGGTGGCGTTACTGGCGCTAAGCGTCGGGTTGTTCAGGCATGAATAAGGCCGTCTGAAAATGATGCAGCTATGCATTTGGTTTTCAGACGGCCTTATATATTGCACTCCGTTAAGGGAGTGTAAATTTCAAACCAAACCCCTTGACAAGTTCCGATTAGCCGACTTTTCAAGGGGTCTGAAATGTTAAAATTTGCTTACTACACAATTACACCGCAACCCGAAAAAAATCCCGTTGCCTACATCTTCCGCCTGTTTTCCGATACCTGCGGAACGTTTGATTGCTTGGAAACCAAAGCTTTTTCTATCCGCAATCCCAACAATCCCCAAATCACTTACGGCGAAGCCGATTTATACGGTCAATTAAGAGTATCCGCACTGATGGCGGAGGTGCAATCATGAACCGTTCAGCTTCAGCAAGCGCGGAACGCGCTCTTCCTTGTCTAAATAGTAACAACTGCATTGAGACCGCAAACAGCGGCGAAATCAAGCAGTTGCCAAGTCAGTATGAAAACCGTAAAGCGGACACGCTGAACGAGTTTTCCACTTCTTACAAAAAATCCACTACCGCCCTAGAAATGAACGTCAAAGCGTTCATTGAAGCCTTTGGCCTGAACAAAGTCGGCTTTTTAACCCTGACATTTGCCGATGACGTAACCGACCCGAAAGAAGCGCAACGCCGTTTTCACAGCTTGAGAACCAACTTCCTCAAACGCCACTTTTCTGAATACGTCTGCGTATATGAGCGCACGAAGAAAGGCCGTATCCATTTCCACCTAATCGTAAATACCCGTGTCGATATACGGCGCGGCCTGAATTTCCGCGAAATCGCCGCAGGCCGTTACAGCTCGGCAAATCCAGCATTGCGCCAACTGTGGGCATTGCTCCGCGAAAACGTCCACAAATACGGCTTTGGCCGTACCGAACTGCTGCCCGTCAAGACCAACAGCAAAGGCTTGGCGCGGTATGTGTCCAAGTACATCAGCAAACATATCAACAGCCGCCTGCCGGAAGACAAAGGCTATCGGCTCGTTCGTACCAGCATGGACAAAAAATCCGTGTGGAAAGTAGCAAACAGCAATTTTGCTTTCGTGTCCAAAGGCTCGAAAGAGTGGAGACGCAAGTTAAAAAAGTGGGTTGAGCAGGTAGAAAGCTATCTGAACATGGTGGCCGAATGGAAACACCGCGCAGCCTTACCCAGCATTACCCAAGATAATTACAACACCGTTTTGGCCTTTGTCCTAAGCCCGAAATGGGCATTTAAAAACCGCGAAATCATCGTAAACATGGAGTAACCAGCATGAGCGAAAACCAAACCCCGAAACAAGGCTTTTTTGTAACCGCGTCATTTGACCGCGCCTTTGTCAAAGAGCGCAAAAACGCGGACGGCACATACATCAAAGTCCACTATATCGGCCTGCTCGTCCGCAGTGACGATGGCACGCAGCTTTGCGAAGTGCGTACAAAGCACCCTGAAAAATACCAGCATTTCAAGCGCGACCAAGTCGTAACGCTGGAAATCTACCCGCGCGCCTTTAAAGACAACGTTTATTACTCGGACGAACGTTAACGCACAAACAAAATTCAGGGGTTCGGCGGTGTCCCCTGACTTGACCCCGAAACACCGCCATAACCATTTTTTTAACTCCATAAAGGAAAACATCATGAGTATCAAAACCAAATTTCAACAAGCAGCCGCATTTGTAACCGTTGCAGCATTGCCAGTATTGGCATTTGCCGATGATAACGGCCTGGTTGATGCCGCTAAAACCGAATTGGGCGCGTTGAAAACAGGCATTATTGCCGTCGGTGCTGTAGCGATTGCCCTCGCCGTTGCAGCCGTTTCAATCAGTGTTATCAAATCCGCTGTGAAACGTTCCGCATAAGGTGCAACATGGGTTATCAGGTCGGTCGAATCTGTCATGAAACGGCAGAGCAGGCAACAAACGAAGTGATGACCCAAGTCGTACCGACCATAGACAAAGACGGGGTGTTGCATCACCTCGTTTTTAACGGACAGACTTGGACTTATAACGAACAGACCGTAAAACTTCAATTTCCGCAGTGCGACAGCATGAAATATTACCGTTTCGGCGAACAAATAGGCACACAGATGATGTATGCCATGATTGCCGTCTTTGCCGTTGTCGTTATTGTGAAACTGGTTTTATGGCAGAGAGAAAGAAATGAAGAATGACACCCGAATCAGCATTTTTATTGGGTATTGTAAAGCCCATAACATTAGCCGTCTTTCTGTATGTCTTGGCTCGTTCTTGGTCGTAGGGCAGGCATGGGCAGAAGTAGGATTGCCCCCGCCGGCACAACATCAAAACGCAGGTTTCCCAAGTGACCAAGCCCTGCAACGTCGTGGCTACGATCCAAAAACAGGCATTTGGAAAGTTGATGTACAGAACAACGGCAAACCGACAGTAACTAAAAATGGCGGAAATATTAATGGTAGCCAAGGCAAAACTGTAACGGTTACAGGCCGATATGGCGAAACTGGCACGATGAACACAAATGTTAATCAACGGGTGAATGTTGGTAAAGTTGAAACTGTATTGGGTGGGACATTGGCCGGTGCTACTGCTATGGGTGGGGCTATTGGTTCTGATTATGCAGCTTGGACATATAGAGACATAAAAAATGGCGATTGGGCTATGGCTGCGCGTAATGGTGTCGGTGCAATTCTGACAGGTTTATCTAAACTAGATATTACTGGACTCGGGTCAGGTATTAATTCTTTTTTAGACAAAACAGGATTAAGAGATGGGGCATCACAAGAACAAATATCTAATGCGATTCAGAAAGCAGCACAAGCCCAACGCCAAGCAGAAGCCGAAGGCAATTATCAAAAAGCAGTAGCACAAGCAGCAGCTAAAAAAGCAGCAGAAGCAGCAAAAAAAGCGCAACAACAAGACCAACAGAAAAAAGAGGAACAGAAAAGAGAAGAAGAAGCCAAAGCAAAAGGTCTTTATGCTTATGATTTAATTCTTATGAAGAGTTTCCAACCAAACATGTACAAATCTGAATCATCAACTACATATAAAAGTTTCAAGGTTTATTCAAATAACTCTAATTTAAGTATATATTCAAACGGTTTTATAACGAATGACAATTTTTATAACTCGATTAGTACTGGTTTAGAAAATCCGTCAGTAATTAGTTTAGGAATTGAAAATCTGTCTAATAATAGTAGAGTCTATTACGAGCTTAGATCATACCCCGCAGGCAGTCCCAATATTCCCAATGCAGCTAAGCATACTGATCAAGTAAATCAATCAGACTTCATGCTGACACAAAAAGAGATGTTAGACATCTTAAAACGCATGTTGGAAAACAATCAGACAAACCATGCGGAGCTGATGAATCAACTGTCAAAAATGGGCGTTATGAATCAATCTGCAGAGTCAAGCACATTTAGCCCTGATACCGCACTTTCTGCGCCATATACTCCACAAGGTAGCAGTACCCCTCAACAAACAAGATTCAAAATGAATCAAGACGGCACTGTCGGCGTTGATTATGTACCGCGTCCAGATTTAAAGCCAAACAGTCCAGAAGCACCGAATAAGCCCGAAAAGACAACACCGAGCAGACAGGAGAGTCCGGACACGCCAAACACACCCAATAGCCCGAATACACCTACAACGCCGAACAATCCTACAGGGCAGCAAAATCAAAACCAAGAGAATCAGCAGCAGAATTTTTGTCAGCAAAACCCAAATACTGCGCAATGTATGCCAAGTGGTGATGCGACCTACGAAGACATAAAACTACCTGAACAGACAATAGACCTTAATTTCAAGCCTTTGAACGTATTCCAGTCTGACGGGACGTGTCCCGCTCCTCGCTCCGTCGATTTCGGCGCATTGGGACAGGTAGAGTTCAGCTATGATCCGCTGTGCGACTTGGCACGCAAACTGCGCCCCATCTTCATCGCCATATGCGTGCTGACCTGCGCCTATTTTGTATATGAATCCGTAAAGGAATTGTGAAATGAACTGGGCTTCATTGATAACAGGCGTTCTTATGTCTGTAGCAGGGCGCATACTGACCGCCGTAGGTTTAAGTTTTATTTCAGTAACAGGACTGAATGCTTTGCAGGATTATTTCATCAACGAAATAAGCCGCAGTATCGGCGGTTTCCCCGACGAAGCATTGCAAATACTGTATATAGCAGGATTCGGTGTCATTCTGAATTGGATATTTGGTGCGTTCAGCTTCGTCATATCCCTAAAAGGTTTTAAAAAACTGTCTACCATCATTCAGTCGAAATAGGAAGCAAATATGTTATATCTGTTCACAGGCGTACCGGGTTCGGGCAAAACTTTGAACGTCGTTTCTATGCTTGCCAAACGCAAAGATTTCAAAAACCGCCCCTTGTTCATTGACGGCATACCTGACCTAAAAATACTCCACGAAGAAATACCCGAAGGCGAAAGCATTAAAACGTGGCCAAAATGGGCGCCTGACGGCGCAATCATCGTCGTTGACGAATGTCAGCGTATATTTCGCCCACGTTCCAGCAGTTCTGCCGTTCCCGACTATGTCGCAGAACTCGAAACCCACAGACACAGAGGTTTAGATTTCTTGCTTATTACACAGCATCCGCGCCTGATAGACGTAAACCTCCGCTCCCTGATTGAACACCACACACATTTCGGCAAAACAAATCTAGGATTGCGCCGCAAGCTCGAATGGACGACAGGGGGAGCAAAAGAACCAGAAAGCAGGGCGAACATTAAAGAAGCCCTCGTCAGCGTTTATAAGCTCGACAAGAGCGTGTACGGCTTGTACAAGTCAGCCGAAGAACACACCAAAATCAAAACCAAGCGTAGCAAGGTTCTGTACCTGATACCCATCGCAATAGCCATGCTTGGCGGAGGTTTGTATTATTTCGCTTCCTTTTGGAAAAATATGGAAAAACCAATAGAAACAGCGGGACAGACGGCACAAGCACACGTTGCCGCGCAAGCGGCAAGCCCCGAAGCGCAGGCGGCAGCCGCTCCCGCGGCGGACGACGGCGCTTCGGGGCAGTACGCAGCCGCAAAGGTGCAAACGCCGTCAGAACCGCCAAAGCTCCATCTGACAGAAGAAGACTATCAGCCCCGTATCGCCGAACGCCCCGAAACCGCACCGATATACGACGGCATGAACAAAGCCGTAAAAGTCATGCCTTGGCCTGCCGCCTGTATCAAAGTAGAGAACCGCTGCACTTGTTACACCGACCAAGGCACGAAGATTAAAGACATCGGCAAACAAACCTGCCTGAACTACGTCAAAGACGGTTTACCATTTAATCCCTACAAAACGAAGACGGCAGAAGCTGTAAAACCGACTGAGACCGCATACACTCCAGACGCTCCGCAGGTCTTGACAATGGGCGGGGCATCCCAGCAAAATCTGATGTATGACGGATACAATGATAAAGCCCTGACGAATGTGGGTGGAAAGGTAAATTGATGAATGCGGGATTGGCGTTTTTTTTAGGGATATGGGCGGCAACGACCTATGAGCGTAAAGGCTGGCGAGGATTTTTTAAATATTTCGTTCTGCCGATGTGCATAATGTCGTTAATAGGAGCAGCAGTAATTATTTATTATGGATATAACGTAGCCAAATAGACCACCCTAACACAAGTCAGGGGGAGGACGTCCAGAAAGATTTGTAAAGGCGTGCTTTTTGCCTTTATAAATCTTTTTGGATACCCCTTGACGCTAACCCACCCAAAGACGCTTCCAGCAAGGGGTGGGGTGTGTTTTTTGCCCCACCCTCTGCCACGTGGCGAACGTCGCCGAAGGCAAAAACATTTAAAGCCCCAAGCCCTGAACGTGAAACCAGCATTTTCAGGGCTTGGCGTTTGACGAAACACCAAGCAAAGCCCGTGACTTCGTAAGTACGGCACAGCTACAAGGCTGTAACAAAGATTGAAGCACGGGTCTTCTAATAACCTGAATTTGAACACTATCTAGGGCAAAAAGCCCGTATTCATAAGGCAAAACCCCATGTACTTAGGAATAGACGTATCGAAATTAACAATAGATTGCTGTCTGATTTCAGACGGCCTTTTTTTTGAGCGTAAGTTCAAAAACAGCCAGGCCGGATTTCAAGACCTGAAAGACTGGCTGAAAGAAAACGGCGCAACAGAAAGGCTGCATTGCTGCTGCGAAGCAACAGGGAAATACTACGAAGCAGCAGCTGAATATTTGAGCAAATACTACCGAATGAGTGTAGAGAACCCACGTAAAATAAAAGGTTTCGGAACAGCCGTTTTACAAAGAAGCAAAACAGACCGCCAAGACGCAAAAACTATAGCCCAATACTGCAAAGCACTAGAACCCCGACCGTGGCAGAAACCCACCGAAGCACAAACAAAACTGCAAGAACTGACACGATACCAAAACCGCCTGAAACGCCAAAAAGCAGCCGAACAAACCAAACTCCAAACCGCCCCCGCTTACCTGCTTCCACTTATACAGTCCACCATTACCCATCTTCAACAGCAAATCAAAGCCGTTCAAAACCAACTGAACCAGTTTCACAAAGACAATCCCGACTACAAAATCCAAAAAGAGCGCCTGAAAACCATCACAGGCATAGGCGAAGCAGCGGCCAACAGCCTTTTGTCAGTTCTGATCCAAAAGGACCGATTCAAGAGCGCAGCGCAATTTGTAGCCTATATAGGCTTAGACCCCAAGGAAAACCAGTCAGGAACAAGCCTAAAAGGCAGACCGCGCATTTCCAAGTTGGGCAATACTCATTTGCGAACAACCCTGTTTATTCCGGCTATGCACGCATACCGAAGCAGCACCTTTGCCAAGTATGTAAGCCGACTGCAAAAGAACGGCAAAAGGCCGAAAGTGATAATCGTCGCACTCATGCGGAAACTGGCTGTAATTGCCTACTATCTGATAAAGACAGGGCAGGACTTCGATAATAGCCGCTACGAGTAGAAGCTAAAGCATAAAAAGAAATGCCCTGAAAACTCAGGGCATTGCATTGTTGCGCAGTTAAGAAATGTAAATATTATAGACAGGTAAAACACTATCTTTGTTTTTAATGTTTTTTACGTTCTCTGTAAACAGGGTGCAAAATTCGTTTTAATATGGTAAAGTCTGATTTTAATAACTCGACGGTTTGAAGCCGTTACTCAGGGGCTGTTTAAATTTAAAATCAGTTTTGTTGAAGCCGCATCGGATTTGCCGTTGACGCATTCAGGAAAATTTCAGTCGTCAGGCTGATTTGGTTTTAAATTTAAGCAGCCCTTTATGTTTACAAAAAAAACAGAGGTAGATTCTCATGAAGTCTTGGCAGCTTCCTGAACACGTTGCCGACGTGTTACCGACCAATGCCCGACAACTGGAAAGCGCCCGTGAGCGGCTGTTGGCTTTGTTCCGCGTGCATGGTTATGAATTGGTGCAACCGCCATTGATGGAATACAGCCATTCCTTATTGACGCATATCGATGCCGGTTTGTCTTTGAAAACCATTTTGGTCGTCGATCAGCTCAGCGGCCGTCAACTCGGTATCCGAGCGGATATTACGCCGCAGGTGGCGCGTATTGATGCCCACTTGCTTTCTGCCAACCAAGGCATCAACCGTTTATGCTATGCCGGTTCGGTGCTTCATGCGCGGCCTGACGGATTGCTCAATATGCGCGAGCCTTTGCAGGCGGGTGCGGAAATGTATGGCTTGGAAGGCATTGAAGCGGATATTGAATTGATTGATTTGATGCTGAAAAGCATGAAGATCGCTGATATGGGCGAAGTTTTGCTCTCGTTGGGACATATCGGCGTATTCCGTTCTTTAGCAAATGCCGCGCATTTGGATGAGCAGCAATCGGCAATCCTGCTGTCATCGATGCAGGACAAAGATGCCGAGGCTGTCAGCCAGTTGGTCAAAGAGTGGAAGCTTGACGGTATGTGGGCAAAAGCGTTTTCATTGTTGCCCCGACTGTACGGCGGTCGCGAAGTGCTGACTTTGGCTAGAGAGAAATTACCGGAATTGTCCGCAGTCAGTGCGGCTTTGGATGAATTGCAGGCAGTATGCGATGCGTTCCCAAATCAAAAAGTGCATATCGATTTGTCGGAACTGCGCGTTGACAATTACCACACAGGTTTGCTTTACGCGGCTTATGGTTCAAACCGTCATGATGCTGTGGCACGCGGCGGCCGTTATGATGGATTGGGCGGATACTTCGGACGAGCGCGTCCTGCAGCCGGATTCAGTTTTGATTTGCGCAGCTTTATCGGCCGCCTTCCTGCTATCGGACGGGAATCCGTCGTGGCTGTCGATGTAAAAGACATGCCTGCGGCTCAAGAAGCGGTAGATGCTTTGCACGAACAAGGACAATGTGTCGTTATCGATTACGGTATCGGCTATAACGGTTCGGAAGAGGTTACAGGCCGTCTGAAACAGGTAGACGGTGTTTGGAAAGTAATCGCTTTGAACGATTGAGTTTTATTTTGAAATTTTGTATCTGAAATAAGGTTAGATGGCTATGGCTAAAAATGTTGTCGTAATCGGTGCCCAATGGGGTGATGAAGGCAAAGGTAAGATTGTTGACTGGCTGGCGGAAGAAACCAGCGGTGTTGTACGTTTCCAAGGCGGCCACAATGCCGGCCATACTTTGGTCGTCGGTGGCAAAAAAACCATTTTGCGCCTGATTCCAAGCGGCATTTTGCACGAGACTTTGGACTGCTTCATCGGCTCAGGCGTCGTGGTTTCTCCTGAAGCATTGTTGGGTGAAATCGACGAATTGAACGCTGCCGGTGTGAAAAACGTTGAAGGCCGTCTGAAAATTGCTCCGACCTGCCCATTGATTCTGCCTTACCACATTGCGCTTGACCAAGCACGCGAAGCTTCACGCGGTAAAAGCAAAATTGGTACAACCGGTCGCGGCATCGGCCCCGCCTATGAAGATAAAGTTGCCCGTCGCGCGATTCGCGTGGTGGACTTATTGCACCCTGAAAAACTGGTTGAAAAACTGGAAGCTGTTTTGGCTTATTACAATGTTCAGTTGCAACACCTGCACAGTGCCGAGCCGGTAAAAGTTGAAGACGTGATGGCGGTCATTGAAAAAGTTGCGCCGCGCATTACGCCGATGATTACCGATGTTTCCCGTATTTTGAACGAGAAAAACCGCAAAGGCGAAAGCCTGTTGTTTGAAGGCGCGCAAGGTACGTTGCTGGATATCGACTACGGTACTTATCCGTTTGTAACTTCGTCCAACTGTTTGGCTGGTGCCGCTTCTGCTGGTGCAGGCGTAGGCCCGCAAATGCTGGATTACGTTTTGGGTATTGTTAAAGCCTATACGACTCGCGTGGGTTCCGGTCCATTCCCGACTGAATTGTTTGACGAAGTAGGCGCAGGTTTGGCTGAGCGCGGTCATGAGTTCGGTTCTGTAACCGGTCGTGCGCGTCGTTGTGGCTGGTTTGACGCGGCTGCTCTGAAACGCTCTATTCAAGTTAACGGCATTTCCGGCATGTGCATTACCAAGCTGGACGTAATGGACGGTATTGAAAACATCAATATCTGTGTAGGTTATGAATTGCCTGATGGTAGCAAAACCGACATTCTGCCTTGCGGCTCCGATGCGGTAGAAACCTGCAAACCGATTTATGAAACCATGCCTGGTTGGAGTGAGTCGACTTTCGGCGTGAAAGAGTACGACAAACTGCCTGAAAACGCTAAAGCTTATCTGAAACGTATTGAAGAAGTGTGTGGCGCGCCTGTGGCTATTGTTTCAACCGGTCCTGACCGTGAAGAAACCATCGTTTTGCATCATCCGTTTGCTTAATTGATTAAGTGAATAAAAGGCCGTCTGAATTTTTCAGACGGCCTTTTATATGAAATGCAATAAAAATTCAGCCCTGAAGAACACCTGTCTTCAGGGCTGAATTTTGTATTTTACGCTGTTTTTAAGTACGAATGTTTGGAAAGTGAGATGTAGTGCCAAGTAACAATTATTCTCATTGACGTAAATCAAGAAAAACCAAATCTGTAATTTTATTTCATAAAAACCCCTGTAAATAAATGGGTATTGATGTTATCCTTTCAGAAAATTTACAGTCTATATTTTCAATAAAATTAGGAGCTTGATATGTCAAATGATGTTCAGCAACGTCCTGCCGCTTGGGAAGGTTTTGTCGGTGGCAACTGGGAAACCAACGTAGATGTCCGCGATTTTATTCAAAAAAACTACACGCCATATGAAGGCAATGCCTCTTTCTTGGCACCAGCAACCGAAGCCACAACCAAGCTGTGGGCGGAAGTGATGGAAGGCATCAAGGTTGAAAACCGTACGCACGAGCCGTATAAAATCGACGCGCAAATCGTCTCCGGTATTACCAGCCATGCTCCAGGCTATATCGACAAAAATTTGGAAACCATCGTCGGCCTGCAAACAGACGAGCCTTTGAAACGCTCTATCATGCCGTTTGGCGGTTTAAAAATGGTGCAAGACGCGTGCAAAGTGTACAACGTTGAATTGAATCCCGAAGTCAGCGAAATTTTCACTAAATACCGCAAAACCCATAACCAAGGCGTGTTTGACGTTTACACTCCCGACATCCGCCGTTGCCGTAAATCAGGCGTGATCACCGGTCTACCGGATGCTTATGGCCGTGGCCGTATTATCGGCGACTACCGCCGCGTGGCATTGTACGGTATCGACTTCTTGATGAAAGACAAACTCAACCAGTTCAACTCACTGCAAGCCGATTTGGAAAACGGTGTGGACTTGGAAGAAGTGATCCGTCGCCGCGAAGAAATCAACGAACAATATAAAGCCTTGGGTCAAATGAAAGAAATGGCGGCTTCTTACGGCTATGACATTTCCGGTCCTGCAAAAAATGCACAAGAAGCCATCCAATGGACTTACTTTGCCTACCTTGCCGCCGTTAAATCTCAAAACGGCGCAGCGATGTCCTTCGGCCGTGTGTCTTCGTTCTTAGATATTTACATCGAACGCGACCTGAAAAACGGTGTGATTACCGAAACCCAAGCGCAAGAATTCATTGACCACTTAGTGATGAAACTGCGTATGGTTCGTTTCCTGCGTACTCCGGAATACGATCAACTCTTCTCCGGCGACCCGATTTGGGCAACCGAATCCATCGGCGGTATGGGCTTGGACGGCCGTACTTTGGTAACACGCACCAACTTCCGCGTGTTACACACCCTGTACAACATGGGTCCGTCTCCTGAGCCAAACATCACTGTATTGTGGTCTGAACAACTGCCACAAGGCTTTAAAGAATTCTGTGCCAAAGTATCCATCGATACTTCGTCCATCCAATACGAAAACGACGATTTGATGCGCCCTGACTTCAACAGCGACGACTACGCCATTGCCTGCTGCGTCAGCCCGATGGTGGTCGGCAAACAAATGCAGTTCTTCGGCGCCCGTGCCAACTTGGCGAAAACCCTGTTGTACGCAATCAACGGCGGCGTGGACGAGAAATCTAAAGAGCAGGTTGGTCCGAAAACCGAGCCGATTATGGACGAAGTTTTGGACTACGACACTGTCTTTGAGCGCATGGACAAATTCATGGATTGGTTGGCAACCCAATACGTTACCGCGTTGAACATCATTCACTACATGCACGACAAATACAGCTACGAAGCCGCGCTGATGGCGTTGCACGACCGCGACGTGAAACGTACGATGGCTTGCGGTATCGCCGGTTTGTCTGTGGCTGCCGACTCATTGTCCGCCATTAAGTACGCCAAAGTGAAACCGATTCGCGATGAAAACGGTATTGCTGTTGACTTTGAAATCGAAGGCGAATACCCACAATTCGGTAACAACGACGACCGTGTTGACGATATTGCCTGCGATTTGGTTGAACGCTTTATGAAAAAAGTGGCAACCCACAAAACTTACCGCAACGCTACTCCGACTCAGTCCGTACTGACCATTACTTCCAATGTTGTTTACGGTAAGAAAACCGGTAATACTCCAGACGGCCGCCGCGCAGGTGCTCCGTTTGGTCCGGGTGCAAACCCAATGCACGGCCGTGACGTCAACGGTGCAGTTGCTTCATTGACTTCTGTAGCCAAACTGCCATTTGAGTTTGCCAAAGACGGTATTTCTTATACCTTCTCCATTATTCCTGGCGCGTTGGGTAAAGACGAGCATTCTCGCGAACGCAACCTTGCCGGTTTGATGGACGGTTATTTCCACCATGAAGACGGTATTTTGGAAGGTGGCCAACACTTGAACGTCAACGTATTGAATCGTGAGACTTTGGAAGATGCGATGCACAATCCGGAGAAATATCCGCAGTTGACCATTCGTGTGTCCGGTTATGCGGTTCGCTTCAACTCGCTGACCCGCGAACAACAGCTTGATGTGATTACCCGTACGTTCACAGAAACCATGTAATCGGGTGGAGAAACAAACCAGAAGCTAAATTTGCATTTGGTTTGTTTTGAAACAAAGCTCCGAGGCCGTCTGAAATGTTCAGACGGCCTTTATTATCGTACAATCCATATAAGCAAAAACATTTTTGAGCCGAACACTATGTCCACGACTTTTGCCATTACCCCCGAGCCGGAACTGAAAGACCTTGGCCACCGTCACTATAACGGCAAAGGCATTATTCATTCTATTGAATCTTGCGGCGCTGTCGATGGTCCGGGTTTGCGCTACGTGCTTTTTTTGCAAGGTTGCCTGATGCGCTGCCTGTATTGCCATAATCGTGATACTTGGGATTTTCATACTGAGCAGGCGCAGGAATTGGATGTGGCAACCGTGATGAAGCAGGTCATGACTTATCGTCATTATTTACGTGCGACAGGCGGAGGCGTAACGGCAACCGGCGGCGAGCCGTTATTGCAATATGAGTTTGTGCGCGATTGGTTTACGGCCTGCCGGGAACACGATATCCATACCTGTCTCGACAGTAATGGCTATGCTTTGCACTATGATTCGATTTTGGATGATTTGCTCGATCATACCAATTTGGTCATGCTCGACTTAAAACAAATCGATCCTGAAATTCATAAAGTGCTTGTCGGTATTCCAAATACCAAAACGCTGAAATTCGCGCGCTATCTTGCCGAACGCAATCAGCCGACGCGTGTGCGCTATGTGGTTGTTCCCGGTTATACTGATGATGAGCGTTCAGCGCATTTATTGGGCGAGTTTATCGGTGATATGGATAATGTCGAAATGGTCGAGCTTTTGCCGTATCACGAATTGGGCGCACACAAATGGGCTTTGTGCGGTGACGAATACAAATTAAAAGGCGTACATCCGCCGCCTAAAGAAACCATTTTGAAAATCAAAGAAATATTAGAGAGCTACGGAAAAAACATTATTTATTAAAACAGAAAAAGGCCGTCTGAAACGAGATAATCGGTTTCAGACGGCCTTTTCATGATTGAAAAAGACTTAAGCGTTCAATGCGGCCAAAATCTTGGAGACAACTTCTGATACTGCAACGGCTTGAGCCTGATTGTCACGGCGTTCGGCATATTCGACATTGCCTTCTTTTAAAGCGCGATCGCCGATGACGATGCGGTGAGGGATGCCCAACAGCTCGGAGTCATTCAGCAATACGCCTGCACGTTCGTCGCGGTCATCCAGCAATACATCCGCACCGGCAGCCAAAAGCTCGGCATAGATTTTGTCGGCGGCTTCGCGTACGGCTTCAGATTTTTTGTAGTTCATCGGCACGATAACGACTTCAAACGGCGCCATTGCTTTGGTCCAAACAATGCCTTTTTCGTCGTTGTTTTGTTCGATGGCGGCGGCAACAACGCGGGTAATACCGATACCGTAGCAGCCCATTTCCATGATTTGGGATTTGCCGTTATTGTCCAAGAAGCTAACATTCATGGCTTGGGTATATTTGTCGCGCAATTGGAAGACATGGCCGACTTCAATACCGCGCGCCAGTTTCAGACGGCCTTGTTCGTCAGGGCTGATATCGCCTTCGATGACATTGCGTAAATCGACAAATTCAGGCTCGGCAGCATCTCGGCCGAAGTTGAAGCCGGTATAGTGGTAGTCGTCTTCATTCGCGCCGATAACCCAGTCTGCGCCTTTTTCGGTGGCGAAATCGGCATAAACTTTACCTTTGAAGTTAACAGGGCCGAGAGAGCCGCCGTTTGCGCCGAACTGTTCAACAATCGCCGCAGGGCTTGCCATGGTCAGTGGCGATTTCACGCCGGCCAGTTTTTCTGCCTTGATGTCGTTAAATTCATGGTCGCCACGTAACAGCAGCAGGACGAGTTCTCCTTCGTTTTCGCCTTCGACCACGATGGACTTGAGGGTTTGTTCAACCGGAATATTCAGGAATTCAACCAAAGACTCTATAGTTTTGACGTTTGGTGTATGTACTTTGGTCAATTCAGCCTGAGCGACAGCGCGTTCGCCTTTAAGCGGCAAAGTCGGTGCCAACTCGATATTGGCGGCGTAATCAGAAGTGTCGCTATATGCAATAACGTCTTCGCCGCTTTCAGCCAATACTTGGAATTCGTGAGAGCCGGTACCGCCGATGCTGCCAGTATCTGCGGCAACAGGACGGAATTCCAAACCCAAACGGGTGAAGATACGGCAGTAAGCGTCGTACATATCTTGATAGGTCGTCTGAAGCGAGGCATAGTCGGCATGGAAGGAATAAGCGTCTTTCATGACGAACTCGCGCGCGCGCATCACGCCAAAGCGCGGACGTACTTCATCGCGGAATTTGGTTTGGATGTGGTAAAAGTTTTTCGGCAGTTGTTTGTAGCTGTTGACTTCTTTGCGCACGATGTCGGCAATCACTTCTTCACAAGTCGGACCCATGCAGAAATCACGGTCATGACGGTCTTTCAGGCGCAGCAGTTCTTTACCGTAAAACTCCCAGCGGCCGGATTCCTGCCACAGTTCGGCAGGTTGTACCACCGGCATCAGCAGCTCCACGCTACCTGCGCGGGCCATTTCTTCGCGCACGATATTTTCAACTTTGCGCAATACGCGCAGACCCATCGGCATCCAAGTATAAAGACCGGATGCGTTGGCTTTGATCAGGCCGGCACGAATCATCAGCTTGTGGCTGGCAAGTGCGGCTTCGGCAGGGGCTTCTTTAAGAGTGGAAATGAAGAACTGGGAGGCTTTCATGGCGTATTTTTCTTTCTTTAAAATAAGTGCGTATTGTAACGCAAAATGTATGGCCGCGTGTCTTTTGAATAGCATCTGATGAAATCGACCGTTGTTTTACGCAGCTTTTGATTCAGGGCGATTTTTAGGGATGTCAACCCTAATTTATGCACAAAGCCGCATAACCTTGTTTTACCTATAAATTTTCACTGTATGATTATAGTAAAATCTTATAAATATAACTATTTGATTTTATTATGTTTTATTTGATTAAATTTTAGTCAATTTAAGACTTGGTTTGTTCCTAAAGAAAATTTTACGATTACCCAAAGCTTATCAACAGATTTATCCACAGAGATTGTGTATAGATTTTAAATGCTGTCGGCGTAATGATTTCGCATGATTGGCAAGCCTTGTTTAAAGCAGATTGGGTTGACTTAAAAGGATAGGGCAACAACACGATGGGCAGGTTTTGCGCTAACATTCTGCTTATTGTTGTTTCCCTACAAGGAATAAAATGAAAAATTCAGAATTGCATTTGCTGGAACGCAGAAAGATGTTTAATGGGCATCAGGAACGGTACCGCCATTTTTCTCAAACCTGCCGGACGGATATGGTATTTGATGTCTATCTGCCGCCACAAGTCTTAAAAGGCTATCCCGCGCCTGTTTTATATTTTCTTTCCGGCTTAAATAGTGATGGTTCTGAATTGGTTCGGCAAAGCGGAATCCAACGTTTTGCGGCACAATGGAATATTATTGTGGCTTTTCCGGATACCTCGCCACGCGGTCAGCATGTTGCCGACAGTGAGGAATATTATCTTGGGCAGGGTGCCGGATTTTATGTCAATGCAACTGAAGCACCTTGGACGCAGCATTACCAAATGGAAAGTTATATCAGCCAAGAATTGCCTGATTTGATCGAGCATCATTTTCCGGTAACGAAAGAGCGCAGCATTGCAGGTTTCAGCATGGGCGGGCATGGCGCGCTGCATTTGGCTTTGAAGCATCCCGGCCGATATGCTGCGGTTTCCACTTTTGCGCCTTTATGTCATCCTATCGATACGGAAGGCGGCAGGCAGGCGTTGTCAGCTTATTTGGGTCAAAACGTGGAAACATGGAAACGTTATGACAGTACAGAGCTGCTTCAGACGGCCTCGCATAAATTGCCTGTTTTGATTGATGTCGGCAGTGAAGATGCTTTGTATCCTGAAGTCCTGCAACCGGAAGGGTTTGTTCGCTCAGCACGAGAAAAAGGTTTCAATATCCAATATAAAGTACGCCCGGGCTATGGGCATGACTATTTCTTTATTGCCAGCTTTATCGATTCGCATATTGAGTTTCACGCTCAGGCATTAGGGCTTTAAGCAGTATTGAATAAAAGGCCGTCTGAAATCCGATTAATGGTTGGATTTCAGACGGCCTTTATTTGGTCTTTAACCTTTAATTTCAAACAGACTTATTCCTCAGGACGTTCGCCGTCGGTATCGTCCAATTTGCCTTCGGTAATATCAACATTGATACCGACTGCCGCACGGATTTTGGCATCGATTTCGTTGGCGATATCAGGATTTTCTTTCAGCCAAACGCGTACATTGTCTTTACCTTGGCCGATTTTTGCGCCGTTGTAGCTGTACCATGCACCGGATTTCTCAACGATGTCATGTTTAACGCCCAAGTCGATCAATTCGCCTTCCCAGCTGATGCCTTCGCCGTAAAGAATATCGAATTCGGCTTGACGGAACGGAGGTGCAACTTTGTTTTTGATGACTTTGACTTTGGTTTCGTTACCAATCACGTCATCACCTTTTTTAATCTGACCGGTACGGCGGATGTCGAGGCGGACAGAGGCGTAGAATTTGAGCGCGTTACCGCCGGTCGTGGTTTCAGGGCTGCCGAACATCACGCCGATTTTCATACGGATTTGGTTGATGAAGACGACCAATGTATTGGTGCGTTTGATGTGGCCGGTCAGTTTGCGCAGGGCTTGGCTCATCAGTCGGGCTTGCAGGCCGACGTGGCTGTCGCCCATTTCGCCCTCGATCTCGGCTTTAGGCACAAGTGCCGCTACGGAGTCGACAACGACCATATCGATACCGCCGGAACGTACCAATGTATCGCAGATTTCCAATGCCTGTTCGCCGGTATCCGGTTGGGAGAGATAGAGTTCTTCGACTTTTACGCCGAGTTTGCGGGCATAAATCGGGTCAAAAGCATGCTCGGCATCGATGAATGCACAGATGCCGCCATTTTTTTGGCATTGTGCAATGGCTTCGAGACAGAGTGTGGTTTTACCGGAGGATTCCGGGCCGAAAATTTCAACTACGCGGCCGCGGGGCAAACCGCCAACGCCGAGCGCCAAGTCCACGCCGAGGGAGCCGGTGGAAATAACATCAAGGTTTTCTTCCTGTTGGCTGCCGTCCATTTTCATGATGGAGCCTTTGCCGAAGTTTTTTTCGATTTGGGCAAGGGCGGCAGCTAAGGCTTTGCTTTTTTCGTCTGACATGTTTTCTCTCCGAAAGGAAATATGAATCGCTAAGAATTTATTTAGCTATTATCGCATAAATTAAGAAAAAGTATAGTTTTATTTTTATTTTTCAGACAGTCTGTGTTTTTTGTATGCAACAGGCCGTCTAAAACTTTGAATAATCAATCAGTTGGTTAATGATGCGAAAACTTGGAAATAGTCGGGGAAAGTTTTATGCGTGCATCTCGGGTCGTTGATGATGATGGGGACGCCCAAAAGCGAAGCCAGCGAGAAACACATGGCCATGCGGTGGTCGTCGTAAGTATCGATGACGGCATCGGGGATAAGTGTTTCGGGCGGCGTAATATGGATGGCTTCGGCTTCTTCAACGACTTCAGCCCCCAGTTTGCGCAGCTCGGTTGCCATGGCGGCGATACGGTCGGTTTCTTTGACGCGCCATGAGCCGATATTGCGCAGGGTGCAGGGCTGTTTGGTAGCTAGTGCAACAATGGCCAAGGTCATGGCTGCGTCTGGAATATGGTTGGCATCCAAATCAAAAGCCTGAATCTTGCGCTCGGCAGGGCGGGAAATCTCAACAAAATTTTCGCCCCAAATAACATCCGCACCGATTTTCTCCAGTTCGCGTGCGAAGGCAACGTCGCCTTGAATGCTGTGTGCGCCGATGCCGGTCACGCGGATGGGTGTACCCGAAATCAGGCCTGCGCCCAAGAAATAAGACGCGCTGGAGGCATCGCCTTCCACATATAAATGTTCGGGTGCATGATATTTGGCACCGGCCGGGATTTTAAATACACGGTAGTCTTCATTGATGATGTTCACACCGAACTGCGCCATCAGCTTGAGCGTGATGTCGATATAAGGTTTGGAAATCAACTCGCCTACCATGTGGATTTCAAATGCTTGTCCGGTCAGGGGCAAAGCCATCAGCAGGGCGGTCAGGAATTGGCTGGAAACATTGCCTTTAATCGGAATAACGCGCTCGTCGTTGTCTTGGCGTTTGCCGATCTGAAGCGGAGGATAGTTTTCATTGCCCAGATATTGTACGTCCGCGCCTGCAATCCGCAGCGCATCCACCAAATCGCCGATGGGGCGTTCGTGCATACGCGGTACGCCGTGCAGATGATAGTCGCCACCCAGAACGGCAAGTGCGGCAGTCAAAGGGCGGAATGCCGTACCAGCGTTGCCTAAAAACAAATCGGCAGTTTGGTTGGGAAAGCGGCCGCCGGTGCCATGAACTTTCAGACGGCCTTCAGGTAAAGATTCAATTTGCACGCCGAGTTTGTCGAGTGCTTCAAGCATTCGGTCGGTATCGTCGGATTTGAGCAAAGAATGAATTTCGCAAACATTGTCGGAGAGTGCGGCCAATAGCAGCGTGCGGTTGCTGATGCTTTTGGAACCGGGCAGGGCAACGGTGGAAGGCTTGAGTGTAGAAGCGGGCAGGCGGATGGATTCGGTCATTGGTTAGGATTTCAAATTGTAGACAAAACGATATTATACGCAGGCAAAGGCCGTCTGAAAAATGGAAGTGGCGTTGTGGGTAAGAAAAGCCGGACTCTTTTTAAAAGTCCGGCTTTGGGATGCTCAATATTTTAATGGTTAACCTAAAATATGCATTAACTGGTCAATGTTGAACGTACCTTCGTCAAAGCGGAATTCGCTGACTGAGGGAATTTTTTTACCTTGGGCGTCGGTATGGATGCCGGCATATTGGTGGTCGATGGTGATGAGGTCATTGTGATTGTTTTCGCCACGAATGGTGATGTTCCAAGTCGTGCCGTCCTTTTCGTTGACTGTTTCGAGTGACAGATCCGAGAGGGAGATGCCTGCGCCGAATTGGATGGCGTTTGTGCCGTGATGGTCGAAAATGGTGTCATGGCCTTCGCCGCGATTGAATACATAGGTATCGTTACCGGCTTCGCCGCGCAATATATCGTCCCCTAAGCCGCCGAATAGTGTGTCGTTGCCTGCGCCGCCGTGAATGATGTCGTTGCCTGCTTCGCCCAACATAGTATCGTTACCGGCGCCGCCATACAGCGTGTCGTTGTCTAAACCGCCGTTTAGATGGTCATTGCCACCGCCTCCGTAGAGAATATCGCTGCCAGCATCGCCGTTGATAACGTCGTCGCCGGTGCCACCGGACAATTTGTCATTGCCGCTGCCGCCGTGAATCTCATCATTGCCCCGGTTGCCGTAGATGATGTCTTCGCTTTCAGTACCTTTGATATGGTCGTCGGTGTGGGTGCCGTTGAATGTGGTTTTGTCGTCGGCAAAGGTTTGGCTGACGCTTGCCTGCCCTAAATTGCTGACATAAAGCATATCCCAGACATCCAGGCTCGGTACGGTGACTTCCAGTGCCACCGGTTTGCCGTTTTCATAGATGACGGAAGATTCCAATGTGTGCATGGATATATCGTCTGAGTCGGGGGAAGCCAGTTGTACGATGGCTTGCTCGGCCTGTTCTGCGCTGATTTCTATATCAAACGGGATTCTGACTTTAGGGTTGTCGAGTTTCAGCGTGTGGTGGTTGGAGCTGTTCCAATTGGTGTCTTTGTCGAGGCCTGCGAGATTGATTAATTGGACAACTCGGCCGCCGTCTGCGGTGGCTTTGGTCCATGTATAAACTTTGCCTCCTTCACCTGAGATGGAAGTCATGTCGTAGCCGTCGGATGCTACGATGGAGGCATGACTGTCTTTGAGTTCAACCAAGCCTTCGCCGCGAAGCAGCTCCTCATAGGCGGTAATGAATTGTTGATAGTTGAATTCTGATTTGGCCAGGATTTCGTTGGTTTTGAGCGTTTGAGCGGGATAGTATGGATCTTGCAAAATACCAAAACCATGTGCGTTTTTATCCGGGAGGTTGTTTAATGCGGCAACAGTCATGTGGTAGCCGCCACTCGCTGCGATAACGGCATCGACCAGCAATTCGTTGTCCGGATTGAGTTCGGAAGAATGATCTTCTAGCTGGGTATCTTTTTGAGTATAGGCGGCAATAATCGGGGAAACGTGATTGTAATCGTACAGACGACCTACCAAGCGTTTAAGCTCGGCATAGTTGTGGTTTTCATAATGGGTATTTCCGGCTGTATCTTTAAAATCGCGTGGCCAGATTTCTGAGTAAGGAACATCCATGCCGGTGGCAGATAAGACATCGGCCCTGCCGGTGCTGATGTCGTTGATCATATAAGTTTGACCGTAATCGTGTAGTTTTTCCGCAGCCGCGGCTGACAAATCGTCATAACCGTCAGACATTCTGAAGTTTTCAGTCTTTTGGCCGTTTTGTATTTTGTAAACGAGGTTATCACCCATGGTGTCGGCCTGCCAGCCGTCAAAGCCGCCTGTTTTCAGGGCTTTGATCATGGTGTTGACGATATGGTTTTGCCAGCTTTTGTCGGCAGGATCGACGAATTGTTGTACGGATGTTTTGGTCTCTGCACCGGCTTTGCCGAAGTTGGAATGCTCTTGGGCATTGTAGAGTTTGACATTATTTAAAATTTCTTTGATGGCCGGGTTATCGAGTTCGTCATTGGAGGCGGCGTTAAGCATATTGTAGAGCATGGCACTGCCGCCTTTTTCGTGAATTTTGTTCACGAGGTTTTTAATCAGCAGGGTATCGATTTGGGGAGGGTTTGGTTGGCCGTTTCTGACAGCCCAAGTCGCCCATTCTTGCTTGAAGCTGTTTACGTTTGGAAATGGATTGGAGGTTGTGTCGTACACATCATAGAAGAAATAATTGTTGATGTGCATTTGTGCCAGCTGATCGATATTGTTTTGATAGCCTTTGAGCTGGTCATTGGTCATGGAGTTGTTTCGTTCTGCCGAATTATCGTTAGACCCCGCTACTACGCCATAGCGGGGGAAAATGGTCCAGTCGTCTTCGACAGACAATCCCAGTGTTTTGCTGGTGTGGTTGCCGGTGCTGTCAACGGTTTCTACTTTGACGACGTAGCCTGAATTGGGTGAAAAAATATCGGAAGAGAGTTTGACGGAGGTTGAGTTCAGATTATCCAATTTTTGGATTTCCGTACCCAAATGGCTGACGGTAACAGAGGTGATTTTGTCTGTCGCATTGGAGATGTTCAGAATAGCATCATCGCCGTTGGCATAGGCTGCCTTGTTAAAGAGAATAGTCGGCAAAGGGGCTGTTTTTGCTTCAGTTGTCATGCTGTATATTCGCTTCTAAATATTATATTTTGAAATTACCTTAACAAATTAATATCACTTAAGTTGTTGATATGAATAATTGTTAAGACTTTTTAGTAGGAAGAGCAGAAAATAAGTTCCCCGTTTGATAGCAAATATCTAAAATAATTCGGTTTATGATTGAAATTCAAAAAGGCTGTCTGAATGTTTTGTTATTCGAAAGACGGTTTTTGCAGGCATATAACCAAACACCATAAGAAAATCAGAAACCATTCTTTCCTATTTTTTCAGACGGCCTTTAATATCGGCGGACAATCATTGATAAAGCAAGAGCACGACCATGAGCCATTATCCTTTGTTTGCCGATTTGAGAGACCGCCCAGTTTTACTGGCAGGCGCGGGCAAGGTTGCCGAGCGCAAGGCGGAAAGTCTGTTGTCTGCCGGAGCGCGTGTGCGCGTTGTTGCGGAAACTTTGAATCCGCAGTTTCAGCAATGGGCGACTGAAGGGAAAATAGTTTGGCTGGGCGGCTTGTTTGAAGAAGCCATGCTGGACGAAGTGTATTTTGTTATTGCGGCAACGAATGATGATGGATTTAACCGCCGTGTTTTTGAAGCGGCGGAACGACGGGCGAAATTGTGCAATACGGTGGATACGGCGGACTTGTGTTCGTTTATCGTGCCTGCCGTGGTGGATAGGGGGCCGTTGAAAATAGCCATATCCAGTGGTGGTACTGCGCCTGTTTTGGCGCGGAAATGGCGGCAGATTATCGAGACATTGATTCCGCTGCATACGGGTACAATGGCGCGTATTGCCGGCAAATGGCGTGAGAAGGTTAAGCAAACGCTGAATAATGTCGAACAACGCCGTTATTTTTGGGAAAAGTTGTTTGACAGCCGTTTCGGTATTTTTGCGGCTCAAAACAATATCGAAGCGGCGGAACGCGAATTGATCACGCAGTTGAACCGGGAAACGCCGTTTGGCGGCGAAGTGGTTTTGGTGGGCGCAGGGCCGGGCGATCCGGGCTTACTGACCATACATGCTTTGCAGGCGATTCAGGCTGCGGATACCGTGTTTTACGATGCTTTGGTGTCGGATGAGATTTTGGCGATGGTGCGTAAAGATGCGGTGAAAATTAGTGTAGGCAAACGCGCCGGTGCGCATCATGTCCAGCAGGAAGAAACCAACCGTCTATTGGTTGAACATGCTCAAAAAGGCGAGCGCGTAGTGAGGTTGAAAGGCGGCGATCCGTTTGTGTTCGGGCGTGGCGGGGAGGAAGTGCAAACCCTGCATCAGGCCGGAATTGCCTACCGCATTGTGCCGGGCATTACTGCCGCGCTTGGTGCCACTGCTTATGCTGGTATTCCGTTAACCCATCGCGATTGCGCACAAAGTGCTTTATTTGTGACCGGCCACAGTAAACATGAGGGCAGCCAGCCCGATTGGCAGACTTTGGCTTTAAGCCGCCAAACGTTGGTAATTTATATGGGGACGCTTAAAGCGACCGAGATTGCGGAAAAACTGATGGCTTATGGCAGGCAGCCTTCTACGCCTGTCGCCGTGATTTCCAATGGGACTTTACCGAATCAAACCGTGCGGACAGGCCGTCTGAAAGATTTGGGCTTGTTGGCTGCCGAAGCGGAGCGTCCGGCTTTAATGGTGATTGGGGAAGTGGTTGCCTTGCGCAATGAGATGAAATGGTTCGGAGAAGGTATCGAATATTTCGAAGAAGCCGCGTAAAGAGAATGGATTAACTCAGGCCGTCTGAATATTGGTTTCAGACGGCCTTGCCTTATTTAAAAGCTTGGCAATATTGCTGATAACGTTCTGCCAGTCCGTATAGAATGAGTGCGGTCAGCCCCCAGATGTCGTAGTGTTGGAAAGGCAGGGCGGGGAGGGCGAGGGTTTGATTGTTGTGATGAAGTTGGCGGAATGTGTAGTTTTGCAGGTTTAAGGCGAAGTCCAAAGGCAGATAAAAAATTTCTGCTACTTCGTCGGGATTGGCTTTGGGGTTGACGGGCTGGACGCAAATTGCCGGAACAGGTGTAACACGATAGCCGGAAGGCGTGTCATAAAAGGGTAGCGGCGCAAAAGTCTGCCATGCGGTAATCGGAATGGCGGTTTCTTCATAAGCTTCTCTTAACGCCGTTGCCATTAGGCTGTCGTCTTGGGCATCTTTGCGGCCGCCGGCAAAGGCGATTTGCCCGGTGTGCTGCCTTAAGGTATCGGCTCTTTTGGTCAGTAAAATTTGCCACGCATCTTCATGCAAAACAATACCGACCAAAACAGCTGCTTCTTTGACCGTTTGGGCGGTAACTAATTGATTGCGCTCTGCTTGCATACGGCTGCTGAAGTGTGAAGCTTGAGTGAGGAAATGGATAAGTTGGTCGGTATTCATTTTTGGTGCTGATTGTTTTATGCAGATGAGGATTACACAAGGTTTACGGTTACCGTGTCAACAAAATAGGGTGCGTGTGTTACAGTTATGCCTGAATGATAAATAAAGCTTTGCGTCTGTTCTGCAAGTGCTTAGGCCGTCTGAAAATGCCGGCAGGTTCTCAAAAAGGATAGTTATGTTGTTTTCCCCATCACGTATTCGAGTGGCAGCTGCGGCTGTAATGATGTTGTTTGCTACACAAACTTTTGCTGCGCCTGGCGATTCAAATGCAGTTTTTGAATCGGCTAAGATTATTAAAAAGAAAAGCCGTGCCGACCGTTTTTCTCCCGAAGAGCGCGAGCAGGAGCGGATACGTCTGTTGGGTATACAAAACCGCACCTCGCAGGTTTTTACTTTGTTAAATTCAGAACTGGCTTTACAAAAGGGCGATGCGGCTTCTGCGCTGTTTACGTATATTTTGACGTTGCATAGCACCAAATCTCCCGAAGTGGCCGAACGCGCTTTGGAGATGGCGGTTTCTTTAAACGCATTTGAACAGGCTGAAGCCATTTACCAAAAATGGCGCGAAATCGAGCCTGAGCCTGGTGAAACACAAAAGCGTATGATTTGGTTGCGCAATTTGCTGCTGGGTAAAGCCGATAAGAATTTGAGCGGCTTGGACAAGGTAATTGCAGGCGGTAGTGAAGATGAGCAAAAGCGCGTGTTCCTGCTTTTGGCACAAACCGCAGCCCAACAGCCGAATCTGACCAGCGATGCGGTCAAGCAAGTACATAAAACAGCATTGAATTATAAAGACTTTCCAGAAGCGGCGATTGCGGATGCAATTTTTAGTGCAAAAGACGGTCAAAAGAAACACGCCATTGCGGCATTGCAGCGATTGGCCAAGTTAGACAATGAAATTTTGCCACCGACTTTTGTTACATTGAGACTGATGGCGCAACGGCATCCTGATATTCTGGACAATTTCTTCAAAGAGACAGACACCAAAACCTTATCTCCGATTTGGCAGGAATTAGACATCGCCAATTTGATCGCTCATGGCCAAAATGATAAGGCTTTTAAGCGTTTGCAGACTTTGTTGGAAGAAAATCCCAACCCTGATTTGTATATTCAGGCCGCCTTATTGTCCGCCAGCAAGACGGAAAATATTTCTGCGGTAAACAGTTATCTGGAAAAGGCTTATAAAGCTGGTACGGAAGAGCAGCGCAGCCGTGCGGCGTTGATTGGCGCGGTTTCTTACAATGATGCTGAAGATTTTGCCAAAGCCAAACAATGGCTGGATAAGGTAACAGCTACGGCTTATACGTTTGATAAGACCATTTTGGCTGCTTCCATCGAAGCCAAACAGGGCAACCATAAAGAGGCTTGGGCTTTGGTGCAACGCGCACAAAAAATGCCCGAGCAAAGAGGACGTTATTTTGAAGCCAGTGATTTGCTAAATACGGCTTTGTTTGTATTGTCTAAAAATACCAATCTTCAAGAATCGTTGAACGCTTTGAACAGCTTGGTAAATTCCACTGAAAAATCCTTAAAAACCCAAGCTTCTCCGGAGTTGCTTGCCAATGTGTTGTATCAGCGTTCGATGGTGTATGAGAAGCTGAATCAGCCAGGAAAGGCGATTGCCGATTTGCGCCGAGTTGTTGAGTTGTATCCGGACAATCCGCACGGTTGGAATGCTTTGGGCTATACCTTGCTGTCTAACGGCAAGGATTTGGAAGAAGCGTTTAAAATGGTTCAGACGGCCTATCAGATGGAGCCGGAAAGCGCAGCCATTAATGACAGTGTAGGCTGGGCTTATTATCTTAAAGGCGATGCCCAAATGGCTTTGCCGTATATCCAATATGCCTACGAAAAAGAACCTGAAGCCGAAGTCGCCGCACATTTGGGCGAAGTCCTATGGGCACTTGGCGACCAAGACAAGGCCAAAGAAATCTGGAATGACGGCTTGAAACGTGGAAGCAATCTCCGAGTATTAAAAGAGACAATGTCCAAATTCGGTATAACGCCCAGCAAACCGCATACTCAAAAACACAAATAAAACCAAAAGGCCGTCTGAAAAGCGTTTGATTTCAGACGGCCTATGAAGGAATATCCATGAATTTAAAACAATTATCATCGGTTGCAGCCTTATTGCTTTTAGCTGCCTGTGCGCAGCCAAACTTACCTCAGCAAAACAGTTGGCAAGCGGCCGAGCAGGTGCAGGATTTTAGCGCAGATGGTCGTTTGGCTGTCAAAGTGGAAGGCAAAGGCTCTTATGCCAATTTCGACTGGACTTATCAGAACGCGGTTCAAACCATTGATGTGAATACCCCATTGGGCAATACCGTAGGCCAGCTATGTCAAGACAGCGAAGGTGTATTGGCAGTAGACAGTAAGGGTAAGGTTTATCAGGCGGAAACGGCTGAGGAATTGAGCAGACAGCTTTTGGGCTTTGCTTTACCGGTTCAATATCTGCATATTTGGGCAGATGGTAAACGCGTTGCCAATGCGCCATACAAAATTCTGCCTGATGGCCGTCTGGAGCAGTTTGACTGGACGATATCGCGCACTTTAAATAGTTCAGGGCAGCCCAAAACGCTTCAACTTGAGAATGCCAAGTTTAATATCCGCTTGGTGTTCGATACGGTAAACCACTCTTTGGATAAGAATGGACAAACCCGATGCGCAGCACGCAAATAGAAGATGCCATGTCTGTTTCAGAGGAAATTCAAGCCTTTCCTGCGCCGGCTAAATTAAATTTGGATTTGAGGATTACCGGCCGTAGGAGCGATGGTTATCATAATTTGGAAAGTATTTTCTGTTTGATCGGCTTATACGATACCGTTCATCTGAAAATGCGTACTGATGGGCAGATTATTCTGCATACGCCGGTCGAAGGGCTTAAGCCTGAGCAAGACTTGACTTATCGGGCGGCTAAATTATTACTGCCCTATGCAAACGTGCCGCACGGCGTTGAAATCTGGTTGGATAAGGTGATTCCGACCGGAGGCGGATTGGGCGGTGGCAGCTCTGATGCAGCCACAGTCTTAATGGTTTTAAACCAATGGTGGCAATGCGGCTTGAGCAGGCAGCAACTGATTGATTTAGGCGTAAGTCTTGGCGCAGATGTTCCTTTTTTTATTTTTGGAAGAAGTGCTTTTGCCAAAGGCGTGGGCGAGAAGCTGGCTGAAATAGATGTCCCTAAACAATGGTATGTTATCGTTAAGCCCCCCGTCCATGTGGCAACAGCTAAAATTTTTGCGCATGAAGGCTTGACACGGGATTCCAAACCCAGCATAATGCCGACTTTCCAATCGTTACAGCCGTTTCAAAATGATATGCAGGCGGTTGTGTTTCAGGAATATCCTGAAGTTTGGAAGGCTTATGTTGAGTTATCCCAATATGGTCATGCATTAATGACTGGTTCCGGGGCTTGTTTGTTTATAGCAAGTGAATCTCATCAAGAAGCACATACAATTTACCAACAGGTTTCTCAATCATATGAAGCTTATTGTGTGGAAGGATTAGATGTTCATCCACTGTATCATATGATTTAGTAAGTTGGGGAGTCGTCAAGCGGTTAAGACACTGGATTTTGATTCCAGCATGCGAAGGTTCGAATCCTTCCTCCCCAGCCAA
>NZ_JBQCUS010000003.1:0-113089 GCF_051963015.1 Neisseria sp. P0006.S004 | reverse complement strand
GGGGAGTCGTCAAGCGGTTAAGACACTGGATTTTGATTCCAGCATGCGAAGGTTCGAATCCTTCCTCCCCAGCCAAATAAAAGCGTGTAAGTTTTCTTACACGCTTTTTTACGCTAAGAGCAAAATAACGCTGAAAAACTTTTTTTTACCCGTCTTTACGCGTATAATCGCGTAATTAGTGTCTTAGACATGGGGCAGAGGGAAGCGTAATGTTTTCTGCGCGTAAATCAAATCTTGAATCAGGTGAAGATATGGCTGCTTATGACAGTTTAATGGTGTTTACCGGTAATGCAAATCCGGAATTGGCGCAACGTGTTGTCAAACATTTGGATATTTCACTCGGTGAAGCCACTGTTTCCAAATTCTCTGATGGCGAAGTAGCCATTGAATTGTTGGAAAATGTGCGTGGTCGCGATGTGTTTATTTTGCAACCTACCTGCGCGCCAACCAATGACAATCTGATGGAAATTTTGACTATGGCCGATGCACTCAAACGTGCTTCTGCCGGTCGTATTACTGCCGCGATTCCTTACTTTGGCTATGCGCGTCAAGATCGCCGTCCTCGCTCTGTTCGTGTACCGATTTCCGCTAAATTGGTTGCGAATATGTTGTACTCAGCCGGTATTGACCGCGTATTGACTGTTGACTTACATGCCGACCAAATTCAAGGTTTCTTCGATATTCCGGTAGATAATATTTACGCTACCCCGATTTTATTGAACGATATTAAACAACAACGTATCGACAATCTGACTGTTGTCAGCCCTGATATCGGTGGTGTTGTACGTGCACGTGCTGTTGCTAAATCTTTAAATGCTGATTTGGCCATTATCGACAAACGTCGTCCTAAAGCCAACGTGGCTGAAGTAATGAATATTATCGGTGACATTCAAGGCCGTACCTGCTTGATCGTAGATGATATGATCGATACGGCAAATACTTTGTGTAAAGCAGCCGTTGCCCTGAAAGAGCGCGGTGCAGATCGTGTACTGGCATACGCCAGCCATGCAGTATTCTCTGGTGAAGCAGTGAGTCGAATTGCTTCTTCCGAAATTGACCAAGTAGTTGTAACAGATACGATTCCGTTGTCTGAAGCAGCTAAAAAATGTGAACGCATCCGTCAAGTAACTATTGCCGGTTTGCTGGCTGAAACGGTACGCCGTATCAGCAATGAAGAATCCGTCTCATATCTTTTTAATGAAGAAGTGATGACAGGCAGCATGTTGCTGCCATAACCCGATGTCGTCTTAAGCTGGTCGCGGCCGATGATGACGATTTTATCTAAATTGGAGTATTAAACATGACTTACGAAATTCAAGCCTCTGTTCGCGAAGCCCAAGGCACTGGTGCGAGCCGCCGCCTGCGTCGCGAAGGCCAAATCCCTGGCATTCTGTACGGTGAAGGTCAAGAGCCTGTTGCTATCGCTGTAGACCACAAAACTGTATTCTACGCATTGGAAAAAGAATCTTTCCATACTGCTTTGATTAAACTGTCTTTGAACGGTGAAACTAAAGACGTTATCGTGCGTGACTTCCAAATGCACCCATTCCGTCGCGAAGTTCAACACATCGACTTCCAAGCTGTAAAAGCTGATCAACCTGTACGCATCCGCGTTCCTCTGCACATTGTTAACGCTGAAAACTCTCAAGCTGTTAAACTGCAAGGTGGTCGCGTATCTCTGTTGAACACTTCTGTTGAAGTAGTTGTTTTGCCTGCAAACATTCCTGCTTTCTTGGAGTTGGATTGTGCATCAGTAGTTGCCGGCGACATTCTGCACTTGTCAGACGTCAAATTGCCAGAAGGTGTTGAAAGCGTTTCCCTGAAACGTAATGAAAACCTGGCTGTTGCTACTGTTACTGGTAAAAAACGCTAATCGGTAGTTAATATAAGAAAACCGTATCAGATTTATCTGATACGGTTTTTGTTTTACATATAAAATCATTTGCTATAAAACTTAGGCAAATGTAACAGCATATGTACTTTATAAGATTGAAGCAATTTCATTGCGAAGCTTATTAAGAAAGCGTCCATGCCGTACCCATTGTGCAGCTGATTCATAATCCTGCTGTTCAAATGCTTGTTGCAAATCTTGATATAGGCTGCTTTGTACTTCTTGAATTTCTTGATCCAGTGCCCGGATGGCATCATGGTTTTGTTCCATTTGAGCATCCATCAATGTTTCCCGCCATTCCATCTGCTGCATGAGGAATTCCGGTGAAAACGAAGTGTGTTCAGGTGCATCAGCATCGATATTTTGGCTTTTCAAGAGATAAGCAGCCCGATCAATAGGACTTTTTAATGTGCGGTAGGCATCATTAATTGTAGAAGACATCATAACGGCTTGTTTCTGCTCAAAAGCTGAAGCAGAAGCAAATTTATCAGGATGAAATCGGGCAGCTAAAGCCCGATAGCTTTGTTCGAGTGCTTCAGTATCAATATTGAAAGATGGCTCAAGCTGGAAGAGGTTGAAGTATTGAGACATGATATTAAAGGAAAAAATCTAAAGAAGAGGATTATTTTACGATATAATCCGGAAACTGTTTATACGAAAGGAAAACAATATGACCGGTAAGGTGCAACACAATAAAGGCAAAATACGAGACAATACCTTAAAAGCCTTAGTCAAATCTGATTTGTTCCGACACAAAGTAGAACGAAAAAGAAAAGGCAAAGGTAGCTATAATAGGCAAGAAGCCAAAAAATGGCGGGATGGTTTTGATACTTTCCCGCCATTTTTTATATTTTAAACGTGGAAGCTCTCGCCACAGCCGCAGGAGTCTTTAACGTTTGGGTTTTCAAATTTGAAACCTTCCTGCAAACCTTCTTTAGTGTAATCGACTTGCGTGCCGTCTAGATAAACCAAGCTTTTCGGATCGATATAAACGCGTGCACCGTGTTCTTCAAAAATCAGGTCATCCTCGTTCACTTCATCGACAAATTCCAGGTTGTATGCCATGCCCGAGCAGCCGCTGGTTTTCACACCTAAGCGCACGCCCAAGCCTTTGCCACGTTTGGTCAGGTAGCCGTTGATGTGTTTGGCTGCGTTTTCTGTGATGGTAATCATGCTTTTTTCCTCATTTCGCAATCATTTTCTGTTTGTCTGCTTTTTTATTTCAGACGACCTCTTGACTCTCAGGACGTCTGAAAACGCTGTTTTGCCGCACTCTATTGCGGCGGCAATGGCAGCTTTTGCCTGCGGACTGTTTTTCCAACAGGTCGAACCGGTCAATTGTGCGCCTTGTTCCAAAATATCGTCCAAATCTGCCGCCGCCAGCTTGGCAACATCATCCAACCCCATTTGCCGCAAACGCTGCAATATGGTTTTACCTATGCCTTTGACAGCAAGTAGGGATTGGATTTCTTCATCGGTAAAAGGCATATCGTCTTCTTTGATTTTGCAGGTATAACGACTAAATATAAGCTGTAGCTTATTGCCCTCTCCCTAACCCTCTCCCGCGGGGAGAGGGGATAGATTGGCAGGTAATCCCAAACTTGGTAGCAACTTCAAAACGATTAAGTTTCTGTACAGTTGGTTTTGCCTCACAAAAGAAGAGGGAGGGAAACCATTAGATTTACTTTTCTCGAAGACTCGCCGGGAATCTTGGGCACCTGCCGACAAGGGTTCGTTGAATCCGGTTATTTGTTTTCCTGACGTTTGCGATAGTCGGCAACGGCTGCTTTTACCGCATCTTCAGCCAAGATGGAGCAATGGATTTTCACAGGCGGCAGTTCCAATTCTTCGGCAATTTCGCTGTTTTTGATTGCCAGTGCATCGTCAAGGCTTTTGCCTTTAACCCACTCGGTGATCAGACTGGAAGAAGCGATGGCGGAGCCGCAACCGTAAGTTTTGAATTTTGCATCTTCGATAATACCCTCATCGTTTACTTTGATTTGCAGACGCATTACGTCACCGCAGGCGGGCGCGCCAACCATGCCGGTACCGACAGATTCGTCGTTTTTGTCGAAAGTACCAACGTTGCGAGGATTTTCGTAGTGGTCGATTACTTTATCGCTGTATGCCATGATGTGGTTTCCTTAATGTTTTTGATAGTTTAAGTAGTTTGTTTGCTGATTTTCAGACGGCCTGAAGTTTAGATTTTGCACGCGCCGCCTTCGCAGCCGTCGTCGTTTTCCGAATCGACGCCGCCTTCCACGGTAACGCCGTCAAAATCTTCAAGCAGGTTGTCAAGATTATCGAGGTCGAGTTCTTGTTCATCCATAGTTTATGTCTTTAATCTGAAAGTTATGCCTTAGTGGGGCTAAGGGATCAAATGAGATCTATATATGGGTCGTCTGAAAAGTTTTATTGATTTTCAGACGGCCTTTTATAAATGCGGATTAATGCGCTGCCCATTCAATCGAGTTCAAATCGATACCTTCTTTAAACATTTCCCACAGAGGAGACAGTTCGCGCAGTTTGCCGATTTTGGATTTAATCAGTTCTGCTGCGAATTGGACTTCTTCTTCGGTGGTCATGCGGCCGAAGGTGATGCGCAGGGATGAGTGTGCCAATTCGTCGTTGCGGCCGAGTGCGCGTAAAACGTAGCTTGGCTCAAGGCTTGCGGAAGTACAGGCGGAGCCGCTGGATACGGCGAGTTCTTTGACTGCCATAATCAGGCTTTCGCCTTCGACGAAGTTGAAGCTGACGTTCAGGTTGTTTGGAGCGCGGTGTTCGAGGTCGCCGTTGATGTAGACTTCTTCGATGCCTTCGATACCTTTGAGGAAGATATCGCGCAGTTTCAGGTAGTGCGCAGTGTCTTGTGCTAATTCTTCTTTGGCAATGCGGAAGGCTTCGCCCATGCCGACGATTTGATGGGTCGGCAATGTGCCGGAACGGAAACCGCGTTCGTGACCGCCTCCGTGCATTTGGGCTTCGAGGCGGACGCGTGGTTTACGGCGTACATACAGGGCGCCGATGCCTTTAGGGCCGTATACTTTGTGGCCGGACATAGACAGCAAATCAACTTTGGCAGCTTCAACATCAACAGGTACTTTGCCGCATGCTTGTGCTGCGTCAACGTGGAAAATAATTTTGCGTTCGCGGCAGATTTCGCCGATGGCAGGAATATCTTGAACCACGCCGATTTCGTTGTTTACCCACATAACGGAAACGAGGATGGTGTCTTCGCGGATGGCGGCTTTCAGTACGTCTAAATCGACCAAACCGTTTTCTTGTACGTCCAGGTAAGTTACTTCATAACCTTGGCGTTCGAGTTCGCGCATGGTATCGAGCACGGCTTTGTGCTCGGTTTTTACGGTGATGAGGTGGTTGCCTTTAGATTTGTAGAAGTGCGCCGCGCCTTTGATAGCGAGGTTGTTGGACTCGGTTGCGCCGCTGGTAAAAACGATTTCTTTGGAGTCGGCGTTAATCAGGGCTGCAATGTCTGCGCGTGCTTTTTCGACTGCTTCTTCTGCTTCCCAGCCGAAGCTGTGGCTGTTGGAGGCTGGGTTGCCGAAAATATCGGACAGGTAGGGAATCATTTTTTCGGCAACGCGGCGGTCAACGGGAGTGGTTGCGGCGTAGTCGAGGTATACGGGGGTTTTGACGGTCATGGTTTGCTCTTTCGTTTGGTCATCTGCCTGCGGTCTTTGCCGTAGGTCGGTTTAATGAATGTGTGTAAAGGTAACGACATGACTGCTGTCGCTGCAGTTTTTTTGTTCAATGATGCTTTGCAGCGTAACGCTGCTGAGGTAATCATTGATGGTTTTGTTTAAGTTCTCCCAAAGGTCATGGGTCAGGCAGGGGGCACCGTGGTGGCAGTTTGCTTTGCTGCCGCATTGTGTGGCATCCAGTCGGTCTTCGGCTGCGGAGATGATTTGTGCAATATTGATTTGCTCGGCGGGTGCGGCAAGGATATAGCCTCCGCCGGGGCCGCGTAGGCTTTCAACCAATCCGGCACGGCGCAGCTTGCTGAATAATTGTTCGAGGTAGGAAAGCGATATGCTTTGTCGTTCGCTGATGGCACTGAGTTTGACAGCGCCTGTTTGCGCGTTCATCGCCAAATCTATCATGGCGGTTACTGCAAATCGCCCTTTGGTAGTCAGTCTCATGGTGTGGTTGCCTGTGTGGGGCGTTTTTATTAGTGGGGGAATTGTCTAATATCTGAGTGTTTCAGTCAAGTATGTGGCAGCTCGGTTTGATTGTTTGTTTAAATGGTGGCATTGGCTGATTTTTAAATTGGAAAATATTTTCTTTATTTTTCTGTAATTTGGATTTAAGGCCGTCTGAAAAAAGGCTATCAACCCTACAAATATCAGGGTTAAAATGTTTTGATTTAATATTGATACTAATATAGATTATCAAAATTATTCTTAAAATTTAGTTGTTTTGATGGAGCAGAGCAAAGGGTTGTTTGAAATATTCAGACGGCCTGAACCATCCGTCTTTACTTGAACAGAGGCAATCGACAATGAAATGTGATTTAAGCAAAATAACCTGTATCGAAGACTTGCGCCTTGTTGCCAAACGTAAAATGCCGCGTATGTTTTATGACTATATTGACTCAGGCTCTTGGACGGAAACCACTTATCGTGAAAATACGTCGGATTTTAAAGACATCCGTTTCCGTCAAAAAGTATTGGTTAATATGGAAGGACGCAGCCTTGAGACCAAAATGATCGGGCAGGATGTGAAAATGCCGGTAGCGATTGCGCCGACAGGTTTCACGGGCATGGCGCACGCCGACGGTGAAATCTTGGCGGCGCGGGCGGCGGAAAAATTCGGTATTCCGTTTACGCTGTCGACCATGTCTATTTGTTCGATTGAAGATGTGGCTGAAAACACCAGCTCGCCGTTTTGGTTTCAGCTTTATGTGATGCGCGACCGCGAGTTTATGGAAAACCTGATTAAGCGTGCAAAAGCTGCCAATTGTTCGGCTTTGGTATTGACCGCCGATTTGCAGGTTTTGGGTCAGCGCCACAAAGACATTAAAAACGGCCTGTCTGCGCCGCCGAAACCGACCATCGCCAATTTAATCAATTTGGCGACCAAACCGGAATGGTGTATGAAAATGCTGAACACGGAACGCCGTACCTTCCGCAATATCGTCGGTCATGCGAAAAACGTAGGCGATTTGTCTTCGCTGTCTTCATGGACTTCCGAACAATTCGACCCGCGCCTGAGCTGGGACGATGTGGCGCGCATTAAGGATTTGTGGGGCGGCAAGCTGATTATCAAAGGCATTATGGAACCTGAAGATGCGGAAAAGGCAGCGAAAAGCGGTGCGGACGCATTGGTCGTTTCCAATCATGGCGGTCGTCAGCTTGACGATACCGTGTCTGCCATTAAAGCTTTGCCTGATGTGGTTAGCGCAGTGGGCAGCGACATCGAGGTTTGGATGGACAGCGGTATCCGCAGCGGTCAGGATATTTTGAAGGCTTGGGCTTTGGGTGCGAAAGGTACGATGATTGGCCGGGCGTTCCTGTATGGTTTGGGTGCGTATGGTGAAGAAGGCGTAACCCGTGCGCTGGAAATCCTGTATAAAGAAATGGATATTTCTATGGCGTTTACCGGCCATCGTAATATTCAAGATGTTGATTCCAGCATTTTGCGTTCTACGCGTTGGCATCAAGATGAGTTTTAATTTTTGAACATATGAAAAGGCCGTCTGAAAATCTGTTTTCAGACGGCCTTTTTATAGACGGCTATTTCTCGTTTTTGCGATACCATTCAATGAAGGCATCGGGTTTGACAAAGCCTAATAAGGGTTCGCTATGACTGCCGTCGGCGTGGACCACAAACACACCCGGAGGGCCGAAGAGGCCGTATTCTTTCAGTAAGGCCTGATGGTCGGGAGTGTTGGCGGTTACGTCGATTTGGAAGAAGCGCTGCATATCGACCGCTTCGTGTACCTGCGGTTGGTTGAGCGTGTAGGCGGCCATTTCTTTGCAGGATACGCACCAGTCGGCGTAGAAATCAATTAGCACGGGCTTGCTTGGATCGGCTTTCAAGGCGGCATCCATAGCGGCTTTGAGTTCGCCGACATCGGTAAACATCTTGCCGTGGTCGGTTTCTTGGCCGGCTTCGGATGGCGGAACCAACGTTAAAAAGTGGTGCAGGGCGGTGGTTTGTTTGTTGAAGCTTTGCCAGCCAAACCACGAGCCGCCAATCAACAGTAAAAAGCCTAATACGGCGGCAACTGTTTTCAGACGGCCTTTTTGTTTGCCTGATTTTGTCAAAAGCATCAGGGCGGGAACAATCATCAGCAAGGTGTAGAGGCCGACTACTGCGAAATAGGGCAGATGCGGCGTGGCGAGATATACGGCAACGGCCAGCAAAATGAAGCCGAACGCGTATTTGATGCCGTTCATCCAGTCGCCTGCTTTAGGCAGGATATGGCCGCCGAATGTGCCGATGATAATGAGCGGTACGCCGGTGCCGAGTGCCAAGACATAAAGCGCGAGGCCGCCCAACACGGCATCGCCGGTTTGGCCGATATAGCCCAAAGCAAATGCCAGCGGAGGCGCAACGCACGGGCCGACAATCAGCGCAGACAAAATACCCATGATAAAGACGGAAACGATTTTACCGCCGGAGAGTTTGCTGCTTTGATTTTGGAAATAGGATTGGACAGAGTTGGGCAGCTGGATATTGAAGAGGCCGAACATGGACATAGCCAGTACCACCATCAACGCGGCAGCGGCAAGCACAACCCAAGGCTGTTGCAGCCATACGGTCAACAGCGCACCGGTCAAACCGGCAATCACGCCGACCAAGGTATAGGTCAGTGCCAAACCTTGTACATACACCATCGACAAGGTGAATGCGCGGCCTTTGCCGGCTTTTTTATCGCCCACGACAATACTGGAAACAATCGGCAGGAGCGGATACATGCAGGCGGTAAAGCTTAAGCCCAAACCTGCGACAAAAAACGCCAACAGGTTGGCGTTTAAAGTATCCCAAGAGAGCTTGAAGCGGCTGCTATCGGGATTGTTTGCACTAGGCTGGGCAGGCATTGGGCCGTCTGAAGAGGCGGACGGTTGCAAAAAGCGGTCTTTGGCAGAAACCGGCTCATCGCTTTGCGGCTGGTAAACCCCGTTGCCTTTTATGTCAAACTCGGTATCCACAGGCGGATAACACACACCGGCTTCGGCGCAGCCTTGATAAGTCAGCGTCAGTTTGTATTGCGGCGCGGCTTGTTTGTAAGGCAGGTCGACCTGTGCGGTATGGTGGTAAACCGTTTGTTTGCCGAAGAATTCGTCTTCTTTTTCTTCGCCTTTGCTGAATTTGGGTTCGCCTAGAATTTTGTCAGGATTGGTCGCTGCAACGATTTTGGACTGGTACATATAGTAGCCGTCAGCGATTTTGAACTGCACACTGATGCCTTGATCGGTTACATTGACTTGAGGTACAAAGGCTTGCTCTGGAGGCAGCAAATCATTGGCATCTACTGCGAATGCGAAGCTGCTCAAGCCTAAAAATGCAATGAGGAAATAAAGGAATTTTTTCATAGTATCTACGGAGATGCCGTTGAGAAACCGTCATTATAAATGATGGGAAAACAATCGGCTTAATTTATGTTAAATATTGCGAGAGAAATCTAATGCTTTTGAATTATATCGAAATAGGGTTGCCCATATATGACCGATAGTCTCATGTTATCGTTCAATTTATGCCAAAGGCCGTCTGAAACGTTCAGACGGCCTTTGTTGCTATTTGGCTCAACTTTAAGGATAAGCGATATAAGCGTAAGCGGAATGGTTGTGTATCGATTCGAAGTTTTCGCTTTCGACGACGAATGATTCGATGCGTTTGTCGGCTATTAACACCGTGGCCACATCACGAACCATGTCTTCGACAAACTTCGGATTTTCGTATGCTTTTTCCGTTACATACTTTTCGTCAGGGCGTTTAAGCAAACCGTAGAGTTGGCAGCTTGCCTGTGCTTCGACGTAATCGATGATTTCTTCGATGGCTACATCCGCGTTTGCAATCAGGCTGACGGTCACATGCGAACGTTGGTTGTGCGCGCCGTATTGGGAAATTTCTTTGGAACACGGACACAAGGAAGTAACCGGAACCATCACTTTCAGGCTGTGGCTGTATGTACCGTTTTTGATTTCGCCGGTCAGGGTAACATCATAGTCGAGCAGCGATTGGATGCCGGAGACCGGCGCGCTTTTCTTGCGGAAAAATGGGAAGGAAACGCTGATTTTGCCGGAATGGGAATCCAGCAGGGCAACCATGTCGGCAGTCAGCTTGTGCAGCGTATCGAAATCCAAAGCATCGGTTTGTTTTTCCATCAGGGCGACAAAGCGCGACATATGCGTGCCTTTTTGGTCGGCAGGCAGGAAAACCGTCATGGTCAGGCGGGCGACGGTGGATTGTTCGCCTTCTTTGCTTTTGAGGGAAATCGGAAAGCGCAGGTCTTTGATGCCGACCTGATTAATCGGCAGGTTGCGTAAATCGCGGCTGGATTGCACGTCTGCAATGGCGTTCATGCGTGGTATGTCCTTCATGATAGGATTGTTGAGATGCGTGTGGAGGGAATCGACTCGTATCGGCCGATTTGCAAATGCGAGATTATATCACTTGCTTTATCCGCCTGCATTGATTGTTTCTATTTTTCAGATAGTGATAAAATCTTCGATTATTCACATCTACATAGGCAGAGACTAAATGAAATTCGCCACGAAAGCCATTCATTCCAGCTACGATTGCGACGAACACAACCGCGCGCTGATGCCGCCGATTTATCAGAACAGTATGTTTGCCTTGCACGAAATCGGCGAGCAGGTTCCTTACCGCTATTCGCGCCTGAGCAACCCGACCCGCCAGGTCTTGGAAGATACCGTTGCCGATTTGGAGCATGGTGCGGCCGGTTTTGCGTTTTCCAGCGGCATGGCGGGGATTGATGCCGTATGGCGTACTTTCCTGCGCCCGGGTGATACCATTGTTGCTGTCGCCGATATTTACGGCGGTGCTTATGATTTATTGGTCGATGTTTATCAAAAATGGGGTGTGAACGTTGTTTTTGCCGATTTGGGCAATCCGGATAATTTGGATGAGCTGCTCAAAGCGCACAATGTCAAACTGGTTTGGCTGGAAACGCCGTCCAATCCGCTTTTGCGCTTGGTAGACATCAAAGCGCTTGCCGCAAAAGCCAAAGCGGCCGGTGCGCTGGTCGGCATCGACAACACCTTTGCCACGCCGTATCTGCAACAGCCGTTGGATATGGGTTGCGATTTTGTATTCCATTCCGCTACCAAATATTTGTGCGGCCATTCGGACGTATTGATGGGCGTAGTCGTTGCCAAAACCAAAGAGCTGGCGCAGCCTTTGCACGACATGATGGTGCATACCGGCGCGATTGCAGGTCCGATGGACTGCTGGCTGGTGTTGCGCGGTATCAAAACGTTGGCCTTGCGCATGAACGCCCATTGCCAAAACGCACTCGAAATCGCACGCCGTTTGGAAGCCCATCCTGCCATTGAAAAAGTGTTCTATCCCGGCCTGCCGTCTCACGAACATTACGAACTCGCCCAAGCACAAATGCCCAGAGGCATCGGCGGAGTGGTGACGGTTTATCTCAAAAACGATACGCGTGAAGCAGCCAATAGCGTGATTAAAAACATGAAACTGGTCAAAATGGCTTCCAGCCTCGGCGGCGTGGAAAGTTTGGTCAACCATTGCTATTCCCAATCCCACAGCGGCGTGCCGCATGATGTGAAAATGGAAATGGGTATCAAAGTCGGCCTGCTGCGTTTCTCTGTCGGTATTGAAGACGTTGACGATATTTGGAACGATATTTCCAAAGCATTGGATACGACTTTGTAAATAAGGCTTAAAGGCCGTCTGAAGGTGAATAGTTTTTCAGACGGCCTTTAGTAATACATAAGGAATAGATATGAAAACATTATTCGGCGCATTGATGAGTATGGTGGTTTTGGCAGCTTGTACATCTCCTTCAGTATCTCAGCCTGAACAAGCCTCTAAAGCGCAGGTGCAAACTCAACAAACGGTGCAACCTACTTTAGCCGCCAAATGGCGTGTTGTCGCTTTTAATAAATTCACCGAAAAAGAATTGGCCGGTATTGATGCCTATCTGGATTTGAGCGAGATGCCTAAGGCGTATGGCAAGATGGGGTGTAACGGTATGATGTTCCAAGCCAATACGATTGGTTCGGACAAAATTGATTTTGGCCATATTGCGGTAAGCATGATGCTGTGTGAAGACATGAAGCTGGAAGATGCGTTTTTGCGCAAACAAAGCGTGTGGAACTATCGTTTTGACGGTAACGATTTGATTTTGGAACAAAAAGGCATCAGCATCCGTTTGCGCCGTGAATAATCTTAAAGGCCGTCTGAAAATAAATATTTCAGACGGCCTTTTGAATCTTTATAATAAGCCCTATTTGAAACTGATACCGAATATCAAGGAAACCTATTATGGCAGCTTCTCCAGAAGCCAAGTTTACCGAAGAAAAAGTCTTGTGGATCAAACACCATACGCCCAAGCTGATGACTTTTGCCATCAGCCGCCCTGAGTCCTACCGTTTTTCGGCAGGGCAGTTTTCGCGCCTTGGTTTCCGTGACGGCGAGGGCTTTATTTGGCGCGCGTATTCTGTCGTATCTGCCGAATACGCCGATACGCTTGAGTATTTCGCAGTATTAATCGAAGGCGGCCCGATGTCGGCGCGTTTTGCTGCGATGAAAGAGGGCGACACTATTTTATTGGATAAAACGGCTACCGGTTTCCTCTTGCCCGAGCGTTTCCCCGACGGAAAAGATTTGGTTATGCTCTGCACAGGTTCAGGCATTGCGCCTTTCCTCTCCATTATCGAGCAGCCTGAAATTTGGCAGCGTTTCGACCGTTTGGTTTTGGCGCATTCCGTCTCTTACGCCGACGAGTTAATTTTCAACCAGCGCCTTGCCGATTTGAAAGAGCATCCGCTGATTGAAGAATATTTCCATAAATTCACTTTTGTGCCAGTCACTACGCGTGAGGAAACGGAAGGCGCATTGAGCGGCAAACGGATTCCCGAATTGCTGAAGAATGGCGGCTTGGAAGAAAAAGTCGGCTTCAAGTTCACCAAGGCCGATACGCGCTTTATGGTCTGCGGCAACCCGGCAATGGTCAAAGACACTTTCCAAGCACTAATGGATTTAGGCTACGCTATGCACCGCAACCGTATCCCCGGCGAAATCATGATGGAAAATGGTTTCTAACAGGTAAATGGTCAAAGGCCGTCTGAAAGTTTCAGACGGCCTTCAATATTAAATATAAACCGAAAATCAGAGAAAATATGAATATCAAACAATTGATCCAAGCCCTGCCCAAAGCCGAGCTGCACGTCCATATCGAAGGGACGTTCGAGCCGGAGTTGATGTTTGAAATCGCCAAGCGCAACCACATCACGATTCCTTATGAAAATGTCGATGCGGTACGGCAGGCTTATGATTTTCACAATTTGCAGTCGTTTTTGGATATTTATTATGCCGGTGCCGGCGTATTGTTGCACGAGGCGGATTTTTACGATTTGACCCGCGCGTATCTTGAGCGTTGCCGCGAAGACAATGTCGTGCACACGGAAATATTTTTCGATCCGCAAACCCATACTGCGCGGGGGGTGGCGTTTGAAACCGTGATTAACGGCATTGTCCGAGCCTGCCGTGAAGCCGGGCAGCAATGGGGCATAAGTACGCATTTGATTATGTGTTTCCTGCGGCATTTGTCGGAAGAAAGCGCATTTGAAACCTTAAATCAGGCTTTGCCTTATAAAGAACACATCATCGGCGTAGGCTTGGATTCGAGCGAGCTGGGGCATCCGCCGTCCAAGTTTGAACGTGTGTTTGCTCAGGCGCGGGCGGAGGGTTTGTTGACGGTGGCACATGCTGGAGAAGAAGGACCGCCGGAATATGTTTACGAGGCTTTGGACTTGCTGCATGCCCGCCGTATCGATCATGGCGTACGGGCGGAAGAAGATGAGGCCTTGATGGCGCGTTTGATTACAGAGCAAATGCCGTTGACCGTTTGCCCGTTGAGCAATTTGAAATTAAAAGTATTTCCGGAGATGGCAAAACACAATTTGCGCCGTATGTTGCAACGCGGCGTATTGGTAACCGTTAATTCCGATGATCCGGCGTATTTCGGCGGCTATATGAACCGTAATTTTGAAGTGCTTGCCGAGGCTTTGGATTTGAGTGTGGAAGAAATTAAAACCTTGTGCGCCAATTCGTTCCGCGCTTCGTTTTTGAGCGAGGAGGAAAAGGAAAAATGGATACGGAAGATTGAAAGTTTTAATGCTGAATCATGATAAAAGGCCGTCTGAAAAAGTTTCAGACGGCCTTTGTTGATGGCGGTTAATAGTCGACTTTGATTTTAGGCGTTTTCTGCGCGGCTTTGTATTCTTCTTCCAATTCAAAGCGCAGCGGATACAAATTCAGTTTTTCCATCAGCAGGCGGTCGCCGTCTTCGTCCGGATTGCCCGTAGTCAGCAGCTTGTCGCCGTAGAAAATCGAGTTTGCGCCAGCCATGAAACACATGGCCTGCATGGATTCCGGCATATTGCTGCGGCCTGCGGACAGGCGGACGTAGCTGTGCGGCATGGTAATGCGCGCGACGGCGATGGTGCGGACAAATTCCGTCCAGTCCAAATCTTCGGCATCGGCCAGCGGCGTGCCTTCTACTTTAACCAACTGGTTAATCGGCACGCTTTCGGGTTGCGGGTCGAGGTTGGCAAGGCTGGCAATCAGGCCTGCGCGTTCGGCGCGGGTTTCGTTCATGCCGACAATGCCGCCGCAGCAGACTTTCAAACCGGCATTACGGACTTTGCCCAAAGTATCCATGCGGTCTTCGTGTTTGCGGGTGTGGATGATGTCGTTGTAGCGTTCGGGGTCGGTGTCGAGGTTGTGGTTGTAGTAGTCCAAACCGGCTTTTTTGAAGTCTTCAGCCATGCCGTCTTCGAGCATGCCGAAGGTGCCGCACACTTCCATGCCCAAGCCTTTCACCGCGCTGATGATTTCGGAAACGACAGCTACGTCTTTGGGTTTGGGTCCGCGCCATGCCGCGCCCATGCAGAAACGGCTGGCGCCGCGCGATTGGGCAATTTTGGCTTTTTCAACGATTTCGTCCACGTCCATCATCTGCTCTTTGCCCAGATTGGTGTTGTGGTGTGCCGATTGCGGGCAGTAGGCGCAATCTTCGGGGCAGCCGCCGGTTTTGATGGAGAGCAGGGTGGAAAGCTGGATTTCGCGCGGGTTGAAGTTTTGGCGGTGGATTTCGGCAGCTTGGAAAACGAGGTCGAGGAAAGGCAGTCCAAACAAAGCCTCGACATCGCATTTTTTCCAATAACGCGCAGTCGGATGCGGCTTGCGCTCGGTTTGACGGCGCAAGGCTACGGGAGATACGGTCATAGTGTGTTCTTTCGTGTTTACAGCGACGCAGTGTCGCTGACGGCTTGACTGCCGGCGCAATGACGGCAGCAGCAGGTTTGAAATCAATATAAAAGGCCGTCTGAAACGGCGCAGCAAGTGTAACGCTTTTGATAATGTAGAGCAAATGTTTCAGACGGCCTGAAATATGGTTTGCCCGGGTTTGCTATAATCGCATTTTTAATTTTTCCGTTTTCTTATGAACGCGCCCAAAGCCTTCGCCGTACTCGGCCCGACCGCCGGCGGTAAAACCGCACTGGCCTTAAATATTGCCCAATCGTTGCCGGTGGAAATCATCAGTTTGGATTCCGCGCTGGTGTATCGCGACATGGACATCGGTACAGCCAAGCCGACTGCCGAAGAGCTTGCCGCCGTACCGCATTATTTGATTGATATTATCTCGCCGCTGGAAAGTTACAGCGCGGCGGATTTTGTCGGCGACTGCGTGCGCTTGGTGAACGAAATACATGCGCGCGGACGCTATCCGCTAATTGTCGGCGGTACGATGATGTATTTCCACGCGCTGACGAAAGGTTTGAACGATTTGCCCGGCGCGGATACGGCGGTGCGCGCACAGCTTCAGGCAGAAAAAAACGAACATGGTCTGGCAGGCCTGTATCGCCGTTTGCAGGAAGTTGACCCGATTACGGCAGGCCGTCTGAAAGCCAATGACAGTCAGCGTATTGAGCGCGCTTTGGAAGTCTACCTTCTGACCGGCAAGCCTTTGAGCGAACATTTCACAGAGCAGAAGCAGGCCGCGCCTTTATTGGATTTATGTACGGTTGCCCTTATCCCTGAAGACCGCCATTTGTTACACCAGCAAATCGAAAAACGCTTTTTAAATATGCTGGAACACGGTTTCCTCGATGAAATGCACGCCTTGCGCCACGATTATCCGCAGCTGCATGCCGACATGCCGTCTATGCGCTGCGTGGGCTACCGTCAGGCTTGGGATTATCTCGAAGGCGAAACCGATTATGACACCTTTGTCGAAAAAGGCATTGTCGCCACGCGCCAGCTTGCCAAACGCCAGTTGACCTGGTTGCGGAAAATTCCTTTGGCGCACACGTTAGATCCTTACGCAGACAGCGATTATGTTCAGACGGCCTTAGCCTTGGCGCGTCAGCATTTTCAGGAATAATCCATGCTGACCACGCCACCACTTGCGCCTAAAACATTGGCCGCATTAAAAGAATTGGGTATTCGTACACGGGAAGATTTGCAAAAAATCGACGCAGTTCGTGCATTTCTATTGCTGAAAGCGTCGGGTTTGACCGTAACCAAAAGCACCTTGTGGCAACTTGACGCGTTGGTTTCAGGTGTGGATGTCCGGTGTATTTCCGAGGAGAGAAAGACGGAGCTGGGCGAGGCCTTGAAAAACCATCCGCCTGTTGCCGTTTTTCCTTCTCAAGGCGATGTGGAAACCTTTATGCGGCTGGCGATAGAACAGGCCAGACAATCGGCAGCATTGGGCGAAGTCCCCGTTGGCGCGGTCATCGTATATCAAGGCAAGGTAATCGCAGCGGCACACAATACCTGCATTGGCGACCACAATGTCAGCCATCATGCCGAAATCAACGCACTTGCCGCTGCCGGCAAAGCCTTACAAAACTACCGTTTGGAAGATTGCGACGTGTACATCACATTAGAGCCTTGCTCCATGTGCGCCTCTGCCTTGATACAGGCAAGGATCGGGCGCGTGATTTATGGTGCGGCCGAAGCTAAAACCGGTGCGGCAGGCAGCGTGGTCGATTTGTTTGCCGACAAACGTCTGAACAAGCATACCGCAATTTTAGGCGGCATATTGGCAGAAGAATGCCAAAGCGTATTGCAGGATTTCTTTGCGGCCAAACGTAAGGCCGTCTGAATTTCAGACGGCCTGTCAGCAAAAAAAACTTTATTTTAAATTTTCGGATTTCCCATGTCAGTCAATCATTACGAAAACTTTCCAGTTGGCTCCATTGTGCTGCCGCGCCGTTTGCGCAAGCCGATTCACGCCGTTTACGCTTTTGCACGGACGGCGGACGATATTGCCGACGAAGGTAATGCCGAAGCAGCCGAACGCCTGCGCCAACTGGACGAATTGAAAGCAGAATTAGACCGCATTGCACAAGGTGGGAAACCGCAAACGGCTTTGATGCAGCGTTTGTACAACGAAGCGATTGAGCCGTTTCAATTACCGTTGCAGCCGTTTTATGATTTGCTGGCGGCGTTCAGTCAGGATGTGGGCAAAACCCGTTATGAAAACTTTGGTGAATTGATTGCCTATTGCCGCTTGTCCGCCAATCCGGTGGGACGTATTATGCTGCATTTGTACGGGCAAACCGATGAAGTGAGCATGGCGCAAAGCGACGGCATTTGTACTGCCTTGCAGCTGATTAATTTCTGGCAGGATGTGGCGATAGATTGGCAGAAAGGTCGCGTGTACATCCCTCAGGAAGATTTGCAGAGGTTCAAAGTCAGCGAAGAGCAGATTGCGACCGGCAAAGCCGACTTTGCTTTTCAACGACTGATGGCGCACGAGTGCCAACGTGCTTTTCAAATGCTGAAGGCAGGCTCGCCGTTGGGCAAAACCCTCAAAGGACGAATCGGTTTTGAGTTGCGCATGATTATTGTCGGCGGCCAGTTGATTTTGCAGAAGCTGGACGGTTGCAAATATGATGTGTTTAACCAGCGGCCGCTGTTGGATAAGAAAGACTGGATGATTATCATCAAACGAGCTTTGCTGAAGAAATAAAAAAAGGCCGTCTGAAATGGATGTTTCAGACGGCCTTGATGTTTTCGATTAGCGGTTTTTCAAACGGCTGATGCGGTTGTCCAAAGAAGGATGGGTACTGAACCAAGAATCTTTGGCTTCGCTGGCAATGCCCATTGCAGTCATGGTTTGCGGCAGGTCGCTGGGGTTGCCTTTCAAGCGTTGCAGGGCGGCAATCATTTTCGGCGCACCCACCAGTTTTGCAGCGCCTGCATCGGCGCGGTATTCGCGTTGGCGGCTGAACCACATCACAATGATGCTGGCGAGGAAGCCAAATACGATTTGCAATACCATGCTGACCATGAAATATGTACCTTGCGACGTACTGCCGTCATTGTTGCGCGCCACCATGCTGGAAACGATACGCGCCAAGAAGACGACAAAAGTATTCACAATACCTTGAATCAGCGTCAGCGTTACCATATCGCCGTTGCCGACGTGCGCCATTTCATGCGCCAAAACGGCTTCGACTTCATCTCGGGTCATGTGATCGAGCAGGCCGGTGCTGACAGCGACGAGCGAGCTGTTTTTGGTTGCGCCGGTTGCAAAGGCGTTAGGCTCGGGAGAGTCGTAAATGGCTACTTCCGGCGTTTTCAGATTCCATTGGCGGGCTTGTGCTTCAACAGTTGCCAACAGCCAAGCTTCTTCTTTGCTTTGGGGCTGGTCGATGACGACGGCGCCGACCGAATGTTTGGCGATGGTTTTTGACATCAGCAGGGAGACAATCGAGCCGCTGAAGCCGACGACTGCGGAATAAGCCAACAAGCTGCCAACCTGGTCGGTACTGTTGATGCCCAAGATGGCCAAAATAACACGGATGACAACCAGAACTGCGATATTGGTTGCGATAAATAAGAAAATGCGTTTCACCGATTATTCCTTTTTAGTGTGGTTTGTGAGGTGATTTTTATATGGGCGCATTGTCTCAAAAACTCTATAGAGATGAAACAGCATGATAGGCAAAGGTATGCAAATTCAAAGCAATTGAAGCAAAGGCCGTCTGAAAAGGTAGTCTCAACCAGTGAGAATCGCTTTTCAGACGGCCTCTTATAGGTAAACTATCTGCCGGCTTCTTCCAGCCAGTTGCGCGGTATAAGGAATTGATTGAGGCGTGCTTCGGGTGAACCTTCTTCCGGTGCATATTGATACTCAAAGCGTACCAAAGGCGGCATGGACATCAAAATGCTTTCCGTACGGCCGCCGCTTTGCAGGCCGAACAGCGTGCCTCTGTCCCAAACCAAGTTAAACTCGACATAGCGTCCGCGACGGTAGAGTTGGAAATCGCGTTCACGTTCCCCATAAGGCGTGTTTTTGCGTTTGGCCACAATCGGCAGATACGCGGCGATATAGCCTTCCCCAACCGCTTTGATAAAATTCAAGCAGGTATCGAAATCCCAACGGTTTAAATCGTCAAAAAACAGGCCGCCCACGCCGCGTGTTTCGTTACGGTGTTTCAAATAGAAATATTCGTCACACCATTGTTTGAATTCAGGATAAACCGATTCGCCAAATGGCGCGCATACGTCCCGCGCCACTGTGTGCCAATGCACGATATCTTCTTCAAAAGGATAAAACGGCGTCAAATCAAAGCCGCCGCCAAACCACCAAACTGGCTCGGCATTTTCAGGATAGGCAATAAAAAAGCGCACATTGGCATGGCTGGTCGGCACATACGGATTTTTCGGATGAATCACCAGCGATACGCCCATGGCTTCAAACGCCGCGCCTGCCAATTCCGGACGATGGGCAGTGGCAGAAGCCGGCATTTGGGTTCCCTTTACATGCGAAAAATTTACACCGGCCTGCTCGAATACTGCGCCGTTTTTCAATACGCGTGTTTCGCCGATGCCCAGTTTCCCTGTCCATGCTTCATGCACAAATTCGGCTTCACCATCTTCTTGCTCCAGCGCGGTGCAGATTTGGTTTTGCAAGGTTTTGAGGAGGGTTAGAACGGATTCTGTGTGCATGATATTTCCTTGATGGTTTTGTACTTATAAAATGACAGGGCGAAAGATGATTTAAGCTTTTAAAACTGAGTGTTATTTTACTATTGCTTTATTATGGGTAAATTTTTGCATGGGGCTATCTTGCAATCAAGCTTGACTCATCAGCAATAGATTGAAAGGTATCGATGATGTTGCGATACCTTTCAGACGGCCTTGATTTATTCAGTAAAAAAGGTATGTGCGCCCAAATAGTTTTTGGCGTAAAACGGGGTAGAAAGTTTTTCGGTTTTGATGGTTTTGCCGCTGCTGGGGGCGTGGATGAATTCGCCGTTGCCGATGTAGAGGCCGACATGGGAATATTTGTGTGCGCCGCCGGTGTTGAAAAAGACCAGGTCGCCGGCTTTTAATTTGTCATCGGAAATTTTACGGCTGGCTGCGGCCATATCGCGCGCGGTGCGTGGCAGGTTGACGTTGAGGGCGTTTTTATAGACGAATTGGATCATGCCGCTGCAGTCAAAGCCTGTGGCTGTGGTACTGCCGCCCCATTTGTAGGGCGTGCCGATCAGACCCATGCTGTGAAGCATCAATTCCTGCGAACCTTGAGTGCGGTCGATATGGGAAATGCGGACAGATTGGACTTTTCTGGCGGTTGTTTGCGGCTTGTGGGATTTGTGTTTGCCTGTGGTGCCGCATGAGGCCAACAATAGGCCGGTGGTACAAACAAATAGGGTTTTGCAGATGAGTCGATACATGGTGAATTCCTCCGGCCGCATGATTTCTGTTTTCAGACGGCCTCTATAATAATCCTTCTATGGGCAGAATGGACAGGATTTTTGAAGTCATCCGTTTCCAGAACTTGGCTTCGGGCTCGTGTGCGTAAGTTCGTTTTTCGCTTGGGTCATACCAGTATAGTTTATTGTAATTGCCAAGCGTTACTTGATAGGCGTAGCTTGGGGTGGTCGTTACGAGGGTGCGCTGCATTTGGCCTGCGATTTCGGGGCTTTCGATGACGACACCCATTTCGGTATTGAGGCGTGCGGAGCGTGGGTCGAGGTTGAATGAGCCGATGAAAATGCGTTTCTCGTCCACGATGAATGTTTTGGCATGCAAGCTGGTGGCGGAGCTACCGGTCAAGCCGCGGTCTTTGGAAGTCGGAACGGCGTGGTTTGGCTGGAGTTCGTAAAGTTTGACTCCGGCTTTAAGCAAAGGTTTGCGGTATTTGACGTAGCCGGAATGGACGGCGGCAACATCGGTTGCTTGGAGCGAATTGGTCAGGACGGTAACGTCCACGCCGTTGTGAATCAGCTTTTCTATGGCCTTAACGCCCGATTTTGTGGGTACAAAATAAGGGGAGACAAGGTAAACGCTTTTTTCTGGTTGCTTGAGGGCATCTTGCAGGCGTTCGGAAATAGGCGGTTTGTGCCGGTCGCGGTCTAAGCCTTTGGCCGGGTCATCGCTGATCAGGCGTGTGCTGACGCTTTGCCACTCCATAAGGTTGCTCTGCATTTTTTGATAGAGGTTGGAGTGTTCGATACTTTGACGGTAGCGGATGAGCGTTTGGTTTTTATCTTGGTCGGTGTAATCGAGCTCTACCAATCCTTTTTGCAGGTTTCCCCGTTTGATGATGCTGGTTGCGTTGTAGGCGGAATGGCTTGCCCAATAGCGGTCGAAGTCTTGGGAAACTTCGGTTACGACGCGGCCTGTGGCGAGGATATCGAGGTCGGCAAAGATGGTATCGTCGTTAACCTTAAAATATTCGTCGCCGATATTGCGTCCGCCCAAAATGGTAGCACGGTTGTCGGCGGTAAACGATTTGTTGTGCATCCGGCGGTTAAGTCGCGGAAAGTCAGTAACATAGCCGAGTGCACGCCATTTTCTGAAAATAAAGGGATTAAACAGACGGACTTCGATATTGGGATGATTGTCGAGTGCAAGCAGGAGATCATCCATGCCGTTGGTGTTGTTGTCGTCCAGAAGCAAACGCACACGGACGCCGCGTTCGGCCGCGCGATGAATCAGGTTGAACAAAAGCTTGCCGGAGATGTCGTTGTGCCAGATATAGTACTGCAAATCGAGGGTATGGTCGGCGGATTCAATCAGGGCGGCACGGGCGACAAAGGCTTCATGGGCATCGTTCAGCAGATAGATATGGGAAATATCGGCCTTGGAGGGAGTAGAAGGAATACCTAAGGCGCTGTCCAGTCGCGGCGTTGAAGGGATGTCAAGATAACTGCTTTGGGTGCGTTCGTCCAATGATGGCAAAAACGCGGCGCAACCGCCCAATAGCAGGGTATAAAGAAGAGGAAGATGAAATTTCATGGGAAACCGGTACAAACAATCCCTACCTAAATGACATTTAGGCAGGGATTGAATTGAAATTAGGTTGCTTGAATCAGCTTAGAAGGCAACATAATTTGCCGGATTGACCGGTTTGCCGTTTTGACGGATTTCAAAGTGCAACTGAGTGCGGGATGCATCGGTATTACCCATGTGCGCAATGGTTTGACCGCGTTTCACGGTTTGGTTTTCATTAACCAGCAGGCGTTGGTTGTGGCCGTATGCGCTCAAGAATGAGGAGTTGTGTTGGATGATGACCAAGTTGCCGTAACCGCGCAAGCCTGAGCCTGCGTAAACGACTTTACCGTCTGCCGCTGCAACGACAGGCTGACCTTGTGTACCGGCGATATCTACACCTTTGTTGCTGCCGCCGAAGTTGGCAATAACGTTACCGGTAGTCGGACGCTGCCATGTGATGCCGCTAACGTTGCGGCTGCTGCCGGTAGATACGGTTGGTGTATTGGCAGGAGTGCTTGGGGCCGGAGCAGTGGTTGTAGTTGTTGGCGTAGAAGGTTTGCTTGCAGAAGCTGCAGGTGCAACGTAGCCTTCAGGTTTCACTCGCAGGGTTTGACCAATGCTAATGGTGTTGTCGGCCAGGTTATTCCATGCACGCAGATTGTCTTGGGTAATGTTGTAGCGTTTGGAGATGTTGTAAACGGTATCACCACGAACAACAGTATGTGTCGCTGCATTAATATCAACAGGCGCATAAGAAGGCGTGTAAGTGCCGGTGCTGCCGCTGTTGTACGTTGGAGCAGGTGTACTTGCCGGCGGAGTGTATGGAGCATCTGCCGCTGGGCTGGTGTTGGTATTGTAAGGCACTGCACCGTAAGGATTGTCAGCGGTAGAGCTTGTTGTTGAACCACCGCTTTGTGTGCCGACGACTACAGGAGCCGGTTGTTGGCTGGCACAGGCTGCAAGTAATAAAACCAAAGCTGCCGATCCGGCATAAGATACACTTTTTTTCAACATGTTAATGACTTTCGTATTCGGGTAATTGTTCTCGTCGGGGCATATCATAATAAAAATATGCTTGTTTCTCAAGTGTTCGGCTGTTAGGGACTGTTAAGGCGCAGGGATTTCTGACCAAAAGGAAGCGGTTTGCTCCATTTGTCCGTAGGCAGTCAAATCGACTTGCAGGGGGGTAATCGTGATGAAGCCGGATGCGCATTCGCCAAAGTCGGTACCTTCTTCGCTGTCGGAAACATCGCCGACCGGCCCAATCCAATAAATTTGTTCACCACGTGGATTATACATGGGAACAATGCTTTGTTCATGATGACGACGGCCGAGCCGTGTAATTTTTATGCCTTGGATATCCTCAGGTGCGACGGCAGGGATATTGATGTTCCATAAGATGGGTTCGGAAACAGGGTGTTTGAGAAAGTAGGAAAGCAGTATCCAAGCGGCTTTTTCCGCGGTTTCCCAATAACGGCCGCTGGAATCGGCAAGCGAGAAAGCAATGGCGGGAATACCCATCAGGTAGGCTTCCGTCGCGGCGGCAACCGTACCGGAATAAAGTGTATCGTCGCCCATGTTTGCGCCGTTGTTAATGCCGGACAAAACTAAGTCGGGTTTGAAATCGGCAAGGGCGTATTGACCGACATAAATACAGTCGGTGGGCGTACCATTCACATAGTAAAACCCGTTTTCCGCCTGTTTCAGTTGTAAAGGACGGTCTAAAGTCAGGGAATTGCTGACGCCGCTGCGATCGCGTTCGGGCGCAACCACCCTGACATTGGCAAATTCTGCACACACTCTTGCCAAAACTGCCAAACCGGGCGCAAGATAACCATCGTCGTTTGAGATTAATATGTTCATGTGACAATATTGTGTCTATCGGTAAGATGGGCGGTATTGTACTGGTTTGCTTGAGCGATTGTCCACGAATCGGCAACGTTTGGGCGGAAAGGATAATAATGAAACATTATGAGTTAGACCCCAAAGCTTTATTGGGCGGCGTGATTGCTTCAGACGGCAATCAGGAGATTGTTCAGCTTTCACTGCAGAAGAATAATGAAATTCCGGCATATGAGGCGGATGCGATTATTTTGCTTTTGGTTTTAAACGGCAAAGCTGAAATCAAAACGGTGGACGAAGTTTTGCAAACCGAAGGCTTACAAGTTATCCGTTTTGAGCCGATGGAAGCACACAGCATTCGCGCCTTGGCCGATAACACCAATATTTTGGTTATCAAACAATTGATTCACGAAACCGGTCTCAGCAAACGTTTGAGATTTGGAAGTTGCTGTCTGTAATGGCAATAAAGGCCGTCTGAAAAGTTTCAGACGGCCTTTTTAAAATCAACTAGGTTTATTTCAAACCTTTTTTCACCAAGTCTTCATAACCGCCATGGTTGGTTACGTTGGTGTAGCCGGCTTTTTTCAGCTCAGTCAGCGCGGCTTCTGCACGGCGGCCGCTGCGGCAGTAGAGGTTGACCGGTGCGTTTTTATCCGGGCTAACGGATTTGATGCGGTCAACGATTTGATCATGCGGAATATTGAGTGCACCTTGCAAATGGCCTTCTTTAAATTCTTCGGCAGAGCGGACATCAATCCAAACGCCTTTTGCTTTTGCAGGTTGTGCCGCGCTTTTTTCAACTTTTGGCATAGAGGCTGCGGAAGCGGCCAAAGGAGTGGCAATAGTGGCGGCAAAAAGTACGGCGGTCAGCAGTTTCTTCATGGTTCAATCTCCTATTAGACAGAAAACAATATGATAACTTTATCAGTTTAGCATTTCATCAGGCCGTCTGAAAGGGGAGTCGGCTTTCAGACGGCCTGATTTTACAAACCGATTAGCGTTGGGTTTCTACTGCTTCCAAAGCGCGTAAAGCGTAGGTATAAGCGGCACCAGCGTTCAGGGCGATAGCAGTGGCCAATGCGCCGGCGATTTCACTTTCGGTTGCCCCAGCTTTGGCTGCGGCGGCTGCATGCACGCTGATGCAGCTTTCGCAACGCGTGGTAATGGCAACGGCAATGGCGATCAGTTCGCGTGTTTTGGCATCCAGTGCTTCGGCAGCGGCTGCTTGATCCAGTGCGCCGTAGGCTTGCAGCATTTTAGGATGGTTTTTACCCAGTTCGCCGAATGCTTTTTTTACCAAGGCGGTATGTTCAGGCCAGTCTTTAAACATGATATGTCCTTTCTTAATGTGAGTGGATAAGATAAAAAATCCTATCCGTTTGTGTTTGGTGTGTGTATTATTGCAATAATTGGATGAATAAAATCGTCAAAACATCTCATTTATTGGTAAAAAACACTATGGATATTTTGGATAGGCTGGTCGAATTGGCGCAGGTAAAAGGCAGCGTGGATGTTCAATGTCTTTTTCGGGGGGAGTGGTATGTGCGGCATGAGCCAAAGCGTGCGCATGGTTTGGTACATATCGTAACTGCCGGTTCAGGTTATATCCGAATTGATGGGGAGCAAGAGGCCAGGCTGCTGAGTGCGGGGGATGTCATTTTTTTCCCGCGCAGCGTAGGGCATACTTTGAGCAGCGACAGCAGTTGTGAAAATTTCAGTGTCAGCGTGCTGACGAGTAAAAAAGGCGCATTTAAAGTCAAGCAGAGTCATGCAGGAGGAGATGCGGCTTTGCATCTTTTCTGCGCGCGGTTTGAATATGAAGCTCAGGCGGATATTATGGCAGGGCTGCCTGACACAGTTTTGCTGAATATCAACGATCCTTCTTTACAGTATTTGGTGGCATTGTTGCAATATGAGAGCGGTCAGGCTTTGTCCGGCTCGGTAGCGGTTGTGAACGCATTGGCTTCGGTGTTGTTGGTATTTCTACTTCGAGCCAGCCTGGAGAAAAATGGGGAAGCGCAATTAAGCGGTTTACTGAATGGTTGGCAGGACAAACGTTTGCGGAATTTGCTTCAGGCAGTAGTGGATAAGCCGGAAGAGGAATGGAATATCGAGAAAATGACCGTGATTGCCAACTTATCTCGCGCCCAGTTGATGCGAGTATTTAAGCAGCAGACGGGAACAAGCCCGCACGCCTTTGTTAACAGTATTCGCTTGCAACATGGGGCATTATTATTGAAACAGACGGCGGATTCGGTTTTATCGGTTGCGCTCTCGGTCGGTTTTCAATCGGAAACGCATTTTGGCAAGGCATTTAAAAAGCAATATGGGATATCGCCGGGGCAATATCGTAAGAATGATCGCGCTGATGAAGCAGCAGTACAAGCGGAAGAAATGCCGATTTACTTTATTTGAACAGATGATAAAAGGCCGTCTGAAAGTGTAAAAATGAAATCTAGGATTTCTAAAACACTTTTCAGACGGCCTTAATTTTAAAATGCGTCAATCAAACAGAATCAGTCCAGTTTTTTGAAATGACGGCGACGTTCCAATTCGCTCAGGTAGCGTTTACGCAGGCGGATGGATTGTGGCGTGATTTCAACCAGTTCGTCATCGTCGATGAACTCAACTGCACCTTCCAAAGTCAATTTGATCGGCGTAGTCAGGCGCACGGCTTCATCTGTACCGCTGGCGCGGACGTTGGTCAGTTTTTTACCTTTCAGAGGGTTTACCACCAAGTCGTTGTCGCGGCTGTGAATACCGATAATCATGCCTTCGTAGACTTTGTCGTTTGGAGAAACGAACATACGGCCGCGGTCTTCCAAGTTCCACAGGGCATAAGCAACGGCTTCACCTTGCTCTTGAGAAACCAGTACGCCGTTGTGACGGCCGGGCATATCGGGTTTAACCGGAGCATAGTCGTCAAAAACGTGGCTCATCAAGCCGGTACCGCGGGTCAAGGTCATAAACTCACCTTGGAAACCGATCAGGCCGCGTGCAGGAATATGGTATTCCAAACGTGTACGACCGTTACCGTCGCTTTCCATATTGGTCAATTCGCCACGGCGGCGGCCGAGTTCTTCCATGACCGCGCCTTGGTTGTCATCCGGTACGTCTACGGTCAGGTTTTCGTAAGGCTCGCATTTTTGACCATTGATTTCACGGAATACCACGCGCGGTTTACCAACTGCCAGTTCGAAGCCTTCGCGGCGCATGTTTTCCAACAAAATAGTCAGGTGCAATTCGCCACGGCCGGAAACGCGGAAGACGTCGGCATCGGCAGTATCTTCAACACGCAGGGCAACGTTGGTCAGCAATTCTTTTTGCAGGCGGTCACGGATTTGGCGGGAAGTCACGAATTTGCCTTCAGTACCGGCCAAAGGAGAAGTGTTGACCATAAAGTCCATGGTCAGGGTCGGCTCGTCCACGCTCAACATAGGCAAGCCTTTAGGATTGTCTTTGTCGGTAATGGTTACGCCGATACCGATGTCTTCGATACCGGAAATAATCACGATATCGCCGGCTTCAGCTTCTTCCAAAGGTACGCGTTCCAAGCCTTGGAAACCCAACAGTTGGTTGATGCGGCCTTGTGCAACTTGTTCTTCATGGTTCATCACGGCAACGACTTGGCCGGGTTTGATGCGGCCGTTCAAGATGCGGCCGATACCGAGGCGGCCGGTGTAGTTGTCGTAGTCCAGTTGGGAAATTTGCAGTTGCAGCGTTTCGTCCGCGCTGCCGCTTGGTGCGGGCGTATGTTTTAAGATGGTCTCAAACAGAGGACGCATATCGTTGCTCTCGTCGGTTTCTTCCAATTTGGCAAAGCCGGAGAGGCCGGAAGCATAAACGATAGGGAAGTCCAATTGTTCGTCTGTTGCGCCCAGGTTGTCAAACAATTCGAATGTTTGGTCGATAACCCAGCTTGGACGGGCAGACGGTTTGTCGATTTTGTTGATAACAACGATAGGTTTCAGACCCAAAGCCAAGGCTTTTTTGGTCACGAAACGGGTTTGCGGCATAGGGCCTTCTTGTGCGTCAACCAACAGTACGACACAGTCGACCATGCCCAATACACGTTCCACTTCGCCACCAAAATCGGCGTGTCCCGGGGTATCTACGATGTTGATATGGTAGCCTTCGTATTCGATGGCGGTATTTTTAGCGAGAATGGTAATGCCGCGCTCTTTTTCAAGATCGTTGCTGTCCATGACGCGTTCTTCGACTTGCTGGTTGGAACGGAATGTGCCGGACTGACGCAGCAATTGGTCAACTAATGTGGTTTTGCCATGGTCGACGTGGGCGATGATGGCAATATTGCGGATTTGTTTCATGATAATTTATGTGTTTCAGCTAGGTGCTTAAAAAAAAGATAACTGGTAATTATAGCACGATTCGCAAGTGATGGCGGAATGGGTGATTCAAAAAAATCAGGCAAAAGCAGTTGAGAATAATTCATAATTAAATTTGATTGATTTTGTTGGATTATTTGCTTTTATTTATGGTTAACGAATGTAAATGTTTTTGAATAATGCAATGGATTCTTAATACTAATGTCAAAAAAATATTATTAAAAACAGGGGATTAATTTTTCAGACGGCCTTTTTGGCTGGTTAACTTTTTTGATAATTGTTTGTATTTTAAATAGAAAATTTGTCAAAAGTGCTACTTGTGCATACAATTACCTCATTCCATAACAACACACGAATCTTCATTTCGTGATTATCAACTTTTAAAAGAAAGAGAAAGAATTATGCAAGGCAACCAAGCAGTTATTGATTACATGAACGAATTATTGTCTGGTGAGTTGGCTGCTCGCGACCAATATTTTATCCACTCTCGCCTGTACTCTGAATGGGGTTACACCAAACTGTTCGAACGTTTGAACCACGAGATGGAAGAAGAGACCACTCACGCCGAAGACTTCATCCGTCGTATCCTGATGTTGGGCGGTACGCCTAAAATGACCCGTGCCGAACTGAACATTGGTACTGACGTAATCTCTTGCCTGAAAGCAGACTTGAACACTGAATACGAAGTACGCGATGCGCTGAAAAAAGGCATCAAGTTGTGCGAAGAAGCTCAAGACTACGTTACCCGCGATTTGATGATTGCCCAACTGAAAGACACTGAAGAAGATCACGCTCACTGGTTGGAACAACAACTGCGTCTGATCGAATTGGTCGGCGAAGGCAACTACTACCAAAGCCAACTGTAATCTAGCGTATAACATACAAGGAGCTGAATATGAAAGGCGATCGCTTAGTTATCCGCGAATTGAACAAAAACTTAGGCTTGTTGCTGATTACCATTAACCAATACTTCCTGCATGCCCGCATTTTGAAAAACTGGGGCTTTGAAGAATTGGGCGAACACTTCTTCAAACAATCCATCCGCGAAATGAAATCCGCAGACGATTTAATCGAGCGTATTTTGTTCTTGGAAGGCCTGCCTAATCTGCAAGAATTGGGTAAACTGTTGATCGGTGAATCTACCGAAGAAATCATTGCCTGCGATCTGAAAAAAGAGTATGAAAAACATGATGCTCTGGTTGCAGCCATCGCTCTTGCAGAAGAGCAACAAGACTACGTCAGCCGTGATTTGTTGGAAAAACAAAAAGACATCAACGAAGAACACATCGACTGGCTTGAAACTCAGCAGGAATTGATTGGCAAAGTTGGTTTGCCAAACTACCTGCAAACAGCGGCGCAAGAGGACTAAAACACAAACCACTGCCAAATATAGCAGTCCCTGCTCCCATCAACGGCATATCTTTACGGATATGCCGTTTTCTTTTATAGAAATGCTTAAAGGCTGTCTGAATGTTCAGACGGCCTTGATTTTATATCGCTTTCAAACGGTATAGATAAGTAGTTTCCTTGTTTCTGGCAAACGCCAAAGGATCGGATTCATCTATTGCTTTTTTGTGTTGCGGTTTGGTTTTCAAAATATCGACTATATTGAGCGAGGCCGTCTGAAAGCATTGGTTTAGAAAGTCTTTATCGCGCAAATGCAAGTGTTCTGCCAAGTCGGAAATAATCAGCCAAGCTTCGCCGTTTGGATTTAAGTGCTGGCGTACGCCGTTGAGGAACGCAGTCAGCATGGCATGATTGGGGTCGTAAAGGGCAGTCTCAATAGCCGAGGTCGGTTTTGCCGGCAGCCAAGGCGGATTGCAGACGATAAGGTCGGCGCAAGTTTCGGGAAATAAATCAATCGATTGGATGTTGACGGCTTTATCCAAGCCTAGGCGTTCGAGGTTTGCTATGGCGCAGGCAATTGCTTTGGGGTTGGTGTCTGTGGCAATGATGTCGGGTATGCCTCGTTTGGCCAAAATTGCGGCAATAACGCCTGAACCGGTGCCGATGTCAAAGGCCGTCTGAATATTGGGAGCGAGTGGGGCTTGTGTGATTAAATCCAAATACTCGCCGCGCAGTGGAGAGAATACGCCGAAAGGAACATGGATTTTTCCGTCTAGTTGAGGGATATCTATGCCTTTTTTGTGCCATTCGTGTGCACCGATAAAGCCTAGTAATTGATTCAGCGGCAAAAGAAACGGCTTATTGTTTGGTGTGTCGTAAACATCGCATAGAGCGGCGTAGATATCGGGTGCGCGTGCATTGCCCAGTTGAAAATTCGGTTGAATTTCAACGGCAAGCATATTGAGCAAACGGCTTTGTTGCGCCTGTTTCATACGGTGGGCATGAAAGGCTGTCTGAATATCGGCAGGTGCGCCTTTCTTTTTTTCAGACGGCCTGCGGATACGTTTTTTCATTGCAGATAAGACTTGCTTGGCATTGTGAAAATCGCCAGTCCAAACAGTTGCAGTTTGCGCGTGGGCATTTTTTAAGATTTCTGTTGCGCCTGCTTCTTGTATGTAAACCGCCTGCTTGGGTGGCTTTTGTGTACTTTTGTTGCGCCATTCGATGTCGGAGCGGTTGGTAGGGATGGTATGGGGCATAATGTGTTTCAAATCGGGGAAATAGGGGATTAGTTTACTATATTTAGGATGTGTTCGGTTTGAGAGGAGCTTTTAATAGTCCAAATTAGACAAAATGTATAAAAATTTCTCAAGTTTTAAAATTTATACCAATATTTTGATAAAAATAGATTGTCGTTTTGTCTAAAATGAGTATAATGCAAAACTAGAACACAATAATCTTAATCAGATTTGGACAAGGAACATCATGCAATTAGACATTGACCGTTTGGTTGCCTATTTTGGCGGCGTAAACGCGCTGGCCGAAGCCCTGAAACAGCACGACCCGGAAAATGCTGCAACGACGGCGGCTATCTATAAATGGCGTACACGCGGTTCTCTGCCTTTAGCACAGTTGCAAAAACTGACCGCTTTGGCGGAGGCACAAGGCAGACCGCTTGATTTGAATGCTTTTTTACAAAAAAACGAATCTCTGGAGAGAACAGAAATGACACAAACCAACCGCGTTATCATTTTCGATACCACTATGCGCGACGGCGAGCAGTCGCCCGGTGCGTCCATGACCAAAGAGGAGAAAATCCGCATTGCCCGCCAGTTGGAGAAAATGGGCGTGGATGTGATTGAGGCGGGTTTTGCCGCCGCGAGTCCGGGCGATTTTGAATCGGTTAATGCGATTGCCAAAATCATTACTAAATCTACAGTTTGCTCATTGGCGCGTGCCGTTGAAAACGATGTGCGTAAAGCAGGCGAAGCTGTTTCCCCTGCTCCGAAAAAACGTATTCACACTTTTATCGCCACCAGCCCCATCCACATGGAGCACAAACTGAAAATGAAGCCGCAGCAGGTCATCGATGCGGCGGTCAAAGCGGTGAAAATTGCCAAAGAATATACTGACGATGTGGAATTTTCCGCCGAAGACGCCGTGCGTTCGGATTTGGACTTCCTCGCCAAAATCTTTACGGCGGTTATCGAGGCAGGCGCAACCACCATCAATATTCCCGATACTGTCGGCTACTCCATCCCTTCCGTATGGTACGAGCGTATCAGTAACATCATCAAAAGCGTGCCCAACGGCGACAAAGTAGTCTGGTCGACCCACTGCCACAACGACTTGGGTATGGCGGTTGCCAACTCGCTGGCCGCTGTTCAGGCAGGCGTGCGTCAGGTGGAATGTACCATCAACGGCTTGGGCGAACGTGCGGGTAATGCCAGCCTTGAAGAAATCGTGATGGCGTTGAAAGTGCGTCATGATTTGTTTGGCTTGGAAACCGGCATCGATACCACGCAAATCGTGCCGGTATCCAAACTGGTATCTACTATCACCGGCTATCCGATTCAGCCAAACAAAGCAGTAGTCGGCGCAAACGCCTTTGCACACGAATCAGGCATTCATCAGGACGGCGTGTTGAAACACCCTGAAACCTATGAAATCATGACTGCCGAATCAGTCGGCTGGTCAACCAACCGCCTGACTTTGGGTAAACTCTCCGGCCGTAATGCTTTCAAAACCAAGCTGGCAGATTTGGGTATCGAATTGGAAAGTGAAGAGGCGTTGAATGCGGCATTTGCACGCTTCAAAGAGCTGGCGGATAAGAAACGCGAAATCTTTGATGAAGACTTGCACGCTTTGGTGTCTGACGAAATGGGCAATATGAATACTGAAAGCTACAAATTCATTTCCCAAAAAATCAGCACTGAAACCGGCGAAGAACCGCGCGCCGATATTGTGTTCAGTATTCGCGGCGAAGAAAAACACGCTTCCGCTAGCGGATCAGGCCCTGTTGATGCCATCTTCAAAGCCATTGAAAGCGTGGCTCAAAGTGGCGCAACCTTGCAGATTTACTCTGTCAATGCGGTAACTCAAGGTACAGAAAGCCAAGGCGAAACTTCCGTCCGTCTGCAACGTGGCGACCGTGTGGTCAACGGCCAAGGTGCGGATACCGACGTATTGGTGGCAACTGCCAAAGCCTATTTGTCTGCGCTGAGTAAATTGGAATTCGGCCAAGCCAAGCCAAAAGCGCAAGGCAGAGGCATGATTTAATGCTTTGAACAAGTAAAGGCCGTCTGAAATCGTAGTGATATGTTTCAGACGGCCTTTTTTATGTAGTCAAAAAATAGTTTGTTTATTGAAGTTTAAGCAGTCGGTCTTGTTCGACAGACAATACGCCGTTTATTTTTTTGAAATAGGCAATAGTATCTTCAATATTGGTCTTGGAGGACGGACGAATGGCAATACCGTGCAGGTTTTTGTATTCGTAAACCAAAGTTGCACCGGAGATTTTCACTGCTTTTAGCAATGGCGCGGAACCGGTTTGAGCATCATAGAAGATAATCAGATTGCCGGTTGTATCTTGGGTTTGTTGCTGAGATGGAATAGTAGTTGATTGAGCGGGAGTGTTTGGGCTTTGGCAGGCACAAAGCAGGGTGGAGAGTAGGACGAATGCTAGGGTTTTCATGGCATTAATTCAATTTGATAAAACACTAAGGCCGTCTAAACAATCGTAAAACGAAATCAAAGTTTCCCTTTACAACTTTCAGATGGCCTTTGTCAGTCATGCTTCAGGCAATTCCATGGCTAGAACGGTTTGTTCTTGTTTGGCACGGAAAGCTGCCAATTTTTCAGCCAATTCAGGATTTTCATTGGCCAAAAGTGAAATGGCAAACAGCGCTGCATTGGCCGCGCCTGCTTCGCCAATGGCAAATGTGGCAACAGGAACACCTTTGGGCATTTGCACAATCGAAAGCAGGGAGTCTTCGCCGCGCAGATATTTGCTGGGCACGGGAACACCCAAGACGGGCACCGTGGTTTTGGCTGCAACCATGCCTGGCAAATGCGCTGCGCCGCCTGCGCCGGCAATGATGGCTTTGATGCCGCGTTCGCGTGCGGTTTCGGCGTATTCAAACATCAAATCAGGCGTGCGGTGTGCAGAGACGACACGCGCTTCGTATTCAACGCCGAATTCTTTGAGAAATTGTGCTGCCTGCTGCATCACCGGCCAATCGCTGTTGCTGCCCATAATAATGCCGACTTGGATCATGAGGAGTTCCTTTTGCTTGAATGGATTAAGGGTAAAAAAATATTCAGACGGCCTTGGGGATGACAAGGCCGTCTGAACGTTTATCTTTGTTTGAGACTGATGGAAGCGCGTTTTGCCGCTTCGCTGTTGGGGAAGCTTTGTATCAGTTTGCGCCATGTGCTGCGGGCGATGTCTTTTTGTTGCAGTTTGTATTGGCATTGGCCGATGCTGTACATGGCATCGGGAGCTTGCGGGCTGTTGCGGAATCGGTTGGCGTAGCGGTTGCCGATTTCGATAACGGATTCGCAGTTGCCCAGACGCTGTTGGCTTTGCAGAAGTAGATACATATTGCGGCGGGCAATTTCGCTGCCGTTGCCGCCGTCGGCTTCTTTCAAAATGGCTACTGCAGCGGAGAAATTATTGCGCTGATAGTATTTTTGTGCCTGGTTATAAAGGCGCAGCTCGTTTTGTGCGGCTGAGTCTGTTTCAGACGGCACGCCGCCGTCATTGGCCAAATAGTTCATTTTCAGCTTGTGGTCGTCCAAACGCTGGGCTTTGGGTTTGGGAGCCAAAGGGGTTGGGCGTTTGATGGTTCGCTGTTTTTCCAGTGTTTGCAGGCGTTGATTTAATTCTTCAACGGTGCGTTCCAGTCGGGCAATTTGTATGCCCAAGTGGTCAATCTGGGTTTGTTCGTCCAAGCGCGGATAGGGAATATTTTTTTCAGGCAAAGGCTCGCGCGGAATATCCGGCAGGACAAAGTTGGGATTGTCGGCAGGTTGGGGAGGATGGGAAACGGCGCATGATGTGGCCAATAGAGTAAGCGGCAAAAGAAACAGGGAATGTGATAATGTTTTCATCGGATTGTGTCGTTTTATTTTTTTAGTAGCAGTGTCAAACCGTCGCCGATAGGCAGGGTAATGGGAATAATACGTGTATCGTGTGGCAGATTTTGGTTGAAATGGCGCAGGATATCCAAGCTGGGCGGATCGTTTTCGGTAGCTTCATTCATGACACGCCCACCCAGCAAGATATTGTCGATGGCAATCACGCCGCCACTCCGTATCAGTTGCAAACAGCGTTCAAAATATTTTGGCGTAGGCGGTTTGTCGGCATCGATAAGTGCCAAGTCGTAGCTTTCCGATTCGCCTTGCGCAATCAAATCATCCAAAGTCAGCAAAGCCGGTTGCAGATGAAGCGAGATTTTATGCGCTATGCCTGCAGCCTGCCATGTTTCTCGGGCAATATCGGTAAAGGTTACATTAATGTCGCAAGCCGTGATTTTGCCGTCTTCGGGGAGGGAAAGCGCCATGGCGGTGCTGCTGTAACCGGTAAAGACGCCAACTTCCAAATATTTTTTAGCATTCAACAATTTGGCCAACCACACCAACATAGCTGCCTGCTCTCGGGCGATGGCCATCTTTCCCAGACGATGTGATTGGGTACGCTCGCGCAATGCGGTCAAAACGGGATGTTCGGATTGACTGATGCTGTTGAGGTAATGTTGTAATACCGGATCGGTATTGTGGGTGTTGGTCGTCATGCCGATACGGGATTAGTCTTGATAGTAGGTGTAGGGTTTTTTGTTGACTTTGGCCGCTTCAAATTCGGCCTGCTCTGTCGGGTTGAGGGTAACATCCCATAGCAAATGGCGGTTTTCGAGGCGTTGTGCTTCCATTTCGGGATTGTCTTCCATGAGTTTGTCGAGGAATTGGGTAGCTTCGGATTTGTAGTGGTACATGATGTTCTGCCTGAATCGTTGTCAGACTGTCATTATAGCCGATATTTTTTGCCAATACGCTAATTAATCGAACTTCCATAAGGTATAATGGCACGTCTTTTTAGGCCGTCTGAAGCCTTTGCTCAATGTTTTGTCCCTTCTGCGGCAGAATATTGTGCAAAGGCTTAAGCCAGACAAGTTTCAGACGGCCTTTTTTATTGTGAAAAGAGCTGCTTATGTTAAAAAAATGGCTGCATAAAGTGTTGCCTAAAAAACACGTCAAATCATTGCCCGAAAAGGAAATTATCCCGCTTGAGCAACACGGTATCCTCACGGATATGTTGAGCTTTGCCGCGGAGAAAATTGCCAAACGCCTTCATGAAGCCGGTTTTCAGGCTTATGTTGTGGGCGGTGCCGTTCGGGATTTGTTGCTCGGGGTCGAGCCCAAAGACTTTGATATTGCAACCGATGCCACGCCAGAGCAAATCCGCAAAGTATTCCGCCGCAGCCGCATTATCGGCCGCCGCTTCCAAATCGTTCATGTGATGATTGGCCCTGAAACCATTGAAGTGACGACGTTCCGCGGTGGCGATAAGGTTCAGCAAAATGCGCAAGGCCGCATTATGAAGGACAATACTTACGGCAGCATTGAAGAAGATGCCATGCGTCGCGACTTTACTTGCAATGCGCTGTATTACGACCCGATTAAAGAGGAGATTTGGGACTTCCATCAGGGTGTGGCTGATGTTGCCGATAAAAAATTGGTGATGATAGGCGATCCTGCCGAACGCTATCAGGAAGATCCTGTCCGTATTCTTCGCGCCGTCCGATTGTCGGGTAAATTGGGTTTTGAAGTGGAAGAGCAAACCGCTTTGCCGATTGCCGAATACGCAGGCCGTCTGAAAAATGAGCCTGTTGCTCGTCTTTTTGACGAAATTCTGAAAATTCTGTTTTCCGGTTATTCTCGTGCCTGTTTGAAAAGGCTAAACGAGTTGGGTATTCCCGAAGACATCCATCCGCTTTTAGATGCCTTGAAAACTGCTGAAGCAGCCGACAAACGTATGATTATGTTGGCCTTGAAAAATACCGATGAGCGCCTTCGTGCGGATAAGTCCGTTTCCGTCGGTTTTGTATTGGCGGCGGTATTGTGGCCGACACTAAACGCCATTTGGCAACGCAATCAAAGCCATGGTCAAAAACCTGTCCCTGCGTTGATGGATGCGATGAACACCATGCGTGACACAGTGGAGAAAGGTTGGGGCGTACCGCAACGATTTTCTGCAACCATGCGTGAAATCTGGCAATTTCAGCCGCAATTCGACAATATGCGCGGCGCGCGCCCGTATCGTCTGTTGGCGCAAGCCCGTTTCCGAGCCGCTTATGATTTTCTGATTTTGCGTAGTGAGGTTGGCGAGGTTGATAAAGATATGGCTTCTTGGTGGACAACTTTCCAACATGCCGATGAGGAAACCCGTCAGCAAATGACTGCGGCTAATGATCACAAACGTCAGAAACAAAGTGGATCAACTGATGGCAAACCCAAACGTCGCCGCCGTCGTCCGAAAAAGAAAACTACAGAGGCTGAATAAGTTATCAAAATAAATTTAAGGCCGTCTGAAACGATTAAATCTTTTGGGATTTGGTTTTCAGACGGCCTTTTTGTATTCCAATAAAAAACCGCAGGTCTTTCAACCTGCGGTTTGCTTTTATGATTTGTTTTCTTCGCTGTCAAGGAAGCTGCGGAGGCGGTCGCTGCGGGTCGGGTGGCGCAGCTTGCGCAGGGCTTTAGCTTCGATTTGACGGATACGTTCACGGGTTACGTCAAATTGTTTGCCGACTTCTTCCAAAGTGTGGTCGGTATTCATATCAATACCGAAACGCATACGCAAAACTTTGGCTTCGCGCGGCGTCAGGCTTTCAAGGATTTCTTTGGTTACTTCGTGCAGGCTGGTGTACATTGCAGCTTCTGCCGGCGCAACGTTGTTGGCATCCTCGATGAAGTCGCCCAAGTGCGAATCGTCGTCATCGCCAATCGGTGTTTCCATGGAAATCGGCTCTTTGGCGATTTTCATGATTTTGCGGATTTTGTCTTCCGGCATTTCCATTAGTTCGGCCAGTTTGGCGGAATCAGGCTCTTCACCGGTTTCTTGCAGGTATTGGCGCGAGATACGGTTCATTTTGTTGATGGTTTCAATCATGTGAACCGGAATACGGATGGTACGTGCTTGGTCGGCGATGGAACGCGTAATCGCTTGACGGATCCACCATGTGGCGTAAGTCGAGAACTTGTAGCCGCGGCGGTATTCGAATTTGTCCACCGCTTTCATCAGGCCGATATTGCCTTCTTGAATCAAATCCAGGAACTGCAAGCCGCGGTTGGTGTATTTTTTAGCAATGGAAATAACCAAACGCAAGTTGGCCTGAATCATTTCCTGTTTGGCTGCTGAAGTTTCTTTCTCACTCAACACCATGTTTTTGTTGATCTCTTTCAACTCTTCGATGGAAATGCGGGTTTCAGCTTCCATATTTGCCAGCTCGGTTTGTTTTTCGAGGATGGCGTGGCGGAAACGATCCAATGCGTTTGCCCATACACGGCCTTTGGCTACTTCTTCTTCTACCCATTCCAAATCGGTAATGGCTGGCAGGAAGTTTTTGATGAAGTAGTCGCGCTCCATGCGGACGCGGTCGATACAGATGTCGCGGATTTCGCGTTCGAGTTTGCGGATGTTTTCAACGCGGCTGCGCAGGTTGCTGCTCAAATTTTCGATTTGACGTGTGGCAAAACGGACTTCTAACAGTTTGTTGGCAATGGCATCGCGGTGTTTAAGGTAGTTGGCGTGTTGGCTGCCGTGTTTTTCCAACTGTTTAATCATTTTGCCGTATTCGCTCTCGATAAAGGCGAAGTGTTCCAAAACTTTTTGTTTCAGTTCGGCCAAATGGGCGGCGGATATGGCTTCAGAGTCGCCGCCGGAGTCGTCTTCATCTTCCTCGTCGCCATCTTCATCATCGCTATCGGCTTCTCCTTCTTCGTCATCAGGTTTGGCATTTTCCAAATGACCCAGGCCTAATTCGTTCAACAAGACTTCATTAGGATCGATGATGGCTTCAACCACTTCATCCACACGGATTTCATCATTGCGGACTTGTTCGATCAACGCCAGAATTTCGGCAATCGAGCCCGGGCAGGCGGAGATTGCCTGCACCATGTTTTTCAGTGCATTTTCGATTTTTTTAGCGATGATGATTTCGTCTTCACGTGTCAACAGATCGACTTGACCCATTTCACGCATATACATACGCACAGGGTCGGTAGTGCGGCCAAATTCTGAATCTGCGCTGGAGAGTGCTGCTTCGGCTTCTTCAACGGCATCGTCGTCGGTCATGGCGGCGGCGTTGTCGCTCAAGAGGATGTCTTCAGCATCAGGAGCTTGCTCGGTTACTTGGATGCCCAAGCCGGAAATCATGCTGACGATGTTGTCGATTTGCTCGGCGTCGGACATATCGTCGGGCAGCGCGTCGTTAATTTCGGAATAAGTGATGTAGCCGCGTTCTTTACCCATAATAATGAGTTGACGCAGACGGGCGCGCTGCTCTTCGATACTCAAGGGACGGTTGTCATCTTGGTCTTGGTATTCTTCGTAGTTTTGGTTTTTAGACATGGATTGCTCTCTAGGTTGATAGGATGCCGACGGTTTACGGTGATGTGGCCGTACCTGAAGGCGGAGCAGAGCTTTTTGTTGTGAAATCAGATTTCACTTTAATACTCTGAGGCCGTCTGAAAAATATTACAGATGGAGTGTTCTGCGTGTCATGTTTCGCAGCGTGTGTTTAGATTGTTCAGACGGCCTGAGGGGTTAGTTTTGCTTTGCCGTCAAAAGTGACAGCAATAGTCTTTTTTCATTTTCGGTCAAACCAGTTTGAATACTTTTTTGCTTTAAAGTTTCGATTTGACTGTATTTTAATTCATTTAACAACTTTTTCATGCCGATTTGGAAACTTTCGCAATCTTCTTCATTATCCCCTTCCATTTCTTCAGAATGAAGGGTCGATAAAAAGATTTGATTGACGGTTTCCTCATAGGGCGAACCGCGCATATATTCAAGCACTTGTGCGGTTGCAGGAGTCGTATCGTGATGCTTGATGGTTTCGGCCAGATTGGCAAGGCAGGCGAAGTCACCGCTTAAAGCCAGATAATCGGGCAGGTCTATATATGAAGCCCAAGCCGGATTTATCAAGAGGCTGCGTATCTGTCTTTGAACCAGTGTCAGCATGGTTGGCTGTTTGACAGAAATGGGCGGTAGTTTGTAACTTTTTTGTTTGACATACCGCTTTGGCGCTTCTTGTCCGAGTAACTGGGCGAGGTTGTCAGGGTCAATGCCTACGAGCTCGCTGAGTTTTTGTTTCAGAAGATAGCCTAATGCCGGCGCGGTAATCTGAGCCAAGAGCGGAGAACTGGTTTTGACCAATTCTGCTTTGCCTTCTTGTGTATTGAGGTTGAGGCCGTCTGAAAGATGTTCCCAAAAGTATTCCGATAGGGGCTTGCTTTGGTTTAACAAGGCATCTTCAAATTGAGTCTTGCCGTAGGCGCGGATGTAGCTGTCTGGGTCGTGTTCTTCGGGTAGGAAGAGAAAATGCAGCGATTTATCGTCTTTTAATTGTGGCAACGCATTTTCCAGCGCGCGCCAAGCCGCTTTACGTCCCGCGCCGTCGCCATCGAAACAAAAATAAATACTGTCGGCCTGACGCATCAGGATTTTAACGTGTTCCGTCGTGGTTGCCGTACCCAAAGCTGCTACGCCGTAGCCGACGCCGAACTGCGCCAATGCGACCACGTCCATGTAACCTTCGACCACCAAAATCCGTCTAGCCTCTTTTACGGCAGCACGCCCTTCATATAGCCCGTAAAGGTTTTTCCCTTTATCGAACAAAGGAGTATCCGGCGAGTTCAGGTATTTGGGTTTGGAGTCATCCAATACGCGGCCACCAAAGCCGATGACCTGCCCGCGCGGATTACGGATAGGGAACATAATCCGATGGCGAAAGCGGTCGTAATGTTTGCCTTCGTTGTCGATGACCATGCCCGTATCCACCAACGCAGTATTAGGATAGGGTTGGAATACTTGTGCCAAAGGCTGCCAACCGTCAGGCGCATAGCCCAAACCATAATGCGCGATGATTTCCGCACTCAAACCGCGTTTGTCCAAATAAGCCTTCGCCGCCGGATTGAATTTCAACTGTTGCGCGTAAAAATCCGCTGCCGCTGCCGTCGTTTCTTCCAAAGTCTGTTGTTTTTTCTTACGTTCGGCACGGATTTCGGGGTTGTCTTCCTGCCCACGAACTTTAGGTACCGTCATGCCGACGCGATCAGCCAAAAACTGCACCGCCTCCGGAAACGACAGCCCCTGATGTTCCATCACAAAACCAATCGCCGAACCATGAGCCCCGCAACTGAAGCAATGGTAAAACTGCTTAGTCGGGCTGACCGAAAACGACGGTGTCTTTTCCTTATGGAATGGACAGCAGGCCATATAGTTCGCCCCGCCTTTCTTCAGCGGAACCTGCTCGTCGATAATATCGACAATATCGATTTTGGACAAAAGCTCGTCAATGAAATCAGATGGAATCATGGCTCGGCAGAAGAGGATGGACGGAAAATATTTCAGACGGCCTTATAAACAGACAAAGGCCGTCTGAAAATGGAATTTTGGATGAGGATTGAGATGAGTTTTGTATTATAGCAAATAGTTGTAATACATGTGTCTTATCCTTTTGAGGTAGAGTATTAATAATCGTATTTCATTCGTAATTAAGATGGATATGATGTCGTTAAAGCAAAGGCCGTCTGTAAGATATTCAGACGGCCTTTGCTGTTGTCTTATTTTTGCGATTTAGTTGCGCTTTCATGGTATGAATATGATAATGAACACATATTCCAGATTTTAGAAAGCTAGTTTCTTATGAAAGATTTTGCCTGTTTGCTCAATCATCCCGATATTTCCTTTTCTCCGATTTCAGACTGCCTCAAAGTCGGCAATCCGGCAACGGGCGAGACCTTGGCGTTTGTCCGCACGACTCGTTCAGACAGCCTCAAATTGCTGATTCAAAAGGCGGAGGTTGCGCAAAAATTATGGGCGGCAAAAACTGCGTTGGAGCGCGCTGATGTGTTGTGGCGTTGGTATTTTTTGATTAAAGAAAACAAAGAAGAACTGGCGCGTATCATGACGATGGAGCAGGGCAAAAGCCTGACTGAGGCGCGTGGTGAAATTGATTATGCGGCTTCGTTTGTGCGCTGGTTTGCGGAAGAGGCGCGGCGGATTGACGGCGATGTGCTGACAAGTGTGAAAGCGTCACAAAAACTGGTTGTGTTGAAACAGCCTGTCGGCGTTACTGCTGCGATTACGCCGTGGAATTTTCCATCTGCGATGATTGCGCGCAAGGCTGCGCCTGCTTTGGCGGTTGGTTGCGCGATGATAGTCAAACCAGCATCACTCACGCCTTTGAGTGCGTATGCATTAGTCGTTTTGGCTTATGAAGCGGGCGTATCACAGGATTTGTTGCCTGTTGTCAGCGGTAGTGCTTCGGAAATCAGCCATGAATTTGCCACGAATCCGACCGTGCGCAAAATCAGCTTTACCGGTTCAACCGAAGTCGGTGCGAAAATTTTTGCCGATAGCGCGGCAGACATTAAAAAACTCAGTTTGGAGCTGGGTGGTAATGCGCCGTTTATCGTGTTTGACGATGCCGATTTGGACAAAGCCGTCGAAGGTGCGCTGGCCAGCAAGTTCCGCAACAGCGGCCAGACCTGCGTCTGTACCAACCGCGTTTACGCTCAATCAGGTATTTACGACGAATTTTGCCGCAAATTAAGTGAAAAAGTGGCGGCGCTCAAATTGGGCAACGGCTTGGAGGATGGCGTAAACCAAGGGCCGTTGATTGAGGAAAAAGCGGTGGAGAAAGTCGAGCAGCATATCGCCGATGCGCTCTCAAAAGGCGCGGTTTGCCTGACCGGCGGCAAACGCAGCGCATTGGGCGGAACGTTTTTCGAACCGACCGTCTTAAGCGGCGTAACGGTGCAAATGGCGGTAGCTCGCGAAGAAACCTTCGGGCCTTTGTGTCCTGTGTTTCGTTTTGAAACCGAAGCCGAAGTCATCGAGGCCGCGAACAACACAGAATACGGTTTGGCTGCTTACCTTTATACGGCTGATACCGCCCGCCAGTGGCGCGTCGGCGAAGCCTTGGAATACGGAATGGTCGGTATCAATACGGGCTTAATCAGTAATGAAGTGGCACCATTTGGCGGCGTAAAACGCAGCGGTTTGGGACGTGAAGGCAGCAAATATGGTGCGGATGAATATTTGGAATTGAAATATTTGTGCATTGATGTAGCGGAATAAAGCTGCACAGTAAAGGCCGTCTAAAATTTGGTTTTCAGACGGCCTTTTTTAAACGCAGAAAAGGTATTGGGTAATTTTCATATTATGAGAACGAGCTTTATAAAGAAGCAAAACCATAAGAAACAAAGTTGCAAAAAATTTGTCACATGTTTATAAAATTAGTTTGATAACTATTTTATATGTTTTAATTGCATTAGAAGTGTATTCCAAATTTCTGGCAGTAGTTTTTCTTTGAGTGATGGCAGCGAAATTTTGGCACATATATCGGCGGCACAATTAGTTATATACACAAATGTGGGCAAGGCGAGATTGGTTCTTTTTGCTCACACAGTGTGGCTCATATCGATAGCGTGGGAACTTTATCTAGGTTGCAATTTTGGGGTATGATTTTTATAAAAAAGGTGATGTGAATGTTGAAGAAATTTTTAATCCTGTTTTGCGTAGCTTTCACCGGCGCATGCAGTTCCTTTGATAGAGACGGTTTGACAAATGGCTCATATTCTCAAGGGAAACGGCTTGACCCGAATTGTGATCATTATGCTGTCGGCGGTAGTGGTGGCGGTTGTACACCGTCAGGTCAATGGCATCTTAAAGATAAGCAAGGACAAAGAGTGCCATTCTAGCTTTTAAAAATGATTGTAGAACGGGCATTTAATTATTTAGGCCGTCTGAAATTTGGTTTTCAGACGGCCTTTGTTTTAGAGTAGATCCTGGATGGCTGAACGTTCTTCTTCCAATTCGGCCAGTGTGGCGGCGATACGTTTTTGGCTGAATTCATCCGACAAATCCAAGCCTTGGACGATGCGGTAGCTGCCTTCGTCACAAATGACGGGGAAGCCGAAAATCAAACCTTCGGGAATGCCGTAAGAGCCGTCGGATGGAACGCCCATGGTTATCCATTTACCGCTGCTGCCGAGCAACCAGTCGCGCAGGTGGTAGATGGCGGCATTGGCTGCGGAAGCTGCGGATGATGAACCGCGTGCGGCGATAATGGCGGCACCGCGTCCGGCAATTTTCGGCATGAAGACTTCGGTGTTCCAGTCGGGTTCGGTAATCATGTCTTGGACGGACTCGCCATTGCTGGTGGCGTAGCGGTAGTCGGCGTACATGGTCGGGCTATGGTTGCCCCAGACGCACATTTGCTCGATGGAAGTAATCGGGCGGTTGATTTTTTCGGCAATTTGGCTGACAGCGCGGTGATGGTCGAGTCGCATCAGGGCTGTAAAATTTTCCGGCGGGATGTCGGGGGCGGATTTCATGGCGATGTAGGCGTTGGTATTGGCCGGATTGCCGACGACGAGGACTTTAACGTTGCGATTGGCAACTTTGTTCAACGCCGCGCCTTGTACTTTGAAAATTTCGCCATTGGCGTGCAGCAAGTCGGCGCGCTCCATGCCTTGCGTACGCGGGCGCGCTCCAATCAAGAGGGCGATGTCGGCATCTTTGAAGGCGACTTCGGGGTCGTCTGTGGCGAAGATGTCGGCAAGGAGCGGGAAGGCGCAATCCTGCATTTCCATAATCACGCCGCGTAATGCCTGTTGTGCCTGCGGCAAGTCGAGCAGCTGCAGGATAACGGGTTGGTCGCGTCCGAGCATAATGCCGCCGGCGATACGGAAGAGGGTGGCGTAGGCGATTTGGCCTGCCGCGCCGGTAACGGCGATTCGGACGGGTGGCTTGAGGGTCATATTTTTCCTTTTGAAGTCTTTGTTTTACTTGATTTTCGGATTATAGCAGTATTATGGGGAGAATGATGTAGGAAGGCCGTCTGAAATTTGATTTTCAGACGGCCTTGAGTGTTTGAAAAGATTATTCGCCGTTTTTCTTTTCAGCTTGTTCTTCTGCTGCTTCATAGGCTTCGACGATTTTCTGTACCAAAGGATGGCGGACGACGTCTTCGCTGGTGAAGGTGTGGAAATACAGGCCTTCTACATTGCGCAGTTTTTCGCGTGCATCTTTCAAGCCGGATTTGATGTTGCGCGGCAGGTCGATTTGGCTGATGTCGCCGGTAATGACTGCTTTGGCACCGAAGCCGATACGGGTCAGGAACATTTTCATTTGTTCGGGCGTGGTGTTTTGCGCTTCGTCCAGAATCACATACGCGCCGTTGAGCGTGCGCCCGCGCATGTAGGCGAGCGGGGCGATTTCAATCAGGCCTTTTTCCATGAGTTTGGTCACTCGGTCGAAGCCCATCAGGTCGTAGAGCGCGTCGTAGAGCGGTCGCAGGTAGGGATCGACTTTTTGCGCCAAATCGCCCGGCAGGAAGCCTAATTTTTCGCCTGCTTCGACTGCAGGGCGTACCAAAACGATGCGTTCGATTTGGTGTTTTTCCATGGCATCGACGGCGGCGGCAACGGCAAGATAGGTCTTACCCGTACCGGCAGGGCCTAAACCGAACACGACATCGTGGTTGAGCAAGGCGCGTATATAGCCGTTTTGGCGCGGGGTACGGCCGCCGATGCTGCCGCGTTTGGTGCGGAAATAGTATTGTTGGTCGTGGTGTTTTTCTTCGTGTTTTTCATCTGCGGTTTTGGCTTCAACGGCCGCAAGACTGATGGCGTTGTCGTCCAAGTCGCCTTTTTCTGCGGCTTCGGCAAGCGACAGCAAGGCACGACGGCCGGCGTGTGCCAGTTCGCCCATGAAGGTGAAATGTTCGAAGCGGCGGCTGATTTGGATATCAAGGGCTTTGCCTAAGGCTTCGAGATTGCTGTCGAGAGCGCCGCACAGGCGTTGCAACACGGTATTGTCAATTTCTTCAAACTGCAGATGGACGGTGTGGGTCATATCGGTTTCCGTAAATAAATCTAATTTTTCCGTATTATACCCTTGTTCAGACGGCCTGCTTTATAATACGTAGCTTCTTTTTAATAAACCGTTTCAATCAAAATGAATCACACTGCTTCTCCTCAATCGGAATTTCTGCGCGGTATCAAAGAATGTTCCCCCATGCTGATCGGCTTGTTGCCGTGGGCGCTGATTTTGGGTATGCAGGGCGGGCAGAAGGGCATGAGCTGGCTGGAAATGCTGTTGATGACGGGTATGAACTTTGCCGGAGGTTCGGAATTTGCCGCAGTCAATTTGTGGGCAAATCCTTTGCCGATTCTGCTGATTGCAACAGTTACGTTTATGATTAATTCGCGCCATATCCTGATGGGTGCTGCCCTTGCACCGTATATGAGGGATATGCCGCTGAAAAAGGCGATGCCCGCGCTGTTTTTTATGTGTGATGAAAGCTGGGCAATGGCGTTTGCTGAAATTCAAAAGCGTAAGGCGGCAGGTTTGCCTGCATTCAATATGCCGTTTTATGCCGGCGTGTGTTTTATTTTGTATGTAACGTGGATTGGTTTTGCAGCATTTGGCGCGGCAGTCGGCCCGATGTTCGGCGATGTGGCGGCTTGGGGCTTCGGCATGGCGTTTCCTGCGGTGTTTTTGGTGTTGCTGCGCGGTATGTGGAAGAGCTTTGCGGCTTCACGCCCTTGGTTTGTCAGCCTGATTGTGGCGTGCGCAACTTATTTGACCGTGGATGGCGCATGGTATGTTCCGGCCGGAACGTTATCGGGTTTGTTGGCGGCGTATGTGTGGGGAGAGCAAAAATGAAGGATTTGTTGTCGCTGCAATCGTTTTTGCTGTTTTTAAGTATGTTGGCCGTTACCTATTCAACCCGATTAATCGGCTTTTTTGCATTGCGCAACCGTACATTGAGCCGTCGCGTGCAAGTGGTTATGGAGGCTGCGCCGGGCTGCGTGTTGATTTCGGTGATTGCGCCTTATTTTGTGTCGGACAAACCGCATGAGCTGATTGCCATTGCTTTGACGGTATTGGCCGCCAGCCGGTTTTCGATGTTGGTAACGGTATTAATCGGCGTTGGCACTTCGGGCATACTCGGTTATTTGATGAAATAAAAAATTTTCAGACGGCCTTACTTGTTATAATGGCCGTCTGAATTTTTTGATAAAGCAAAAACATGGCAAACCAACGACTCATCTATGGCTTTCATGCCGTCAATGCCCGTTTGTGGCAAAACCCGAAATCGATTACCGAACTCTATATCCAAGAGGGCAAATCCGATGCGCGCACCCGCGATGTATTGGATAAAGCGGCCTCTGAAAACGTGCGCGTACATTTTGCCGATGCCGACCGCCTGAATGCCATCAGCAAAGGGGCGCGCCATCAGGGCGTGGTCGGGTTTATCGACGCTTCCAAAAACCATGTTCATTTGGAAGATGTGTTGGAAAACCTGAGCGAACCACCGTTTTTGCTGGTATTGGACGGTATTACTGATCCGCACAATCTCGGCGCGTGCCTGCGTACCGCCGACGCAATGGGCGTACACGCCGTCATCGCACCAAAAGACAAAAGCGCGGGACTGAACGCCACTGTCAGCAAAGTTGCCTGCGGCGCGGCAGAAACCGTCCCCTACATCACCGTGACCAACCTCGCCCGCACCCTGCGCGAGCTGAAAGAATACGGCATCTGGATCATCGGCACCGACATGGGCGGCAACGCCGACCTCTACCATTGCGACCTGCCCGACAGCGCGGCATGGGTGATGGGCAATGAAGGCGAAGGCATGCGCCGCCTGACGCGCGAACATTGCGACATGCTGGTGTCGATACCCATGTTCGGCACGGTCGAAAGCATGAACGTCTCCGTCAGCGCAGGCATGGTGTTGAGCGAAACGCGCCGTCAACGGGTGTTGAAATCGGAAAAATAAAAAGTTTAATTAAAAGGCCGTCTGAATGTTTTTCAGACGGCCTTTTTCAGGTTTTATTCTTTAACCAAAGGACCTGATTTCTTTTCGCTACCGGCGGCAATGCGAACCAATTGGAGAAATTCCGATTTCAGTTCAAACGGATCGTCGCCTTGGACTTTCTGTACCATTTTTTCAATGTCGCTCCAGCCAAGTTTGCCGTTGTATTCGCCGCCGCGCAGGGCCTGGGCATAGGAAGCTGCGGCAAGGGCAAGCAGGGTGTCTTTATCGGCTTGCTCCAGCGGTTTGCTGCCAACAGGGATTGCTTGTTCCATCAGCTTGCTGTCTTTTTCTCCGGGCAGTTTGTAGCGTACTTTGACAAAGGCGTATTCGTTTTTACTGCCTTTGACGGCAGGGGCTTTTTGATAGCGTGATTCGTTCAGCCAGCCGTTTTTGCCTGCCGGAATGATTTCATAGATGGCGGTCACGCTGTGGCCTGAGCCGATATCGCCAGCATCTACTTTGTCATTGTTGAAGTCTTCATTGCGCAGGGTGCGGTTGGTGTAGCCGACCAAGCGGTATTCTTTGACAGTGGCAGGATTGAATTCGACTTGGATTTTGACATCTTGCGCAACGGTGGCTAGTGTGGAAGTCAGTTGCTGTTGCAGAACTTTTTTCGCTTCTTTTTCGTTGTCGATATAGCTGTAATTGCCGTCGCCTGCATCGGCAATTTGTTCCATCATGTCTTCGTTGTAATTGTCCGTACCGAAGCCTAGTGTACTGAGTGAAACGCCGGTTTTACGTTTTTCGGCAACCATGGATTTGAGCGTCTCGGTATCAGATACGCCAACATTAAAGTCACCATCGGTCGCCAAAAGGATACGGTTGATGCCGTTGGGTACAAAGGCTTTTTGTGCTTGCTCGTAGGCCATGCGTAAAGCGGATTCGCCTGAGGTCGAGCCTTCGGCCTCCAGTTTGTCGATGGCCTTCAGGATAGTTTCTTTATCAGCACCTGATGTGGGTGGAAGTACCAGCTCTTCGCCTGATGAATAGGTAATCAGAGTAACTTTGTCCTGAGGACGTAATTGTTGGGTCAAGATCCGCAGCGTTTTTTGAACCAACGGAAGTTTATTTTCTTCATCCATGCTGCCGGATACGTCCACGAGGAACACAAGATTGGCGGGCGGAAGGTCTTTCTTTGCCGTGTCTTGTGCTTGAATGCCGATTTTGATCAGCTTGGCTTCCGGTTGCCATGGAGAATCAATGGTTTCAGTGTGAACGGCAAATGGACGACCGTCAGTAGGCAGTGGGTAGTTGTAAGGGAAATAATTAACAATTTCCTCAATGCGCACGGCATCTTTGGGTGGCTGTTTGCCGCTGTTCAGAAATCGGCGGACGTTAGCGTAGCTGCCGGTATCGACATCGATGCTGAATGTGGAAACAGGTTCTTGAGCAACGGATTTAACCGGTTGATCGGGTTGGTCTTGGTAGCGTTCGGTGTTTCGAGCATTGACAGTAGGTGTTTTAACCTTCTGTATGGCAACAATTTGGCTTTCCTTGAATCCTAGAGAGGGTCCAAAAGAGGGATTTGAGTATTCTTTTGATTCAGAACACGCGGTCAAAGCTGCCAAAGTGAGTATGGAAACGGTTTTTAGGAAGAAACGGGGCATGATTTAAGCTCCAGGGAAATATCATATGCTGATTATTAAAAGTGTTGATGGCAGTGTATTGGCAGATTCAACGAGAGCGCAGAGTCACTTTTTATTTGGATTTTAATGTGTGAATAGTGGGTTAAGTTTAAATCAGGACAAGGCGGAGCAACGCGGTACTGGTCTAAACTTAACCCACTATTTTATGACTTGGGCAAGATTTTGTCGGGCTGAGACGATTTTGTAAAGGCCTCAGCCCCGATTTATCTTACATTAACTTTTCTTCCGGCGACGTTCACCCGGCAGCAGCATATCTGCCCATTTGATGATGTTGGCGACTTCTGCCGGATTGAGTTCGTAGAACTGTCCGCGTTTAAGGCGGTTGGGTAGGCCGATAGGGCCGAAGCCGACGCGCACGAGGCGGCTGACGGTGAGGCCTTGGCTTTCAAAAATGCGGCGTACTTCGCGGTTGCGGCCTTCTTTGATGACGACGTTGTACCATTTGTTTGCGCCTTCGCCGCCTTGTTCGTAGATGCGTTCGACTTTTGCCAAACCGTCTTCGAGCATAACGCCTTCTTCGGTCAGGACGTGCATTTGTTCGGTGGTCAACTCGCCCAATACGCGCACGGCGTATTCGCGTTCGACTTCAAAGCTGGGGTGGGCAAAGCGTTGAACCAGTTCGCCTGAAGTGGTCAGGATCAAAAGGCCGCTGGTATTGATGTCCAAACGGCCGATAGCCACCCAGCGGCTGCTGGCTGCTTGCGGCAGGCGGTCGAAGATGCTGACGCGGCCTTGCGGGTCGTCGCGGGAAACGATTTCGCCTTCTTGTTTGTAGTAGAGGATGATGCGCGGCAGGCGGTCGGCCCATTTGAGTTTGATGATGCTGCCTTTGACGGTAACGTGGTCGTCGGGGGTGACTTTGTCGCCCAGTTGGGCGACGCGGCCGTTGACCGTTACCCAGCCGTTGCTGATCCATTCTTCCATTTCGCGGCGTGAGCCGACGCCGGAAGCGGCCAGGACTTTTTGCAGGCGCTCGGGTTCGAAGCGTGAAAGGTCGCTGCGGCGTTCTTTCAAATCGCGGGCGTGCTCCATGATTTTTTGGTTGGGGTTGCGGACAACCAGTTTTTTGGCTTTGGCGGCACGTTGTTTTGGGGCAATATTTTGAGCTTTAGGGCCGTCTGAAACTTTTTGGCCGTAAGGTTTGCCTGATGTTTTGCGTTCGTTGTCTGGACGTTTTTTATTGGCGAAGGATTTGGCCGGTTTGGAAGGTTTCTTGGCGGCAGACGATACGCCGTCGCGCCATTGGCGTTTGCTGGAAGGCTGTTTGGACATGATTTTTCCTAACTCGCTTGAAAAAGCGGTTCTTCTGCGGCAGTTGCGGCAGGGGTTGGATTGGGGGAAAAGGCCGTCTGAAAATCAGATTCAGACGGCCTGCCGATGAAAGCTTGTATTGTAACTCAACCAGTAATTTTTTGTTTGAAAATCCGAAAATTATGGTGAAAGGCGTTCGCGTATCCAGTTGCCGTCAACCAGGCGGTATTGGATGCGGTCATGCAGGCGGCTGGGGCGGCCTTGCCAGAATTCGATGCGGTCGGGAATAACGAGGTATCCGCCCCAATGCGGCGGGCGGGGAACATGCAGGGGATGTTTGACGCCGACGGCTGCGGCTTTGGCCACCAAAACGGCTTTGCTGGAAATCACTTCGCTTTGATCGCTTGCCCATGCGCCGATACGGCTGGTGTAGGGGCGGCTTTCAAAATATTCGTCCGAAGCGGCGGCGTCGAGTTTTTCGATGCGTCCTTCAATGCGCACTTGGCGCTCGAGTTCCGGCCAGAAAAAAGTCATGGCGGCAAAGGGGTGTGCCGTATAGGAGCGGCCTTTGCGGCTGTGGTAATTGGTAAAGAAAACAAAGCCTTTAGGGTTGACTTCTTTCAGCAGTACCATGCGGCTGTTGGGTCTGCCGTCTTCGCCCACGGCGGCAACGTTGACCGCGGTCGGCTCGTTGACTTCGGCGTGAATCGCTTCGTTCAGCCATTGCTCGAATTGGACAATCGGGTCGGCGTGGCACTCGGCTTCCGACAGCTCACGTTTGCTGTAATCTTCGCGGATATTGTGCAGATCCATGATTTTTCTCCTTAGGTTTGACTGAATCATACTCCGTTTTTTCAGACGGCCTCAAGGGCATTTGTGTATAATCGTAGCCCTTTCCAATATAGAACAATACGGAGTCCTGTCATGCAAACCGAAGTCGAACTGAAAATCTTAAATCCGAAAATGGCCGATTCCCTGCCTGCTTATGCAACGCCCGGTTCTGCCGGTTTGGACTTGCGTGCCTGCTTGGATGGAGCCGTTGTGTTGCAGCCGGGCGATGTATATCTCGTGCCGACCGGTTTGGCGGTGCATTTGGCCAACCCTGCGTATGCGGCCGTTTTGTTGCCGCGTTCCGGTTTGGGTCATAAACACGGTATTGTTTTGGGCAATTTGGTCGGTTTGATTGACTCGGATTATCAAGGAGAATTGAAGGTTTCTCTGTGGAACCGTGGTAAAGAAGCGTTTACCATCGAGCCGATGGAGCGCATCGCGCAAATGGTGATTGTGCCGGTTGTCCAAGCCGCGTTTAAGGTTGTGGACGAGTTTGCCGCCAGCGAGCGGGGTGAAGGCGGATTCGGCAGCACCGGCAAAGCCTGATGATTTGAAAGGCCGTCTGGAACAGGATAAATTGAAATATTCGATTTCGGTTTGCCACGGTTCAGACGGCCTTTTTGTTGTGCCAACCTTTGCATAATTACACACAAGATTGCATTTTTATATCTTGCCTGCATGGCCGACGCACCCAATAATACAGGCCGTCTGAAACCTTTACGGAGCGTTGTTATGTCCCGCCCCTCACTTTTTCTGCCTTTGTTTTTGATTATCTTTGGCGCGATTTGGTTTTTACGCGCTACGGATATTTTGCCTGCGACATCGACCATGATTGCCGGTGCATTAATTATTTTGGGCTTTGCCGTGTTGATTATGGACGGCATCAACAAACAGTCTATCGTTTCCGGTCCGATGCTGGTTTATATCGGTACAGCCATTTATCTGCACATGAGTTACTGGATTTACCTCTCGCCGTTATTGGCCATCGGCATGGTCGTGTTGGGTTGCCTGCTGTTGCTCTCGCGCAGCGATATGATTCCTGAGAAACACACAAAATAGAAAGATGAGAGATTTGGGTTTTGCCCTATAAAGGCCGTCTGAACAATGGTATAATCCGCCGATTCAGACGGCCTTTTTTATTGTGGTTTAAATTTGAAATTTACCCTCTCGGCCGCACCGTTTTCTTACATTTTACAAAGTTTCCGCCATGACCCAAGACAAAATCCTTATTCTCGACTTCGGCTCGCAAGTTACCCAGCTGATCGCCCGCCGCGTGCGCGAAGCCCACGTTTACTGCGAACTGCATTCTTTCGACATGCCTTTGGAAGAAATCAAAGCCTTTAACCCGAAAGGCATCATCCTCTCCGGCGGCCCTAATTCCGTTTACGAATCCGATTATCAAGCCGATACCGGTATTTTTGATTTGGGCATTCCGGTCTTGGGCATCTGCTACGGCATGCAATTTATGGCGCACCACTTGGGCGGCGAAGTTAGCCCGGGCAACCAACGCGAATTCGGTTATGCGCAAGTTAAAACCATCGACAGCGAGCTGACACGCGGCATTCAAGACGATGCGCCTAATACGCTCGACGTATGGATGAGTCATGGCGATAAAGTTTCCAAACTGCCTACCGGCTTCTCTGTTATCGGCGACACCCCGTCTTGCCCGATTGCCATGATGGAAAATGCTGAGAAACAATTCTACGGTATCCAATTCCACCCTGAAGTGACCCACACCAAACAAGGCCGCGCGTTGTTGAACCGCTTTGTCTTGGATATTTGCGGCGCACAACCAAGCTGGACCATGCCGAACTACATCGAAGAAGCTGTTGCCAAAATCCGCGAACAAGTTGGTAGCGACGAAGTGATTTTAGGTTTGTCCGGCGGAGTGGACTCTTCCGTAGCGGCCGCGTTGATTCACCGCGCCATCGGCGACCAACTGACCTGCGTGTTTGTTGACCACGGTCTGTTGCGTTTGAACGAAGGCAAAATGGTGATGGACATGTTTGCCCGCAACTTGGGCGTACGCGTGATTCACGTTGATGCCGAAGAGCAGTTCTTGGCGAAACTTGCCGGCGTGACCGATCCGGAGAAAAAACGTAAAATCATCGGCGCAGAATTTATCGAAGTCTTTGACGCTGAAGAGAAAAAACTCACCAATGCCAAATGGTTGGCGCAAGGTACGATTTACCCTGACGTAATCGAATCCGCAGGCGCAAAAACCAAAAAAGCCCACGCCATCAAATCCCACCATAACGTTGGCGGCCTGCCTGAAAACATGAAGCTCAAATTGCTTGAACCTTTGCGCGACTTGTTCAAAGACGAAGTACGCGAATTGGGAGTCGCTTTGGGTCTGCCTCGCGAAATGGTATACCGTCATCCGTTCCCGGGCCCGGGTTTGGGCGTGCGTATCTTGGGCGAAGTGAAAAAAGAATACGCCGACTTGCTCCGTCAAGCAGACGATATTTTCATTCAAGAATTGCGCAATACTACCGATGAAAACGGTACATCTTGGTACGACCTGACCAGCCAAGCCTTTGCCGTATTCCTGCCCGTGAAATCCGTCGGCGTAATGGGCGACGGCCGTACTTACGATTACGTCGTTGCTTTGCGTGCTGTGATTACCAGCGACTTTATGACTGCGCACTGGGCTGAGTTGCCTTACTCGCTGCTTGGCCGTGTGTCCAACCGCATCATCAACGAAGTCAAAGGCATCAACCGCGTAGTTTATGATGTCAGCGGCAAACCGCCTGCCACGATTGAATGGGAATAATCCCTAAATAATGAAGGCCGTCTGAACAGATATTATTCAGACGGCCTTTATTTTTTAGGGACTAAGCCCAATTAAAATTGATTTTTCAATTCACGCAAAGCAGCGAAGACTTCGAGTTCGCTGTTTAATTTTCGTCCGCTCAATTCTTCGGCGCGTGCCTGAACTTGAGGCAGGTGTACGCGGAAAAACGGATTGACTTTATGTTCGTGCGCCAGGCTGACAGGCAGCGTCGGCGTGTGTTCTGCTGCGGCCAAGGCCGTCTGAATGTCGGCATTGTTTGGCTCAATATGCTGGGCAAAGCGCAGATTGGAGGCGGTGTATTCGTGCGCCGGATAAAACAGCGTTTCTTCGGGCAGTTGGTTGAATCGGTGGAAGCTGTCGTAAAGCTGCTCGATTGTACCGGTAAATACGCGGCCGCAACCTGCTGAGAACAAGGTATCGCCACAGAAAACGTGCAGGCCGTCTGAATTTTCCAGCAGATAGCTGATGTGGCGGTCGGTATGGCCGGGGGTTGCCCAAACGGTAACCAAGCCTTCGCCAAACGGGAACTGCGTACCTGCGGTGACGGTATGCGTCGCCACGTCGATGTCGCTTTCTCCATAGATCGGGGATTCCAAAAAGCCGTGAAACAGGCTTTTTGCGCCGCCGGTATGGTCGGGGTGTGGATGGGTAATCCATGTTTGCGCCAGCATCAGGCGGTTGTGGACGAGAAATTTCAAAACGGGCGTGGCATCGGACGGATCGACGCAGGCGGCATGGTTGCCTTCTTGAATCATCCAGATGTAGTTGTCGTTTAGGGCTTGGATTGGCGTGATTTTCATATGCTTTCTTCTGGTTAGGGGTTTCAGACGGCCTCTAAATAATCTTTAATATTCGGGCTTTGGCCGAACACGGCTTCATGGGCTTGATGGATGCACAGTCGGTTGAACAGCAATCTTTGGGTTTGGTCGCCGTCGATAATTCGCACTTGACCTTGCAGTTTGGGCGCGTCGTGATGAAAGGTATTTTTAAACGCGTGCCAACGGTCGGTTTGCAGATGGACGATAGCAAACATATCGTGCGAGATATTAACGCCGATGCTGAATAGCTTAGCTGAGGCTTGCAGGCAGAAACTGCTGTCGCCAAACAGACACAGCCCCGTGTTTTCCGGATAGCGGAACAATTCGATTTTCACTGCTTCGGGTTCGGCAAAGATATTACAAAACAGTCGTTCAAACAACGACGGTTGCACCACGCCTTCGCTCAACATACCGTAAAGCCCGCCCAGCCAATCGACATAGCCGAGAAAGGTGAAACGGTAATCCTGCATAATGGCTTCGATGCGCTTGGGGTCGCGTTTGCTGATCAAGCGGACAAATTCAAAACCGACTTCCGGCAGCCGCGCCCGCAGTGTTTGATGCAGTCGGTGGGCAAACAGGTTTTTATGGTTGTGCGGATTGCGCAGAATACCGAGGAATTTCAGCCGCAATATCCGCCACAAGGCATCCGGTACTTTGACGGTGTCGGCATTTGCCGTAGTTGTTTTCAGACGGTCTGTAGGCAGGGTGCGCAGATGGTTACAGGCCTCTTCGTAGCCGCTTTCATGACGGTTGAACCAGGTTTCCAGATTGTATTGGTTGGCGGTGTCTTCGACAAAGGTCAGCGTATAGAGGTTTTTCGCGGCCAAGTTGCCGATGATGTTGACGCTGATCGCTTCGCTGCGGTTTTGTTCTTTGCCGCGGGCTTTTTCGCCAGTATGGAACATAGACAGCGGCAAGCGATAAACGTTTTGATTTTGCGGGCTGACCTGCGGATTATGCGAATGCTGCCGTTGCTCGGTTTGGGCGATGAAGTGGTGTTCCTTAGTCGGATTCGCGGTCAACAGGGCGTAAGGCTTTTCTCCGCATTCGGAAAATTCGCAATCGCTGAGAATAAAGGCTTGTCGAGTCATAATGTCGGGAAAGGCCGTCTGAATATCTCGATTATAGTTTAAAAGAGGGAATTATACAGAATGATGCTTCTGCTTGCAGAATACGCTAATAGGAATCCAAAAAACACTTCGCTGCCGTCATTCCCGCCTGCGCGGGAATGACGGCGGTCAAGGTGTCCTGTCTCTCTTTAAACCACTATAAAAGCTCACCTGAAAAAAATAATTTAATATTTTTACTAACTTACTTACTAAGTAGGTTAGTAGGCGTTGCAGTAATAAAATTGCTTTAGTATAATACAAATTCATAAATTAACCTGCTATGGAGGCACTAATGGATATACCTACTCATTTGAACCACCGCCCTATTATTAAATGGGAAAACTATTCTAAAGTAGATGGACGTTTTGCAAATGATGAAGATGCACAAGGCTTATCAGTCGGCGTAGCGCAATGGAATAGTTCTGATGAGAACAAACCTGATATTTCGGTTAAAGTATGGCGACATACTGGTGAGAGATGGTCGCGCCAATCTGAAGAAATTCCACCACACCGCCTTGTTGATATGACTAGTTTGTTATGCTCAGCTTTGATGTATGTAAGAAACGATAAGTTATTAAGTGATGAATCTTTCAATATTACCAGTAGTCAGGACGCTATATTGTTAGAACAGCTAAAAGAAGGGTTACAAAAAGAAGAACCTTTTCTTGAATCTTCATTACTCCGTTTGGCCAAAATGTTAAAACAATTAGGCTATTGTGATAAATTGAAATAAGAAGAAGTCATGCTATTATCTCCGTACAGACAGAAATAACGGCAGTTAACGCAAAAGAATGAATAAAGGTCGTCTGAAAACGAATATAGCAGAATCCGCTAAATCGTTTTCAGACGACCTTTTCTTTAAAGCCGAATCAAATCAGCCTGCCGGTTAACCCAAAGCCTTCCTTGCACCGGCAAAGAGGCGGTACCAGCCGGACAATTCCGTCCAGTCTTCCGGTTTCCAGCTCATTTGCGCGGCACGGTATACGCGTTCTGGATGCGGCATCATGATGGTAACGCGGCCGTCTGCGTTGGTCACACCGGCGATACCTTGCGGCGAGCCGTTGGGGTTGAGCGGGTAGGTTTGGGTAACTTGGTTTTGTCCGTCGACGTATTGCAGCGCGATGCCGAGGTCGTCTGAAATTTTGCCGCCGTGAAGCGCGAAGTCGGCGCGGCCTTCGCCGTGGCTGACCACGACAGGCAGGCTGGAACCTTGCATTTCGTTCAGAATCAGCGACGCGGATTTCGGAACATGAACCATGCTCAGGCGCGCTTCGAACTGTTCGCTCAGGTTGCGTTTAAACTTCGGCCAGCCTGCCGTGCCGGGGATGATTTCGGCGAGGTTGCTGACCATTTGGCAGCCGTTGCACACGCCCAATGTCAGCGTGTTCGGGTCGGCGAAGAAGGCGGCAAATTGGTCGCGCAGAGCAGGGTGGAACAGAATCGATTTCGCCCAGCCTTCGCCTGCGCCGAGTACGTCGCCGTAGCTGAAGCCGCCGCACGCCGCCAGCATTTTGAAGTCGGCAAGGTTGACGCGGCCTGCCATCAGGTCGGACATATGCACGTCGTAGGCATCGAAACCGGCGCGGGTGAAGGCGGCTGCCATTTCGATTTGGCCGTTTACGCCCTGTTCGCGCAGGATGGCGATTTTGGGTTTCGCGCCGCTGTTGACGAAAGGCGCGGCGATGTCTTCGTTTACATCAAACTTCACGTCGGCAAACAATGCGCTGCGTTCGTTGTCGCCAATCAGGGCGAACTCGCTGTCTGCGCAGGCGGGGTTGTCACGCAGGCGTTGAATGGCATGGCTGGTTTCCTGCCATGCGCGTTGCAGGTCGGCGCGTGGTTGGTCGAACAGAGTTTCATCGTCAACTGTGATTACAAGACGGTCGGATGTCGGATTGATTGTGCCAATATAATGGCTGGCAAATTTGCCTATCTTGCGCGGAGAGAAGCCTCCCTTGTTTACAAAAAATTCTTTCTTGTCAAATTGCTTGAGTACATAATCAGCATCTTCTGCACGAACTTGTAAAACTGCACCAAGCTCTTCATTAAACAGCGAACGGATTACGTTTTCTTCGGTAGAGATGATAGAACCAGCATTAACAAAGCCTAGGTCGTGGTCAACCTGGGCAGGTGTATAGGTTGCTATCGTGGTTGCAAAAAGTATGCTTCCCAATGTGATATCTAACCCGCAACGCCCCGCAAACGCCATTTCCGCCAGCGTCGCAAACAAGCCGCCGTCGCTGCGGTCGTGGTATGCCAAGAGTTTGTCTTCAGCGACAAGCTCCTGAATCACGCCGTAGAAGTCTTTCAGACGGCCTGTATCGTCCAAATCGGGCGCGTCGCCGCTCATGTTGTTGTAAACCTGACCGAATGCCGAGCCGCCCATACGCGCTTTGCCAAAGCCTAAATCGATAAACAGCAATACGCTGTCTTCGACGTTTTTCAACTCAGGTGTAACGGTTTTGCGCACATCTTTCACAGGCGCGAACGCGGAGATAATCAGGCTCAACGGCGAAACGACGGATTTTTTCTCTTCGCCGTCCTGCCATACGGTTTTCATCGACAGGCTGTCTTTGCCCACGGGAATACTCAAATCCAATGCCTGACAGGCTTGGGAGACAGCTTCGACGGTGCGGTAGAGTTTTTCGTCTTCGCCCTCGTTGCCGCACGCCGCCATCCAGTTGGCGGAGAGTTTGATATTGCCGATGTCGCCGATATTGACCGCAGCGATGTTGGTGATGGCTTCGCCGACGCACATTCTGCCCGAAGCAGGCGCGTCAAACAGGGCGACAGTCGGTTTTTCTCCCATAGACATCGCTTCGCCGCGATAGGTATTGAAGCCCATCATGGTAACGGCGCAGTCGGCTACGGGGGTTTGGTATTTGCCGACCATTTGGTCGCGGTGGGTCATGCCGCCGACGCTGCGGTCGCCGATGGTAATCAGGAAGTTTTTAGCTGCTACGGTAGGCAGGCGCAAAACGCGGTAGGCGGCTTCGGTAATGTCGATATCGCCAGCGTTAAACGGTTTTTCAGACGGCGTAACCGTTTTGTCGGTGCGCGTGGTTTTGGGCGGTTTGCCGAGCAAAACGTTCAACGGCAAATCGACAGGGTTGTTAGAGAACAAATCGTCGCGCACTTTCAAATGGCCGTCGTCGGTCGCCGTGCCGACCACGGCAAACGGGCAGCGTTCGCGTTCGCAGATGGCGCGGAAGGTCTCCAAATCTTTTTCCAAAATGGACAATACATAACGTTCTTGCGATTCGTTGCACCAGATTTGCAGCGGGTTAAGGCCATGTTCTTCCAGCGGCACTTCGCGCAGCTTGAATACTGCGCCGCGTCCGGCATCGTTGACGAGTTCTGGGAAGGCGTTGGACAAGCCGCCCGCGCCGACGTCGTGGATGGAGATAATCGGGTTTTTGTCGCCGAGCTGCCAGCAGCGGTCGATGACTTCCTGTGCGCGGCGTTCGATTTCGGGGTTGCCGCGTTGCACGGAGTTGAAGTCTAAAGAGGCGTCGTTCGTGCCGGTATTCATCGAAGAAGCCGCGCCGCCGCCCAAGCCGATAAGCATGCCCGGGCCGCCCAGTTGGATCAGCAACGCGCCTTCGGGGATTTCGTCTTTATGCGTCTGCTGCGCCTGAATGCTGCCCAAGCCGCCGGCGATCATAATCGGTTTGTGGTAGCCGCGAACCTGACCGTCAAACTTCTCTTCAAAGGTGCGGAAGTAGCCCAAGAGGTTGGGGCGGCCGAATTCGTTGTTGAACGCCGCGCCGCCGATCGGGCCTTCAATCATGATGTCTAGAGGGGAAGCAATATGGCCGGGTTTGCCATAGGCTTGTTCCCAAGGCTGCTCCAAGCCAGGGATATTCAAGTTGGAAACGGTAAAGCCGGTCAAGCCTGCTTTCGGACGTGAGCCTTTACCTGTCGCGCCTTCATCGCGGATTTCACCGCCCGCACCCGTTGCCGCGCCTGCAAACGGCGCGATGGCGGTCGGGTGGTTGTGTGTTTCCACTTTCATGATGATATGGGTGTCTTCTTCGTGGAAACGGTAGCCTTGGTTTTCCGCCGCATTCGGATAGAAACGCTCGACTTTGGCGCCTTCAATTACGGACGAATTGTCTTTATAGGCAACGACTGTGCCTTCGGGATGTGCGTTGTGTGTATCGCGAATCATGCCGAAAAGGGATTTCGGTTGTTTTTCGCCATTGAGGATGAAGTCGGCGTTGAAGATTTTGTGGCGGCAGTGTTCGCTGTTTGCCTGAGCGAACATCATCAATTCAACATCGGACGGATTGCGGTTTAAAGCCTGATAGTTTTCAACCAGATAATCGATTTCGTCGGCTGAAAGCGCCAAGCCCATTTCGGTATTGGCTTTGACCAATGCCTCTTTACCGCCGCCCAATACATCTACGCTGGAGAAGGTTTCCGATTGGATATGGTGGAACAGTTGCGCCGCTGCATCGATGTCGGTCAACACGCTTTCGGTCATGCGGTCGTGCAACAGGGCTGCCCATTGCTGTTTCTGTTCATCATTCAGACGACCTTCCAGCCACACCGCCATGCCGCGCTCGATGCGCTCTATGCCTTCCAAGCCGCAGTTTTCGGCGATATTGGTTGCTTTGGAAGCCCAAGGCGAAATGGTGCCCAAACGGGGCGTTACCAAAAATAAATGCAAGCCCTCGCGCGCTTTGGGCGTTTGTTCAACGCTTTGCGCTGCCAGTAAGGCTTGCAGTTTTTCGACTGTCGAGGCATCAAGTGTTTTTTCGCTACCGACAAAATACCAAAATTCGCTGCTTAATTTGACTTCGGGCAGGCCGAGGGCGGCTGCTTTTTGGAAGAGTTTTTCAACACGGAAATCGGAAAGGGCGGTTACACCGCGCAAGGGCAGAACAACAGACATGGATTCAGCTCACAAAATGCAGTTGGGGAATCCTTTATTATACCTGAAAAATGCAATTTTGCTTGTGAATTTATACTTCAAGTGTTGACAATTTTTGCTTGTAAATTGAAGGAGAATGAGGCGATCGTGTCACCTGCTTTTTTATTTTGTACCTGATTATTCGATTATTTTTGTTTATTTTTGAAGAATCTGGAGGAATGGAAATAGATGGGCATAAAGGTATTAAAGTAAAAATTATTTGATTGTTGTCTTTGACATTTTGCTGACAATAAGGCCGTCTGAAATTCTGTTTTCAGACGGCCTTGCTTTATCCCTTTCTTTTGTTTCCCAGCATATCCAGCAAACCTGCCAGATTGCTTTTCCCTTCTTCCTTACTCACAAGCGGCTCGCCGCCTTTACGGCCTAGGATTTTGATGTCTTCCTGTGGCATTTCATCTATGAAACGGCTCGGCTCGGGGAATTGCCATGTACCTTGTTTTTTGCGTTTGAGGCAGTGGGTTAGTGTAAGCTGGCGTTTGGCGCGGGTAATGCCGACGTACATCAGACGGCGTTCTTCTTCGACATTGTCTTCTTCTATGCTGTCGTTGTGCGGCAAGATGCCTTCTTCGCAACCAATAAGGAAAACGTAGGGGTATTCCAAGCCTTTGGAAGCGTGCAGGGTGGAGAGTTTGACGGCATCGACTTCTTCTTCACCTTTACCTTCCAAAAGCGTCATCAGGGCGATGGTTTGGGCGAGTTCGATGATGTTTTTGCCGTCTTGCTCGCCTTTGCGTTCCAGCCAGCCGGTCAGGTCGGTAACGTTGCGCCATTTGATTTCGCCTGCTTTGCCTTCTTCATTGGCCAGCAAGTGGTTTTCGTAGTCGATTTCTTTCAGCAGGTTATGAATAAGCTCGCCTGCTTCGCTGGTTTCGGCTTTGGCGCGGTAGTTTTCAATCATATCCATGAAGGCTTGCAGGTGTTGGCGGTTGATATTGTTCAACAGGGCAAGCGCTTCTTCGGTTTGCGCGGCTTCATATAGGCTGCATTCGTGTTCGTGCGCGTAGGTGTTGAGTTTGCCCAGCGTTACATCGCCGATACCGCGTTTGGGCGTGGTTACGGCGCGAAGGAAGGCGGGATCGTCGTTGGGATTGGCAAGCAGGCGCAAATAGGACAAGACGTCTTTGATTTCGGCTTTATCAAAAAAACTTTGTCCGCCGGAGAGTTGGTAGGGAACGCGCGCGCTGCGTAAGGCTTCTTCGAAAATCCGCGCCTGATGGTTGCCGCGGTATAACACGGCAAAATCGGCGTATTGGGTTTTGTCGCCGCCGACCAGCTTCTGCTTGACGATTTGGCTGACAACCCAGTCGGCTTCATGCTGCTCGCTTTGACAGGCAACGACTTTGACGATTTCGCCTTCGCCGAACTGCGACCAAAGTTTTTTGGTAAAGAGTTTGGGGTTGTTTTCGATGACTTTGTTGGCGATTTTGAGAATCCGCGCGGTGGAGCGGTAGTTTTGCTCCAGTTTGATGACTTTCATCTGCGGATAGTCTTCCTGCATTTTGCGCAGGTTTTCCATGTTTGCGCCGCGCCATGCGTAGATGGACTGGTCGTCGTCGCCGACGGCGGTAAACATGCCTTCCGCGCCGGTCAGAAGCTTCATCAGCGTAAATTGGCAGGTGTTGGTGTCTTGACATTCGTCAACCAGCAGATAACGCAGCCGTTGTTGCCATTTGTTGCGTACTTCGCTGTTTTGCTGCAACAGCACGGCAGGCAGGCGGATTAAGTCGTCGAAGTCCACCGCCTGATAGCTTTGCAGGGTTTCCTGATAACTCGCATACACGCGCGCTGTTTGCTGTTCCCACACATTAGAGGCCGTCTGAACGACCTCTTCAGGCGTTTTTAAATCGTTTTTCCAAAGGGAAATTTGATGCTGCGCTTTGAATATGGCTTCTTTGCCCGTACCGCCCAAGAGCTCGCCGATGATTTTGGCGCTGTCGGTAGAGTCGAGGATGGAAAAGTTTTTTTTGTAACTGATATGGTTCGCCTCTTCGCGCAAAATCTTCATACCCAAAGAGTGGAACGTGCAAATCGTCAGCCCGCGCGTTTGCGACTTGGGCAGCATTTTGGAGACGCGTTCCTGCATTTCCGTGGCGGCTTTGTTGGTAAAGGTAATCGCGGCGACGGTATGCGGCAGATAGCCGACATTGACGATCAAATGCTTGATTTTTTGCGTAATCACGCCGGTTTTGCCGCTACCTGCGCCGGCAAGGACGAGCAGGGGGCCGCCGAGATATTTGACCGCAGCTTGCTGTTGGGGGTTGAGTTTCATTGAAGGGGAAGACGGGTAATGTGGGGAGCAATTATACAACAAGGCCGTCTGAAATTTTCAGACGGCCTTGGGCGTTTTTTAGAGTAAACCTTATTCAAAATATTTCAATTTGCCTTTGAAGTCTTCCAGCTTCTCATAGCCTTTTTGCGCCATGATGGCTTTTAATTCAAGGGAAACCCGTTCAAAAATACCGACGCCTTGCTGGTGTAGCGCCGTGCCGATCTGCACCATGCTTGCGCCGCACAAGATGTGTTCAAACGCATCACGGCCGCTGTAAACGCCGCCGGTTCCGATGACTTGGATAGACGGATCCAGTCTTTGATAGAACGCGTGGACATTGGCGAGCGCAGTCGGTTTGATGTATTGGCCGCCTATGCCGCCGAAGCCGTTTTTCGGGCGGATGACAACGGATTCGTCTTCGATATACATACCATTGCCGATGGAGTTGACGCAGTTGACGAATTTTAGGGGATAGCGGTTGAACACTTTCGCGGCCTGATCGAAATGGGCAATATCGAAATACGGCGGCAATTTGATGCCCAAGGGCTTGTCGAAGTAGGTAAAGGCATTATCCAAAATCGTCTCGGTTGTTTCAAAGTCGTAGGCGATTTGCGGTTTGCCGGCGACGTTTGGGCAGGATAGGTTGAGTTCGGTAATGCCGTTGAACCCGCTGTTTTGCACCTTTTCCAACAGGATATGTGTTTCGCCGGGCGACAGACCGACCAGTGATAGGAAAAATGTCCGTTCCGGCTGAGAGTCTTGAAGGGTAAGCAGGTAATCCAGATAGTAATCAATGCCTTGATTCGGCAAACCCATCGAATTTATGCTGCCGAGAGGCACGTCCCGATAACGCGGCTCGGGGTTGCCTTGACGAGGGGTAAGCGTTGCGGTCTTGGTAATGAAAGTACCTGCCGAAGACTGTCTGACCGCTTCCAATTCCTCAATAGTCATACACGACACACCAGCCGCATTCATCAGGCAGTTGTCAAAAGAAAAACCGGCGATTTGTGTTTTCAACGATACCATCTCCTGCTCCTTTCCTTCGTAAAATCAAAATGTTTGCCAAGCGTAACACGAAGAGGCGGTACGATTTTTAACAAACATCAAATGACAAAGCATGTAGGCGGATGTTGTTTTCAATATTGAAAAAAAGCCGTCTGAAAAACTCAAACAGTCTTTCAGACGGCCTTCACTATATGGCATTAATAGAACCAAAAGCTGTCGGCTGATTTGGATATTGGGTTTTAAAATCAGGCCAACCATTCGTCCAAGGCTACTTCAAAACGTTTCAAGCCTTCGGCCATGTCTTCATCGTTCAGCAGCAGGCTGGGGGCGAAGCGTACCACATTGGCGCCGGCAACCAGTACCATCAGGCCGTGTTTTAAAGCGGCGGCAGTGATTTCAGATGCCTTGCCTGCGTATTTGTCTGCCAACACGCAGCCGAGCAGCAAGCCCATGCCGCGGACTTCTTTAAATACGCCGGTTTTTACGCCCAATTCACGCAAGGCCGTCTGAAGTTTTTGGCCTTGTTGCTGAACGTGTGCCAATGTTTCGGGCGCATTGATGATGTCAAATGCACGGCTGCCGACTGCGCACGCCATTGGGTTGCCGCCGAAGGTCGAGCCATGTGTTCCGGGGCCGAAGGTTGGGGCGATTTTATCGGTGGTCAGTATCGCGCCAATCGGGAAGCCGCCACCCAAGGCTTTGGCGGAGCTGAGAATATCGGGTGTTACGCCGTAATGCTCGTAGGCAAACAGTTTGCCCGTATGACCCATGCCGGTTTGCACTTCGTCCAAAATCAGCAAGGCGCCGTGTTTGTCGCATAAACGGCGTGCGGCTTGCAGATATTCTTGGGTGGCAGGCAGGATGCCGCTTTCGCCTTGAATCGGCTCGATAATCACGGCGCAGGTTTTGTCGCCGACGGCTGCTTCCAATGCGGCAACATCATTGAAGGGAACGTGGGTAATGCCGGCCGGCAGCGGCGCGTAGTCTTTGCTGTATTTGGGCTGGCCGCCGACGGATACGGTAAACAGGGTGCGGCCGTGGAAGCTGTTGAGGCAGGAGATGATTTCGGTTTTGTGTTCGCCAAAATGATCGCGGCCGTATTTGCGCGCCAGTTTCAGCGCGGCTTCATTGGCTTCTGCGCCGGAATTGCAGAAAAACACTTTGTCGGCAAAGGTGTTTTCGACCAATTTTTTGGCCAATTCTTGCGCCGGTTGGGTGGTATAGATATTAGAAATGTGCCAGAGTTTTTGCGATTGTTCGGCCAAGGCTGCGACCAAATCGGGATGGCAATGCCCCAGCGCGTTTACTGCAATGCCGCCTGACAGGTCAATGTATTCTCGTCCTTCGGTATCCCAAACCCGGCTGCCGAGCGCACGTTCCGGAATCATGGGGGCGAATGAGAAATTGGGCGTCAGGTAGTTTTGCATGTTCTTTTCCTTTTGATATTGTCAACAATTTCTTCAATTATGCGCCTATTGATTGAGAGATTCAATATGGTAATCAGGCCGTCTGAAAACTGGCTTTCAGACGGCCTGATGCTTATTTATGCTTGATTTCCCAGCATTGATGGATTTTTTTGTTGCGGAAATCGTCGGGAACGGACTGTTTGGAAATATCTTTGACTGCGTATTGTTCCGATACCGAATCGTCCAACACAAAACTGCGCAAGTTGTTGGAGAAATACAGAATGCCGTCTGAAGCGAGCAGGCTCATTGCGCCGTCAATCAGCTTCTTATGGTCGCGCTGGATGTCGAGGATGTCGAGCATCTTTTTGCTGTTGGAAAAGCTGGGCGGGTCCATGACAATCAGGTCGAACCTTTTGCCTTCATCTGCGGCATTTTGCAGGTATTGGAACACATCGGCGCGGACGATTTTGTGTTGTTCGGTGTCAATGCCGTTTAGTTCAAAATTGCGTTTTGCCCACTCGAGATAAGTGTTGGATAAATCGACGGTTTCGCTGGATACCGCGCCGCCGGTTGCGGCATAGACGGTAAAGCTGCCTGTGTAGGAAAACAGGTTGAGGAAGCGTTTGCCTGCTGCAGTTTCGCCGACTTTTTTGCGCGTGTTGCGGTGGTCGAGGAAAAGGCCGGTGTCGAGGTATTTGTCGAGGTTGACCCAAAACTTGCGGCCGTTTTCAGTGATGACGAAATCGTCGCCGGTTTTGCCGGTTTTCTCGTATTGCTGTAAACCTTTTTGACGTTCACGGCGTTTGAGGTGGATTTGTTCGGGCGCAAAACCGGTTACAAAACCGATGGCTTCCAATACATCGGCAAGCCATGCTTTGTATTCTTCGGGCTGCATCAGCCAGCCGGTATCGTATTCCTGAAGATGGATTTGGTCGCCGTAAACATCGACGGCAAAGGGAAATTGGGGAATATCGCGGTCGTAAATGCGCCAGGCTTCGATATTGTTGCGTTTGGCCCATTTCATAAGATGTTTGATGTTTTTGCCCAAGCGGTTGGCAAAGGGGGTAATGTCGGTCATGGTTTCAGACGGCCTTATTGGGGAAGTTTCCAGAATTGATCAGCAGGGACGTAGGCGTGTCGGTCAAGCATATAGAGAATTGTATCGTCAGGCGCAACCATGGTGGCGCGGTCGGTCTTGCCTTTAAACGGGAACACGATTCGTGCTTCCGAGGCGTTTTTGATGTCGATGCCGTAGCTGGTTCTGCCGCTTTCCAGTTTGTATTGGTTCTGAGTGTATTCGTAGACGGTTTCTTTGCCTTTTTCGTCTTTGATAGTAAAGCTTTTTTTGGCAAAGGTGATTTCGGCTTTGCTGCCATCGGACGCAACGGCCTTCCATTCGCCGCGATAACTCTCTGATCCGCTGCACGCGCCAAGCAACAGGGCGACAGCAAGTGCAGGTAATAAGGCGGTGGTTTTGAAAAACTTCATGTCGGATTCATCCGTGCTGATTCAATAAAACGGCATTATAGCTTGATTTTGCAGTCGCAGCCTGTTTTGCTTGACCTGGGCGGTTTTCTCCTTTATTATCCGCCGTTCGCCTTTTGATACGAAGCCATCGTCATCCAACCTAAACCGCTGTTTCGGGCGCGTTTCTTTTATTGCTTGCATATTTGCAAAGCCTTTTCTGTGCAGGTTGTCGTCGATGTTAACCACAAGCAAGATGCTTGCGACAACCCTGTAACTTCACATTTCCCGTATCGTTACTTTCCTTTGCTTCAGGTCGTCTGAAATTGTTCAGGCGTGCGCGTTGTTGTCTCTTAGGATAGATATGTCTATTAAATTTGCCGATTTGAACCTTGATAAAAACATTTTGTCTGCCGTACGCAGCGAGGGTTATGAAAGCCCAACCCCGATTCAGGCGCAAGCGATTCCGTTTGCTTTGGACGGCCGCGACATTATGGCTTCGGCGCAAACCGGTTCAGGCAAAACCGCAGCCTTCCTGCTGCCGACTTTGCAAAAACTGACCAAGCGCAGCGAAAAACCGGGCAAAGGCCCGCGCGCTTTGGTCTTGACCCCGACCCGCGAACTGGCAGCTCAGGTGGAAAAAAACGCGCTGGCGTATGCTAAAAATATGCGTTGGTTCCGTACCGTCAGCATTGTCGGCGGCGCATCTTTCGGCTACCAAACCCGTGCTTTGAGCAAACCGGTTGACCTGATTGTCGCTACTCCGGGCCGTCTGATGGACTTGATGCAGAGCGGTAAAGTTGATTTTGAACGTTTGGAAGTGCTGATTTTGGATGAAGCCGACCGTATGTTGGACATGGGCTTTATCGATGACATTGAAACCATCGTGGAAGCAACGCCGAGCGACCGTCAGACTTTGTTGTTCTCTGCCACTTGGGACGGCGCAGTGGGCAAACTGGCGCGCAAATTGACCAAAGACCCTGAAACCATCGAAGTTGAGCGTGTGGATGATCAAGGCAAAATCGAAGAGCAGCTGTTGTACTGCGACGATATGCGCCATAAAAACCGCCTGCTCGACCACATCTTGCGCGATGCCAATATCGACCAATGCGTGATTTTTACATCCACTAAAGCCATGACCGAAGTCATTGCGGATGAACTGTACGAAAAAGGTTTTGCCGCCAACTGCTTGCACGGCGATATGCCGCAAGGCTGGCGTAACCGCACGCTGATGGATTTGCGCAAAGGCCGCTGCAAAATTTTGGTTGCCACCGACGTTGCCGCACGAGGTATCGACGTACCAACCATTACCCACGTTATCAACTACGACTTGCCGAAACAGGCTGAAGACTACGTTCACCGCATCGGCCGTACCGGCCGCGCAGGCCGTACCGGTATTGCGATTACTTTTGCCGAAGTGAACGAATACGTCAAAGTACACAAAATCGAAAAATATATCGGCCGTAAATTGCCCGAGCTGACCATCGAAGGCATGGAGCCGACACGTAAACGCAAATCTGCCGGTGGCAAACCGAAAGGCAAAGGCGGCTGGCGCAGCGATAAGAAACCGGCTAAAGAAGGCTTCGGCGGCAAATCACGCGGCGAAGGCCATAAAAAAGACGGTTTCAAAAAAGATGGCTTTAAGAAAGACGGTTTCAAGAAGTCTGACGGTTTCAAAAAAGGCGGCGAAGGCTTTAAAGGCAAACGTAAGGCTAACGACGGCTTTGGCGGCAAACATAAAAAAGGTTGATTGTTTCAATCTTAAGGCCGTCTGAAATAAGACGAAAGGGCGTGTGAAGACACGCCCTTTTTTATGGTTTCGAGTTTTCGCATATAAAAAAGCGCGGGATTGATCCCACGCTTTTTCAGACGGCCTCTTACAAAGCGGCTAATACGGCATCGCCCATTTCAGAGCAGGAAACCAGTTTGGTGCCTTCTTCGTAAATGTCGCCGGTACGCAAGCCTTGTTGCAGTACTTTTTGTACGGCGTTTTCAACTTGTTGAGCGCGAGCTTCGTCATTTAGGCTGTAACGCAGCAACATGGCAAGAGACAATACGGTCGCCAGCGGATTGGCTTTGTTTTGACCGGCAATGTCAGGAGCAGAGCCGTGGGACGGTTCGTACAGGCCTTTGCCGTTTTCGTCCAAAGAAGCAGAAGGCAGCATACCGATGGAACCGGTCAGCATGGAGGCTTCGTCGGAGAGGATATCGCCGAAGATGTTGCCGGTGGCAATCACGTCAAATTGTTTGGGCGCACGTACCAACTGCATGGCGGCGTTGTCGACGTACATATGGGAAAGCTCGACATCAGGGTATTCTTTGCCGATTTCTTCAAAGATTTCGCGCCACAGTTCGGTGGTTTCCAAAACGTTGGCCTTGCCTACGGAGCAGACTTTTTTGCTGCGTTTTTGGGCGGATTGGAAGGCAACGTGGGCGATGCGGCGGATTTCGCTTTCGCTGTATTTCATGGTGTTGTAACCTTCGCGTTCGCCGTTTCCCAAAACACGGATGCCGCGCGGTTCGCCAAAGTAAATATCGCCGGTCAGTTCGCGTACGATAAGGATGTCGAGGCCTGCTACGATTTCCGGTTTCAGAGTGGAAGCATTGGCCAGCTCTTTATACAAAATGGCAGGGCGTAGGTTGGCAAACAGATTCAAGTCTTTACGGATGGCCAACAAGCCGCGTTCAGGGCGCAGCGGACGGTCGAGATTGTCGTATTGAGGAGAACCGACTGCACCAAGCAGTACCGCATCGGCTTTACGGCAAAGGTTTTGCGTGAATTCTGGATAAGGATGGCCGTATTCGTCATAGGCTTCACCGCCCAAAGGTGCGTATTCGTAGCTGACATCCAAACCTTGTTCGATAAGTTTGTCGAGTACGCGGACGGTTTCTGCAACGATTTCAGGGCCGATGCCGTCGCCGCGCAAGATAGCGATATGTTTGGTCATTTCGGGTTTCCTTATGGGAAGGTTTTAGGTAAAGGGCAGGCCGTCAGTTTTTCAGACGGCCTTAAATCAATTTGCTCTGAAAACGCTGATTGTACCATTATGGTACTGGTAAAGCTGGGTAGAAATCGCGTAGGCAGAGTCTTCAAATGCCTGCAGGGCAATATTCGCCATCGCCTGCAAAGCTTCTTCATCGGACGGGCTGCAAACGAGCAGGGCGTTGCGTGCCGGGACTGCAAAAACAGGGTTGGCCGGCAGCATAGGATCATCTTTAAGTACTTCGTCCAAAAGCAAAATCAAGGAAGCATCATAGTCGTTGTCCAAATGGATTTGGGTCAATGACCAACCTTCGGCATGATGAATTTGGACACGTCCATTCATCCGTTGGCGCAGATTATCCATGGCGGTACGATACAAGGCGTCCTCATCTTCAATACCGGCCTCTTTCATATGTTCACGATTGAGCGTATGCATGGATTCTTCCGTATCCACCATATAAAGCAACATGATATCGCCGGCAATCGGTTTGTATACCAGGTAATCGGCAGGTTCGGCTTCGTCCGTATTTGTAATCAGTCTGGCGTTTTCCAGATAAATCGTATTTTTAATTGTCGGAAGAATTTGTTGTGCTGAAACAATGGCATCAGTGTCTTGAATCTTATAGATAACCGCTAAATTGGCTGCAACAATCGCCTCCAAGGCCTCGGGATTTTGCAGATAACTTGTGTAATGGTTGCTCAAATATGTGCTGAATGATGCTTCATCGTCTTCGGAAAAATGGACAATAATCGGCGAAGACGCAATATTTTCGCCCCAGTCGATTTTTGCCTCAAGATCCAATTCTTCTTGGATGCGGCGGGCAAAGTATTCGACAAATTCCTGCCAAGTCATTAATTTAGGTTTGGAGCGGAACAACCTGCTGAAAAAAGACATATTGTGTCCTGAATAAGGGGATAAGGCCGTCTGAAAAATTATAGACGTTCGGTTTCAACACGGATTTTAAAAACAACTTTGCGTATGTTTGCCCTGTCGCCGACCAAAGGGGCATGCGCATCATTCGGGAAGAATAGCGCAAATTCGCCGGGCTCCAAGGTCAGCCAAGTTTCCGGCTCGCAGTCGAAAAACTCGATATCGCGCTTTTCGTTGTAGCCTAAACCGTTTTTCAGACGGCCTCTGTCTATCCAGCCATATGTTTCGCTGCCATCAATCGGCGTTTGAATATCAATGTGTTTTAAGTGCGCTTCAGGCTGAGCTTCGCCTTTAGTCCTCATCGGCTCGCTGCCGATAAAAATACGGATATTGGGGTTCTCGCACGGCACTTGGCCGTCCGGCAGCTTGGTAAAATCTAGGGTTTGCAACAGATGGAAGGCCTCAGCAAAGTCGGGATGCAAGGCAGCGTAGCGGGTGGCATTGCTTATGGTGTCGGTAATCATGGTGTGGTTAGGTAGAAATTAAACTTCAGGATGTAGAGAAGCCAATACGGTTTTCAGGATGCCTTATTTGGATTCTGACAATAAGGCTGTCTGAAAAGGCTTTTTATAGAGTTATGTTTTGCAGATCCAAAGTGGAAGCATAATGTTCAGCGATAGGAATACGCTTGCGGCTGACTTGGTTTATATCGCTGCCTTCTTCAGTCCATAAAAACGGAAAGAACGTGTAAACGCTGTCGCCATTCAAATCACGGATTTCTTCGTGCCAATTTTTCCAACGCAGGTTTTCGTAAAACAACTGTAAATCGCCGTTCAATGCCCAATTTAAGAAGTCGCCATAACCTTTACCGCAATCTTCCCATTCCAGTGTATCCGGTGGTAGGTAGAAAACATTACCTACTTTGCCATTCAATCCTCCGCCATTAATCGCAAAATAGCCTCCAGCAACATCATCGGCAAACAGATAATAGGGAGCAGGGCCTGCTGGCTCGGATTGTGTACGGCTTAGATTCCAACTTCCCAAACCACGAGGTAGCTTCGCGCTGCCAGAACCAAGTATCCGTAACCAGCCGTCATCGATAAGAATACCGCCGGTTTCATAAACGACAGCACCCATAAACGAACGTATCGTTACTTGGGTTTTGACAAGTTCTTCCTTTGCCTTTTCAAGCGTACGTGGCAGAACTTCAACGCTGTTTACCGCTTCTGTAAGCCACTCTTGAATCAATGGCCACGCAGGGTCTTGGGTTTGGATTAATTCGTCGAATGATCTCATGGTCTATCCCAAAACATTCAGTAAAGGCCGTCTGAAACACTTAAATTTTTCAGACGGCCTTTTGTATGTCAACCGTTAAACAGCCAAGGCTGGCTTTGGCGGCGTTTTTCTTCAAAGGCGTGAATTTCGTCAGCGTGTTGCAGGGTCAGGCCGATTTCGTCCAAGCCGTTTAAGAGACAGTGTTTGCGGTGTTCGGTAATGTCGAATGTGAATGTTTCGCCGCTAGGGGTGGTCAGGGTTTGCTCGGCAAGGTCGATGGAGAGCTGATAGCCTTCGTTGGCTTCAACTTCTTTGAAAAGCTGGTCAACCTGTTCTTCTGTCAAAACGATAGGCAAAAGGCCGTTTTTGTAGCAGTTGTTGAAGAAGATGTCGGCGAAGCTGGGGGCGATGACGGCGCGGAAGCCGTAGTCGTCCAATGCCCAAGGGGCGTGTTCGCGTGAAGAGCCGCAACCGAAGTTTTTACGCGTCAACAGGATTTGTGCGCCTTGATAGCGTGGCTGGTTCAGGGAGAAATCCGGATTCAACGGGCGTTTGCTGTTGTCCATGCCCGGTTCGCCGTGGTCGAGGTAACGCCATTCATCAAAAGCATTGGGGCCGAAGCCGCTGCGTTTGATGGATTTCAGAAATTGTTTGGGGATGATGGCATCGGTGTCGACGTTGCTGCGGTCGAGCGGGGCGACGATGGCGGTAATTTTGGTAAAGGCTTTCATGTCAGATTCTTATAGTAATAATGGGAAATTTTATGGCTATTCGGGTTAGCGTGTGCTGTGCAAACCGATTCGGTTGCCTTCTGTGTCTTCGATAAATGCTGCAAAGCCGTTGGCAATGCGGAATTTTTCTTGTAACAGTTTGCCGCCTGCTGCAACGGCTTTTTCTGCTGTTTCGGCACAATCCGGGCAATTGAAGAAAATGGTTGTACCGCCGTGGCCGGGCTGGGCATTGCTGTCGTGCCAAATCATGCCGGCCGTACCGTGTTGGGTGTAATCGGCTGGGAAAATGATGAAACGGAATCCGTTGCCGCCAACGTCTTGCAGGGGCTTACCGAATACGGATTCGTAAAAGGCTTTGGCGCGATCCAAATCATGAGCGTGAATACCAAACCAGCTTGACGGATTACTCATTGTTTCTTCCTTTGCTTGGAATCGTGAAAATGTCTGAAAAATTAATAATGTATCAGGCCGTCTGAAACGGAGTCAGGAGCTTCAGACGGCCTGATTTACCGAATTATTCGGTAGCGGCTTCGATTTTTTCTCCAACATGGCTCATGCCGCGGCCTACTGCATTGCCGCCTTTTTTAACGGCTTCGCCGGTTTTTTCGGCAACGTGTTCTGCGGTTTCTTTGGTTTTATCGGCTACGCGCTCGGCAGTCTCTTTGGTTTTGTCCCAATTGCGGTTGGTATCGTTTTTTGCGCCGGACCAAGTGCTGGAACAAGCTGACAGGATGAGGGCTGCGGCAGCTAATGCAAACAGTTTTTTCATACTAGATTCCTTTCAAGTTATCAATGATTAAGAAGGTTTTCGGACGTTTTGCGCAATAGGAAAACTTACTTGAGCAAGGTATTGTTTCAGACGGCCTGATCAATAAAGGCCGTCTGAAAATACTTTAAGCCATAGTGCGGATGTCGGTAAAGTGGCCGGTAACCGCGGCTGCAGCTGCCATGGCAGGGCTGACGAGGTGGGTGCGTCCACCGTTGCCTTGACGGCCTTCAAAGTTACGGTTGGAAGTAGAGGCGCAACGTTGTCCCGGGGTCAGGCGGTCGGCATTCATGGCGAGGCACATAGAGCAGCCTGGTTCGCGCCATTCAAAACCGGCTTCGATAAATACTTCGTGCAAGCCTTCTTTTTCGGCCTGTTCTTTCACCAAACCGGAGCCGGGGACAATCAATACGCGTTGTACATTGTCCGCTTTTTTACGGCCTTTGGCGATAGCGGCGGCTTCGCGCAAGTCTTCGATACGGCTGTTGGTGCAAGAACCGATAAAGACGATATCGACAGGGATTTTGTTTAATGGCGTACCAGCTTCCAAGCCCATGTATTCAAGGGCGCGTTCCATGCCGCTGCGTTTGACCGGATCGGCTTCTTCGGCAGGATTAGGCACTTTGCCACTGATGTCCAAAACCATTTCAGGCGATGTGCCCCAAGTCACTTGAGGCTCGATGTCTTCGGCTTTGAAGTGGTATTCTTTATCGAATACTGCGCCTTCGTCAGACACCAGCGTACGCCAGTATTCGACGGCTTTATCCCATGCTTCGCCTTTAGGTGTGAAAGGTTTGCCTTTTACATAGTCGATGGTGGTTTGGTCGACGGCAACCATGCCTGAGCGCGCACCGGCTTCAATCGCCATATTACACAAGGTCATGCGGCCTTCCATAGAAAGGCTGCGGATGGCTTCGCCGCCAAATTCGATGGCGTAGCCTGTACCGCCGGCCGTACCGATTTGGCCGATGATATAAAGCGCCACGTCTTTGGCGGTAACACCGGGTTTCAGACGGCCTTCAACGGCAATCAGCATGGATTTGGATTTTTTCGCAGTAATACATTGGGTCGCCATGGTGTGTTCGACTTCGGAAGTGCCGATACCGTGCGCCAATGCGCCGAATGCGCCGTGGGTAGAAGTGTGCGAGTCGCCGCAGACAACGGTCATGCCGGGCAGGGTGGCGCCTTGTTCCGGGCCCATAACGTGCACGATGCCTTGGCCTTTATCCATAAACGGGAAGTAGGCGAGTGCGCCAAACTCTTTAATGTTTTTGTCCAAAGTATCAACTTGCAGTTTGGAAATCGGGTCTTGGATACCTTTGTCCCAGTCGCCGGTCGGGGTGTTATGGTCGGCTGTGGAGACTACGCTGTCGATACGCCAGAGTTTGCGGCCGGCCATTTTCAAGCCTTCAAATGCTTGTGGGCTGGTTACTTCGTGAACCAGGTGGCGGTCGATGTAAAGCAGAACAGTGCCGTCTTCTTCTTCGCGGACGACGTGGCTGTTCCAAAGTTTATCGTAAAGGGTTTGTGTGCTCATGATGAGTATTCTTTGCTATTGGTAGGTATGAATGATGGTTTGCGTTTATGGGCGGATTTTAGGCTTTTTATAGGGGCTGCGCAATAGAAATTTGTCCAATTTTTAAAATTTGTCGTAGAGTTTCAAAAATTCTTACTGAAAATTAGACAAATTGTAGAATTGTTGACAAAAAGATGCATTTTATCTGAAAGAATGCTTGTCGAAATGCACTAAAAAGTTCTATCATTCTCACTCAACATCCACACTTACCAAGAGGTATAGAGAATGAAATTACCGGTAATGGCTCCTGAGCATCTGACTCAATTACGGGAATTTGAGAAAAAAGTCCTTGCCAATCATGCCAAAATCGAAGCATGGTTCCGTTCGCATTGGAACGAACACCGTCCGCCGTTTTATGGTTCGGTTGACATCCGTAATGCCGGTTACAAAATTTCATCTATCGATATGAACCTGTTTCCGGGCGGCTTCAATAATTTGAATCCCAACTTTATCCCGCTGGCGGCGGTTGCCGCGCAAGATGCGGTGCAGCGTGCCTGTGAAACGGCAAAATCCGTATTGATTATTCCTGAAAACCACACGCGCAACACATTCTATCTGCAAAACGTTTACGCACTCAGCGAGATTTTGCGTTCGGCAGGATACGAAGTGCGCTTGGGCAGTTTGAATCCTGAAGTGACTGAGCCAACCGAGTTTGAAACCGCGTTGGGCGACAAAATTTTGCTTGAGCCTTTATTGCGTACCCGTGAGCGTGTACATCTCGCAGACGGTTTCTCGCCTTGCGTTGTTTTGTTGAACAATGACTTGTCTGCGGGTGTTCCTGAAATCCTTAAAGGTATCAACCAAACCGTTTTGCCTCCATTGCACGGCGGTTGGACGACTCGCCGTAAAACCGAACACTTCGGCGCGTACAACCAAGTTGCTGCCGAATTTGCCAAGTTGATTGACATCGACGAATGGCAAATCAATCCTTATTTTGAAAAAATCAGCGGTTTGGATTTCCAAGAACGTGAAGGCGAGGATGCGTTGGCGGAAGCAGTAGAACGTGTGCTGGCGAAAATTCAAGCCAAATACGATGAATTGGGTATTACAGACCAGCCTTTCGTGATTGTGAAAGCCGACGCAGGTACTTACGGCATGGGCGTGATGAGTGTTAAATCTGCGGATGAAGTGCGCGGCTTGAACCGTAAAAACCGCAATAAAATGGCGAAAGTCAAAGAAGGTTTGGAAGTCAGCGAAGTCATTGTCCAAGAAGGTATTTATACCTACGAAACCATGAACGGCGCCGTGTGTGAACCTGTCGTTTATATGATGGACCGTTTCGTTATCGGCGGTTTCTTCCGTGTACACGAAGGCCGTGGCGCGGACGAAAACCTCAATGCCGGCGGTATGGTATTTGTGCCACTGTCCAACAGCATTCCTACCGGTAACGGCGATAATTCTCAAGAAGCACCTGAAGCCTGCAAACGCGTATTTGAACAATGGGATTCGCTCGGTATGCCGCGCTCTGAAAAAGACTGCGACGTGGACAACGAACACAACCGCCTCTACGTTTACGGCGTAATGGCGCGCCTGTCCTTGCTTGCTGCCGCATTGGAGTTGGAGAAAACCGCGCCTCAAGCCTAATAAAGCATAAAGCGTTGATCGATATTGTCAGGCCGTCTGAAAATTTGTTTTCAGACGGCCTTTTCTGTCTGTACAATTCATTCTAACTAAAAAACATGATTTATTTTTATGAGCAAACCAGCCAATCCAGTTGAGACAACCGACAATCTGCAAGACCAAACCATGCAGCGCAGCAATACCGACAATGCGCCGCGTTCTGCTATCCATCAAACCTTGTATTCCGCCGATACCTTTGCTCAGCATGATTATCTTGCCGGAAAAAACTTGCCCGATATTGCCCGCCCGCAAGAAGGTCAAATCAACTGGCTGCATTTTGTCGGCATCAATGATGTTGTCTTGCTCAAACACGCGCTTGAGCCTTACGGCATCCATGAGCTGGTGATTGAAGATATTCTCAGCCGCAAACAGCGTCCGAAAATCGAAGACTACGGCAGCTATGTTTTTACTGCCGCACAGGTTTACCACTATACCTCCACGGGCAAGCTCCATTCTGACCAAGTGTATGTGATTATCGGCAAAGATTTTGTGTTGTCTTTCCAACAAAAACCGTTGGGCTTGTTCAGCCATCTCCGCCGGCAGATGCACGAAAATCCGCACAATATTTTGAACAAAAATACGGCGTTTCTTGCTTATTGCCTGCTTGACCGCATCGTGGATGACTATTTTATCGTCCTAGAAGAGTACAACAACCGCGTCGAAGTCATAGACAAATCCTTGTTTAAAAACGAAAACAGCGATATTCTCGGCAAAATTCACCGCCTCAAGCGCGATGCCGTCCGCCTGCGGCGCGCGCTTTTACCATTGCGCGATGTGTTCTATCAGCTTGCAGTGCGCGGCGATTTTGCCATTTTCAAAGGCGAATCGACTGTTTATCTGCGCGACGTATACGACCATAATATGCAGCTTATCGAATCGCTTGATGCCTCGCGTGATATGGTGTTGAGCATGATGGACATTTATCTTTCCTTCCAATCCAACCGCATGAACCAGCAAATGCGCGTGTTGACAGTTATTACCATCATCTTTATGCCACTGACCGTCATAACCGGCATCTACGGTATGAACTTCGACAATATGCCCGAGCTGCATTGGCATTACGGCTATTTCATGGTTTTGGGTGTGATGCTGTTCATCATCATCGGACTGCTGATTTTCTTTTCGAGTAGAAAATGGCTTTAAACGGGTAGGCAAGGGGTTGAAAGTCAACGTTTAAAAACGGTAGAATGATTTTGCACACGTGCAGTCTGAAGTTTTCAGACAATTTAAAAATAAATATCAAAAGGAGAAGAAACTATGAAACCGGAACGCCAACTACCTTCCCATGAACTGATCATGTCCGAGCTGATGATGCCTTATACGGCAAACTTCAGCGGCAATGTTCACGGCGGCGATCTTCTGCGCCTGCTCGACCAAGTGGCATATTCCTGCGCCTGCCGTTACAGCGGAACCTATTGCGTTACTCTGTCTGTTGATAAAGTATTGTTTAAAGAGCCTATTCATGTCGGCGAACTGGTAACCTTTTACGCCAGTATCAACTACACCGGCCGTACTTCTATGGAAGTCGGTATCCGTGTGGAGGCGCAAAACATCCACACTGGCGAAGTGCGTCATACCAACAGCTGCTACTTCACCATGGTTGCTGTTGAAGACGGTAAGCCGGTTCCTGTCCCACCTTTGGAAATCAATACACCGCGCCAACGCTGCCGTTATGAAAGGGCTAAAAAGCGTAAAGAGTTGAGTCTGCAGGCTGCGGACAAAGATTCTGGCTGTAACTAAATTAAATTTATTAAATAATGAAGGCCGTCTGAAACCCTGTTTCAGACGGCCTTCACGCAAAAGCCATAAACCGCTTGTTTTGTGGTAGAATCAACAAGATTTTTGCCATACGAAATTACAGATAATCATGACCGACGCAACCATCCGCAACGACCATAAATTTGCACTCGAAACCCTGCCTGTCAGCCTTGAAGACGAAATGCGCAAGAGCTACCTCGATTACGCCATGAGCGTGATTGTGGGCCGAGCCCTGCCGGATGTCCGCGACGGTCTCAAGCCGGTACACCGCCGCGTGTTGTACGCGATGCACGAGTTGAAAAACAACTGGAATTCCGCCTATAAAAAATCGGCGCGTATCGTCGGCGACGTTATCGGTAAATACCACCCTCACGGCGATATAGCCGTTTACGACACCATCGTCCGCATGGCACAAGACTTCTCCATGCGTTATGTACTGATCGACGGTCAGGGCAACTTTGGTTCTGTCGATGGCTTGGCCGCAGCAGCCATGCGTTATACCGAAATCCGCATGGAAAAAATTTCCCATGAAATGCTGGCGGATATTGAAGAAGAAACCGTTAATTTCGGCCCCAACTATGACGGCAGCGAACATGAGCCGCTGGTATTGCCGACCCGTTTTCCCGCGCTGTTAGTCAATGGTTCGTCCGGTATTGCCGTCGGTATGGCAACCAATATCCCGCCGCACAATTTGGGCGATACCATCAATGCCTGCCTGCGTTTGTTGGACGAGCCTGAAACTGAAATCGATGAACTGATCAACATTATCCAAGCGCCCGATTTCCCAACAGGCGCAACTATTTACGGCTTGAGCGGCGTGCGCGAAGGCTATAAAACCGGCCGCGGCCGCGTGGTAATGCGCGGTAAAACCCATATCGAGCCTATCGGTAAAAACGGTGAACGCGAAGCCATCGTTATCGATGAAATCCCATATCAAGTAAACAAAGCCAAGCTGGTTGAGAAAATCGGCGAGTTGGTACGCGAAAAAACGTTGGAAGGCGTATCCGACCTGCGCGATGAGTCCGACAAATCCGGTATGCGTGTCGTGATCGAATTGAAACGCAATGAAAATGCCGAAGTCGTTTTGAACCAACTCTACAAACTGACCCAGCTGCAAGACAGCTTCGGTATCAACATGGTGGCTTTGGTTGACGGCCAGCCGCGCTTGCTGAACCTGAAACAAATCCTGTCCGAATTTCTGCGCCACCGTCGCGAAGTCGTTACCCGTCGTACCTTGTTCCGCCTGAAAAAAGCGCGTCATGAAGGCCATATTGCCGAAGGTAAAGCGGTGGCCTTGTCCAATATCGACGAAATCATCCGTCTGATTAAAGAATCTGCCAATGCGCCGGAAGCCAAAGAAAAACTGCTGTCCCGCCCATGGCGCAGCAGCTTGGTTGAAGACATGCTTAGCCGCACGGATTTAGACCTGCACATGATGCGCCCTGAAGGCTTGCCAGAGAATTTGGGTCTGCACAGCCAAGGCTATTACCTGAGCGAATTGCAAGCCGATGCCATCCTGCGCATGAGCCTGCGTAACCTGACCGGCCTAGATCAGGAAGAAATTGTCGGCGAATATAAAAACCTGATGAGCAAAATCATTGATTTCGTGGATATTCTTTCCAAACCTGAACGCGTTACCCAAATCATCCGCGAAGAATTGGCAGACATCAAAGCCAACTTCGGCGATGAACGTCGCAGCGAAATCAATCCGTTTGGTGGCGATATTGCAGATGAAGACCTGATTCCGCAACGCGAAATGGTCGTTACCCTGACTCATGGCGGCTACATCAAAACCCAGCCGACAACCGATTATCAGGCGCAGCGTCGCGGCGGCCGCGGCAAACAGGCAGCGGCAACCAAAGACGAAGACTTTATCGAAACCCTGTTTGTTGCCAACACGCATGATTATTTGATGTGCTTTACCAATTTGGGCAAGTGCCATTGGATTAAAGTGTACAAACTGCCGGAAGGCGGTCGTAACAGCCGAGGTCGTCCGATCAACAATGTTATCCAATTGGAAGAGGGCGAAAAAGTCAGCGCCATCTTGGCCGTCCGCGAGTTCCCGGAAGACCAATACGTCTTCTTTGCCACCGCACAAGGCATGGTGAAAAAAGTCCAGTTGTCTGCGTTTAAAAACGTCCGCAGCCAAGGCATTAAAGCCATCGCGCTTAAAGAAGGCGATTACTTGGTCGGCGCAGCGCAAACCGGCGGTGTGGACGATATTATGTTGTTCTCCAACTTGGGCAAAGCCATCCGCTTTAACGAATATTGGGAAAAATCCGGTAACGATGAAGCAGAAGATGCCGATATCGAAACCGAAAATGAAGATTCAGACGGCCTGGATGATGAAAATACCGAAAACGCATTGCCAAGCGGCAAACACGGTGTCCGTCCGTCCGGTCGCGGCAGCGGCGGTTTGCGCGGTATGCGCCTGCCGGCCGATGGCAAGATTGTCAGCCTGATTACCTTCGCACCTGAAGCTGAGCAAAGCGATTTGCAAGTATTGACCGCTACCGCCAACGGCTATGGCAAACGCACCCCGATTGCCGATTACAGCCGTAAAAACAAAGGCGGCCAAGGCAATATCGCCATCAATACCGGCGAGCGCAACGGCGATTTGGTTGCCGCGACTTTGGTCAGCGAAACCGACGACCTGATGCTAATTACCAGCGGCGGCGTCCTGATTCGTACCAAAGTTGAGCAAATCCGCGAGACCGGCCGAGCAGCCGCAGGTGTCCGCCTGATTAATCTGGATGAAGGCGAAACCTTGGTCAGCTTGGAGCGCGTGGCCGAAGAGGCTGAAGATGAAGCCCCTTTAGAAACCGATGCAGCTGAAAACCAAGTGGTAGAAACTGAAGATACTCCGTCTCAAGAATCTTAAACGTCAATGAACAAGGCCGTCTGAAAAGTTTTCAGACGGCCTGCTTATTCCAAAAGAAAATCCCGTGAGCGCAACCGAACCGTTCGATTTACCTCTTTTTCTGAAAAATCTGCCCAATCTGCCGGGCGTGTACCGTTTTTTTGACGAAGACAATAATGTTTTGTATGTCGGCAAAGCGGTTAATCTCAAGCGGCGCGTTTCCAGCTATTTCCAAAAAAACGACCATTCTCCGCGTATTGCATTGATGGTAAAACAGGTTCACCATATCGAAACCACCATCACGCGTTCCGAAGCCGAAGCACTGATTCTCGAAAACAACTTCATTAAAGCCTTATCGCCGAAATACAATATTCTTTTCCGCGATGACAAAAGCTATCCTTATTTGATGCTCAGCGGCCATCAATATCCGCAAATGGCGTATTACCGCGGCGCGCTGAAAAAGCCTAATCAATATTTCGGCCCGTATCCCAACAGCAACGCCGTGCGCGACAGCATTCAAGTGTTGCAAAAAGTATTTATGTTGCGTACCTGCGAAGACAGCGTATTCGAGCACCGCGACCGTCCTTGTCTGCTTTACCAAATCAAACGCTGCACCGCTCCTTGTGTCGGCCACATCAGCGAAGAAGATTACCGCGACAGCGTACGTGAAGCCGCGACTTTCCTCAATGGCAAAACCGACGAACTGACGCGCACCTTGCAACACAAAATGCAAACCGCCGCCGCCAATCTGCAATTTGAGGAAGCAGCCCGTTACCGCGATCAAATTCAAGCGCTCGGCATCATGCAGAGTAATCAGTTTATCGACAGTAAAAATCCGAACAATCCAAACGATATTGATTTGCTCGCGCTGGCGGTTTCAGACGGCCTGGTTTGCGTACACTGGGTTAGCATCCGCGGCGGACGGCATGTCGGCGATAAAAGCTTTTTCCCTGACACCAAAAACGACCCCGAACCAAACGGGCAAGACTACGCCGAAGCCTTCGTCGCCCAACACTATCTGGGCAAAAGCAAACCCGACATCATCATCAGCAACTTTCCCGTTCCCGATGCGCTGAAAGAGGCTTTGGAAGGCGAACACGGCAAGCAGATGCAATTTGTCACCAAGACCATAGGCGAACGCAAGGTCTGGCTGAAAATGGCGGAACAAAACGCACAAATGGCGATTGCACAACGTCGCCTGCAACAAAGCAGCCAGCAACACCGTATTGACGAACTGGCCAAAATCCTCGGCATGGATTCAGACGGCCTCAACCGCCTTGAATGTTTCGATATCAGCCACACGCAAGGCGAGGCCACTATTGCGTCCTGCGTTGTGTACGATGAGCAAAACATCCAGCCTTCGCAATATCGCCGCTACAACATCACGACCGCCAAGCCCGGCGACGACTATGCCGCCATGCGCGAAGTGTTGACGCGCCGTTACGGCAAAATGCAGGAAGCCGAAGCCAACGGAGAGGCCGTCAAATGGCCGGATGTCGTGTTGATTGACGGCGGCAAAGGGCAAATTGGCGTAGCCGTATCGGTATGGGAAGAACTCGGGCTGCACATTCCTTTGGTCGGTATCGCCAAAGGCCCTGAGCGCAAAGCCGGCATGGAAGAACTCATACTGCCTTTTACCGGCGAAGTCTTCCGCCTGCCGCCCAATAGCCCGGCCTTGCATCTATTGCAAACCGTACGCGATGAGTCGCACCGCTTTGCGATTACAGGCCACCGCAAAAAACGCGACAAAGCGCGCGTTACTTCCTCACTCAGCGAAATCCCCGGTATCGGCAGCAAACGTCGCCAAGCATTGCTTACCCGATTCGGCGGTCTGCGCGGCGTGATTGCGGCCAGCCGCGAGGACTTGGAAAAAGTGGAAGGCATCAGCAAAGCCTTGGCGGAAACCATTTACGAGCATCTGCACTGATTGGCTTGAAGAGCAAAAAGGAACAATATGAAACCTGTTATCATCAAAAATATCGAGATCGGCAAAGGCCTGCCTAAAATTGCCGTGCCGCTGGTGGCTGCCAATACGCAGGAATTGGAGCAGGCTTTGCGCGTATTGAAAGAGACGGCTTTTGACATTATTGAATTTCGTGCGGATTTTTTCCAAAAAGCGCTTGATGCCGATTTTATTACCGAACAATTAGGCATTGTCCGACAGGCTTTTCCTGACAAGCCCTTACTGTTTACGTTTAGAAGGGCGCAAGAGGGCGGCAATACGCCTTGTTCTGACGACTATTATTTTGAATTATTGGAAAAAATCATCCGTTCCAAACAAGCCGATATTATCGACATCGAGCTTTTTGCCGAGAAAAGCGGCGTAAAACAAACCATTGCTTTGGCGCATGAGTATCAAACTGTTGTCTTACTTTGCAATCACGATTTCCAAGCCACGCCGTCTTTGGCAGACATTACAGGCCGTCTGAAAATAATGGCCGAGTGGGGCGCGGATATCTGCAAAATTGCCGTTATGCCGCAATCGCCGCAAGATGTATTGACCTTATTACAGGCAACATATGATGTTTCACAAATTATCAATCGCCCGATTATTACTATGTCTATGGGTAAAATCGGAGCCGTCAGTCGCTTGGCCGGCTCGACTTTCGGCTCGGCCGTTACCTTTGGTGCGGCACAAAAAACGTCAGCTCCCGGTCAAATTGATGCCAACGAATTGAAGAAAATCTTGGCAACTTTGGGATAGTTTAATTATTAATATTTAAGGCCGTCTGAAAAATATTTTTCAGACGGCCTGATTTTTTTAAATTTATTTCTTTTAATTTTAAATAAAATAGGTAACAATAGGCTTCCTATTTCAATAACTAGAGGAGAAATAAAATGACTACTACTAAAGAAAACCTAGCGAACCCAGGTCCAGTAGGCCTGTGTGGCTTTGCATTGACAACTTGGTTGCTCAGTCTGATTAACGGCGGCTTTTTTACTGCTCAAGAGGGTGTCGGCTTAGTTTTGGGCATGGCTCTCGCCTTTGGTGGTATCGCTCAAGTTATTGCCGGTATGTTTGAGTTCAAGAAAGGCAATACGTTTGGCTTTACCGCTTTTATCAGCTATGGCGCATTCTGGTGGACATGGGCTTTGTTTACCATCTTTTTCAAAGGTGAAACAGCCCCGGCATTTATCGGCTGGTATCTTTGCGCATGGGGTATGTTTTCGCTGATGATGTTTGTGGCCACCTTGACCAAGCCTAAAGTATTGAGCGGTATTTTCTTTTGCTTGACACTGACTTTCTTTGCACTGGGTATTGGCGATGGTATGGAAAATCATAGCATTGTCCATATCGGCGGTTGCTTAGGCTTGGTAACTGCACTTGGTGCGTTCTACTTGGCAGCGGCAGAGGTCATCAACGAATCTTTCGGCCGTACTGTTTTGCCGGTTGGCGAACGTAAATAAGGTTGCTTAAACAAAATGCCGTCTGAACGGTGGAAATGAAATCAAAGATTTCGGCCACAATGTTCAGACGGTATTTTTATTTGTCTTCAAATAAATCGACATCAAATAAATCCGGCTCTTTGATGCGCTCCCGACAATCAAGTTTGATGTCTTCAGTAACCCGACAGCAGCACGGCAAAATTTCTCCGGGCGCGATGAAGGCGAGCGGAAAATTATCATAAGACACTTTCCCATCCAAGATTTTGACCCGGCATGAACCGCAATAGCCGCTGCGACATTGGTATTCAACCTCGTGTCCGGTGCGCTCTAAGCCCTCCAATAAGGTTTCACCTTGTTGGAGTTGGAAGGTTTTGTCGTGTGTGCTGATGAGTGCCATGTGTGTTTTAGGGCATAGAGGCCGTCTGAACAATGTTTCAGACGGCCTTAAATATATAAATTCAAATAATCAAGCCTTTTTCCCACAAGGCCAAAACGACATGAAGCTGGCTGTTATATTTTTTTTCATTACCCACAATTTCGCGCCAGAAAACGGATTTTTTCTGATTTGCCCATTCGGGATCATTTTTTAAAAGGCTGACCGCTGCAACGGCATATTCTCCGTTTTTGGAATGTTTGGTTTTGACTTTTTCCGGGTTGATTCCTTTAACCAACCCCGCACGACACAATCCCAAAAATGCATTCTTTGGGCATCCTTTTTTTCTAATTGACTCCTTGATGGGAAATGATGCCGCAATCTCTGTCCAAGCTTGTTCCATATCTTCATATTTAGAATATGATTCAGCTGCTTTTACCGCAATGTCGCCATAAATCTTCATTTTTGGTTATACCTTGAGGATTGAAAAGAGATTTTCAGACGGCCGGTTACGCCCAAAGGCCGTCTGAAACGCGGTTTACAGCTCGAAATCGCCCAAATCGTCCGCGCTGACTTCCGAATCAATCTGACCGATTAAGTAAGAAGAAATTTCCACTTCCTGCGGCGCAACCTGTACATTGTCAGAAGACAGCCATGCGTTGATCCAAGGAATTGGATTTTGGGTCGCACCTTCAAATCCGGCAGGAAGGCCAACCGCCTGCATACGCAGATTGGTAATGTATTCAACGTATTGAGCCAGAATTTCCTTGTTCAGGCCAATCATTGAGCCGTCTTTAAACAGATAGGCCGCCCATTCTTTTTCCTGCTCGGCTGCTTTTTTGAAGAGGTTGAAACACTCGTCCTGCAATTCATTCGCAATTTCAGCCATTTCAGGATCATCGGCACCGGCACGCATCAGGTTGAGCATATGCTGGGTGCTGGTCAGGTGCAGGGCTTCGTCACGGGCAATCAGTTTGATGATTTTGGCGTTGCCTTCCATCAATTCGCGTTCGGCAAAGGCGAAAGAGCAGGCGAATGAAACGTAGAAGCGGATGGCTTCCAATACGTTGACGCACATCAGGCAGAGATAGAGCTTTTTCTTCAACTCGCGCAAAGATACGGTAATGAGCTTGCCGCCGACATTGTGCGTGCCTTCACCCAACAGATTGTAATACTGAGTGTATTCAATCAAATCATCGTAATAGCAGGCAATGTCTTCAGCACGGGCGATGATGTATTTGTTTTGCACAATATCATCGAACACGACTGATGGATCATTCACGATATTGCGGATGATATGAGTGTAGCTGCGCGAGTGGATGGTTTCGCTGAAGCTCCACGTTTCAATCCAAGTTTCCAGTTCGGGAATCGACACCAAAGGTAAGAACGCAACATTCGGGCTGCGGCCTTGGATAGAATCGAGCAGGGTTTGGTATTTCAGATTGCTGATGAAAATATGTTTTTCATGTTCGGGCAGATTGGCGTAGTCGATACGGTCGCGCGACACGTCGATTTCTTCCGGACGCCAGAAGAAAGACAATTGTTTTTCGATCAGTTTTTCAAATACTTCGTATTTCTGCTGGTCATAACGGGCGACATTTACCGGTTGACCAAAAAACATCGGCTCTTTCAGCGCGTCGTTTTTGGTTTTGGAAAAGGTGCTGTATGACATAGTTAAGTGTTCGCAGGACATAGCTGTTTCTCTTAGGGATAGAATTTACAAATGTAAAGAGTACGTATTTATATAAATCAACAACATATATTCACAAACATATTTCCTAATGAAGTTAATTCACACACCCCTTTTTTCAACTCTACTTTTTTTTCTTCTAAACAATCCTCAATATCTAAAATAGAAATATTCAAATCTAAAGCAATTTCATTTTTAGAATAATTTTTTTCTAATAAACTTTGAATTTTTAATTTTAAATCTGTAAGTGGATTACATATGCTTAAAGACTCAAGTAAACTAGTAGAATAAAAATCTTCATATTGCTTATCATCTTGAAAACATCTATTAAAATCAATACGTACCAAACCTAATTGGATTAAATTATCTATAGATATTGCCGTTTTTTCAATGTCTTGCTCTCCAAATGCAAGGCAAACAATTAAATTAAAAAAAATTAATGCATTGTCATTATTTTTTTTAATATAATATTTGCCAATCGCTATATTTTTTAATTCTTTCATTAATTGAAGAAGTTTTGCATCATGGGACGATAAAGACTTAACTTTTTCAACAAAGCTATTGTGGATCTTTCCATTATTTCTAGCATCGAAAGAGGCTGATACTAACTTTGCAAATATTTCCCTAAGTTCTTCTTCTTCAAGGTAATATTGAGATGCCTCGATCGCAGGTCCTAAAATACTATACTTAGGTTCTTGAATTTCTTCTTGAGGAATTTTTTCTAAATTTTCATTAAGTCTATTACTGAAATCATCTAACTCTTTTTTCCTTTTTAGTTGCTGTTTTTCCATCCATAAATCAAAAGAACCAAATACTTGCTTCCATACTAAATTTAATGTATGAGCAGGTGCTTCAGCTCCCTTTGTCAATAACGTTGTAGCACCTGCTGTTAAAACAGTTACAACTGTTGTATCCATAATACTCATATCCAATTTTCTTAGAAATCTTCAACAATCTTTAATATGCTCAAATCTTACAAGCCCCGCCTGCGCAGCCGTCATCTTGAATATCGGCCTGTGTATCGTCCGCACCATCGCGGGTGTTATGGTAGTACAGTGTTTTGACGCCATATTTGTAGGCAGTCAGCAGGTCTTTCAGCATTTGTTTCATGGAAACTTTGCTACCTTCAAATTTGTTCGGGTCGTAGGCGGTATTGGCGGAAATCGATTGATCGACGAATTTTTGCATTACGCCGACAAGTTTCAGGTAGCCTTCGTTGCCGGGAAGCTGCCACAGAGTTTCGTAGGCGTCTTTCAGGGTTTCAAACTCCGGCACGACTTGTTTCAAAATACCGTCTTTCGATGCTTTGACCGTTACCAATCCGCGTGGCGGCTCGATGCCGTTGGTGGCGTTGGCAATTTGCGAGCTGGTTTCAGACGGCATGAGTGCGGTCAGGGTAGAGTTGCGCAGGCCGTATTTGACGATGTCGGCGCGCAGGCTTTCCCAGTCGTAGTGCAAAGGCTCGTTGCACACGGCGTCCAAGTCTTTTTTGTAGGTGTCGATAGGCAGTTTGCCTTGCGAATAAACGGTTTGGTTGAACAGCGGGCATGCGCCGTATTCTTTGGCAAGGTTTACCGATGCTTTGAGCAGGTAATACTGCATGGCTTCAAAGGTGCGGTGGGTAAGGCCGAGGGCTGAGTCGTCGCTGTAACGTACGCCGTTTTTCGCCAGATAGTAGGCGTAGTTGATGACGCCGATGCCGAGTGTGCGGCGGTTCATGGTTGCGGTGCGTGCGGCTGCAACCGGATAGTCTTGATAATCCAGCAGGGCATCAAGTGCGCGTACGGTCAAATCGGCAAGTTCTTCCAGTTCGTCCAAGTTGTTCAATGCGCCCAAGTTGAAGGCAGACAGGGTACACAAGGCAATTTCGCCATTCGGATCGTTGATGTTGTCCAGCGGTTTGGTCGGCAGGGCGATTTCCATGCACAAGTTGGACTGATGAATAGGCGCAACGCGCGGATCAAACGGACTGTGCGTGTTGCAGTGGTCAACGTTTTGGATATAGATACGACCGGTACCGGCGCGCTCCTGCATCAGGGTGGAGAACAATTCTGTTGCCGGCAAAGTGCGTTTGCGGATGTTTGGGTCTTGCTCGTATTGAGTGTAGAGGCGCTCGAATTCGTCTTGGTCGGCGAAGAAGGCATCATACAAACCTGGAACTTCATTCGGTGAGAACAGGGTAATGTTGCCACCTTTAATCAAGCGGGTGTACAGTAGGCGGTTGATTTGCACACCGTAGTCCAACTGACGGATACGGTTGTCTTCTACGCCGCGGTTGTTTTTCAATACCAACAGGCTTTCGGCTTCGATGTGCCACAATGGGTAGAACAAGGTTGCCGCGCCGCCGCGTACGCCGCCTTGCGAGCAGGATTTAACCGCCGCTTGGAACATTTTGAAAAACGGGATGCAGCCGGTGTGTTGTGCTTCACCGCCACGGATTTCGCTACCCAAGCCGCGGATACGGCCGGCGTTGATGCCGATGCCTGCTCGTTGGGAAACGTATTTCACAATCGCGCTGGTGGTCGCGTTGATGGAGTCGAGGCTGTCGTCGCATTCAATCAATACGCAGCTTGAGAATTGACGGGTAGGGGTACGCACGCCGCTCATGATAGGCGTAGGCAGCGATACTTTGAATGTGGAAACGGCGTCGTAAAAGCGTTTGACGTAATCCAAACGGGTCTCTTTCGGATATTTGCTGAAGAGACACATGGCCACCAAAATGTATAAAAACTGCGGCGTTTCATAAATTTGGCGGGTAACGCGGTTTTGAACCAGATATTTGCCTTCCAGCTGTTTTACGGCAGCATAAGAGAAGGTCATGTCGCGGCTGTGGTCGATATAGGCATTCAGCTCGTCGAATTCTTCGCGGCTGTAATCTGCGATGATGTGGCGGTCGTATTTGCCTGCCTCGGTCAGTTTTTTAACGTGATCGTAGAGGTGGGGCGGTTCAAACTCGCCATAAGCGATTTTGCGCAGATGGAAAATGGCGAGGCGGGCAGCCAGATATTGATAATCGGGCGTATCTTGTGAGATCAGGTCGGCCGCGGCCTTGATGATGGTCTCATGGATGTCGTCGGTACGGATACCGTTGTAAAACTGAATATGAGATTTGAGCTCGACTTGCGATACGGAGACGTTTTGTAAGCCTTCTGCCGCCCAAGTAACAACACGGTGGATTTTGTCTAAATTGATATCTTCCAAGCGTCCGTCGCGTTTGGTTACTTTAATATTCGTTGCTGCATTCATTGTTCAGTCTTCCCATTAAAAAACACAAGATACGGTATGTGATTGCTTTGAACGGCACAATATAATGTATTTTTCTTTGTTTAACTAGACTTGACAATGCGCTTTTTTCGGGGTGTGGATTAGGGGATGGGAGGCTTAAACTAGATTTTATGTGGCTTTGTGGCGATTTGGCATTATTTTGCGTTTGCATCACATTTGGCCAGACATTGGCTAGAGGCTTATGAAATAAAGAAATTTATATTCAGGTTTCGTCTAAATGGAAGGAGTGTTAAATTTTGCAAAGCAAGTAGTATGATGTAGTAATTAACCACATTTTTGTCATGTAAAAAATGGGCGTTTTGCCGGTGCCCTGGCGAAACATATAATGGAAAAACTATTTAGGAGGCGAATCATGTTAATGTTGAAAAATTTAGGTTCCGCACTGGCGGCGGTTGCCGTATTGAGCTTGGGTACTTATTCTGCCGAAGCGGCGGCCAAACCGTATGGCCATCATGTGAGCAAACACCAGCCAGCGAAGAAAAACAAATTGCATCCCGCTTGTAAGAGATACTTTGAGCGCCGTGCTGCTTGGTATCGCTATAAAGGCAACAAGGCCGAGTTGAGGGAAAACCGTAAAGCGGCAAAAGCGTTCCGCGGTTTGCCTTATGCCGAGCAAAAAATTCAATGCCAAGCTGCTTATCAGGCATTTGATGATTTTGATCACGGCAAATTCCGCCGCCGTTAATCGTCTGATTTGAACAAAGGCCGTCTGAATGTTTCAGACGGCCTTTGATATTTATTTCTCAACAATGATTTTGTTTTCGGCTTGAGGCTCGTATTGAGTGGATTCATCACCGTAATACAATACGCCCAGCTTGATGGGGATGCGGCCTTGCGATTTGCGGTGGGCATTGGAGTCGCGCAGGGAGTAGGCGCAACCGCAGTATTCTTGTTGGTAGAAATGCTCGCGCTTGCTGATTTCAATCATGCGTGCGCTGCCACCGCCTTTGCGCCAGTTGAAATCCCAATAAACCAAGTCATCGTACGGCTCGGCAGCGCGATGGCCGCAGCCGTTGATCTGTTTCATGTCTTTCCAGCGTGAAATGCCCAGTGAGCTGGTGAAAACATGAAAGCCGTTTTCATGGGCATATTGTGCCGCTTTTTCAAAACGCATATCGAAACACATGGTGCAGCGGATACCGCGTTCAGGTTCAAATTCCATGCCTTTGGCTTTGGCAAACCATTCTTTGCGGTCGTTTTCGTAGTCGTCGTCTTTATCGACAAAAGGGATGCCGAATTTGTCCGCAAAGCGCATATTTTCTTCTTTGCGCAACATATATTCTTTGTGCGGATGGATATTGGGGTTGTAAAAATAAATGGTGTAGTCGATGCCGCTGGCAAGCATGGCTTCCATCACTTCGCCGGAACATGGGGCGCAGCAGGAATGCAGCAGGACTTTTTTGTGGCCGCCGGGCGGAACGAGAATAGGGCGGTCAATATCGGTAACGATAGGCGTGGTTTTTTCGGTCATGGTTTTATTCTATTTTTGATATTTTTTTCAGACGGCCTTTATCTCTGAGGCCGTCTGAAAGGGTTGAAATCTATTTGTCTATTTTAACAGAGCAATACTTTATGGAACAGATTGTTTCTGTGTTTCTTTTTCGTTTAACGGTTTGAAATCTTTAGCGTCCGGCGGCGGTTCGGCAAAGATGGCGTCAGGATTGTGGTGCGCTGTAAATTCTGTCAGCAGGTTGCGGTAGTCCAACGATTGCTTCATCAGTTCGGCAGCGGCGGTACGCAGATTGTCCACGTCTTCCGGCGGCAGATAAAAACTAGTCGGAATGTTCAATACTTTTTCCCTTAACTCGGAAGGAGGGAGGTCTTTGAGGTTGAGGCTGACGAAGGAGAAGCTGATGCCGTCGGTTTGTTTGTCTTTATTCCACTGATCGACGAAGGCACGGAAACGGCGCAGGGATTCTTGCGAGTTTTGGTCAATGGGGATATTGACGATAGAGGAGACAACGTCGCGGAAACCGGGAACGGCCGCGGTTTTGTCCAAATTGCTGCTGACTTGGTTTTGCGCATTGACGTTGATGACGACGATATGGCGGATGTTGTTTTGCAGGATTTTGTTTGTCAGGATTTTTTCCGGGTACATTTCCGTCATATCTAAAAGGCTGCGCATACCCAGAGTGTCGGTCAGGCCGCCGTCTATCAGGTGGATATAGGGTCGGTTTTTCCCGTCTGCGTATTTTTGGAAGCGCTCGTAAAATTCTTTTATGGTGCGGCTTTGTTGTCTGCCTGTTTCGCTGTCGTCTGCATCTTCGATTTTGATCGGCGGCGTGTAGTTGCAGCGTCCGCCGTTGTTGTTTAGGGTGATCGGTGCAAATACCATAGGCACGGAGCTTGAAGCTGCGACGGCGCGGGCAAGTCGCAAGTCGCCCAAGTCGATACACATCGGGTCGAAATATTCCTGCGTGAAATTGAAACGCTCGCCTATACCCATATCGGTGGCGGAAATGATGGCAAACGGGCCCTTGGCATTTTTTTCCAAATCGCGGAAAGTGGTTTTGCCGAAAAGGTAGTTTTCAAACTGCTCCTGCAACAGATCGCCGCGTCCGTATTCAGGTGAGGCCAGTCGGGGCAGATTGGACATGGAGAATGCCTGTTTGACGACTTGGCGTTGGAAGTTTTGATGCAGGAAGCGTTTGTAAAACAATGGGATAGTGTCTTCGCCTTTCAATGCGAAATAGGCGGCCAAAACCGAGCCGCCGGATACGCCGACGACGACATCGACGTTGGCCAGCAAGGATTTTCTCTTACCGCCGATGGTTACCTGCTGCTGATTGAGCTGTTCTAAAACGCCGTAACCCAACGCCGCCGCACGTGTTCCTCCGCCTGAAAACATGATGACAATTAAGGTATCGTCATCGTTTTCCCGCTGGAGTTTGCTGGTTTCAAAGCGGTAGCCTTGCTTCAAATCGACTGCATCAATACCGGCAACGGGTTGGTATTTCACCAAGGAGCAGGCGGATAACAGGGCGAGAGAAAGTATGGAAAGCGTGGATTTGAGCTGGAATTTCGGCATAAAGTCAACAAAATCGGAAAATTATTGAAAACGGATTATAAAGGTTTTCAGGCGTTGTTCACAGAAGCAGGCCTTTCAGACGGCCTTTCGTGTCGATTTTCCGTTATAATCGACACAATCTTTATCTTTCCAAACCCTTATGGCGCAACCGAACCGCATCAATCACGAACCTGTCTTTCTGCTTGCTTCCGCCCCTTGGCGCGAGAGCAGCTTGTGGGTGGAGGCATTCAGCCGCCGTTATGGACGTGTGGCTTTGTTGGCCAGAAGCGCACGCAAACGGCAGAGCGAATTGCGCGGCGTGTTGGTGCCGTTTGTGCCGGTGAGCGCGTCTTGGTATGGCTCGCAAGAGTTGAAGACTCTGCATCGTGCCGAATGGATAGGCGGTTGGCCGCAGCCGCAGGGCAGGGCTTTGTTCAGCGGATTGTATGTGAACGAGTTGATGCTGAAGTTGACCGTCCGTGAAGACCCGTTGCCCGAGCTTTACGATGTTTTGGCGGAAACCATGAAAACCATTTGTTGCGAGGCCAACCACATTGCCGCCTTGCGCCGTTTTGAATGGTTGCTGTTGACACGCTTGGGCTTTGCCCCCGATTTGTTCCATGACGGCAACGGCAATGAAATCAACGGCGAAGAAACTTATTGGCTCACACCGGAAGAGGCTGTGGTGCCTTTGGCTGAGGCCGACCGTTTCCATCCGCTCAATAAAGGCGTTGCCGTATCGGGTGCGACGTTAATCGATTTGAGGGAAGGCAGTTTCGTTCATCAGGAAAGCCTCGGGCAGGCTTTGAAAGTGGCGCGGCTTTTGATTGACAACCTTCTACCCGAGGGCATTAAGTCTCGGCAGGTTTTGCAGCAGTTACAGCAGTTTGGCTTGGGCAGTTGAATTTTTTTTCAGACGGCCTTTGATATGAGAAGGTTCAGGCCGTCTGAAACCTTAAAGAAAGGACATTATTATGTTGTTAGGCGTAAACATCGACCATATTGCCACCGTCCGCAATGCGCGCGGTACGATTTATCCCAGCCCTGTCGAAGCAGCGCTGATTGCGGAAACCCACGGTGCAGATTTGATTACCATGCACTTGCGTGAAGACCGCCGCCATATTAAAGATGCGGACGTGTTCGCCGTTAAAAACGCCATCCGCACGCGCCTGAATTTGGAAATGGCGCTGACGGAAGAAATGCTGGAAAACGCGCTCAACGTCATGCCGGAAGATGTGTGCATCGTGCCTGAAAAACGTCAAGAAGTAACCACCGAAGGCGGTTTGGACGTATTGGCGCAACAGGATAAAGTGGCCGAGTTCACCAAAATCCTGACCGACGCAGGCATCCGCGTGTCCTTGTTTATCGATGCCGACAACGCGCAAATCCAAGCCGCTTATGATGTTGGCGCGCCCGTTATCGAATTGCACACCGGTGCGTATGCCGATGCGCACAGCCACGCCGAGCGAATGAAACAATTCGAGCGCATTCAAAACGGCGCGCATTACGCCAGCGATTTGGGTTTGGTCGTCAACGCCGGACACGGCCTGACCATTCACAACGTAACGCCGATTGCTCAAATTCTTGCCATCCGCGAGTTGAACATCGGGCATTCGCTGATTTCCCAAGCACTCTTCCTCGGCTTGCCAGAAGCTGTCCGCCAAATGAAGGAAGTCATGTTCAGAGCCAGAATGCTGCCTTAACGGCATCAGTCATACCGACTAAGACAATTGGCTTTGGCCGGTATTCACACTTTCAGACGGCCTGACTATTTAAACAAGGAGCAGACCCATGATTTACGGAATTGGTACAGACATTGTTTCCCTCAAACGCATTATCCGCCTGAACAAAAAATTCGGACTGGCATTTGCGCAACGCATTCTCAGCCCGGAAGAGCTGTTGGAGTTTCCACAGGCAGGCAAGCCGGTCAACTATCTTGCCAAACGCTTTGCCGCCAAAGAAGCTTTTGCCAAAGCCGTCGGTACGGGCATACGCGGCGTGGTGTCTTTCCGCAATATCGGTGTTGGACATGACGCACTGGGCAAACCTGAATTGTTTTTTGCACCGGCTTTGACCAAATGGCTGGAGGAGCAGGGTATCAGCGGCTGCCATCTCAGTATGAGCGATGAAGAGGATACCGTTATGGCTTTTGTCATTGCGGAAAAATAAGGCCGGATTTAAGTATTCTGAAAGATAAAATCCTTTTCAGACGGCCTGAAGGATTAGATATTTGTTAAAAGTCGGGCGTATGGGCCCGACATCGTTTTTTTACGCATAAATCGGCAGGTGTCGCCGCCTGCCGCATATAAGAATAATCTCATGATGACTGAAGACACACGTCCATTGGTACAAGTGGTTGCCGGAATTTTGCTCGACAAAAACGGCCGCTACCTGCTCAGTTCCCGCCCGGAGGGCAAGCCGTATGCCGGTTATTGGGAATTTGCCGGCGGCAAGGTTGAGGCAGGCGAAAGCGATTTTCAAGCCTTGCAACGCGAGTTTGAAGAAGAACTCGGCATCCGTATCCTCGCCGCTACGCCGTGGCTGACCAAAGTCTATTCCTACGAACACGCACATGTACGCCTGCATTTTTTATGGGTGGAAGCCGACCAATGGACAGGTGAAATCCAATCGAGGGAAGGGCAGAAATGGGCATGGCAAAAGGCAGGGGATTTTACCGTTGAGCCGATGTTGCCTGCCAATAGCGCATTGTTACGCTCCCTATCCATTCCGCGCCAACTTCAAGGCCGTCTGAAAAGCGGCTTGAGCGGTCAAAACAGCATGGGCGAATATCATGTTGTGCCATATCTATCGGCTCAGCATCAAACCGCCTCTGCCGTATTGTTGGAATTTGCCAATTGGCAGCAAGGCAAGCCGATAGAAGCGCCCAGCGTGTGGCCAATCATTGAAAATGCCGAACAATGGCAGCAGGTGCAAAATGCGGATGCTGTCGTATGGAAAGTAGCGAATAAAGCGGCAGCCAAGCAAGTTGTCGATATTTTGGCGCAAGGCGTGGCTATGCCGGTGATTGCAGCTGCTCCGGAAAGTATGGTTTCCATTTATTGTGAACAGTGGCAGAGCATGGGTGCGCATGCCGTTGTGACCGATAATGACATTGAGGCCGTCTGAAATGAGTAAAAATCAAAAACTACTGATTGCCGCTGTTTTACTGATTGTGTTTGCGGCGGCCAAACTGCTGCTTTTGGATTGGTGGCAGCGGCAACAGTCAAAAGCGAATGTAGTCGAATGTAGTCTGACACAAGGCTGCGTCCTGCCTGACGGTTCAAAAGTGCGTGCAACCTCCATCAATACACACGATCCGTTTGATATTGTGGTGGAGAATGTGCCGAAGAATACGGGCGCGGTCAGTATCAGTTTCAGTATGAAAAACATGGACATGGGCTTCAACCGCTATAACCTGACGCAACAATCGCCGCAAAGTTGGCAGGCTGCGCAAATCCGCTTGCCGTTTTGCGTCGAAGGCCGCCATGATTACACTGCCGACATTACCATTGGCAAACAGACTTTTCAGACGGCATTTAGTGCAGAGTAGTCATCATGCAAAGGCCGTCTGAAAATTTAAAGGCAAAAATTTTAATTTTTTCAGAAGGCATATTTAAAAGTTCTTTATAAATGAATCAATTATAAATTATTTTTAGATAGATTGTTTACAATTATTCTGACTATCAGCCAAAAGTACAAAACGGACAGAAGCTAGACCACATAAGGGTTTGATGTGGTACAGCCTGTCCGTTTTTTACATTTGTTGTGAAAAAATCGTTTATTAATAACTGAATTTTTTATAATTTTTTTGAAAAAAGTGTTTGACAAGACTGGTTTTATTTTTTAAATTTGTTTCCATAAATAAAAACTACATTGCACTACAAAGGAACATCATCATGAATCTGTATCAAACCACTCTCTCTTGTTATAGATTTTCTCCCGTCTCTGCCGCTCCCGTCGCTGCCAGCTTATTGGCAGTCGCGACGGTCTGAAGGCTCTCGACCCGAATCCAGTTTCCGCATTCCTACAAACGTTTCGGGTTTTAAAATATCTGTATCTCCAATCGAATTCATATTTTGATTAATAAAAATTAAAAAACGTACGCCTCCGCTTCAACCTTATTGTATTTATTGGTTTTGATAACTATTTGTATTTATTGATTTTAAATTTTCAGATGGTTGATGATTGAAATTTTACAGGCCGTCTGAAAACAGTTTTTAGAACGATTGTTTCTTTTTAAACGGTTCGTTTCAAGTTATGAAAAACCGAGCCGTCCGATTAATACTGAAAAAAGTCTATAAAGGAGAAATATGATGAGCCAACACTCTGCCGGAGCACGTTTCCGCCAAGCCGTGAAAGAATCGAATCCTCTTGCCGTAGTCGGTTGCGTCAATGCTTATTTTGCACGATTGGCCACCCAAAGCGGTTTCAAAGCGATTTACCTGTCCGGCGGCGGCGTGGCAGCCTGCTCTTGCGGTATCCCTGATTTGGGCATTACCACAATGGAAGATGTGCTGATCGACGCACGACGCATTACGGACAACGTGGATACGCCTCTGCTGGTGGACATCGATGTGGGTTGGGGCGGTGCATTTAATATTGCCCGTACCATTCGCAACTTTGAACGCGCTGGTGTTGCAGCGGTTCACATCGAAGATCAGGTAGCGCAAAAACGCTGCGGCCACCGTCCGAACAAAGCCATCGTTTCTAAAGATGAAATGGTCGACCGTATCAAAGCTGCCGTAGATGCCCGCGTTGATGAGAACTTCGTGATTATGGCGCGTACCGATGCGCTGGCGGTAGAAGGTTTGGATGCCGCTATCGAACGCGCTCAGGCTTGTGTCGAAGCCGGTGCAGACATGATTTTCCCTGAAGCCATGACCGATTTGAAAATGTACCGCCAATTTGCAGATGCAGTGAAAGCACCGGTATTGGCCAACATTACCGAGTTTGGTGCAACGCCGCTTTATACCCAAAGCGAGCTGGCTGAAAACGGCGTGTCGCTGGTGCTGTATCCACTGTCATCGTTCCGCGCAGCAAGCAAAGCCGCTTTGAATGTTTACGAAGCGATTATGCGCGATGGCACTCAGGCTGCAGTGGTTGACACTATGCAAACCCGTGCCGAGCTGTACGAGAATCTGAACTATCATGCCTTCGAGCAAAAACTGGATAAATTGTTTCAAAAATAAGTAACCGCTTTCAGACGGCCTTTCAACAAATCCGCATCGGCCGTCTGAAAAATAAAACCCATAAAAATACAAAGGAGAAATACCATGACTGAAACTACTCAAACCCCGACCTTCAAACCTAAAAAATCCGTTGCGCTTTCTGGCGTTGCGGCCGGTAATACCGAATTGTGTACCGTTGGCCGTACCGGTAACGATTTGAGCTATCGAGGTTACGACATCTTGGATTTGGCACAAAAATGCGAGTTTGAAGAAGTCGCCCACCTGCTGATTCACGGTCATCTGCCCAACAAATTCGAGCTGGCCGCTTATAAAGCCAAACTCAAATCCATGCGCGGCCTGCCTATCCGTGTGATTAAAGTTTTGGAAAGCCTGCCTGCACATACCCATCCGATGGACGTGATGCGTACCGGCGTATCCATGCTGGGCTGCGTTCATCCTGAACGTGAAAGCCATCCGGAAAGTGAAGCGCGCGACATCGCCGACAAACTGATCGCCAGCCTTGGCAGCATCCTGCTGTACTGGTATCAATATTCGCACAACGGCAAACGCATTGAAGTTGAAAGCGACGAAGAGACCATCGGCGGTCATTTCCTGCACCTATTGCACGGCAAACGCCCAAGCGAATCACACATCAAAGCCATGCACGTTTCACTGATTCTGTATGCTGAACACGAGTTCAACGCTTCTACCTTCACCGCCCGCGTGATTGCCGGTACAGGTTCTGATATGTACTCCAGCATTACCGGTGCAATCGGCGCGTTGAAAGGTCCGAAACACGGCGGCGCGAATGAAGTGGCTTACGATATTCAAAAACGCTACCGCAATGCCGACGAAGCCGAAGCAGATATCCGCGAACGCATCGGCCGCAAAGAAATCGTGATCGGTTTCGGTCATCCGGTGTACACCATTTCCGACCCTCGCAACGTTGTCATTAAAGAAGTGGCACGCGGTTTGAGCAAAGAAACCGGCGATATGCGCCTCTTTGACATTGCCGAACGCTTGGAGAGCGTGATGTGGGAAGAGAAAAAAATGTTCCCGAATCTGGACTGGTTCTCCGCTGTTTCCTACCAAAAATTGGGCGTACCGACCGCTATGTTCACACCGCTGTTCGTAATTTCCCGTACAACCGGTTGGAGCGCACACGTTCTCGAGCAACGCAAAGACGGCAAAATCATCCGTCCGAGCGCAAACTACACAGGCCCTGAAGATTTGGCATTCGTGGAGATTGAAAACCGCTAATACGCGTAACAGCAGGGTGGGCCGCCAGCCCGCCCCATCTCGAAATGCCGTTTGAAAACAATGAATAAATTAAGTTTTCGTTTTTCGACGGCCTAGTGCAGTATGCGAGAGAGAGAGAGCCGGCCGTTTGGAAAACATGCTGCTCTGCTGTCGTCATTCCCATACAGGCAGAAATTCAAAAGTTGAAATGTTCTGCTGTAAAGAGTACTGAAAGATTTAAGTTTGGATTTCCGTCTATACGGGAATGATGGTAGCGGAGCAGCAATTTTTTTTCATACCGCGAATAGATTTCAGACAACAAGCAATAAAACAGAATTTATGGTTTCAGACGGCCTTAAGGTCCGAATCAACAGGCCGTCTGAAACCCCAAAACCAAAAAAAGAATAGATTTAGGAGAACCGACATGACTGCCAACCAACGCTACCGTAAAGCTTTGCCCGGTACGGATTTGGAATATTACGACGCGCGTCAGGCGTGTGAAGACATCAAACCAGGCTCTTACGACAAGCTGCCTTATACAAGCCGTATCTTGGCTGAGAACTTGGTCAACCGCGCAGACAAAGTCGACCTGCCTACACTGCAAAGCTGGCTGGGCCAACTGATTGAGGGAAAGCAGGAAATCGACTTCCCTTGGTATCCGGCGCGCGTGGTGTGTCACGATATTCTGGGTCAGACAGCGTTGGTGGATTTGGCGGGCCTGCGTGATGCAATTGCCGAAAAAGGCGGCGATCCTTCCAAAGTGAATCCGGTGGTGCAAACCCAGCTCATCGTCGACCACTCTTTGGCCGTTGAATGCGGCGGTTACGATCCTGATGCCTTCCGCAAAAACCGCGAAATCGAAGACAGACGTAACGAAGACCGTTTCCACTTCATCAACTGGACAAAAACCGCATTTGAAAATGTGGACGTGATTCCTGCGGGCAACGGCATTATGCACCAAATCAATTTGGAAAAAATGTCGCCGGTTGTCCAAGTCAAAAACGGCGTGGCATTCCCTGACACCTGCGTCGGTACTGACTCACATACGCCGCACGTCGATTCATTGGGCGTGATTTCCGTAGGTGTGGGTGGTTTGGAAGCCGAAACCGTAATGTTGGGCCGTGCCTCCATGATGCGTCTGCCTGATATTGTCGGCGTTGAGCTGACCGGCAAACGCCAGCCGGGCATTACTGCCACCGACATCGTGTTGGCACTGACCGAATTCTTGCGTAAAGAGCGCGTGGTTGGCGCATTTGTCGAATTCTTCGGCGAAGGTGCAAGAAGTCTGTCCATCGGCGACCGTGCCACCATTTCCAATATGACCCCTGAGTTCGGCGCAACTGCCGCGATGTTCGCTATTGATGAGCAAACCATTGATTATTTGAAACTGACCGGTCGCGACGATGCGCAAGTGAAATTGGTGGAAACCTACGCCAAAACCGCAGGCTTGTGGGCAGACGCCTTGAAAACCGCCGTTTATCCTCGCGTATTGAAATTTGATTTAAGCAGCGTAACGCGCAATATGGCAGGTCCAAGTAACCCGCATGCCCGTTTTGCGACCGCCGATTTGGCCAGCAAAGGCTTGGCTAAACCTTACGAAGAGCCTTCAGACGGCCAAATGCCTGACGGTGCAGTGATTATTGCCGCGATTACTTCCTGTACCAATACTTCCAATCCGCGCAACGTTGTTGCCGCCGCGCTGTTGGCACGTAATGCAAACCGCCTCGGCTTGCAACGCAAACCTTGGGTGAAATCTTCGTTTGCCCCGGGTTCAAAAGTAGCCGAAATCTATTTGAAAGAAGCAGGCCTGCTGCCTGAAATGGAAAAACTCGGCTTCGGTATCGTTGCCTTCGCATGTACCACCTGTAACGGCATGAGCGGCGCGCTGGATCCGAAAATCCAAAAAGAAATCATCGACCGCGATTTGTACGCTACCGCCGTATTGTCAGGCAACCGCAACTTCGACGGCCGCATCCATCCGTATGCGAAACAGGCTTTCCTCGCTTCGCCTCCGTTGGTCGTTGCCTACGCACTGGCAGGCAGCATCCGTTTCGATATTGAAAACGACGTACTCGGCGTTGCAGACGGCAAAGAAATCCGCCTGAAAGACATCTGGCCTACCGATGAAGAAATCGATGCCATCGTTGCCGAATATGTGAAACCGAAACAATTCCGCGACGTTTATATCCCGATGTTCGACACCGGCACAGCGCAAAAAGCACCAAGCCCGTTGTACGACTGGCGTCCAATGTCCACATATATCCGCCGCCCGCCTTACTGGGAAGGCGCACTGGCAGGGGAACGCACATTGAGCGGTATGCGTCCGCTGGCGATTTTGCCCGACAACATCACCACCGACCATCTCTCACCGTCCAATGCGATTTTGTCCAGCAGTGCCGCAGGCGAATATTTGGCAAAAATGGGTTTGCCTGAAGAAGACTTCAACTCTTACGCAACCCACCGCGGCGACCACTTGACCGCCCAACGCGCAACCTTCGCCAATCCGAAACTGTTTAACGAAATGGTAAGAAACGAAGACGGCAGCGTACGCCAAGGTTCACTGGCACGCGTTGAACCAGAAGGCCAAACCATGCGCATGTGGGAAGCCATCGAAACCTATATGAACCGCAAACAGCCGCTCATCATCATTGCCGGTGCGGACTACGGTCAAGGCTCAAGCCGCGACTGGGCTGCAAAAGGCGTACGCCTCGCCGGCGTGGAAGCGATTGTTGCCGAAGGCTTCGAGCGTATCCACCGCACTAACTTGATCGGTATGGGCGTGTTGCCGCTGCAGTTCAAACCGGGTACCAACCGCCATACCCTGCAACTGGACGGTACGGAAACCTACGATGTTGTCGGCGAACGCACACCGCGTTGCGACCTGACCCTCGTGATTCACCGTAAAAACGGCGAAACCGTCGAAGTTCCGGTGACCTGCCGCCTCGATACCGCAGAAGAAGTGTTGGTATATGAAGCCGGTGGCGTGTTGCAACGTTTCGCACAAGACTTTTTAGAAGGAAATGCAGCGTAAGGTAAATCGGGTATCGTCAAAATGCCCGGGCTACGCTAAAAAAGGTTTTCAGACGGCCTCGAATGTTTGAGGGGCCGTCTGAAAAAACCATACTAAAAAATACAAAGGAGAATCCGAAATGCCGCAAATTAAAATCCCAGCCGTTTACTACCGCGGCGGTACATCTAAAGGCATTTTCTTCAAACGTACCGATCTGCCGGCCGCTGCACAGCAAGCAGGCGAGGCACGCGACAAAATCCTCTTGCGCGTACTCGGCAGTCCCGACCCTTACGGCAAACAGATTGACGGTTTGGGTAATGCCAGTTCGTCCACCAGCAAAGCCGTGATTTTGGACAAATCCGAACGTACCGATCACGATGTCGATTACTTGTTCGGACAAGTTTCCATCGACAAACCTTTTGTCGATTGGAGCGGCAACTGCGGTAATCTGACCGCCGCCGTGGGCGCATTTGCCATCGAGCAAGGCTTGGTCGATAAATCCAAAATCCCTTCAGACGGCCTGTGTACCGTCAAAATCTGGCAGAAAAACATCGGCAAAACCATTATTGCCCATGTACCGATGCAAAACGGCGCAGTGTTGGAAACAGGTGATTTTGAGCTTGACGGCGTAACGTTTCCGGCAGCCGAAGTACAAATCGAATTTTTAGATCCGGCCGACGGCGAAGGCAGTATGTTCCCAACCGGCAATTTGGTCGATGAAATTGATGTGCCGAATATAGGCCGTCTGAAAGCCACGCTTATCAATGCCGGTATTCCAACCATTTTCCTGAATGCCGCAGATTTGGGCTACACAGGCAAAGAGTTGCAAGACGACATCAACAACGATGCCGCGGCTCTGGAAAAATTTGAAACCATCCGTGCGTATGGTGCACTGAAAATGGGCTTGATCAGTGATGTATCCGAGGCCGCCACCCGCGCCCATACTCCGAAAGTCGCTTTTGTCGCCCCTGTGGCCGATTACACCGCTTCAAGCGGCAAAACCGTCAAAGCTGCCGACATCGACTTATTGGTACGCGCGTTGAGCATGGGCAAATTGCACCATGCCATGATGGGCACCGCTTCAGTTGCCATCGCTACCGCCGCCGCCGTGCCCGGAACGCTGGTCAACCTTGCAGCCGGAGGCGGAGCGCGTAAAGAAGTCCGCTTCGGCCATCCGTCAGGCACACTGCGTGTCGGTGCTGCCGCCGAATGTCAGGACGGACAATGGACGGCCACCAAAGCGGTCATGAGCCGTAGCGCACGCGTGATTATGGAAGGACAAGTCCGAGTGCCGGAAGATTGCTTTTAAGTTTTCAGACGGCCACGCCATTAAACAAGGCCGTCTGAAAACCAAATAAGCAGATTTTAGTCAGGTAAGCGATACCTGCAATGGAGATTAGGGTTGGGCATAAAGCCTGACTAAACACCAAACCAAAGGCAATCTGAAAAGCTCTCAAATGTTTTTGCTCTTTTCAGACGGCCTGAAGCCAAAAAAACAATCAAAAATTCAAAGGAGAAACACCATGTCCAACCAACTCATTCTTGTTCTGAACTGCGGCAGCTCTTCACTCAAAGGTGCCGTTATCGACCGTAAAAACGGTAAAGTTCTCTTAAGCTGTCTCGGCGAACGTTTGGGTACGCCCGAAGCAGTCATTACGTTCAGCAAAGACGGCAAAAAATGCCAAACAGCTTTGACCGGCCGTAACGATCATGCCGGTGCCGTAGGTATGCTGTTGAAAGAGCTTGAAAAACACGGCCTGCACGACCGCATTAAAGCCATCGGCCACCGCATCGCTCACGGCGGCGAAAAATACAGCGAATCTGTTTTGATCGACCAAGCAGTAATGGACGAACTCAATGCCTGCATTCCGCTCGCTCCGCTGCACAACCCTGCCAATATCAACGGCATTTTGGCTGCGCAAGAGCATTTCCCGGGCCTGCCCAATGTCGGCGTGATGGATACTTCGTTCCACCAAACCATGCCGGAGCGTGCCTACACTTATGCCGTTCCGCGCGAATTGCGTAAAAAATACGCTTTCCGCCGCTACGGTTTCCACGGTACCAGTATGCGTTACGTTGCCCCTGAAGCCGCACGCATCTTGGGCAAACCGTTGGAAGACATCCGCATGATTATTGCCCACTTAGGCAATGGCGCATCCATTACCGCGATCAAAAACGGCAAATCCGTTGACACCAGTATGGGCTTCACGCCGATCGAAGGCTTGGTAATGGGTACGCGCTGCGGCGACATCGACCCGGGCGTATACAGCTACCTGACTTCACACGCCGGTTTGGATGTTGCACAAGTTAATGAAATGCTGAACAAAAAATCAGGCTTGCTCGGTATTTCCGAACTCTCCAACGACTGCCGTTCTTTGGAAATTGCTGCGGATGAAGGCCATGAAGGCGCACGCTTGGCTCTGGAAGTGATGACTTACCGCCTTGCCAAATACATTGCTTCGATGGCAGTAGCTTGTGGCGGCATTGATGCACTCGTGTTTACCGGCGGTATCGGCGAAAACTCGCGTAATATCCGCGCTAAAACTGTTTCCTACTTGGATTTCTTAGGTCTGCACATCGACACCAAAGCCAATATGGACAAACGCTACGGCAACTCCGGTATCATCAGCCCGACAGGTTCTATGCCGGCTGTTTTGGTTGTTCCAACCAATGAAGAGCTGATGATTGCCCACGATACGGCGCAGTTGGCTGGCTTTTTGGAAGAAGTAGGTTAGGGTGAAGATTTTCCTAGACCATAAACAATAAAAAGTGCGGATTCATCATCCGCACTTTTTTAATTACATCTCAAATCAAGCCACTTGGGTTTGATGTTCGTCGCCGTTTCGCTCACGAACTGCGCCCAAACGGTAAACGGTTTCGCCTTGTTCGCTCAAGAATGCTTGTACCGCATCGGCATCTTCTTTAGCAATGATAACGACCATGCCGATACCGCAGTTGAAGGTACGGTACATTTCTTGGGTTTCCACATTGCCTGCTTTTTGCAGCCATTGGAACAGTTTAGGCAATTCCCACGCTTTGGCATCGATTTGTGCGACGGTATTTTCAGGCAAAACGCGAGGTACGTTTTCGGTAATGCCGCCGCCAGTAATGTGGGCCATGCCTTTAATGGTGAATTTTTCCAAAGCGGCAAGGATAGGTTTCACATACAGGCGGGTAGGGGCGATGATGGCTTCGCGCAAGGTTTTGCCGTTGTCAAATTCCGCATCCAAATCAGGATTGTCGCGCTCGATGATTTTGCGTACCAAAGAGTAGCCGTTGGAGTGTGCGCCGTTGGAAGCCAAGCCCAAAACAACGTCTCCGGCCTGAATGCTGCGGCCGTTAATCACGCGTTCTTTTTCAACCACGCCGACGGCAAAACCGGCCAAGTCGTATTCGCCTTCGGGATACATGCCCGGCATTTCGGCAGTTTCACCGCCAATCAAAGCGCAACCGGATTCTTCGCAACCTTGGGCAATGCCTTTAATCACATCAGTCGCGCGGGCAACATCCAGCTTGCCGCAAGCGAAATAGTCCAAGAAGAACAAAGGTTCTGCACCTTGAACCAAAATATCGTTGACGCTCATGGCAACCAAATCGATGCCGACGGTATCGTGTTTGTCCCAGTCGAATGCCAGTTTCAGCTTGGTGCCGACGCCGTCCGTACCGGAAACCAATACCGGATTTTTATATTTTTTGCCGATTTCGACCAAAGCGCCGAAACCGCCCAAATCACCCAACACTTCAGGGCGCATAGTACGCTTGGCAAAAGGTTTGATGTTTTCGACCAGTTGATCGCCTGCGTCGATATCCACGCCTGCGTCACGATAGCTCAAAGAAGTGCTCATTGGATTTCCTTATTAGGGTATGGGTAGATTGTCGGAGCGTATTTTATCTTAAATTGGAGGATTCATGCTGAATTTTTTGGCATTATTGTCAACAATTTTTATTTTATCTTAATAGTCGTCGCGCGTTCAGACGGCCTTTGTGAATCTGTTATACTGCTTATTTATTTCGAAAACCTTAAACATCAATTGGGAAATACCTTTTTATGTATCAAAAGAAAGCGCGCAGTGTAAAACCGTGGATTATTATGGCTTGCGTTATCGCGGCCTTTATTTGGCTTTTATATGCCTTGGGCGATGTTTTGACGCCGTTTATCGTAGCTGCCGTTTTGGCCTATGTTTTGAATCCCTTGGTCGAATGGTTGCAACTGAAGCGTATCCGTCGCGTGCCGGCCTCTATGATTATTATGGCACTGGCTTTGCTGATATTGCTGTCGTTGGTGCTGATTATCGTACCTATGTTGTTGAACCAGTTTAACAATCTGGCCGAACGCCTGCCACAAATCGTAGGCTTTGTTCAAAACAAATTGCTGCCGTGGCTCAATAGCGTCAGCGGGGATTATATTCAAATCGATCAAGAATCAATTATTGCATGGTTGCAGTCGCATACGGATGAGTTGAGCAATACGCTCAAAGAATGGATTCCTACCTTGATGCGTCAAAGTGGTAACGTCATCAGCGGCGTCAGCAATTTGGTGTTGTTACCTTTGCTGCTGTATTACTTCTTGTTGGATTGGAAACGCTGGTCTTCCGGAATCAGCAAATTGGTTCCGCGCCGTTTTATCGAAACTTACACGCGTATCAGCGGCAATATGGATGAAGTTTTGGGCGAGTTTCTGCGTGGCCAGCTGATGGTGATGATGATTATGGGCTTGGTCTATGGCTTGGGCTTGATGCTGGTCGGTTTGGATTCCGGCTTTGCCATCGGTATGATTGCCGGTATTTTGGTATTTATTCCGTATTTGGGTGCATTTACCGGCCTTTTGCTGGCGACAGTTGCCGCGCTTTTGCAATATGGCTCATGGCAGGGTTTGTTGATGGTCTGGGCTGTATTCGGTGTCGGACAATTCTTGGAAAGCTTTTTCATTACGCCTAAAATCGTCGGCGACCGCATCGGTTTGTCTCCGTTCTGGGTGATTTTCTCGTTGATGGCTTTCGGACAACTGATGGGTTTTGTCGGTATGCTTGCCGGTCTGCCGCTTGCCGCCGTAACATTGGTTTTATTGCGTGAAGGTGCATCTGCCTATTTCGGCAGCCATTTCTACAAACATAAATAAATCGATGATATTAAGGCCGTCTGAAATCCAAGTTTCAGACGGCCATTGATAACAAAGGAAGTCTATATGTTAGCCATTATCGGCGGCAGCGGTTTGACCAAACTGCCGGAACTCGAAATTACTGAACGAAAAATCGTACGCACTCCATACGGCTTAACCAGCAGTCCTATTTTGTTCGGCAGGTTGGGGCGCTTGGACATTGTTTTTCTCGCCCGACACGGCTTCAGCCATACCATCGCGCCGCATGAAATCAACTATCGCGCCAATATCTGGGCATTGCACTCTTTAGGCGTTGAAAACATTATTGCCATTTCTTCAGTCGTCGGTATCAACCCTGATTTTGAAAACGGCAGTCTGGTGTTGCCGGACGATTTGATTGACTATACCTATGGCCGTAAAGATACTTTTTTTGAAGGCCAAGAATGCCCTGTCGTCCATACCGATTTTTTCAACCCTTATTGCAATGAATTGCGACAAAAGTTATTAAATATCACGAAAGCGCACAATGTGCCGATTTACGACTCCGCCGTTTATGGTTGCCTGCAAGGCCCACGCCGTCCAACCCGCGCAGAAATTGCCCGTTATCGACGTGACGGCGTAGATGTACTCGGTATGACCGGTATGCCCGAAGCTGTTTTGGCCAGGGAGTTGAAAATGGCCTATGCCCACTTTTGCAGCGTCAGCAGCATTGATTGCTTTGATAGCGGAGTAGGGACTGTGGGCTGTAATGAACAGACTTCTATGGCGATGACGAAAATCCGACAGTTATTGAATGGTTTGTAACTGATAATGCCGTCTGAAATGATGTTTTCAGACGGCATTGTTTATTTAAGAAGCCGTTTCACGCGCCCAATGGGGCAGGGAAGCTTTTTGTTTGCGGAATGAGGCAAGTTGCATGCCCCGACATTTTTCAAAAATCAATTCAACTCCGCTTTGTAGCTGTAAAATCAAATTGGTGTGCGTTTCCGTTTTAATAAAATCGATATTGCGTTGTACCAAGCGTTGAATGACGGCATATACATCAAGGCAGCCATTTGCAAAAAACCACGGATTCAACTTTACCCAACGGCCGCCACTTAGTGCAGCATCAGGCTGAAAATCAGCGCGAATCTGTGTCAGCCGATTGTCGGAGAAATGCAGTTCGATATCACCATAAAGCCAAATATTCCAGCCTTTTTGCACCAACAAGCCTTTAGGGACGCAATCAGGCGCAGGAAACATCTGCAAAATAGACTCTGCCGATTGTCCGATTTCCAGATAGTCAAACCGGCCGGTATACAAAAAATCATAAATATCAACGGCAATAGGAAAGTGGTAACGCATGGCAATAACCATAGAAAAGCAATTTACCAAGCTATCTTAAACTTAAAATATAATGAAATCAATTCTTATTACTATTTATTCAATATAAGAAAGGCCGTCTGTTGTTCAGACGGCCTTGTAGCTTTGGCTTAAACCGATATTGGTTCACTCAGCCTTTAAATCAGCTACGCATTGCTGATCGCGTGCTTCAAAAGATTCCGCGCCCCCCAAGAGTTTGAGTTGCTCCTCAGGGCTGATTTTGCCGAAGTTTCGGATTTGCTCGTCAGAGAGTTTGCTTAAAGGCTGATCCCACATGCAGACACAATAGTCTTGAGCTAATTTCTCGTTTTGAGCATCCAAACCTTTTGCCTTCAAATCAGCTTGCCATTTTTCAGCAAAAGGAATGTTTTTCACGCAAGATTCCACCACATTTTGTTTCATCTGCGGCTTGTTCATGGCGCATTGTGAGAGCAGGGCAGTCAGCGCCAGCAAAGACAAAATAATCCATGCCCAAATGCGGATGGTGCGGATTTTTGCCTTGGCTTTTTTTCTGGCTACCAGTTGCTCTTCAGACGGCCTTTCCGTTTGTTGCTCAGTCATGCAGGCTTTCCATGCGGATCATGGTGATCGGAGCATCCACGCAGCTCAGAGCTTCAATCGCTGCGATAGCGCGTTTAACATTGTGTTCCACTGTGGTGTGAGTCAGAATCACGATTTCAGCAGTGCTTTGATTAATCACGCCTTTTTGAATCAGAGCCTCAATAGAAACATTTTCTTTGGCCAAGAGGGCGGCAATTTGACCCAAAGTGCCCGGTTCATCAGTTGCTTGAACGCGCAGATAGTAGCTGCTGGTAATTTCATCCATAGGCAGAATATTTTGCGCTTGAACTTGTGAAGGTTGGAATGCCAAGTGAGGGACACGATGGTCAGTTTCCGCTTCAATCAGTCGGGCAATATCAATGATGTCGGCAACCACGGCAGAAGCAGTCGGCAATGCACCGGCACCTGCACCATAATACAAGGTTTCACCAACCATATCAGCATTGACACGAACAGCATTCATCACGCCGTTAACGTTAGCCAGCAGACGGCTTTCAGGAATCAGAGTAGGGTGTACACGCAACTCGATGCCTTTGTCGGTTTTGCGGGTAATACCCAACAATTTGATGCGGTAGCCAAGTTCTTCAGCGTATTTGATATCGCGGCTGTCAAGTTTGCTGATACCTTCCAAATAGCAGGCAGAAAAGTTCATCGGCGTACCGAATGCCAATGCGCTCATAATGGTAATTTTATGGCCGGCATCATGACCTTCGATATCAAAAGTAGGGTCAGCTTCGGCATAGCCCAAAGCCTGAGCTTCTTTCAATACGTCTGCAAACGCACTGCCTTTTTCACGCATTTCAGTAAGAATGAAGTTGCTAGTACCATTAATAATGCCGGCGATGCTACGGATTTGGTTTGCAGCCAAGCCTTCACGCAAAGCCTTGATAATAGGGATACCGCCGGCAACAGCAGCTTCAAACTGCACCATGACATTTTTTTCTTCAGCCAAAGGGAAAATTTCATTGCCGTATTCAGCCAGCAGTTTTTTATTGGCAGTAACAATGTGTTTGCCGTTTTCAATCGCTTTTAATACCGCATCTTTGGCAATACCGGTGCCGCCAAACAATTCAACAACAACATCAACATCTTGATGTTGAACCAGCTCAAACGGATCTTTGATAAAAGCAGCATTTGGGCAAATTTGTTTGGCTTTTTCTTCGCTCAAATCACAAACAGCAGAAATACGGACTTCACGTCCCAAGCGGCGGCTGATTTCCGCAGCGTTGTCCTGCAATACAGTGGCTGTACCGCCACCGACTGTACCCAAACCTAAAAGACCGATATTTACTGGCTTCATTGTGTCTCCTTTTGAGCCGATACTTTAAAATAATCACGAAAAACCAAGGCTTGTTATAATCGCTTGCAATCGTAAATTCAGAGCAAAGCATCAATGCACAAGGTCAAACGTTGAATCCTACCTGATATTGCTTGATTTTGCACCTTTTTTTGTAAGTTTCCCAAGGCCGTCTGAAAAATCGTTCTACCATAAAAACAGGAATTGCCATGAAAATCACAGAAAACCATATCGATGAAGCCACATCATTTTTTTCATCCTCACAAGGCATATTGCAAATCGGTGAACAAGCATACTCAGAACCCATTTGCTGGCAAGATGGCAAAGTGAGCATCATTCCTCAAGCGACCATCGGAGAATTAAACGAACAAATTTTTGTATCAGCAATTGAGACAGCAGAAAACCGTCCTGAAGTCATCATTATCGGTACCGGAGCGAAACAACAATTCATGCATCCCAAAATTGCCGCAGCCTTATCAACTTACGGAGTCGGCCTCGAATGCATGAATACAGCCTCAGCTTGTAGAACTTTAGTTTTACTGCAAGGCGAAGGCAGAAGCACATGGGCTTGGTTGTGGCCATAATTATAGAAATTACAGCATACCGACTGACATAAGTTCGTATAATTTATATTATGTTAAATTCATAGTGCTAGTATTTTAGTCTATTCATTCCTGTTTCTCCTAGCTATACAATGACTTACACAAAAATCCTATCTGAAATTTTTCAGTACGCTTTTCTTTTCATATCCAAATAAAGTAAGATTCAGTCAACGGATATTATTCTTCTATATCACTATCCAATCTCTGGAGTAAAGCACCCCATGGCCGTCAATAAAATCGCCCGTAAAAGCAGCGACTTCAGGGTCGTCTTTACCGTCCCCGATTTCTGTTGGCCTCCTCCACCCGCTCCCCCTTCCGTTCCACCCATCCCCTTCCCACTCTTTGCCGATCTCGGCGGTGCCAAGACCGTCGCCAAAGACGTACGCCTCAACCGCAAGCCTGCTTTTGTCTTTAATGCCAGTAAGACGGATAAAACTTATGGCGACGAAATCGCCCTTCCGGGCCGTAAAGGGGTAAAAAGCCGCACCGCCACCAAACCGGCCTGGCCGATGCGTCATTCTTCCTCGGTTAAAATCCGCAAACGCTATATCGTGCGTACCGGCGATATGTTCCATATGAACGGCAAGTTCAGCAAAAGACTCCCCCCTAAAACCTGTTTGTCCTGTAAGGGGGCGGTAGGTGCCGGCCGTCCGGTCAATCCGATACACGGGTTGAAGTTTTTGGAGGGTGAAGCCGACTTTGCCTTTGAAGGCATTTTGCCTTTGGTATGGAGCCGCAGCTATTATTCCGACCAAGACGGTACCGGCTGGCTCGGCGAGGGCTGGAGCGTACCGGGCTGCCAGCGCATTATCCGCGATGCGGCCGGATTGGCCTATATCGACGATCAGGGCCGTTTGTTCCCTTTGCCGGAAGTCGATGAAGATGACGAAGAGCCGGTATTGTTCGAGAGCGAACAGATTTGGTTCAGCAAGAACCCGGACGGACATTACGTCATTGCTTCGCTGGACGGTTCGATAGCGCTGCGTTTTGCCCCTTTGGTGGTCGCTGAAGACGGTTCGGA